>CP058708.1:1629865-2230022 GCA_013414765.1 Candidatus Accumulibacter cognatus
GGCCAACAACCTGGACGATCCGCGCCATCTGGACGTCGGTCGAACGCTGACGATTCCCAGGCGCGGCTGAGGAAGAGCAACGATGCCCCTCGCCAATCCACGCAGCCCGCTGGTCGCCGATTTCGAGATCACCGTCAACGGATCTCCCCTGTCCAATACTGTCGCAACGCAGGTCATCGCTGTCGAGGTCGACGACAGCGTCGAGCTGCCGAGCATGTTCGCCATTGAACTGGCCGGTTCGGAGCACGACGATCAGCTCCTGGCCTGGATCGACGACCGGAATCTGTTTGCCGTTGGCCAGGTGGCCGAAGTCAGGCTGGGCTATGTGGACGATCTGGCCAGCCTGATCAAGGGCGAGATTACCGCACTGGAACTCGAATTCGTGGCCGACCGCCTGCCTCATCTGACGGTGCGTGGTTATGACCGCCGCCACCGCCTGCAACGGGGTCGCAAGGTGCGCACCTTCGTGCAGCAGAAAGACAGCGATATCGCCGCGCAAATCGCCGGCGAAGCGGGGCTGATTGCGCAGACCAGCGACAGCCGTGTCGTCCATGACTACGTGCTCCAGGCCGGCCAGAGCGATCTGGCGTTTCTTCAGGAGCGCGCTCGCCGGATCGAATACGAAGTCAGCGTCGATGACAAGACGCTGTTTTTCCGGCCGGTAGCCAACGCGGCGAGTGAAATCATGACCCTGACGCTGAACGACGACCTGCTGGTGTTCTACCCGCGGCTTTCTGCGGCGGGCCAGGTCAGCGAAGTCGAGGTACGCGGCTGGAACATCAAGGACAAGCAGGAGATCATCGGCCAAGCCAGGGTCGGGGCAGAAGTCTCGACGATGGGCGGCCGGCAGACTGGCGCGGCTCTCGCGAACAGCGCCTTCGGCGCTGCCGTCGCATTGATCAGCCGGCAGCCGGTGGCTACCCAGGCCGAAGCCGATCAACTGGCCAAGGCCCGCTTCAATCGCGACGTACTGGAACTGATCGAGGGTGAAGGAGCGTGCCGGGGACGCACTGACTTGCGGGCCGGCGCAGTCATCAGGATCGACGGACTCGGTCAACGTTTCAGCGGCCCGTACTATGTCGTCTCGGCGAACCATGGCTATACGCCCCACCAGGGTTATCTGACCCGTTTCACCGTCAGGAGGAACGCGACGTGAGCTTCTTCAACCTGCTTGTCGAGCATGGCGACGCCACCCGCATCGCCGGCGTGGTGTTTGGCGTGGTGACCAATAATCAGGATCCCGACGGGCTCGGACGGGTCAAGCTCAGGTTCCCCTGGCTGAGCGACGCCGACGAGAGCGCCTGGGCGAGGATCGCCACGCCGATGGCCGGCAGCGGGCGCGGTTGGTACTTCCTGCCGGAAGTGGACGATGAGGTGCTGGTCGCCTTCGAACAGGGCGACCTGCGTTTTCCCTATGTACTCGGCGGCCTGTGGAACGGCAAGGACAAACCCCCGGCCGACAACGCCGACGGCCAGAATGCCTTGCGCCTGATCCGATCGCGCAGCGGCCATCTGGTTCGCCTCAACGACGAGGACGGCAAGGAAAAGATCGAAATCATCGACAAGAGTGAAAGGAACAGCATCGTTTTCGACACCGCGACCAACACGATCACCATTACCAGCGACAAGGACATCAGCTTGTTGGCGCCACAGGGAACGATCAAGCTCGATGCCCGGAAGGTGGAAATCAAGTCCTCCGCCGATACCAGCCTCGAGGCTGGGGTGGGAATCGACGTGACCGCCAGCGCAACGCTGAACATCCAGGGTGCAACCGTCAATATCAACTGAATCATGGGCCAGCCTGCCGCCAAACAGGGCGACCGGATCGTCGCCACCGACACGCATATCGTCATCGTCCCGGGTACACCACCGGTGCCGACGCCCTTGCCGCACCCTTTTACCGGCATCATCAACGGCAATCTGAGCAGCGACGTCAACATCCAGGGGAAGCCGGCGGCGACCGTGGACAGCACGGCCGACAACACGCCTCCCCATCTGCCGACGCCGCCCGGAACCGCTTTTCAGAAACCTCCGGGCAATCGGGCAAGCATCCGGATCGGCAGCCCGACAGTGAAAATCAACGGCAAGATGGCCGCGCGCAACGGTGACCCCGCGACCACCTGCAACGATCCCGCGGACCTGCCGGCTGGCCAGGTCATCGCCGTGGGTACGGTATTCATCGGTTAGGAAGGCCCATGTCGAAACCATTTCTTGGCGTTGGTTGGGGATTCCCCCTCACACTCGATGAACTTGGCTTCTTCAACCACGCCGAGTACGAGGAGAGCGTGCGTCAGTCGATCTGGATCATCCTTGGCACGGCCAAGGGTGAACGCGTGATGCGTCCGGATTTCGGCTGCGGCATTTACGACCTGGTTTTCGAGATCAATAGCGCCTCTACCGCCGGCAGGGTGACGCAGGCCATCCGCCAGGCCCTGCTGCTGTTCGAGCCGCGTATCGATGTGCTCGACATCCAGGTGCAGGCGGCCGAAGGTGGCGAGGTGCTGCTGATCAGCATCGACTATGAGGTACGCGCCACCAATAACGCCTTCAACCTGGTCTATCCGTTCTATCTGGACAGGAGCACGAGCGGATGATCAAAACGGCTCCGCCCATCGATCCGCGTACAGCTGCCGCGATTTCCGGACAGCTGCGCGAGTTGCTGGCTATTTATGCACCTGACTGGCACGAGCAATATACCGATCCCGAGACCGGACAGATCCGAAGTGATCCTCTGGGGACGGCGCTGATTGGCATCTTCAGTCGCTTTGCCGAAATCATCCTGCAACGGCTCAACCAGGTTCCGGACAAGAACCTCCTCGCCTTTCTCGACCTGCTCGGCGAGACATGCTTGCCACCGCAACCCGCCCGGGTTCCGCTCACCTTCTCGCTGGCGCCCGGCAGCACCACCGAGGCGATTGTGCCGAGCGGGACCCAGGTCGCCTCGCCACCGGCCGAAGGCGAGAACGAGCCGGTGTTGTTCGAGACCACAGGTGAACTGGTGGTTGGCGCAGCGCAGCTTTCCTGCCTGTTTGTCCGCGAACCGGAAGTCGATCGCTATGCCGACCACAGCTCTTGGCTGAACACACCAGCGGCAATCGCCATTCCGGTCTTCGCGGGCAACCGGGCGCTCGAGCATGTCCTCTATCTCGGCGACGACGCGTTGTTCGGACGATCCGATCTGCAGGAATTGCGCCTGACCTTCGAACTGACGAGCGAGAACCCGGCTCCCGATCCCCGTACCGTGCAATGGGAAATCTGGGACGGCAAGGAGGGCTGCCCGCTCGCACCCGTCGATCAGACCGAAGCGCTGACGCGCAACGGCGATGTCGTGCTGACTGCCGGCCTGCACGCCTTTCCGATCGCCGAGCAGCGTCTCGCCAACCAGACCAGCCGCTGGCTGCGATGCCGTCTGCTGACGCCGATCACGCCTGCTGACGCTTTTCAGGCCGGGAGGGTGCGCGCCAGCCACTTGCCTGAGATCGCGTCTCTCAGCGCACAAGTCACTCTCGGAGCGACCGGCCTGGCCGCCGACGTAGCCTTCGCCAACCAGCTTCCGGTCGACCTGGGCAAGGATTTCTTTCCTTTCGGCGACAAGCCCCGCTTCGGCGATACGCTGTATCTGGCGCGTGCTCGGGCCTTTGCTGAAGCGGGCAGTACGATCACCCTGCGCATCGAGCTGACCAATCCCAGGGAGGCCAAAAAGCCACCCATTCCAGCGACCCGCGCGTCGGAAGATCTCGAGCTTGCCTGGGACTACTGGGACGGCCAGGCGTGGGTACCGCCAGACGATATGGTCGATACCACCGCGAACCTGACCCAGTCCGGGACGATCACCTGCAAACTGGGCAAGCCGCCGCAGCGGACAACCCTCAATGGCCTCGAGAAATACTGGCTGCGTGTACGCCTCGATGCCGGCGATTATGGCCAGGAAGCCCGTTACGAGCCGGTCGATCCGGAACATCCGGAACGGGGTTATCGCTTCATCCCGGCTACCTTTTCCCCCCCTTCGATCCGGCGACTCAGCATCGACTACCTGCTGGCCCGAACAACGCCGCTCGAAGCAGTGCTGACGTACAACGATTTTGCCTACACTGCCGTCCCCAGCACCCCGTTCCAGCCGTTTCAGGCCACCTTCGAACCGCGGCCAACGGTCTATCTGGGTTTCACCCTGCCCGCGGCGCGTCGCGACTTTCCCAATCGCAAGCTCAGCCTGTACCTCGCCAGTGCCGAGTTGAAGTACGGCGAGGCCAGCGCCCCTTCCCCGGCAGCGCACTCGGCCGATCCCTTGCGGCTTGCCTGGGCGTACTGGAACGGGATGCAGTGGAGCGATCTGAAGGTTCAGGATGGCTCGGAAAACTTCACCCGCTCGGGTCTGCTCGAATGGCTGGCGCCCAGCGATTTTTCCAGCCGTGCCGAGTTTGCCCGGCAGGCGTACTGGTTACGCGCCCGCTGGGAAAGCGGCGACTACCCGCTGGCACCGCATCTGAGCCGCGTGCTCTTCAACACGACGATGGCCTTGCAGGCCGTCACCGTGCGCAACGAAATCCTCGGTTCGAGCGATGGCAGCGAAAACCAGCGTTTTCGTACGATCCGCACGCCCCTGCTGGCTGACGAACGCCTCGAAGTGCGTGAACGCGAACTGCCGGCCAACGCCGAACAGACGCTGATCCAGCAAGCCAGCGGCGACGCTGCGATCACGATCACTGAAGGAGCGGGCGGCCGGCCGCCCGAGATCTGGGTACGCTGGCGGCCGGTAGCCGACTTTTATGGATCGGGTCCGCGCGACCGGCACTACGTTCTTGACGCCCTGAGCGGCGAAATTCGCTTCGGCAATGGCCGCAACGGCCTCATCCCGCCGGCCGGTACCGGCAATGTCCGCCTGGCCCACTACCGGACCGGCGGCGGCGTCGTCGGCAACCGGCCGGCGAATGCCATTGTGCAGTTGAAGACCACCGTCCCGTATGTGAACCAGGTGAGCAACCTGGAACCGGCGCTGGGTGGTGCCGAAGCGGAAACGCTGGATTCGCTGCGGCAACGCGCGCCGCGCGCCCTGTGTCATCGGCAGCGCGCGGTCAGCATCGAGGATTACCAGGACCTGGCGGTGCTGGCCTCGCCGGCAGTGGCGCGCGCCCGCTGCGTCCCGCTCCACGATCTGGCCCGCGACCCCGCTGCCCTGCGCTCCTGGCCGGGTACCGTCAGCCTGATCGTCGTGCCTCGCACGCGCGATGCCAAGCCCCTGCCGAGCCTGACACTCCTCGACGAGGTCAGGCACTACCTCGATCAACGCCGCATTCCAACAGCCGATCTGGTCGTCGTCGGACCCGAGTACGTGCGCGTCGACGTCTCCGTCGAACTGGCGCTGCTTTCCCTTGAGGGCGCCAGCGCGGTGGAAAGCGAGGTGGCGCAGACGCTGGCCCGCTTCCTGCACCCCTTGACCGGCGGGCTCGATCGCAAGGGCTGGGATTTCGGCCGCAAGCCGCATCGTTCGGACCTCTACGCGCTGCTCGAAGCAGTACCGGGGGTCGACCATCTGCGCAGCCTGCAAGTCACCGAGAGCGAGGAACGTCCGGGTGCGCTGGCAAGCGGCCGTTTCCTGGTTTACTCCGGCATCCATGACATTCGTTTGACCTTCGCGGAAACCTGATCGCCATGCCGCTGACCCTCCCCGATCTCGACGATCGCCGCTATGCCGACCTGGTCGAGGAAGCGCGCACGCTGATCCCCGGCTACGCGCCGGAATGGACCAATCACAATCCGTCCGACCCCGGCATCACCCTGATCGAGCTGTTCGCCTGGTTGTCCGAGATGCTGATTTACCGGCTGAACCGGGTGAGTGACGACAACCTCCGTACTTTTCTGAAGCTGCTCAACGGCAAGGACTGGACGCCTTCGGGGATGACCCCGGAAGCCCTGGCGGCCGATATCCGCGCCAGCGTCCAGGCGCTCAGGCGCCAGGACCGGGCGGTCTCCTGCGATGACTTCGAAGCGCTGGCGCTCGCGGCCGATGCACGCGTCGCCCGCGTCCGCTGCCTGCCGCGGCGCAACGCGCTGATCGACTTCGAAGCCGAGCAGCCGGGCCATGTCAGCCTAATCGTCGTGCCCCGGCACGACGGCGACCTGAGTTCGGTGATCGAGGCGGTGGCAGCCTACCTCGAGCCACGCCGGCTGCTGACGACCTTTGTCCATGTCCTCGGCCCACAATCCGTGCCGGTGGATATCGAGGCAACGATGGTTCCGCTACCCGATGCCGAGCCCGGCGGGCTGTTGCCGCGCGCCGCCACCGCCCTGCGTGCTTTTCTCGATCCGCTGCGCGGCGGGGAGCAACAGACCGGCTGGCCTTTCGGGCGCAATGTCTTCGTCTCCGAAATCTACCAGCTGCTCGATCAATTGCCGGGAGTCGATTATGTGACCGAGGTCATGCTGGCCAGCAACGATTCCGCGCGCCTGATCCACGACGCGCAAGGCAAGCAGATCGGTCTGACAGTCAAGCCCCACGAACTGGTCAGCACACGGACGCTGACCGCGATGGCCGTGACGATCCAGGAGAAGGGATGATGACGATCGACGCCAGGCGGACCAGCAGCTATCTCGAGTATCTGCCGGCCATCTTCTCCGAAGACCCGTTGCTGGGTCGCTTTCTGCTCGCCTTCGAGCAGGTCCTGACGGGTCTCGACGGCAGCGAAAACGAACCTCGCCGGGGGCTGGAACAGATCATCGCCGTCATCCCGCAGCTCTTCGATCCACTGACGACGCCGCGCGAGTTTCTCGACTGGCTGGCCGGCTGGGTGGCGCTGGGACTGCGTGCCGACTGGCGCGAAGAGCAGAAAAGGGAGTTCCTCGCCAGAATCGTTCCGCTGTATCGGCGCCGTGGCACGAAGCAGAATCTGATCGAGCTGCTGAAGATCTATACGGGCCTGGACCCGGAAATCTCGGAAGGCGGGAACACCGTCTTCCAGATCGGCGACCATTCGACCGTCGGCGTCGATACCCAGCTCAACGGGAATGCGCCGCACTACTTCCGGGTGCATGTGACGATCCCCAATCCCGATCCGGCCACCCTGCAGCGCCAGAACCAGATCATCCGGGCCCTGATCGACCTCGAGAAGCCGGCCCACACCGCCTATGACTACCATCCCGCGCACACCACGATGCAGATCGGCGTGCACTCCCAGATCGGCGTCGACACGCTGCTCGGCGATCTCGCCCATTAACCCGAGAGGCAAGGACCACCATGGCTGATATCAAGCGTTTGCACTATTTCAATCACCAGTTCCTGGTCGAGTCGGATTTCACCGACGAACAGCAATACCATCTGGCGATGCGCCGCCGGCACAACGCGGCGCTGCACGACTACGGCGTCGCCGACGGCCTGGCGGTCAGCAGGAGCGGCGACCGGGAGATCACCATCCAGCCCGGAATGGCCATCGATCGCGGCGGACGCGAGCTGGTATTGCTCGACAGCCGCATCGTCAGCCTGAGCGACTCGGCGGCTTTCCCTGCCGGGGCGACGGTCCATGTCACGATCGCCTACCACGAAGAGGGAAGCGATCCCAGTACCGCCACCGGCGTCACGGGCGACACCCGTACCATGGAAAGGCCGCAGGTCCTGGCGTCCACCACGGCGCCGGCGGGTGATGGGAGCGTGATCCGCCTGGCGCACTTCACGCTGACCGCTGGCGGCAACCTTCCCGGCAATCTCGGCGATGTATTCCCTGACGGGCGGCAAATCGCCGGCGCGGCACTGGCGCCGGCTGCGGTGACGACCGACAAGCTCGCGGACGGTGCCGTCGAGGAGAGCAAGCTGAGTGCCGGCGCTCGCGGCAAGCTGGTCACCCACGGCGATGCTCACGACCACTCCGGCGGCGATGGCGCGCAGATCCGGCACAGCTCGCTGAGTCTCGATGGCGGCAGCAATCCGCACGGGACGACGGCGGCGGATGTCGGTGCGCTGGCGAGCACGGGTGGAACGATAGTCGGCAACTTGCAGCTGCATGCTGGCAATGTCGGTCTGGGAACCATGCCGCAGCCGCTGAGCAGACTCTCGCTGAGGTCCGATGACGGCCCGGCAGGCATTGCGTTTGCGACCCTCGCGACAACGTCCAGCGATGGCAGCGGCAACGTCACCGCTGTCGATGTCAGTGCGGCGGGCAGCGGTAGTGGCGGGAAACATGGAATCACCAGCAGGGTGAGCGGCACGGGCGAAAAGCACGCCGGCTACTTCAGCGCGACGAGCGGAGCCGGCTCGGACTTCACCCAGGCGCTGCACGCCGATGCCAGCAGCGAAGGTTCTGGCGTGGTGATGGGTCTATGGACGGGCCTGTCCGGCTCGGGAAGCGGGTTGAAGATCGGGGTCGTCAGTGAGGTGAGTGGAGCTGGCGACAAGTTCGCTGGGCAGTTCAATGCATCCAGTCCAGCCGGCTCACCAGCCTCCACCAATGCACTTAGCGCTGGCGCGGGCAGCGATGGAACGGGTAACGTTCGAGCTCTTTCGGTAAACTCAGGAGGCTCCGGAGCGGGGCAAAAGGAGGGTATGGTCTGTACCGTCGATGGGTCAGGGCACAAGTATGGCGGGCAGTTTTATTCCTATAACCGCAATGCTGGTACGGCCGACGTCACGGAAGGACTTCGGGCGATTGCCAGCAGCGCTGGGACCGGCGACACGACTGCGTTCAGAACAAGCGCCGGCGGGCCTGGAACAGGGCCCAAGAATGGCCTCGTTGCCCACGCCGAGGGTGCCGGCCGAAAGACCGCTGGCGTGTTCCGCGCAATTGGCGGCGGTTCCGCCGACGGTACCTATGGCGTCTGGGCCGAGGTGCTGAACGACGGGAGCGGGGAGCCGATCGCGATCGTCGCCAGTTCAGGCGGCGCTGGCACGGGGCAGAAATGCGCCGTTTCGGCCCACGCCTACGGTGCTGGTCACAAGCTGGCCGGCGCGTTTCGCGCGGATGGCAGCACGGATTCCACGGACAGCACACTCGCACTCGAAGCCCTTGCCCAGAGCAAAGGTTCCGGGTCCGTTTCCGGCATTCGAGCATTTGCAACCGGCGAAGGAAGCGGATGGAAAGAGGCGCTCAGTTGTTCTGCAACAGGTGCCGGCCCGAAGCGGGCGGCATACTTCGCTGCTGAAAGTCCAGCGGACTCAACCGACCGAACCGAGGGCATTGTGGTCAACACCGACAGCAACGGCAAGGGTGATGTCGTTGGCCTGAGAATCGATGCGACCGGAACAGGCACTGGCGGCAAGTACGGCCTGTACAGTCACGTTGACGGCATTGGACCAAAATGGGCTGGTTACTTCGTCGGCAACGTCCAAGTCAACGGCAACCTCCACGTCAACGGCGTCCTCTCGAAAGGCAGCGGCACCTTCCTGATCGACCACCCGCTCGATCCCGAAAACAAGACGCTGCGCCACAGTTTCGTCGAATCGCCCGAAGACCTCTGCCTGTACCGAGGCAAGGTGCAGCTCGACGCCGCGGGCAAGGGAACCGTCAAGATGCCCTCCTACTTCGCCGCGTTGACCAGGGAGGAAGACGCCACGGTCAGCCTGACCGCGATCGGCGGCAAGCCGTTCCTGACCGCTTACGAGTGGAATCGCAACTTCACCGCGTTCACCGTTTACGGCGAACCGGGCCGGGAGGTCAGCTACCTCGTTCTGGCGGATCGCGACGATCCGCTCATCCATCAGCTCAGACGCCCGGTCGAAGAGAAAAAAGGGGCAGGCCATTTTGAGAAAGGCCAGTTGCTCAACCCCGAGGCCTATGGCAAAGCCCCGAAAGCGGCACCGGACGGCGTAAGCGCCCGCCAGACGACAGCGCAGATGGACATGGCACCCCCAAGCTTCCCGGATTCTCCCGCTCCCCCAACCCCCACGGCGCCGCCGGTTTTTTCATCGTCCCCGGCTCCCACGGCCCCCTTCCCTGCGCTGGATGAAGAGCAGCAGCGAATGGAAGAGGCCTGGGCCAGGACCCGCGAAGAGCAGCGACAACGGATGGCATCCTTCCAGCAAGAAGAGGAACAACGCCGGAGACAGCTCGAAGAAGCCCTGGCGGCAGCACATCGGCAAGCCGATCAGACTCCGCAAGAGCACGGCGGCCCGATCGAGACGGATGACGAGGCTCCGGAGACCCCGAGCGCCGCCCCCAAGAGCGCGTACCCCCGGCCGCAAGAAGGGCGTCGCCGATCGCAAGAAAAGCTAGCCTTGCCAAAGCGACTCGCGCCGCTTGCTGACACTGGATCACGCGCTCCTGCTGCAGGCGGTGCCGGGTGCGAAAGCTCGTCATCAGGTATTGATCTGACGGACCTTCCTGGCCTAAAAGATGTAAGTCGTTGATTATTAGTGAAAGGCCAAGAAACTCCTGGGAGTGTAGGCATGTAAGCCGTGTAGGTTGGGCTGAGCCCCCGAAGCCCAACACCAAGGTATCCTTCTCGCATTCTTCCACTTCCACACACTTCCCGCCGGGTCCATGAACTTGGGCTTTGCCGGCCCAGCCGAAGCTACGGCGCCTCCTGGCCGCCTCGTCTTGGGATCTCGGGCTTGGCAAGCTCAGTCCAACCTACGGCGATGGGATGCTTTTGAGAATCTGATGCCGACGATTCCGGCAGCGCTTGCCACGGAGGTGCCGGCCAGGGAGTAGCGATCCCTGCAGTAGAGACGGCCGTCCATGCCGATCGAGGGATTTCACTTGGAACCATGCAAAGCAGCCAGCCAACCTGAAGAAGCACGGGCCTGACCATGCTGATACGTCACGGGGTTCGCAGGGCATACCTTGACGCGCCCGGATACGCGCTGCCCCGACGATGAGGCGCGGTTTTCCACGAGGGGTTGTTCAGAATCGGGGGGGGATTGCGCACACCGAAATCGAAGAAACGATCCAGGTCATTTCGATGCGAAAGACGGATCGTCATGAATGAGATTACTACTGTGCCAGCCTCTGACGATCTTGATCGATCCGGATTTAGTAGCGTGGTTAAAACAGCAGGCTGGTGAACGTGGCTACCTGACGGCTGATCAACGCCAGTTGGCTCGAAGCGATGCAGCAAAAGGCCATTGCACCCGGCGTGAATGCCGGAGCTCTTGGGTTGGAACCAACGGGCAGGTCGATTTCTGGCCAGACCTTATCAGCATCCTCGAGGGCGGGCGCATTGCCTGGAATGCCGTACCCTGCTCCCCTGCTCCCCGGCTCCCCGGCTCCCCCAGGTGAGCGACGTTTATCTCCTGGCGCTAGCGGTGCAGCAAGGTGGCCGCCTGGTGACGCTGGATCGCGTGTTCCCGCTACCAGCCGTTCCTGACGCGAGAACACGTCATTTCGTCGTGATCCACCTCCCCCGGCAGGGCCAGAGCGATTCAGAGGATGCCTCGAGCTGGCCAGAGGCCATCTGGTGTCGTGGTGGACGAGCAGGGCAGTGGTGGCGGAGGCTCGCCTGCGCATCGGCCACGGCCTGGGGCAATGCACTTTCCAGGCGACTGTCCCGCATGGGTCTGGGGTCGGTCGACGGCCTCTGTTGATGGGGGGACCTGGCACCTGCCAGGCGTCGCTCATTTGACGCGCTGCAACCTGGCACGGCTTACTGGCGACGGCGGGGGATCCGGTGGACTGTCCTGGTTCGCTTCGCTGCTGGCGGCGTCTTCGGAAGTGCTTCTGTCTTCGGGCTCGAAAGCCATGCCGGCGCCGTTTTCGCGGGCGTAGATCGCGGATACGTTGCCAATCGGGATCGCGATGTCGCGAGCCACGCCACCAAAACGAGCCTGGAACGAGATGCTGTCGTTACCCATGCTGAGATGGGCGGTGGCATCATAGCCGACATTGAGGACGATCTGGCCGTCGCGGACGTGCTCGCGCGGTACGCGCGTGCGAGCATCGACGGCAACGACCAGATAGGGGGTGAAACCGTTGTCACAGCACCATTGGTGGATGGCGCGGATCAGGTAGGGTTTGGTCGACGGCAGGTCCACGTTCTCACACTCCCTCAAGGGGTGTTGGGGCAGTCAAGCCGGGAGATGCTTGTGCTGGTCATCACCGGCGGCTATTTGCGCATCGCTTTTTCGGATGGCGTCAGCGCGTCGATGAAGCCCTGACGACTGAAAATCCGTTCGCCGTACTTCATCAATGGGGCAGCCACCCTCGACAGCTCGATGCCGTAATGGTCGAGCCGCCAGAGCAGGGGCGCAATCGCGACATCGAGCATCGAAAAGTCTTCGCCGAGCATGTGCTTTTGCTTGACGAACACCGGCGCCATTTCGGTCAGGCGGTCACGAATCTGCTGGCGCGAGCGTTCGGCGGCCTTGTTGTTCTTTTCGAGTGGCTCGATGTAGGCGAAGACTTCTCGCTCCATGGTGATCAGGAGCTGGCGCGCGCGCGCGCGCATGATCGGATCGGCCGGCATCAGTTGCGGATGCGGGAAGCGCTCGTCAATGTACTCATTGATGATATTCGGCTCATAAAGGATGAGGTCGCGTTCCACGAGTACCGGCACCCGCCCGTAAGGATTGATGATGGCAATCTCTTCGGCCTTGGCAAAAAGATCGACATCGATCACCTGGAAATCCATACCTTTTTCATAAAGGACGATACGGCAGCGGTGACTGAAGGGGCAGGTGGTTCCCGAATAGAGATTCATCATGATCAATACCCTCAAAAACGAATCGGCATCGCGGTGGCTATGGGCGCTTGTCGCGCCCTCGCCGGCGATGCCGCGGTGAAACCCGGCGCTGCTGCTACTTGACGTCTTTCCAGTACGCTTTCTTCAGCGGATAGGCGACGGCGAAAAGCAGCACCAGAAAGGCCAGAACGCCGAAGCCGATCTTCCTGCGGAACCCTGCGTCTGGCTCGGCAATCCAGACCAGGAAACCCACCAGATCACCGATCTGCTTGTCGTACTCGGCAGGGGTCAGCATACCGGGCACAGCCAGTTCCAGGTGGTGATCCTTGTTCAGCACCTGCTGACCCTGCAACTGCCACAGGACGTGCGGCATACCGACATTGGCGAACAGGGTGTTGTTCCAGCCGGTCGGGCGGGCTTCGTCAACATAGAAAGAACGCAGATAGGTGTACAGCCAGTCGGCGCCGCTGCCATCTTCCGACGCGCGCGCGCGTGCCACCAGCGAGAGATCCGGAGGTGCTGCGCCGAACCAAATTTTCTGCTCATCGGGGCGAGCGGCAATGCGCATCGTCTCGCCGGTCTTGACCGCGGTAAACATCAGGTTTTCCTTGACCTGCTGCTCGGTGAGACCGAGATCGGTCAGGCGGTTGTAGCGGACAAAACTTGTGCCGTGGCAGTTCAGGCAATAGTTCACGAAGGTCCGTGCGCCGCTTTGCAGGGCAGCCTTGTCACCCTGCACGTCCGGCGCCTTGTCAAGATGTACGCTAGCGCCGCTGGCGAGGGCGATGACCGGGGTAAAGAGCAATGCCATAAGCAGTTTTTTCATTTTGTGCAGTCCTTTACATCGTCACGCGATCGGGTTCCGGCTTGTACTTGTCGATCCTTGACCACCAAGGCATGGTCAGAAAATAGAGAAAGTAGAAAGCGCTGAGCACCTGCGCCACAGGTGCACCGGGGATGACGCCGAAGAAGGCGTAGGACGGCGGCTTCGTCCCGAGGAAACCCAGGATGGCGAAGGAGATCACGAACAAGGTCAGCAGGGTCTTGAAGATCGGGCCGCGGTAGCGGATCGACTTGACCGGACTGCGATCAAGCCAGGGCAGGAAGGCAAGAATGACGACACCGGCCCCCATCGCCACAACCCCCCAGAACTTGGCGTCGATCCCGAACAGCGGCCAGACCATGGCGCGCAGCAGCGAGTAGTAGGGAGTGAAATACCAGACCGGCGCGATGTGCGGCGGGGTTTTGAGCGGATCGGCGGGCAGAAAGTTGTTGTATTCGAGTAAGTAGCCGCCACCTTCGGGAGCGAAGAAAACGATGATCGAGAAGACCATCAGGAATACCACCACGCCGACGATGTCCTTGACCGTGTAGTACGGATGGAAGGGAATGCCATCGAGCGGATTGCCGTGAACGTCCTTGCGCTTCTTGATCTCGACGCCGTCCGGGTTGTTCGAGCCGACTTCGTGCAGCGCCAGGATGTGCGCGGCAACGAGGCCGAGCAACACCAGCGGAACCGCGATGACGTGAAACGAGAAGAAGCGGTTGAGCGTAGCATCGCCGACGACAAAGTCACCACGAATCCAGATCGACAGCGGATCGCCGATCAGCGGAATGGCAGAAAACAGGTTGACGATCACTTGCGCACCCCAGAAGGACATCTGTCCCCAGGGCAGAAGATAGCCCATGAAAGCTTCGGCCATCAGACAAAGGAAGAGCAGCGTACCAAAGACCCAGATCAGCTCGCGCGGCTGCCGGTACGATCCGTATAGCATGCCACGAAACATGTGCAGGTACACCACGATGAAGAACGCCGAAGCGCCAGTCGAGTGCATGTAGCGGATCAGCCAGCCCCAGGGTACGTCGCGCATGATGTATTCGACGCTGGCAAAGGCCACCGGGATGCCATTGGCGTTGAGCGAAGCGTCGGGCTTGTAGTGCATCACCAGGAAGATGCCGGTCAGAATCTGGATGACCAGCACCATCATCGCCAGCGACCCGAAGAAGTACCAGAAATTGAAATTCTTCGGCGCGTAGTACTCGGAGAGGTGCCCGCGCCACATCGAGGTAGCCGGGAAACGGGCATCAAACCACTCGAGCAGATTGCCCTGCAGGGAACCGTCAGACTTGTACTTTTCGAAATTGGTATTCGATGCCATGGCTTAAGCCCCCTTCTTGTCTTCGCCGATGAGAATCCGCTTATCGGACAGATACATGTGCGGCGGCACTTCCAGATTGTCCGGTGCCGGCTTGCTCTTGAAGACACGGCCCGCAAAATCAAAAGTGGAACCGTGGCAGGGACACAGGAAACCGCCCAGCCAACTGCTGTCCATGCCTTCGTCGGTACCCTTCTTGAACTTGTTCGAGGGTGAGCAGCCCAGATGCGTGCAGATGCCCACCGCAACCAGGATTTCCGGCTTGATCGAACGCGTCTCGTTCTTGCAATAAGCTGGCTGCATATTCTTCTCGGACTTCGGGTCAGCCACAGAGTCATCGAGCTTGGGCAGCGTTTCGAGCATGGATGGGCTACGATTGAAGATCCACACCGGTTTGCCTCGCCATTCGACGGTGATCATCTGGCCAGGCTCAAGGCTCCCGATGTCGACTTCGACCGGCGCGCCGGCCGCCTTGGCACGCTCGGATGGCAGCATGCTGGACAGGAAAGGTACGAGCGCCGCTAACGCTCCTACCCCGCCGACTGCAGCAGTGGCGACGACCAGTCGCCGCCTGCCGCAGTCCACTTTGCTCTCATTGCTCATAGCGCTGATCCCTAGAACGTAATGAAAAGTTGGTACGAACTAAACCGCCGCATTATACGTCCAATCAAGTTCGAATTGAATCGCAAAACGCCCAAAACGCTTAATCAGCAAGCGGTCGACGCTCGCGCAGGGCTTGCGCCAAGGTTCCTGCGTCGACATATTCGAGTTCGCCGCCGACCGGCACGCCGCGTGCAATGCGCGATACGCTGATGCCACGACTTTTGAGCAATTCGGAGAGGTAGTGCGCAGTTGCTTCACCCTCATTGGTATAGTTGGTGGCGATGATCACTTCCCGCACCACGCCATCACAGGCACGAGCCAGCAAACGCTCGAGGTGCAAGTCGCCAGGGCCGATCCCGTCGAGCGGTGAAACGCGGCCCATCAACACGTAGTACAAGCCCGAGTAGGCGTGCGTCTGTTCGAGCATGTTCATGTCCACCGGCGTTTCGACGACGCAGAGCAGCTTTGGGTCTCGCTTGTGCGAGAGGCAGCGGGCGCAGATTTCTGACTCGGTCAAGGTGTTGCAGCGCTGGCAGTGACGGAGTGCGCCGAGCGCCCGTTGCAGCGAGTCAGCCAGACGCTGGGCGCCGGTGCGGTTGTGCTGCAGCAGGTGATAAGCCATGCGCTGTGCCGATTTTGGGCCCACACCCGGCAGGCAGCGCAAAGCCTCGATCAATGATTCGAGGCTTGACGGGGTATTCATCAGAACGGCATTTTGAACCCGGGTGGCAGATTGAGTCCAGCGGAAAAACCGGCCATCCGTTGCTGGGAGGCTTCCTCGGCGCGCCGCATGGCGTCGTTCAGGGCAGCGGCAACGAGATCCTCGAGCATCTCCCTGTCGTCCATCACCGAAGGGTCGATTGTCACCCTTCTCACACTGTGGCCACCGGTCATCAGCACCTTGACCATGCCGGCACCGGATTGCCCCTCGACTTCGAGCTGCGCCAGCTCTTCCTGGGCTTTCTTCATGTTTTCCTGCATCTGCTGAGCCTGTTTCATCAGGCCGGCGATTCCGCCTTTCATCATCTTGCTTGCCTCGCTGTGAACGATTAAATGGGTTTTATGGAAGATTCGATCAGGGTGGCGTCGAAGGTCTCGATGACCTGCCGTACGAAGCCATCCTGCTCGACCGAAGCGATGGCACGATCCATGCGTTCACGGTGGTCTCGTTGCGCGGCAGCGGCGGGAGTATCCCCCGAGCCTTCTTCAAGTTCGATCGCTAGTTGCAGCGGATGGCCAAAATGCCCGGCAAGCGATTGCTGCAGCTTGTCCTGTGCGGGTTTCATCAGCAGATGGCGGTGCGTCGGAGAAAGGCCGAGGACCATCCGTGCCTTCCCAAGTTCGCGCAATTCGCAGTGCTGCGCCAGTTCCCGCGCCATGCCGCCGAGCTTGAGGGCGGCGAGAATGTCATGCCAGCCGACCCCGGCACCGGCTTCTGCAGGAGCTGCAGTTTGCCCCGGCGCCAGCGTCGAGGAGGATGCCACCGGGCCATCAGCCGGCGCGGCGCCTTGCTGTCGTCCGCCAGATTCATCGTCGGGCACAGGACGAAAGGCATACAAACGCAGCAGCGTCATGATGAAACCAGCCTGTTCATCAGGTGCCAAAGGTAATTCCTGGCGGCCATGCACGGCAATCTGGTAAGCGAGCTGAACGAACTCCGGATCGAGTCTGGCCGCGATTTCGAGAAGGCGCGAACGCTCCGGCAAATCGTCGGCGATCGCCTGGGGGGCGAGCTGGGCAATCTGCAAACGCGTAAACAGGCCGGCCATCTCCTGCAGTGCTGTGTCAAAGGACAGGCTGCGCGTGGCCATATCATCGGCAACCTGAAGCATGGCTGCCGCATCTCCAGCGAGCAGAGCGTCGGCAATCGAAAACAGGTGGTCAAGATCAACCGCGCCGAGCATCTCGCGCACCTGCGCTTCCTCGATCTTGCCCGAACCATGCGCAATCGCCTGGTCGAGCAGCGACAGCGCATCGCGCATGCTGCCTGCCGCCGAGCGCGCGAGTAGTTGCAGGGCTGCTGCTTCGGCGCTGATCGACTCGGCTTCGAGGATATGTTTGAGATGGCCGGCAATCAACGGCGGTGTCATCTGCTTGAGATTGAACTGCAGGCAGCGTGACAGCACGGTTACCGGAATCTTTTGCGGATCGGTGGTTGCAAGAATGAATTTGACGTGCTCCGGAGGTTCCTCGAGGGTCTTCAGCATGGCGTTGAAGGCCGAGTTCGAGAGCATATGGACTTCGTCGATCACATAGACCTTGAAGCGGCCACGCGTTGGCGCATAGACCGCGTTCTCGAGAAGCTGCCGCATTTCGTCGACCTTGGTATTGGTCGCCGCGTCCACTTCGAGAAGATCGACGAAACGCCCGGAGTCGATTTCCCGGCAGGCCGAACAGACGCCACAGGGAGTCGCCGTGACGCCACTTTCGCAATTCAGCGCTTTGGCAAGAATGCGCGCCAGCGTGGTTTTCCCAACCCCGCGCGTACCGGTAAACAGATAGGCATGATGCAGACGTTGTTCGGTCAGTGCATGCGTCAATGCCCGGACAACGTGTTCCTGCCCGACCAGGCTGGCAAACGTTCGCGGGCGCCATTTGCGCGCCAAGACTTGGTAACTCATGAGCGGGGATTCTAGCAGATGGCGTTACCGGTCCCACTGAAGTTGTTGACCACGGGGGTTCGGGGCAAATCTGGGCAAAGGTCGGCAGCAGAAGGGGAGCGGAGGGTGGCGAGCCTTACCCCCGGCACTCACATCAGACGGCTGTGGCTGCTTCCTTCCGGACCTGACCAGGTTCACCATCCTGCGATGCGGGGAGACCCGCCACCAGAGATGCTACCACATCAGCCGCCGCCGCGCCGGAAATAACGCAGGAAGTCTTCGATGAAATCGGCTTCCTGGTCGGCGTTGCCGCTAAAGGCAATTGACACATCGAGACACGGCAGCAGCAGTACGCCAAGCCGCAGCGCCGGTCGCTGCCAGCAGGAAATGATTACGCTGCGCTCTGGACGCCAGAGGTGCCAACCATGCGCTTGTGGTTCGGCTGTCCAGCCGGTCAACAGCGGCTGCAATTGGCGCTCGAATTCACCAAGCGTCAAGGTCATCGTGAAATCGGCCACGGCTTAACCGCCGGCAATCGATGGCCAGATCGCCAGTGCGTCGCCTGGCGCCAGGCAGCGCTCGGCGCGTAACTGCGGCGGAATGAATTCACCATTGACCAGGACCAGATGCACCAGGCGCGGCGGCAGCGCCAAGGAATCAATGACCGAGGCGACGCTGCACCCGTCGGCGACGTCGAGCGCCAGGGTATTGGTCCGCCGGGCCGTCGCGGGCAGGTAATCGGAAAGCGAAGCAAACAGCTTTAAGGTGATTTCCATCAGTGCGCAATGGCCAGTCCCTTGGCGATATAGGCTTCACTGAGTTGCAGGGGGTTGGCGAGAAGTCGATCTTTCCATTCTCCGAGACGAACCCGTCCCTGAATCAGCCCACGCAGCACCCCGATATGCTCGGTATGGCCGATGCAATTGGCGCCGACCAGCTGATCACCGCCAAACGCCAGACGCAGGTAACGAAACCGGGTTTCGTCAAGGAGTTGCGCGGTTTCGCCACCGGCGACGCCCTGCCATTGACCAAAGGACGCGGAAATCAGCCCCAGGGTGTCGAGAACGTTGAAAACGAAGGTGCCGGGTAAGGCTGCCGACTGACCGGCCATGTTGAGTGCCGCGATCCGCCCCTGCTCGACGGCATCAGGCTGGATGGCATTGACGACGCGCAGACCGCTGCCGAACTCGACCGCTTCAGCAACGTCGCCAGCCGCGTAGATACCGGCGACACTGGTCTGCAGCGTCGTGTCGACGAGTACCCCGGCATTGACTGCGACACCACTGCCATCGAGGAAAGCGATATTCGGCCTGACCCCCGTCGCGCTGATCAGCGCGTCGACCTCTAGCGTCTCGCCATCGTCGAACCTGACTAGCAGCGCTTCTCCTACCGACGCAATCGCCACCACTCGCCGGCCGGTCAGGACGCGCACCCCCCGCGCCTCGCACCAGCGTCGAAGCATCGTCCCGGCCACGGCATCGAGCATCCGCGGCACCATCCGGTCGCCCATCTCGACGACCGTCAGTTGCGGGCCGCGCGCCGCCAGCGATTCCATGATGATGCAACCGATGAAACCGGCGCCCATCTGCAGCACACGCATGCCCCGGCCTATGCCGGCGACGATTGCCCGCGCATCGGCCAGTGTCCAGCACGACAAGACCTTCGGCAAATCGATGCCGGGAACCGGCGGACGAACCGGCTGCGCGCCGCTGGCGATCAGCAGGCGATCGTAGGGAAGCACGCTACCATCCGCCAGGCTGAGCATGCGTGCGCCGCTATTAATGGCGGTGACCCGGCCAAACAGCAAGCGGATGCGCAAACGCTCAAAATGCTCCGCATCTTTGCGCAGATAGGTGCCCGCTTCGTCGATTTTCCCCATCAATAGGTAGGGAATTGCCATCCGGGAATACGGTGGCTCGGCTTCATCGCCAATCAGGGTAATCCCGGCCTCTGCATCGGCACGCCGCAGGGTCTCCGCAGCAACGACCCCAGCCGGGCCGTTGCCGATGATGACGTGGCGGGTCACCTCAGAGACCCAGACGCGCGCGTGTAGCCGTCGTCGGGACGCCGTCCGGGGTCCAGCCGCGCAGGCGGTAATACTCTGGCAGCATTTTCCCGAGTTCGGCCACCATGCCCTTCGAAGCACCTGTCTTGCACGGTTCGGTGAGCAGGCGCGGTGGCAGGGTATCGTCCTTGCTGGAGAGGCCTGCCGCAAGGTTGAAGTCGCGTTCGAGGTTCCAGATTCTCTCGCCCATCGCCAGCAGCGATTCGAGCGACCAGTCGCCCGGGCAAGCCGCCTGAATCTGAGGCTGAATATCGTTCAGGGTCCACGCAAAGGTGGTGAAAACGCACAGACCGCTCGAATCGACGATCGCTGTGGCATCCTGAAAAGCTTTCAGGAGTTCGGGCTTGCCGTCGGTGTCCCTGGGATCGGTCTTGACCGGAATGCCGAATACCTCGCTGGAAACCACGTAGCCTCGCAAATGGCAGGCACCACGGTTCGAGGTCGCATAGGCCAGACCCATGCCCTGTAGCGCGCGTCCGTCGTAGGCCGGAAACTCCTGCCCCTTGACGGTCATCGACAACTCCGGCCGGCCGTACTGGGTACACAAACGCTTCGATCCCTGCCCGACGATCTTGCCGAAGCCTTCGCCGCGCACCGTCATTTCTGCCAGTCTGCACAAGGCGGCGGCGGAACCGAAGGGTGCGTCGAGGCCGATGTCCTCCCTGGTCAGGATACCCAGTTCGAAAAGCTCCATGACCGCACCGACCGTTGCCCCGAACGAGATCGGATCCATGCCGTCTTCGTTGCACAGCAGGTTGGCGTACTGCAAGGCCTCGAGATCGTCGACGCCGTTGGCATTGCCCAGCGCCCAGGCGCTTTCATATTCGAGACCCCCGTTGGCGCCCCAGTATTCCGGTTTGGTCTGAACCGAGAAGTGTGTTTCGTCGATCCGCGAAATCCGGCCGCAGGCGATGGTGCAGCCAAAGCAGGCCTGATTGGTGACCAGATGTGTCCTGCCGTCGGTGGCGCGTTTTTCGTGCATCGCTTCTGCCGAAATCTTGCGTGCCCCTTCGAACTGTACATCGCGGTGGTTGCGCGTTGGCGAGGCGCCCATTTCGTTGATTACGTTCATCAGCACCTGCGTGCCATAGGTCGGCAGACCCTGGCCGGTGACCGCATTCTCCGCCAGGACCTTCTTGCCGGCGGTCACGGCCGCCATGAAAGCCTTGGGATCGGCGATATTGCCCACACCGAGCGTCCCGCGCACGGCAACCGCCTTGAGATTCTTCGACCCCATCACAGCGCCGACACCGGAGCGGCCGGCGGCGCGGTGCAAGTCATTGACGATCGCTGCGAACAGGACCTGGTTTTCTCCGGCGCGGCCGATGCTCGATACCCGCAGCAGCGAATCCTGATGACGCTTCTTTAGGGTGCCTTCGGTGTCCCAGACAGTCTTTCCCCACAGGTCGTCTGCGGGCAGCAGGGTCGCTTGCTGGTTTTCAATGTGCAGGTAGACCGGTTGCGGCGACTTGCCCTCGAAGATGATCATATCCCAGCCCGCCGATTTCAGTTCGGCCCCAAAATAGCCCCCCGAATTCGAGCAGGCAATCGCGCCGGTCAGGGGTCCTTTGGTAATCACCGAATAGCGGCCGCCAGTCGACGCCATGGTGCCGGTCAGCGGGCCGGTCGCGTAGATCAGCTTGTTTTCCGGGGACAACGGGTCGACCTGCGGGTCGATCTCGCTGACCAGGTATTTGCTGGCCAGTCCGCGCTGGCCAAGATATTGTGCTGCCCAGGCCATGTTCAGCGGTTCGCTGCTGCAGGTTCCCTGGGTCAGGTTGACGCGAAGAATCTTGCGTGTCCAAGCCATGATCGATCCTCCTCAAAGGCATGCCGCACTGTCGGTTTTCTGTGCCCACTGACGCATCCGTTGCAGGCCCGTCCAGTCCGCATCAATGTAGGTGATGGCGCCGGTCGGGCAAGCTGTGGCGCAGGCTGGGTCACCGCCACAGAGGTCACACTTCTGGACCTTTCCTGATTCGTGATTGTAGTTGATCGTCCCGAACGGACAGGCAATCGTGCACACCTTGCAGCCCACGCAGATTGCTTCGAGAACCACCTTGGCACCACTGCCACTATCGATCTTGATCGCCTCGACTGGACAGGCATTGAGACACCACGCTTCCGCGCACTGCGTACAGGTATAGGGCACCTTGCGGCCTTCGTGGTGAAAATCGAAAACCTTGATTCGCGATTTGGACGGATTGAAGATCCCGGTGTGCTCGTAAGAGCAGGCCATTTCGCACTGCAAGCAACCGGTGCATTTGCCCGGATCGATGAGCAAGGACTTCTGCATGACGTCGTCTCCTCCGTTGAGTGATCGATGATCCTGTTGAATGACGTCGCACCGCCGACCGCGACTGGAATGATCACTATAGGCAACGCCAGGCATTAATGAAAGTTGCGCTGCAACAATGTGGCGCATATGGCTGGCGTCGGCAATTCATGGATGATCGAATACGTGCTTGCGCTGAAATGTGGGATATACGTCACGGCCCAAAGCGTAGTCTTCATTCTATAGTAGGGGTCGAGTGAACGACCCTGACCGCCTGGAGCCAGGTTTGAACACAAAAAAACAGAAAGCGGGGAACGCGTTAAATGTTCAGTTCTTTGAAATCGGCGATTGACGACCTTGGCTTCATCAACGGGATGCTCTATCTTCTTGGCCGGGTAATGCAGGCTCTCAGCGGTGGGCGTAGCCGCCTGATCCGCTACCATATCGTCGCCCAACCAGTTTCCCGCGAGTTCGTTCCGGTCTGCCGGCCCTCGGCAACGGAAAAGGTGATCGAGATCGCAGCGCAAGAAGCGATAATCGAGAGCTTTCCACGCCCACCGGAGGTTCTGAAATCACGCTTTTCAAGGGGGCATGTGTGCTTGGCTGCGGTTAACAAGGGAGTCTTCGCCGGCTTTCTGTGGTATGCCCGAGACCATTACGAGGAGGATGAGGTTCATTGCCGTTTCAGCCTGAGTGAGCCAGACTCGACCGTCTGGGATTACGATGTGCACGTCGAGCCGCGTTTCAGAATGGGAAGAACCTTCGCGCGCCTTTGGGATGCGGCAAACGAGCGTCTGGCAGCCCTGGGTGTGGACTGGAGTTGTTCGCGGATATCGGCGTTCAACCGACAATCCCTTCAGTCCCATCGACGCCTGGGCATCAGTGTGCTTGAAACATTGACTTTCATTTGCATCGGATCGCTGCAGGTGGCTCTGATGTCCTGCAAACCATTCATCAACTTCAGCTGGAATGGTGCTGGTCGCCCCAGTGTGCGGATCTCGCTGCGGTCAAGGCCCTGAGTCACTGCGATTAAGCGGGTGGTATATTTGGCCATAGGGGGACACTGCGCTTGATCGGAACTGTGCCGTTGCGGTAACCATTTTAACCTTGGGGGCGATTAAGCCTTGCAGCCATTTATTATTCCAGCAGAGAGAGGGACTCGTTTCTGCCTCTATCACCCAGCAGCCAATGGTCGGACGCGTGGCGCGATCATTTATCTGCATCCATTTGCCGAAGAAATGAACAAATCTCGCCGCATGGCTGCCCTGCAGGCAAGGGCCATGGCCAGGATTGGCTACGATGTCCTGCAGATCGACCTGTTGGGCTGTGGAGACAGTTCAGGCGACTTCGCAGAAGCGCGCTGGCAAGACTGGGAGGATGATGTTCATCTGGCCCATCGCTGGCTGCGCGCCCGAAGTGATGCACCGGTATGTCTCTGGGGCTTGCGCGCTGGCTGCCTGCTAGCAGCCAGCGCTGCGGTCAAACTCAAGGACACCACCAATTTCATCTTCTGGCAGCCGGTCGTCTCCGGCAAACAACATTGGCAACAGTTCATGCGCCTGAAGATGGCCTCAGTGCTGGCAGCAGGGCAGGCGAAAGCCGTTTCCGACCAATTGCGGCAGCAATTATCGACTGGCCAGGCTGTTGAAATCGCTGGCTACACCTTGGCTCCAGCACTTGTCGAGAGCCTGGAGGCCGCCGAACTCAAACCCCCGGGCGCTATTGGCGGACGGACTGCATGGCTGGAGTTGTCGACTCGCGAGGGTGCCACATTCTCTCCGGTGTCCACGAAATGCATCGGACATTGGGAAGCTGCCGCCTACAAGTTGGATGCCCGGATGGTGAATGGCCCAGGTTTCTGGCAGACCAGCGAGATCGAAGACGCTCCCGCATTGATTACGGCAACCCTGGCTGTATTGGAGTCCTGGCAATGAAATTCACAGAACGGGCCTTTGTCTTCCCGTGTGCTGGAGAAAACCTACTTGGCATCGTTGCCTCTCCCTCCGGGGAGGCGGCACGGAAAGGGGTGCTGATCATTGTTGGGGGACCGCAATATCGCGCAGGCAGTCATCGTCAGTTCGTCCTTTTGTCGCGTACCCTAGCGGAAGCAGGCTACCCGGCAATGCGTTTCGACTACCGGGGCATGGGTGACAGCACCGGGGGGATGCGCAATTTCGAACACATCAATGCGGATATTGCCGCTGCCATCAATGCATTCATGGCGTCCTGCCCGCAGCTGCAGCAGATCGTCCTCTGGGGTTTGTGCGATGCGGCATCCGCCGGTCTGCTGTATTGGGATGCAACCCAGGACCATCGAGTGACCGGAATGGTGATGCTCAACCCCTGGGTCCGTACCGAAGCAGGGCTGGCGAAAGCCCACCTCAAGCATCACTACGGTCAACGGCTTTTGCAGGCAGACTTCTGGCGTAAATTGCTCACGGGAAACCTGGCATTGGGTCGGTCGCTCAAGGGATTCATTACCAGCATCCAGGCCGCGCGTCAGACCAGTCACTCGTCAGGTGACGATCAACCGCTCCCATTCCAGAAGAAGATGGCACGTGGCCTTGAGCGATTTCGGGGATCGGCATTGGTGATCCTCAGCGGCAACGATTTCACCGCGCGGGAATTTGCCGAAGCCCTGAAAACCGATCGCGCCTGGCAGGCATCATTGCAGCGTGGCCATACCACGTTCGTCGCCATTGACGACGCTGACCACACTTTTTCATCAACTGCCTGGCGCAATTGCGTAGCCACGGCGGTTACGGACTGGCTTCAGCGAGAGGATTCCAGCAGACGCTGCGAGAAACCGCAGGAACCGGTTTTGACCCGCTCATTGACCAGCTGCCTGGGCTGCTGGTCGCGTAATCGGTCTGTGTCTGGTGCAAAAGCCGGTCTCGAGCCGTAGTATCGTAAAATCTCCCGCTGTCGCTGGCAGACGACCGCGGGAAAACCTCCAGGGCCGGGATTGATCGACACGCCCGGTCGCGCGCTCGATATGGGAATCCACGGCCCTCTCGCAAAACTGGCGGCTGGTCTTCTACTTCCGCGTTTCGATCATCACCAGCGGCTCATCGGGAATGACCACGCTGACCCGTCTGCGGCGTGGTGGTCTGGGCGCTGCAATGGGATCGCTCTCCGGCGATGGCGTCTGAACCTGGTCTTTTCTGGTCTCGATCATGATCAGACCACTGCCTGTAATCGCTTGCTGGATGGAGGGTGCGAGTGGGCGGGCGACAGGCGGCTCGACAGGCTCACCAGCCTCCGGCAGGGAAGGCGATAGGCCGATGTTCGCAGCGGCCAGGAGCGCCGCCTGGGATTCGACGCCGTGCTGCTCTACGAACAACGGCTGGGCGTCGATCATTGGCGGGGTGGTGACAAACGCGGCTGCTTCCGGCGCCACCACGGTCGATGCGATTTCGACTGTTGCCGGAGTATCGCCTGCGTCGGAGGCATCGACCAGAGCGGCGGGAACCGCTACTGGGCAGGATGCTTCGCTGGATGCCACTGCAGTCGAAAAGGTTTCAGCGGTAATGGCCGGAGGAGTTCCGGCAATGGCGGTCGCTGGCTGAGAGATGTCTTGCGCAGCCAGTGTTGTACCAGGCTCGCCAGGCAGTACTGGGAGCGGTTCGACGCTTAGGACTGCCGTGACCATGTCGGTCGTTATGGGACTTACCGCAGCGCTTGCCAGGTCTTGAACCGCGGCCGGGTTCTCGATTCGTTCGCTACGCTCACGGCGTCCGCCACGACGACCGCGGCGACGTGGCATGCTGCCAGGGTCGTCGCCAATTTGTTCCGGCACGGAAACGGCACGCGCGGGCGGCGCGGCCGGCATGATCTCGGTGTTTGCCGTGACGGATGCCGCGGTTGGTGGTTTGCGTTCGCTGCGCGGGCGGCGTGGCTCGCGTGCCACACTCGGTTCGTTCGGCGCACGCGCTTCGCGCGGTCTCTGTGCTTCGCTACGAGCAGTTGCAGCTGTGTGGGTCTGTGGCGACATTTCCTTGGCATCCCGATTGACGCGTGTCTCTGGCAGGTCGCGCGTTTCGTCACGGCGAGGTCCGCGCACACCAGAGCGGCGATTGTCTCGTGGCCACTCGCGCGCAGACGCGCTGGCAGGGGTCGGTTGTGAAGGTTCAGGAACGGCGGCAGGCTGGTGGCGAAACCAGGAAATGATTTTCTTCCAGAAATGACTGCCTGCCGTGACGGGTTTCTTGACATCGCTCGATACTCTTTCGGTAGCGATCGGTGCCGGCTGTGACGGTGTCACACCCTTGATCGCTGCTTCCGCTCGAGGTGCTCTGGTTTCGCCGCCAGTTGATACAACGTTCTTGTGCTCCTCTTCTGTCGGCAGCGCAACCATCCGGTACGATGCTTGTTGCAGCAGTTCCGGGCCTGCTTCGTCCTGGCGCAGGCGCACGAACGTGTGCTGCGGCGTTTCGAGGTGGATATTGGGGATCAGCATGACCGTGACCTTGTGCCGCTGTTCGATGGCCTGAACTTCGGTCCGCTTTTCGTTCAGAAGGAAGGTGGCGACATCGACCGGAACCTGTGCCTGCACGGCGGCGGTGTTGTCCTTCATCGCCTCCTCTTCGAGAATACGCAGGATGTGCAGAGCTGCGGATTCCGTGCTGCGGATGTGGCCAGTTCCCGAACAACGCGGGCAGGGAATGTAGCTGGTTTCGGCAAGTGCCGGGCGCAGGCGCTGGCGCGACAGCTCGAACAGACCGAAACGGCTGATCTTGCCGGTCTGCACGCGCGCTCGATCGAAACGCAGCGCCTCGCGAACGCGGTTTTCGACCTCGCGTTGATTGCGCTGATTCTCCATGTCGATGAAGTCAATGATGATCAAACCGCCGAGGTCGCGTAGACGCAGTTGGCGGGCCACTTCTTCTGCGGCCTCGAGGTTGGTCTTCAGAGCCGTCTCCTCGATGTCGGCCCCGCGTGTCGAGCGGCCCGAGTTCACATCGACGGAAACCAGCGCTTCGGTATGATCGATGACGATCGCACCGCCCGAAGGCAGGGTGACCTGGCGGGAGTAGGCTGATTCGATCTGATGTTCGATCTGGAAGCGCGAGAACAGCGGGACATCATCGCGATAGCGCTTGATGCGATTGACGGTCCCCGGCATCACATGTTCCATGAACTTCTGCGCTTGCTCAAAGACTTCGTCGGTATCGATCAGGATTTCACCAATATCGGGCTGAAAGTAGTCACGGATGGCGCGGATGACCAGGCTGCCCTCCTGGTAGATCAGGAACGCCCCTCTCTGCTGCTGGGCTGCGGCTTCAATGGCTTTCCACAACTGCAGCAGATAATTGAGATCCCATTGCAGTTCTTCGGCGTTGCGCCCAATCGCTGCGGTACGGGCGATAAGACTCATTCCGAGCGGAACCTGTAGCTGATCCATCACTTCCCGCAGTTCCGTACGCTCGTCGCCTTCGACGCGACGCGAGACCCCGCCGCCACGTGGGTTGTTCGGCATCAGCACCAAATATCGGCCAGCGAGACTGATGAAGGTCGTCAGCGCGGCACCCTTGTTGCCGCGTTCGTCCTTGTCCACCTGGACGATCAGTTCCTGGCCTTCTCGCAGTGCCTCCTTGATGCTGGCGCGACCGGATTCGACACCAGGCTGGAAGAAGGTGCGGGCAACTTCCTTGAAGGGCAAAAAGCCGTGTCGTTCCGACCCGTAATCGACAAACGCCGCTTCGAGGCTGGGCTCGATGCGGGTAATGACTGCTTTATAAATGTTGCTCTTTTTCTGTTCCTTGTTCGCCGATTCGATGTCCAGGTCAATGAGCTTCTGACCGTCGACAATGGCAACGCGGAGTTCCTCAGCCTGTGTTGCGTTAAACAGCATGCGTTTCATGATTTGGGCTCCCGCGCGCTTTCTCGGGGGCAAGGGTCTTGTGCAGGCATTAACGGATTAGTTGTGCGGGATGCTTGAGAAGCATCCCGATCGTGCAACTAATAGGGGTATCTCGCCGACTCGATTGCTCGTCGGGCCTCGAAAGTCAAGGACTCGGGAATCTGCCAGGGCCGCTCCACAGGTGCCAGGCGCGCGCAGTTCAAGTAGTATCGCTACTTCGTGGTGAGCGTACTTAACCAGGTGATTGGCGTTGAGTAATATTGCGCAGGTTGGCGCAAGAGAGGCGGCTCAAGCCTGCCGGAAAGTGCGTCGCAATGGCTATACAATCGGCGTCGCTCGACGGTCTCACGGGTCAGCGCCTCTTTCAATCCAAAACGCAAATCGGGTCGAGTATATTCAAAATGGCCGAAGTTAGCAAAAACTCTGTTACCCAAGCGCTGATTACAGAGAATGAGCATGGACAGCGCCTCGACAACATGCTGCTCAAGAAATGCAAAGGGGTGCCCAAGAGCCACGTCTACAGCATCATGCGTAGCGGTCAGGTACGGGTCAACGGTCGGCGTGTGGAGGTTTCCTATCGACTGCAGAGTGGCGATGTGCTGCGTATCCCGCCGTTGCGAATCGCCAGAATCGAACAGGAAGTGGTCGCTGGCGCCGAATTCAAGGTGCATCTCCCCATTGTTTTTGAGGACGAAGGCCTGTTGGTCGTCGACAAGCCGGCCGGCATCGCCGTGCATGGCGGCAGTGGCGAAAGTTTTGGGATCATCGAGGCCCTGCGACGGCAGCGGCCGAATGCGCATTTTCTCGAACTTGCGCACCGGCTTGACCGCGAGACCTCGGGAATCCTGTTGCTGGGCAAGAAACGCTCGGCACTCCTCGCCTTGCAGGAAATGTTCCGCACCAGCGCTGTTGGCAGCGGCGGCCAAGGCGCCGACAAGCGTTACCTAGTCCTGGTCTGCGGTCGCTGGATGGACCCTCTGCGCAATGTTCGGCTACCCTTGCTCAAGTATATGCAGGCATCGGGCGAGCGACGAGTGCGCGTCTCCGAAGAGGGCAAGACCGCACATACCATTTTCCGCCTCATGGCGCGCTGGGAACGCTTCAGCTTGCTGGAGGCGCAGCTGAAAACCGGGCGTACGCACCAGATCCGCGTGCATCTCGCGCATCTGGGCTTTCCGGTTGCCGGTGACGAGAAGTATGGGGACTTTGCGCTAAATAAGGCGCTCTCCCGAGAGGGGCTGAAGCGCATGTTCCTGCACGCCTCGCGGATGTGCCTGCCGCATCCGCTGGAGGGGCGGGAATTGGTGGTTGAAGCGGCGCTGCCGGCAGCGCTGCAGGGCTTCGTGCACAGCATTTCGGCGAAGGAGAAGCAGGATTATGGCGAAAAGTTTGAGCTGGGGGATTGATTTGCATGGTGTTGGCTGCCCGCCTGATCTGTTTTTCCGGTGAGTTGCTGGACGGGGGGCCGGGGGTCCGCTTTACGGTCAGGCATGACGGCACCGAAGCGCCGGCATTTGCGGTACGCTTTCAGGGACGTGTCTTTGCCTACTACAATCGCTGTGCGCATGTTCCCATCGAACTCGACTGGCAGCCCAACGAATTCTTCGATGATTCCAAGGTATACTTGATTTGCGCAACGCATGGCGCGCTCTATTCGCCGGCAGACGGCAGCTGCCTGGGTGGCCGTTGTAACGGCAGAGGGTTGACGCCGCTACCCGTCGAAGAGCGTCATGGCGCGATCTATTTCATCCCCAGCGAGCAGACATCTTGAGTACCCCCGATAACGAACCACCTTGGGAACGGCAGTTGCTGGAGAAAGTCGCCTTTGCGGCGCTGCACGAGCAGCGGGCGAAGCGGCGCTGGGGTATTTTTTTCAAGCTGGCCGGCCTGACCTACCTGGTCGCCGTCCTGGTGCTGGTCGTTGATTGGGGGGGAGCCGAGCAGCGTGCCGATGGTCGACATACGGCGGTTATCCATCTACATGGCACGATCGAAGCCCAAGGCGAGGCCAGCGCACAGAATGTCAACGACGCACTTGAAGCCGCTTTCGCTGATAAGGGTACGGCGGGCGTCATCCTGCGGGTTAACAGCCCGGGTGGCAGCCCTGTTCAGGCGGGTATCGTCCATGATGAAATTCGCCGCTTGCGTACCAAACACCCGCAGATCCCGCTTTACGCCGTGGTCGAAGATCTCTGCGCTTCCGGTGGCTACTACGTTGCTGTGGCAGCGGACAAGATTTTCGTCGACAAGGCCAGCATAGTCGGTTCAATCGGCGTGCTGATGGACGGTTTCGGTTTCACCGGGACGATGGACAAGCTCGGCGTCGAACGTCGGTTGCTGACCGCTGGGGAAAACAAGGGCTTCCTCGACCCTTTCTCGCCGCAGGACGCGAAGCAGAAGGAACACGCGCGCGTGTTGCTGCGCGAAATTCACAAGCAGTTCATCGAGGTCGTCAGACGAGGACGCGGCACGCGACTCAAGGAAACACCGGAAATGTTCAGTGGCCTGATGTGGACAGGCAGTCAAAGTATCAGTCTGGGTCTCGCCGACGGGCTTGGGACCGTTGGCTCGGTGGCGCGGGACGTGATCAAGGCAGAGCGGATCGTCGAGTTCACCATCAAAGAAAACATCGCCGAGCGTTTTGCCAAGCGTCTGCGTGCCGATGCGGCGCAAGGTATGACAGGCACGCTACTGGGTTTCAGCCAGACGCTGTTTCATTGACCCCGCTTGTGCCGGCCGGAATGCGCCCCGCCAGGAAGGGGAACGGTCATGATTAGCATGGTCGTGGGGCCAGGAAAAATCATGATCATTAGGCCTGCAGGAGGAATACGGTCGGACGGCGGCTGATCTCGGGGTACTGCTGGCACCGCCATTCGGAAACGGGTCGAGTCGTGATCTGTTCCCCGGCGAGCGTGAGGTCGGTCGCGACGCAGATGCGCGTGCTTGGCGCACAGGTATTAACGAGAGCGCCAAACACCTGGAGGTTACGGTAGGGGGTTTCGATGAAGATCTGGGTGCGCCGCTGCTGCCGTGACTCCTTTTCCAGTTCGCGCAAGCGTTTTTCGCGTTCTTGAGTGCCGCTCGGAAGGTAGCCGTGAAACGCGAAGTTCTGGCCGCTCAGTCCCGAAGCCATCAAGGCGAGCAGGATCGACGAGGGGCCGATCATGGGAACGACCTGTACGCCTCGCTGATGGGCCAGCGCAACCAGAGCGGCGCCCGGGTCGGCAACGGCGGGGCAGCCGACCTCAGAGATCAGTCCAAGGTCGTTGCCCGCTAGAGCCGGTGCCAGAAGCCGGGGTAGCGCGCTGGCCGCAGTATGTTCGTTGAGCTCCAGAATCTCGATCTGCTGTAGCGGCTTGTCGGCAGGCAATGATTTGAGGAAGGCACGCGCCGTCCTGGCGTTCTCGGCGACGAAATTCACGAGTCTTTGCGCACAGGCCCGAACGGGTTCTGGCAGCACGTTCGTCACCGGCGTTTGACCAAGCGGCACCGGGATCAGGTAAAGCCGGCCTGTTTTCATCAAGTTAGCCTCCAGATGATCTGCTGATGATCAGAATACCGAGACGTTTTCGATCCGCAGCAGGTCACAGAGCGCGATCAGCGGCAGTCCGATCAATGCATTCGGGTCTTCGCCGTCGATTCTGGCAATCAGGGCGATTCCCAACCCCTCCGATTTGGCGCTACCGGCACAGTTGTACGGTTTTTCCTTGTGCAGGTAGCTTTCGATTTCCTCGTCGGTCAGGTTCCTGAAGGTGACCAGTGTCGCCACGCCACGCTGATGGGCATTGCCAGTTCTTGCATTCAGGAGGCAAAGACCAGTGAAAAAGTTCACGCGGCGACCGCGCATGACCTGCAACTGGCGCAGCGCATTGTCGTGTGTTCCCGGTTTTCCGAAAATCTGGCCGTCAAGGCAGGCCACCTGGTCGCTGCCAATGATCAGAGCGTCGCGGTGCGAGCTAGCGACGGCGCGTGCCTTGGCTTCCGACAGGCGTAGGGCGCCTGCTTCAGGGCTTTCATCCGCAAGCAGGGCTTCGTCAACGGCGGGATTGGCAGTCTCGAACGGCAATCCGAGACGTGTCAGCAGAACACGGCGAAACGGAGAGGTCGAGGCGAGAATGAGTTGCGGCTTGGGCATCGGCGGATCAACTTCAGCGTGGAAACCTGAGCAAGGCGGAAAAACAGTCGCATGCAACGATTTGCAGCGTCGCCGCTTTGACTTCAAAAGCCGAAGATAATATCATGCGCCCCTTGTGTCGCGTCGAGTTGTGATCAAGGTGATTGACAGCCAGGTTTTTGCAAATGAAGGAGGTTCGTTGCAAGGCGAACTGCCGGTCGCAGCGCTGACGCGATTGCTCGATTTGTTAGCCGCTGCCGATGGCTTTCTGAAGTACCGGATCAAGGGGCAAATGGGGCCTTACAATCGCCCACAGTTTCTGGTGGAGGTTGATGGCGTCATGTCGTTGTGCTGTCAACGCTGCCTCGAGGCAATTGAGCACCCGATCGAGGTACGTAGTCTGCTTGAATTTGTCGATAGCGACGGCGACCTGACGCAGGAGGAGCTGGAGGATGACTCCAGGGACTTTCTACCCAATCAGAAGGAACTCGATATTGCCGTATTGATCGAGGATGAAATTCTGCTTGCCCTTCCGATCGCACCGCGCCACGACGATTGTCTCCCGCCTGGAGCTGCTCGGGGGTCGGCAAAAGTGTCGCCGTTTTCAGTGTTGGCCGGCCTGCAGGGCAAGGCCGAGTAAGTTTGATTCTCTAGGAGTTCGTGATGGCTGTGCAACAGAACAAGAAATCCCCTTCCAAGCGTGGCATGCATCGTGCGCACGATTCCTTGAGCAACATGCCCCTGGCCATCGAGCCGACGACGGGCGAGGTCCATCTGCGCCACCACGTCAGCCCAACGGGTTTTTATCGGGGCAAAAAGGTCATCAAAAGCGCCAGCGAATAACCCTTCGGGATTGGGTGGGCGCCTTCCCGTGATCGAGAGTTGCCAGTCCCGGTCGGCCATCGCATGACCATTACCGTCGCCATCGACTGCATGGGAGGGGACCATGGTCCCCGCGTGACCGTTCCGGCAGCCATCCAGTTCGTGCGCAACCATTCTGATGTCCGTGTCATTCTGGTGGGTCTGACCGAGAGCATTCGTCCTTTCCTGGGCGACGCTGCGATCGGTCGGATTACCGTACGTCATGCCACGGAAGTGGTGGCGATGGATGAGTCGCCGGCGCTGACGCTGCGTACCAAGAAAGATTCGTCGATGCGTGTCGCCATCAACCTGGTCAAACAGGGCGAAGCGGATGCCTGTGTTTCGGCCGGGAACACCGGTGCGCTGATGGCTATTTCCCGATTCGTCCTGAAGATGCTGCCTGGTATCGATCGACCGGCAATCTGTGCAGTGCTGCCGACGCTCACCGGGCATACGCATGTGCTTGATCTCGGCGCCAATGTGGATTGCAGCCCCGGGCATCTGCTGCAGTTTGGCATCATGGGCGCCTCGCTGGTTTCTGCCATTGAGCATCGGGATCGACCAACAGTCGGGATCCTCAACATCGGCGAGGAAGACATCAAGGGCAATGATGTCGCGAAGCGGGCCGCCGAGTTGCTCTGGGCATCAGGTTTGAATTTCATCGGCAATATCGAAGGTGACGGACTCTACAAAGGTGAGGCAGACGTCATTGTTTGCGATGGCTTTGTCGGCAATGTCGCGCTGAAGGCGTCGGAAGGTCTGGCACAACTGCTGGCTACTTTCCTGCGGCAGGAATTCCGGCGGAATCTGTTTACCAAGCTGGCGGCGGTGGTCGCCATGCCGGTACTCAACAAGTTCAAGAAGCGGGTTGATCACCGCCAGTACAACGGTGCTACCCTGCTTGGCCTGAAGGGTATCGTCGTCAAGAGCCATGGATCGGCTGATGTCCTGGCTTTTACGCGCGCGCTGCAGCGTGCCACAGAGGAGGCCCGCAGTGGCGTTCTCGCACGCATCAGCGAACGCATTGCGCAGCAACAACCGCTTCAGGAGACCGCCTAGCATGTTCTCCCGCATTACCGGGACCGGCAGTTTTCTGCCCGGCCCCCCCGTCAGCAACGACGATCTCGTGCGCCGTGGCATCGAAACCAACGATGACTGGATCACCAGTCGTACAGGGATACGCTACCGTCATCTCGCGGACAACGGCGAGACGTCCAGTGATCTGGGCCTGGAGGCGAGCCGCAGGGCACTGACTGCCGCAGGTCTTGAGGCCTCCGATCTGGACCTGATCATCGTCGCGACCTCGACCCCGGATTTCATTTTTCCAAGTACCGCTTGCTTGCTGCAGGGCAAACTGGGGAATCATGGTGCTACGACGTTTGACGTGCAAGCGGTTTGCAGCGGCTTCGTCTACGCGCTGACGATTGCCGACAAGTTCATCCGTTCAGGCAGCCATCAACGGGCCTTGGTGGTCGGAGCCGAAGTCTTCTCGCACATTCTCGACTGGTCAGATCGCGCCACCTGCGTGTTATTCGGCGATGGTGCCGGCGCAGTGGTACTTGAGGCGTCAGATCGAACAGGAATCCTGGCAACCGCCCTGCATGCCGACGGAGCGCACCACGGTATCCTGTCGGTTCCGGGCAGCGTCAGTGGCGGCCGGGTAACTGGCGATCCTTTCCTGCGGATGGATGGGCAGGCGGTGTTCAAGTTTGCCGTGCGTGTCCTTGCAGAAGTTGGCGAGGAGTGCTGTCAGGCGGCAGGCATTGCCTCGTCAGGGGTCGACTGGCTGATTCCGCACCAGGCCAATATTCGCATTCTTGAAGCCACGGCCAGAAGAATGAAAATGCCGATGGACAAGGTCATTGTCACCGTGGACCGGCACGGCAACACCTCGGCGGCCTCGGTTCCTCTGGCTCTGGATGTGGCCATTCGTGATCGACGCATAGAGGCCGGACAGAAGATCATGCTCGAAGGTGTGGGTGGTGGCTTTACCTGGGGCGCAGTTCTGCTTGAACTCTGACGGTCATGACTTTTCCCGGCGCCCCCGGCCATTTACCCGCTTGCGTGAAAAGTGTGATTCGTAAGTCGCTGACGAGACTTTCAAATTTAAGGAAGTATGCATGACTTTCGCGTTGGTTTTTCCCGGTCAAGGGTCGCAGGCAGTGGCAATGATGGCAGCCTACGGCGACTCTGCGGTCGTACGGGCCACTTTCGCCGAGGCATCGGAGGCGCTGGACCAGGACCTCTGGCAACTGCTTGCCGAGGGCCCCGCAGAAGCCCTGGCACAGACCGTCAATACACAACCCGTGATGCTGAGCGCCGGTGTGGCGGTCTATCGCCTGTGGCTCGACTTGGGTGGCAGGCTGCCGACGGTCGTTGCCGGGCACAGTCTCGGCGAATACACCGCGCTGGTGGTTGCCGGAGTGATCGCCTTCAAAGATGCCGTGCCTCTGGTTCGCCTACGTGCAGCGGCGATGCAGGAAGCAGTTCCCGAGGGCGAGGGGGCTATGGCCGCCATTCTCGGCCTCGATGACGACAAGATTGCCATGGCCTGTGCCGAAGCCAGAGCAGCAGGCAGCGCTGCCGAGGTGGTTGAACCGGTCAATTACAATGGGCCCGGGCAGACCGTCATTGCCGGCAGCAAGGCAGCGGTGGAACGAGCCTGCGCCGAATGCAAGGCGCGTGGCGCCAAGCGCGCGCTGCTGCTGCCGGTTTCCGCGCCCTTTCACTCCTCGCTGATGCGGCCGGCGGCTACCAAGCTGGCCACCCGACTGGCCGAGTTGAATTTTGCCGCCGCACAGATGCCGGTCATCAACAATGTAGATGTGGCGATCGAATCGGACCCCGACCGGATCAAGGATGCTCTGGTTCGGCAGGCGTACTCACCGGTGCGCTGGGTCGAGACGATCCGAAAAATGGCCGCCATGGACATCACGACCGTCGCCGAGTGCGGACCTGGCAAGGTTCTGGCGGGCCTCAGCAAGCGCTGTGCAGACCAGTTGACGAGTATCGCACTGGCTGATCGGGCAGCGATGGAAGCTGCCGTCACCAACCTGGAGTAAGCCCCCCATGCTGGAAGGACAAGTGGCCCTTGTGACCGGTGCGTCGCGGGGTATCGGTCAGGCAATCGCACTGGAATTGGGTCGCCTGGGAGCGACCGTGATCGGGACGGCAACCAGCCCCGAAGGCGCTGCAAGAATCGCAGCATACCTGAACGACGCCGGCCACCAGGGCGAGGGAGCGCTCCTGGAGGTACGCGATGCCGGACAGATTGATGCCCTGGTCGGCCATATCGAGAAGACCCATGGCCCGGTATCGATCCTGATCAACAACGCCGGCATTACTCGCGACAACCTCGCGTTGCGTCTCAAGGACGACGAGTGGGACACTGTCCTCGATACTGACCTGAAATCCGTATTCCGGCTTTCCAGGGCAGTCATGCGCGGCATGATCAAGGCCAGATACGGGCGGATCATCAACGTGACCTCGGTCGTCGGTCATGCCGGCAATGCCGGTCAGGCGAATTACTGCGCAGCCAAGGCTGGCGTCGCCGGCATGAGCCGAGCCCTGGCTCGAGAGCTCGCCAGTCGCAATATCACCGTCAATTGCGTGGCGCCAGGGCTGATCGACACGGACATGACGAGGGCACTCGATGACAAGCAGAAAACGGCACTGCTTGTGAATGTTCCGCTCGGTCGCTTCGGAGCGGCTCATGAAGTGGCCGCTGCGGTGGCTTTTCTGGCCTCGGCAGGGGCGGCTTATGTCACCGGTACAACGATGCACGTCAATGGTGGCATGTTCATGGCTTGAGTACCCCTGGAAGTCTTCGGCTGCCAGGGTTCTGGCATGATAAAAGAGAACAAATTTACCCTGGGCGATCGGGTGGATCATTGGTAACTTGCAGCCGTTTTGTTAGAATGGTACGTTTTGTTTTACATTTGAACCTTGAGAAGGAAGACTTTGATGGAAAATATTGAGCAGCGTGTCAAAAAGATCGTCGCAGAACAACTCGGTGTCAATGAAGCGGACATCAAGAACGAATCTTCGTTTGTCGATGATCTTGGTGCTGATTCGCTGGACACGGTGGAACTGGTGATGGCGCTGGAAGAGGAGTTTGAGTGCGAGATTCCGGACGATGAAGCAGAAAAAATCACTACCGTGCAGCAGGCCATCGACTACGTGACCGCTCACAAGAAGTAATCGACCAGCATCCCTGCGGACAGCTCGCTGTAGTGGCAGCGTCCTGCAGGATGGATGAGTGAAGAGGGATTCCCCTTTTCCACGTGTATAGATCGTCGGAGTTCAAGTTGGCACGTCGCAGAGTCGTCATCACAGGCCTAGGCATCATTTCTCCAGTCGGTAATTCCGTCGCAGAAGCCTGGCAGAACATTCTTGCGGGACGCTCGGGGATAGGCCGGGTGACCCGTTTCGATGTCACCGGCTTCCCCGTGCAAATCGCTGGTGAGGTGCGTGATTTTGATGTTGGCCGGTATCTCTCGCCGAAAGAAGCGCGCCGGATGGACGTTTTCATCCACTATGGAATGGCGGCGGGACTGCAAGCCATACGGGATGCCGGCCTCGATGCTCAGCCAGTCGCACCGGAGCGGGTTGGGGTGTCGATTGGTTCGGGGATTGGTGGCCTGCCAATGATCGAAAACACTTGTGACGACTTTTCCGTGGGCGGCGTGCGCAAGATTTCGCCGTTTTTCGTTCCCGGTTCGATCATCAACATGATCTCCGGTAACCTGTCGATCATGTGTGGTTACAAAGGCCCCAATATCTCGCTGGTCAGCGCCTGTGCGACGGGCACGCACAGCATCGGCGATGCTGGTCGTCTGATCGAATACGGGGATGCTGACATCATGATTGCCGGCGGTTCCGAAGGCTGTATCTCGAAACTCGGCCTGGGAGGTTTCTGTGCACCGCGAGCCCTCTCGACGCGCAACGACGATCCGCAGACGGCAAGCCGCCCCTGGGACAGGGATCGCGACGGCTTTGTGCTCGGTGAGGGAGCTGGCGTCGTGGTTCTCGAGGAGTATGCGCATGCAAAAGCGCGTGGCGCCCGGATTTACTGTGAACTTGCGGGCTTCGGCATGAGTTCGGATGCCCACCACATGACCGCACCCTGCGAAGACGGAGAAGGTGCCGCGCGTTGCATGGTAAACACCTTGCAAAATGCCGGACTGAATGTGGATCAAGTGCAGTACATCAATGCACATGGGACTTCGACGCCGCTCGGTGACAAGGCCGAAACCATTGCTGTCAAGCGGGCGTTCGGCGAGCATGCGCACAAGTTGGTGGTCAATTCGACCAAGTCGATGACTGGCCATCTGTTGGGCGCCGCAGGCGGTATCGAGGCCCTGTTTACCATATTGGCGATCTACCACCAGGTTTCGCCGCCGACGATCAATATCTTCAATCAGGATGAGTCCTGCGACCTCGATTACTGTGCCAACACGGCGCGTCAGATGAAGATCGACGTCGGGATTTCGAACTCCTTCGGCTTTGGTGGTACCAACGCCACCGTTGCTTTCAAACGTCTCTAGATCCCGTGTCCTGCTCACGGGCCGGCACACGGGCTAGGGTGGTCGTGCTGCTGCGATAAGGTGCGGGTGCTTTTCCCGATCACCATTGAGCTGCGCCGTTCGCGTTTCCTGTCCTTGCTGATGGTCTTGCTGCATGCTCTGGCAGGCGCTTGTCTATGGGTCCTGCCCTGGGCGGCGACACGCCAATGGCTGCTGCTGATCGTCGCGCTGTCGCTATGGCACGCGCTGCGACCGTCGAGAATCGTCGGCTTGCGCCTCGGTGAGCACGGTGAACTAACTCTACTGTCTAGCGACGGCGTTTCGGTTCTCGTCTCACCGCAAGCCGACAGCACTGTGTTCAGCCAGTTGATCGTCGTACGCACGCGGGATGGCGATCACGGTCGGCTGCCTAGCCTGAGCCTGGTCCTGCTGCCCGACAGCATGCCAGCAGAGCAATTCCGCCTGCTACGCTTATGGTTGCGTTGGCATGTCCGTGTCAATCCTGGTGATCAGGCCGAAGGCGGCGTCTGATCACGGTATTGCGCGCGCGCGGCAGTGTCTCCGGATAATTGCAGCTGAAGTGCAGCCCCCGGCTTTCGTGGCGCCGCAGCGCGCAGCGGATGATCAGGTCAGCGGTGACCACGAGGTTGCGCAGTTCAATCAAATCGTGACTGACCCGGAAGTGCGAGTAAAAATCGTCGATTTCGCGTGTCAGCAGGCGGATCCGGTTCTGCGCGCGCTGTAATCGCTTGGTGGTGCGGACAATGCCGACGTAGTCCCACATGAAGCGGCGTAGTTCATCCCAGTTGTGAGAAATCACGATCTCTTCATCCGGATCACTGACGCGGCTGGCATCCCAGAGCGGAAGCGCTGGGCAATCTCTTGCAGGCTGTTCGAGAATGTCATTGGCCGCAGCCTCGGCGAATACCAGGCATTCGAGCAGCGAATTGCTGGCCAGCCGATTGGCGCCGTGCAAGCCGGTGCACGAGGCTTCGCCGGCGACGTAGAGACCCGGAATGTCGGTGCGCGCCCGCAGATCGGTGACGACGCCGCCACAAGTGTAGTGCGCGGCGGGAACGACCGGAATCGCCTGGCGGGTGATGTCGATTCCCAGGTCGAGGCAGCGCGCCAGAATGTTCGGGAAATGCTCGCCGAGAAAATCGGCTGATTTGTGCGAGATGTCGAGATAGACGCAATCCAGGCCGCGCTTCTTCATCTCGAAATCGATCGCTCTGGCCACCACATCACGGGGGGCTAGTTCGCCGCGCGCATCGTGCCAGGGCATGAACCGGGTGCCGTCGGGCAACAGCAGGCGTCCGCCTTCGCCGCGTACTGCCTCGGAGATCAGGAAGGACTTGGCCTGTGGATGATAGAGGCAGGTGGGATGAAACTGGATGAACTCCATGTTTGCGATACGGCAGCCGGCACGCCAGGCCATGGCGATACCGTCGCCGGTCGAAGTGTCCGGATTGGTCGTGTAAAGATAAACTTTGCCAGCACCACCGGCAGCGATCAAGGTATGTCTTGCGCCCACCGTCAGGACTTCGCCGCTGGCATTGTCGAGTACATAGGCACCGTGGCAGCGCTGGTCTCCGAGTCGCAGCTTGTCACCGGTAATCAGGTCGATGGCGATGTGCTGTTCGAGGACCGTAATGTTCGGCTGCTGGCGAATCAGGCTGGTCAGCGTGTTCTGAACCGCGAGGCCGGTCGCGTCAGCGACATGAATCACCCGCCGTGCGCTGTGACCTCCCTCGCGGGTCAGGTGGTAGCCGTCGTCATCACGTGTAAAGGGAACGCCCTGTGCAATCAGCCAGTCGACGGCGCGACGACCGTTTTCGATCACGAAGCGAGTCGCTCGGGGGTCATTGAGCAATCCACCGGCAGTGATCGTGTCGCGAATGTGCGCTTCGATCGAATCGCGGTTATCGAGCACGGCCGCAATGCCGCCCTGCGCCCAGCTCGACGCACTGTCTTCAAGGCTGCGCTTGCTAACTAGTGCGACCCTGTGGGTCGGTGCCAACCGGAGTGCTGCAGCTTGTCCAGCCAGACCACTGCCAATGATGAGAACGTCGAAGCAGAGCGCCAAGAGAGTTCTTCCTGCCAAAAAGGGCTGCAACTATAGCACGGGAAAACACGACGACAAGCCAGGTGCCTCGGTTCAGAACGCCGGCAATGATGCCGATTCCTGCCGATTCTTCAGCCAGGCCGAGAACTCACGCCCGAGTTCCGGGTGGGTTTCCCCGAGAACGACGCTGGCCTGCATCAGGCCGAGTTTGCTGCCACAGTCGTAGCGCTGGCCGTGGTAGCGGTAGGCCAGTACCTGCTCGCTGGCCAGCAGGGCGGCAATGCCATCGGTGAGCTGAATTTCGCCACCTGCACCACGTGGCTGCGTGCGGATCAGGTCAAATACCGCCGGGGTCAGGATGTAGCGGCCAGCAACCGCGAGGTTGGAAGGGGCTGCGCTCGGGTGCGGTTTCTCGATCAGGCCCTTGATATTCACCAGATCGGGCGACATCGGTTCGCCCTTGACGATCCCGTAGCGGTTGGTCTGATCCTCCGGCACCTCCTGTACGGCGAGGATGCTGCACTGGCGTGCGGCGAACAATTCGGTCATTTGTCGCATGATCGGTGGCGTGCCGATCATCAGGTCATCGGCCAGCAGAACGGCGAAGGCCTCTCCCTGCACCAAGCGCTCGGCGCAGAGTATCGCGTGCCCAAGACCCAACGCCCTCGGTTGGCGCACATAAACACAATCCATGTCGTCCGGCTTGATCGAGTGCACCAGCGCCATCAGCTCATCCTTACCCGTGGCGGCAAGTTCTGCCTCAAGCTCGTAGGCGGTATCAAAGTGGTCCTCGATCGAGCGCTTGTTGCGACCGGTGACGAAGATCATTTCCCGAATCCCGGCTGCGTAGGCTTCTTCAACCGCGTACTGTATCAGTGGCTTGTCCACCACAGCGAGCATTTCCTTTGGGCTGGCCTTGGTGGCCGGCAGGAAACGCGTGCCGAGACCCGCGACCGGGAATACCGCTTTCTTTACCACCAAATCGACTTCCAGCCTGGTCATCATGAACTCCGGTTGGGTATGGTTAATGTGCAAGTCGCGTCGGCGACTCACGAATCTCCTCCCTCTCCACTCGCGGGAAAGCCTACATAGGGTTGGGGGAGGGAAGCGGTCATCACCGTTAGCGCGCCATTCTATCGTTTTCGTACCCCCGGATGCCGCTCTTTTCCCCGAATACGGCACCGGATTTCTTTCCACTGCGGGTTGGTCGCTGCGGGCAAGGCGGCCAGCCTGGGTCAGGGAAAGCGCGCGGCGGTCCACGACATGCCGCCGGATACCGCCAGCAGCGACGCGATCAGCAGGGTGACGCAAAACGCCAGGTACAGTCTGGGGCTACCGGTCCGGTCGGCCATCGCGAGGATGTGCAGGGCACCCCATGCGACGGCCAGGCCGACGATCAGTGGAATCACAAGTACCTGCAACTCGACTCTGTTGAGCGACAGCATTCGGTTTTCCCGCCAGGGGACGGAGAGGAAGATGCCGAAGGTCCAGAACAGAGCGGTACTTCCAGCGGCGCAGATCACGGCAACAGTGCGGATGATCCATTTTTCCATAGACAGTCCTTGAGTGGTGGCCGGGTTGTGATGGCAGTGGCCGACCGGCAGCCGCTTGCCTGCCGGTTTGTGTTTCTCAGTAGATGAAACGCGCGCGCAACTCATCGAGGTTCAGTTGCTGCAGGATCTGTTCGAGTCGCGTCGTGGCGTTGCCGCGCGCGACACCGGTGTGCCTGGCGATGATCAGTTCGTTCTTCATTGAGTGTTCCCAGCCGACGAGCTCGGTCACCGTCAGTTGATAGCCCTGCGCTTCGAGCTGCAGGCAACGTAGGGCATTGGTCAGCTGGCTGCCGAATTCGCGGGTGTGGATGGGATGCCGCCAGAGTTCCGACAGCGGCATCTGCGCCAGGGATTCGCCTTTCCTGCTGCGCAGCACTCCGGCGACTTCGGCCTGACAGCAGGGGACGAGAACAATGAACTTCGCCTGCTTGTGGAGGGCGAAGCGGATCGCATCGTCAGTGGCAGTGTCACAGGCGTGCAGGGCGGTGACAATGTCCACCCGCGCGGGTAGCTCAGGCGACTCGATGGCGTTCTCGACGCGCAGGTTCAAAAAGGACATGCGCGTGAAAGCGAGTCGGCTGGCGAGACAGCGCGCGTGCTCGACGAGTTCTGCGCGGGACTCGACACCGTAAATGTGCCCCTGGTCGCGGTGACTGAAGAACAGATCGTAGAGGAGGAAGCCGAGGTAGGATTTGCCTGCGCCGTGATCGACAAGCGTCAGGCTGCCACCACTGTCGGCAATCTCGGCGAGCAGCGGTTCGATGAAATGGTACAGATGATGGACCTGCTTGAGCTTGCGCCGGCTGTCCTGATTGAGTTTGCCGTCGCGGGTCAGGATGTGCAACGCCTTGAGCAGTTCGATCGACTGCCCGGGCCTGATTTCGGGGATCGCCGACAAGCGGATACCTGACACGGGATGGAAGGAGCTGCATTTTAACGCTTTACTCGGCTGCAAGCGCCGAGCTGGCCAAACAGGTGGGATAATGGCCATCTTTCAGATCATCCGTACCTTCATGGCCATCCAGTGGTATCCCGGTCACATGACCTCTGCGCGCAAGAAAGCGGCCGAGACGATGGCTTCTATCGACGTGGTCATCGAGGTGGTCGATGCACGCCTGCCCGAGGCAAGCACTAATCCCCTGGTCCGCGAGCTTCGCCTGCTGCGCCAGCGTCCGTGCCTGAAGGTCCTGAACAAGGCCGACCTTGCAGACCCGCAGGTGACGCAGGCATGGATCGCCTATTACAACCGGCAGGAGAGCGTGCGCGCGGTGGCGCTGTCGTGCAAGAGGCCCAGCGAGGTGGCCCGCCTTCCCGGCCTGTGCGAGGCTCTGGCACCCCATCGCAGCGAAAATACCAAGCCGCTGCGGATGATGATCATGGGCATCCCGAATGTCGGCAAATCGACGCTGATGAATGTCCTTCTCAAGCGCAAACTGGCCAAGGTCGGCGACGAACCGGCAGTGACCCGCGCGCAGCAGACCTCGCTGCTCGATCTAAGGCACTCGATTACCGATACACCCGGACTGCTTTGGCCGAAAATCGAACATCCAAGCGATGGCCTGATGCTCGCCGCAAGCCATGCCGTCGGCCAAAATGCGATGATCGACGAGGAAGTGGCCAACTTTCTTGCCGGACTGCTGCTGGCACGTTACCCTGCCTTGCTGGCAAAGCGCTACGGCTTCCCTGTCAATATGAGCGAGCACTTCGATGCCGTGACGGTGATTGCCGAGATCGCCAGACGCCGCGGCCTGCGCGTCCGTGGCGGGGCAGCCGATCTCGAAAGGGCAGCGAAGACGCTGCTGCAGGATTACCGGGACGGTCTGCTCGGCCGCATCAGCCTAGAGACCCCGGCAACGCGCACTGTCATGCTGGCGGCTGCCCGGGCGCAGACGGCGATCCTCCTGCCGGCAGCGGACAACCGGTTACCGACCGCCTTCACTTGAGCGATGCTGAATTTCCTCCCGGCGCCGTTGATCGGCCTGATGGCCTTTTCGCTGCTGGCGATCAACTCGTTCTTCTGGGTGCCGGTCCTGTTGTTCCTGGCCGTCTTCAAGCTGCTCCTGCCGTTCCGATCGGTTCGCCTGCGCCTCGACCCGATGCTGGTGCGCATTGCCGAAGCCTGGATCGCATGCAACAGTGGCTGGATGGCGCTGACCCAGAAAGCGCACTGGGATGTCCAGGGGATCGAGGGGCTCGACCCGCGCGGTTGGTATCTGGTCAACTGCAACCATCAATCGTGGGCCGACATCCTTGTCCTGCAACATCTGTTGACGCGGCGCATTCCCTTGCTCAAATTTTTCCTCAAGCAGCAACTGCTTTGGGTGCCGGTGATGGGTCTGGCTTGGTGGGCGCTCGATTTTCCGTTCATGCGCCGCCATGGTGAAGAAGTGCTCAAAGCGCACCCGGAATTGCGCGCCATGGACCAGGAGACGACCCGCCTGGCCTGCGAGAAGTTTTCGCTGATCCCGACCAGCGTGATGAATTTCTGCGAGGGAACGCGCTTCACGCTGGCCAAACATCAGCGGCAGCAGTCGCCGTATCGTCACCTGCTGAAGCCGAAAGCCGGAGGAATTGCGCTGGCTTTGAATGTGATGGGCGACAAGTTCCACGCGATTCTCGATGTGACCATCGTTTATCCTGATAGGGCTCCTAATTTCTGGGAATTCCTCTGCGGCAGGATGCGGCGCGTGCGGGTTCGCGTGCAGAGGATTGCGGTGCCCAAGCATCTGGCGACCGGAGACTACGCTAATGACCCGGCGATTCGCGAGGCCTTCCAGCAGTGGATGCAGCAGATCTGGCAAAACAAGGACTCGCAGATCGAAGGACTGCTCGCAAGCGACTGACCGCGGCCCGCCCCTGGCTTCCCGCCCTGGTCAGGCAACGGCCACCGCCCGCATGGGATCCAAAATGAATACGCAATTCCCGCAGTTCCGAGCGCCTGACGTATCATCGTATTCTTTCGCTTCAGATCAGAGATGCCATCGCTCCAGATCGTCCGCAGCAAGCTGCAGCGTCCCCGTGAGAGCGGCGACTTCATCGCGCGCAGCGAGTTGCTGGCATTGCTCGAGGCTGGCAGCAACCGGCCACTGACCCTGCTGGTGGCACCCGCAGGTTATGGCAAGACGGCGCTCGTCGCGCATTGGCTCGCTGGCCGTAATGGCCTGGCTGCCTGGCTCTCGCTCGACCGCGATGACAGCGATCCGATCGTTTTCATCCACTACCTCGCCGCCGCGTTGCGCACGGCGGTTCCCGATGCCTGCGCCGAGACGCTGGCGCATCTCGATGCCGTGCAGCAAGTGCCGTGGGCGCTTCTTGCCGGTAGTCTGAGCAATGATCTGGCAGCGCTGCCGGTCCCGCTGGTACTGGTGCTCGACAATTATCACCACATCGATTCGCCACCGATACACGCACTGCTCGATCGCCTGCTGGCGCATCCGGCGAGTGCTCTGCATTTGCTGCTGATCGCCCGGCACGATCCCCCCTTGTCCCTGGGCGCGCTACGCGTCCGCGAGGAGGTGAACGAGATCCGGATGCGTGACCTGCAATTGAGCCAGCGTGAAACGGCGATCCTGCTCGAACGCTGTACCGGACATCCCATCTCGGCAGCGGCGCTGGACAGACTACAGACCTGCTGCGAGGGCTGGCCGGTTGGCGTTCGCCTCGCAGCTCGGGCGCTACGAAGACAGCGCGATGTAGTCGACGTACTGGAGCCCCCCTTCAGCGGCAGTACGCGCGAGGTCGAGCAATATTTCTTCGAGGAAGTGCTTGCCGGACAAAGCGTAACCACACGTGACTACCTGCTCAGGACCTCGATTCTCGACCGTTTCTGTGAGCCCTTGTGCAACGCCATCCTCGGGGAAGTTCGCGATGGGCATTCCTTCATGCAGTGGGTGTCGAGCGGCTCGCTGCTCTGCATCGCCATCGACGATCACCTGAATTGGTATCGCCATCTGCGTCTGTTCCGGGAGTTTCTGCAGCGGCAGCTCGACCTGCATTATCCGGCGAGCGAAATCGCCGAACTGCATCGCCGTGCGGCAGCCTGGTTCGAAACGCAAGACCTGCTCGAAGAAGCGATTCCGCAAGTGCTGGCTGCAGCCGGTGCGACCGCGGCAGGCCATCTGCTGGCGCATCACGGCCAGCGACTTCTCAACCAGGAGCAGCGGCCACGACTCGAACATTGTCTGCGTCTGTTGCCACCTGATACCGTCGAGGAGAACCCCGAACTGCTGCTGCTCAAGGCCTGGCTGATGTATCACCAAGGGCGGCATGTCGAGACCCCGTCGCTTCTCGACCGGATCGAGGTGTTACTCGAAAGTGCCGCTGATGATCTGCCCGCGGCCGCTGTGCGTGACAACGTGCTGGCGCTGCGCAGCCTGCAGCACTACCTCGATGGGCAGGCGGACATGGCCGCCCGTGCTGCCGAGCAGGCGCTGCAGAGCCTGCCGAAGGAGTATGCGCAGGCCCGCGTCCTGGCCCAGGCAGTCATCGCAGGAGCCCGGCAAATGTGCGGCGACCTGGTCGGTGCTCGTCAGAGTCTGTATGCGGAGCTGGCACGGGCGTCGGGACCGGTCGACGTTTGCCAGGCGCCGCTGCTTGCTGCCTTGTGCTTCATTGACTGGATGGCTGCCGATCTGTCGGCACTTAAGTGGACCGCCAACCAGCACTACCCGCTCTGTGGAGATCGTTTGCCCGGCGTAGGCAGTCCGGTCCTCGGACGCTACTTCCATGGCCTGGTACAGTATCAGCGCAACGAGCTGGCGCTGGCCGAGGCCACGCTGCTGCCTGCACTCGCCCCGCAGTCGGCGCCGCGTCCCGGCTACCGAACCGAAGTTTCCTTCGTGCTGGCGGCGGTCTATCAGGCGCTCGGCCAGACAGATCTGGCACGCGAACTCGTCGATACGGTTTGCGAGCACCTGCGGCGCAGCGGCAATTCGCCAGCTCTGTTTCGTGCGCACGCTTGTCAGGCCGACCTGGCGCTGCGCCAGGGGCGGACTGATGCGGCCCGGGAATGGGCACGCAACTTCGATCCCGGTCCGATCCAGTTTGTCTACCGCTTCAGCAACGCGCCTCACCTGACTCTGGCCAGGGTGTGGATCGCCGAGGGAAGTGCCGAAAGCCACGAGCAGGCGACTCGCCTCCTGCAATTGCTGGAAACCGAGCTGATGGCCAGGCACAACGTCCGTTTCCTGATCGAGGTCCTGGCGCTTAAGGCGCTGCTGCGGCATCTCCACGGCGAGGAGACAGCCGCTTGCGAGCTGCTGGGCCGTGCCGTCGTGCTTGCGCAACCCGGAGGTTTCATCCGGTTGTTCGTCGATCTTGGGCAGGAACTCGTGCCGCCGCTGAAACGGCTGCAAACCGCCCAAGGGATTGTCGGCCACGCCGCCCATGTCCGTTACGTCGGTCAGATCCTAGCCGCATTCAACGACGACTGGCTGGTCAATGCAGGACGTCAGCAGATGGCTGCAGACCTGACCCGCCGTGAACTGAAGATCCTCAAACTGCTCGCTGTCAGGTTGAGCAACATCGAGATTTCGGAGGAATTGTGCATTTCACGGGCGACGGTCAAGCGGCATACCCAGAACATCTATCGCAAGCTGCGCGCTTCAAGCCGACGTGAAGCCGTCTTCAAGGCCAGGTCGCTCAACCTTCTTGTCGACGCTTGAGCGCTTTCCCGCCCAGGCTGCCACCATCGGGTTTTGCAGGGGCAGGTTTCCTGCCATGGCTGGCTGTGAGCGTATCTTCCTTGACCTTAATCAAGGATACGGACCGTTTATCAAAAAATGGCCCATTTCATGGCCCATTGCGGGCCCATTTCGGCTTGTCCGTTTTTCTCGCGATGGCATAATCATGAGTTACGCGGATGCCCATAACAAAGTTTTCTCAGAGGTACGATGAATGTCTTCATCATTAGGTCGGGTAATCGCAGTGGTTTCGCAAAAGGGGGGCGCTGGCAAGACGACGGTTGCCATACAGCTTGGGGGAGGGTTTCATGCCATCGGCGCTTCGGTGCTGCTGGTCGACCTGGATCCCCAAGAAAGCGCGATGCGCTGGGCGGAGTCGGCGCCCTTGCTCGACTCGGAGCTGCAACTCGATGTTCGCAAGATGTCTGGCCTGGAACTGATCAAGAAGGTCGCGGAACTGCAGACCGAGGCCGATTATGTGGTTCTCGACACCCCGCCGTCGATCTACCATCCGTCTACGCTGGCCGCGCTGGCGGTGGCGCATCTGGCCATCGTACCGGCCGTACCGAGCCCGACCGACCTGTGGTCGACGCTGGCGGTCGAGCGCCTGATCCTCAATCGCATGGAGCAAAGCCATCGCCTGCACGGCTGCATTCTCCCCAACCGTGTGCAAAATACCGCCCTTGCTACGGATGTGCTTGAACTATTGCATGAATTTACCTTGCCCATCCTCGATGCTATGCTCTGCCAGCGCAATGCTTATGCGCAAAGTGCAGTGATCGGCGCATCGGTTTTTCAACTGGCCTCTGGTGCCGACGCCGCTCAGGATGAAGTTCGCAAGATGATCGCTGCCGTTCTTAAACAATTGGGAGAAAACTGATGACTACACCCACACGTACTACCAACAGCAACAAGACCGCTTTGCGCGCCAGTCTCAAGAAGGAAGATGAATCGCTCGCCGAGCGTCTGGTGGCCACCGACGTTGCACTGGTCGTCCAGCCGGAACCCGAAGCTCCCGCCGCTGACGCGCCAGAAACCCAGGCAGCACCGGCGTCGGTGCGCAAGGCCGCAGCCAAGCCAGCGGACGAGGTGACGCCGGCAGCCGTTGTGGAAGCCACCGGCAAGGCTGCAAGAAAGGCGGCGCCGGCAAAAACCAAATCGGAAAAAGGCGCCGTTAAGGCTGCAAAGACCAAGCCGGGCAGCAAGAAATCGACTAGGCCGCAGCCGCAGGCCAAGGTAGAAGCCGCTGCTGAGACCGGCAAGAAGACCGCCGGGCTCGAGGAAGCGCTGGAAAAGATCGAAAAGGCAGCCAAGGAAAAGGGCGACAAACTCGTCCGCTACACGGTGGAATTGCTCAAGAGCGAAGAGGCGGCCATCGAAGCCGTGCGCACCGAGTTGTCAAAGGCCGCGGGTTGGGCAGCGAGCAAGTCCGACATCCTGCGAGCCGCAGTGCGCCTGTTTGCCGAGCAGAAGGTCGAGCAGATGAAAGCTTTGCTCGCCGCGGTAAGCATTCCCAATAAAGGCAAGAAGAACTAGAACTGATCAAGCGTGGCAGCAATGGCTTGCCTGAAGTCTTTCCCCCGCGGTGGCGGACCTGCACGATGGTAGGCCATTGCCCGAGTGAATTTGTGGATATTTGAAGTGGTGCCGACCATCGTCGGCATGTTTTGACTGTGCGCTGCTCGAACGAGCAGATAACCAAGGGAGGTCGTATGTTTAGTAGTCTGATGCCGCAACGCCGGGAATTCTTTGAACTTCTCGCGGCGCATTCTGAAAAGGTCGCTGCCGGGGCCAATGCAACCCTGCGTCTGATCAATGGCCTGGGCGATGGCAGTGGCAACGCTGCAGCGCTGGTCTCGGAGGTCAATCTCAACGAAAAAAGTGCCGATGAGATCAAGGCCAAAGTGATCGCTCGTCTGCACCAGTCCTTCACCACGCCGATCAATCGAGACCAGATCCATTCGCTGATCAGTGACCTCGACATGACGCTCAATGTCCTGCAATCGGTGGCCAACGCCATTGACATGTACGGCATCAAGCAGTCGACGATCGAAGCCCGCGAAATGGCTTCCTTGAGTGCTGATGCCTGCATGCGCCTCAACCGAGCAGTCGCGGCTTTGGGCGACAAGGCACGTGGCGAGGAAACACTGAACCTGTGCAAGGAAATCGAGGAAATCGAAACCAAGGCCGACAAGGTGCAGCAGAAGGCGATCACCGAGCTTTTCAAGGAGGGGGCCAACGTCTGGCAGACGATGAAGATGCGGGAGTTCTACTCGCTGCAGGAATCCGTCCTCGACTGCTGCCAGGACGCGGCCAAAATGATCGAAGAGATCCTGATCGAGAACTCCTGAGAGGTAGCGCAAAATGGAAGGCCTAAATATGAGCATCTGGACGCTGGCGCTGCTGATTACAGTGGCGCTGGCGTTCGACTTCATGAACGGGTTTCATGACGGTGCCAACTCGATCTCGACGATTGTTGCAACCGGTGCCCTGACACCGAAACAGGCGGTACTGTTCGCCGCATTCTTCAACTTCGCTGCGCTGTGGATATTCCAGCTCAAGGTGGCGGCGACGATCGGCAAGGGCACCGTCGACCCGAGTTTCGTCGATTATTATGTGATTTTCGGGGCACTGGTCGGGGCGCTCGCCTGGAACATCATCACCTGGTATTACGGCATTCCGTCTTCGTCGTCGCACGCCCTGGTCGGTGGTCTGGTCGGAGCGACGGTGGCCAAGGCCGGCTCGGGCGCGCCGATCGTCTGGGAGGGTTTCGGCAAGATCCTCGCCTTCATCATCATTTCGCCGCTGGTCGGGGTGATCATCGGCGGCTTGCTGATGGTGCTGGTATCGTGGATCTTCCGTAATACTTCACCATATCAGGCCGGTAAGTTCTTCAAGAGCGGGCAATTGATCGCTGCTGCAGCGTACAGCCTGGGCCACGGCGGTAACGACGCGCAAAAGACGTTGTGCGTCAAAATCCGCCATGCTGTTGCCGCCACGAGAGGAACTTGTCCATTGCCAATGGCGCTAATTCTGTCCACGTAAGCGGCCACCCCATTACGTATTCCCCGAATGAGGGGGTCAGGTAAATCGGATCTTCCTTGCAGGTCCTCAAGCCTTCGGACATCTTGGCACCACGGTATTCCTCGCTCCCGCGAAAACGATTCTTCCCCGCCCCCTTGAATTCGTTCTTTCCGATGGTCGGAAGCCACGATCCAGCAGCGCTCCCGAAGATGCCATCCGCCGAGGTGTCCTGCTCCAACAACACCCCATCGCGCATCGAACCCCATTTCGGCAAGGTCAGCGAGCACGCGGACAAGTCCTCGTCCCACAAGGAGCGGTGAGTTCTCCACGAACACGAATTGCGGTCGTACCTCACCGACAATTCGCGCCATCTCTCGCCAGAGCCCGGAGCGTTCGCCGTCGAGTCCTGCGCCCTTGCCGGCTGCGCTAATGTCCTGGCACGGGAAGCCTCCAGAAACCACGTCAACAACCCCGCGCCAAGGCCGTCCGTCAAAGGTGCAAACGTCATCCCAAATCGGGAAGGCCGGGAGAAGGCCGTCATTCTGTCGCTGGGCAAGAACGCTTGCGGCGTAGGGTTCCCACTCGACGGCGCAAACTGTTCGCCATCCGAGCAAGTGCCCTCCAAGTATTCCGCCACCAGCGCCTGCGAAAAGAGCCAACTCATTCACTCTGTTCCTTCCTGTGCCGTACCACCGCGGCTGACTTTCTCCGCCTCGCCGTTCGCCGCACAACCCGTCGTGCGAGCGGACCTGTCGCCAGAAGCGGCGCCAGGCCGCTCCACTCTGTCGATCGGCATCATCTGGCTGTTGCTGATCACTGCCGGCGTGGCGACCAAGGACGTGGCGACTCTGCCGACCTGGGTGATCTACTCGTGTTACTTCGCGATTGCCTGGGGAACCTATCTGGGTGGCTGGCGAATCGTCAAGACGATGGGCACCAAGATCACCAAGCTCAATGCGGTCAGCGGTTCGTGCGCCTCGATGGGCGGGGCGATCACACTGGGGTTGGCGACACTGGGAGGCATTCCGGTGTCGACGACACATACCATCACGGGTGCGATCATTGGTGTCGGTGCAGCGACCGACGTCAAGGCGGTACGCTGGGCGATCACCATGAACCTGCTCGTTGCCTGGATACTGACGATTCCGGCCTCTGGGTTGATTGCGGCGATCTTCTGGTATATCGGAACCAAGTTCCTGTAGCCCAGGCATGCTTGCACACATGCATGCAACGGACGCCCCTTCCATGGGGCGTTGCGAACAACAGATGATTATCAAGGGAGTGATATATGTTACCCAAGCGAACCCAGTTTTTTGAGCTTCTCGAGGCACACAGCGAACGGGTTCTGGCAGGTGCGAGTTCGATGCTGCGCCTGATCAACGACCTCGGAGTCAACCCGGAGGAAGTGAACGCGCTGATCCAAGAAGTTAACATGAACGAGGCGAGCGCCGACCAGATCAAGGCAGACCTGATGCTGATGCTGCACAAGTCCTTCGTGACCCCGCTCAACCGTGACCAGGTCTACAACCTGACACTGGATATCGACCGGATCATGAATTCGGTGCAGGATGTCGCGCAAGCGGTGAACATCTACCACATCGGCACATCCAATGCCGAGTCACGCGAACTCGCGTCGATGGCCGTAGATGCCTGCTCGCGCCTGACGCGAGCGATTGCTGCCCTGAAGGAACAGGATCGCAGCGAGGTCAGCGTGAATCTGTGCGTCGAAATCGAACGCATTGAAGAGAAGTCCGATTCGGTCATGCAACGGGCAATCAAAACCCTGTTCCAGAACGAGGGGGATGAGCAGGCAGCCCTGAGGGCGTTTGCCTTGCGGGAGTTCTATTCACTCCAGGAGAAGGTGCTTCGCAATTGCAAGGCCTCGGCCCAGATGCTCGAAGAAATCCTGATCCAGAATGCCTGAGACCTGACCTGTGCACACGACGCCCCGGCAACGGGGCGTTTCCTTTGAATATATCCGAAAACTACGAGGCTTCCCGTCGTCCCCCATCCTTGACTCGTTGCAATCTCCCGTGAACCGAACTTCGGACTACAATTCGCTCGCGCATTAGCGGCGGAAGAGGGCACCAGGGAGAACCCTGTTGCGGATATCCCTCCACCCAGGCCCGCTCAGCGTGACCTTCCTTCCGGATTTGTTCACCTGCCTTCGCGGAGAACGCCCATGTTGCCCAGCAACCCGATGGCTACCTTGTTCGGCAAGTCGCCGTTCAAACCGCTGCCGCAGCACATGCGCATCGTCATCGAATGCGTCGAAGAAGTGCCGCGGCTGTTCCAGGCCCTGATTGACAACGATCAGGAACAGCTTGAAGAACGCAAGAACCACATCTTCGTCAAGGAACGTGAGGCTGACGCGATCAGAAACGAGATCTGTGAGCATTTGCCGAGAAGCGCTCGTCTGGCGACGGGCCGGCAGGATCTGCTGGAACTCCTGGCCGCACAAGATGCCATCGCCAATACTGCGCAGGACATCGCCGGCTTGCTGGTGGAACGTAGAATGGAGATGCTCCCAGGCATGGACGAACCGCTGATGCGGCTCGTGGTCCGCTGCATCGATACTTGCCGGCTGGCGCATGCGATCATCGAGAAGCTGGAAGAGCTGCATGAAACCGCTTTCCGTAGCCGCGAGACCCGCCAGTTGGATGAGATGCTTGTCGAACTGGGAAATATGGAATCCGATACGGATCTGATGGGAATGGCGCTGGCCCGTGTCTTGTTCGCGGAAGAGGACAAGCTCAAGCCGGTGTCAGTAATATTCTGGTACCAGTTGATCCAGTGGGTTGGCAATCTAGCCGATTATGCGGAGAAGGTCGGCGACCGGCTGCGTCTGCTGATCTCTCGCTGACTATCACGAGTCCAGGAAGAAAGCCAGCCCATTTAGGCCAGCCCATTTCCGACTTCATCCCTCCGAATTCTGGCCACTTCGTTCGTATGTCCTGCAAGGGGGTCCGCCAGCAAAGGCGGTAGTAGATAGTATTTTATGGAAATCATCGATCAGCATCAAACCTTGTTATATGTCCTGGCTCTCGCCGGTGGCCTTTACATGACATGGGGAATTGGCGCCAACGGAATCGCCAGTGCCATGGGCACTTCGGTTGGCTCGGGAGTGATCACCATCAGACAGGCGGTAGTTCTGGCCGCGATCATGGAATTCTGCGGTGCTTATCTGGCCGGCGGAGAAGTCGCCGACACGATTTCGACCGGCATTATCGACGGCAGGCTCTTCGAACCTGTGCCACATCTTCTGGTGCTCGGCATGATCGGGGCGCTACTGGCGGCGGGAATCTGGCTGATGGTCGCCAGCATGCGCGGCTGGCCGGTGGCAGCAACGCACGCGATCGTCGGTGCCGTATGCGGGGTGGGTGTTGCAGCCCTCGGCGTGCATGCGGTGCATTGGGAAATGATGGGCGAAATCGTCGCCACTTGGCTACTCTCGCCGGTTCTTGGCGGTACAGTGGCCCTGCTGCTGACCATGAGCATCCGCAAGCTGATTTTCAACACTGTCAACCCGATCGCCCGGGCCCGCAAGTGGGCGCCGATGTATGTCTTCCTGGTCGGCTGGATGGTTTCTCAGGTCACCATCAGCCAGGGCCTCAAGCACCTGAACATCCATTTCCACGTGTTCTCGGCTCAGCTCCTTGCAGTCGTGATTGGTGTCGTCCTGGCCCTTGCCGCCCGGCTGATGATGAGCCGCATCCAACTCGATGAGCGTGTCGACCGGACCTTCCAACTCGCCAGTGTCGAGAGACTGTTTATCCCGCAGATGGTGTTCACCGGCGCGGCGATGGCCTACGCGCATGGCTCGAACGAAGTGGCCAATGGGATTGGCCCGATGGCTGCGGCAATTCAGATCCTCGTGAGCCGGGAAATATCTGCCGATTCGCCAATCACGCCCTTCCTTTTGTTGCTCGGCAGCGTCGGCATGGTCGCTGGTCTGGCGACCTACGGTTACAAGGTGATGGCCACCCTGGGCCACAAGATTACCGAGTTGACACCAACTCGAGCCTATTGCGCGACCGTTGCCACCGCTTTCGTGACCGTGGCCGCTTCCGGCCTGGGCTTGCCGGTGTCCTCCACGCATATCGCGGTAGGTGCGGTGATGGGTGTCGGCATTGCCCGCGGAATCGGCGCCCTGGACCTGCGTGTGATCGGTGGCATTATCGTCTCCTGGTTGATCACGGTGCCGGTTGGGGCACTTCTGGGGGCCATCATCTTCCATCTCCTGAATACCGTCCTTGCATAACCATGAGGGCGACACTTTCCTCCGGATACGGGCTGCCGTGCGCCGTTCACTGATCGATTGAAACTGCAGCCATGCTGGAACTGCCTACCCTGCCCATCAAATCGCTGCAGCATTTCAAGGGGATCGATTTCCCGGAGGACATTCGCTTTCGACAGATTCTCGTGACTGGCCCACCTGGTGCCGGTAAAAGCACCTTGATCGTGCGTCTTGGCGGCTGGTCCGAAGAGGGTTATCTCGATCTGGGTCGCAAGCATTGGTGGCGCTCCGAGATCCTGTCGGTGCGGCCGCGAGAGATTCATCTTGGACTTCCATTTCAGGGTCTGGCCAACGCGGTCTCGGTTTTTGATGCCGAGTTCCTCGATCGCGATCCGCTGCCACCCGTCGATTTGCACCGTATCGTCTTGCCACCTTGCAAGCGCTATTTCTTCTCGGTCGACTGGTATCGGCGCTATGTGTTTGAATTCATGCTGCCGCCTCCCGAACTGGTGTTCGAGCGCCGGGTCGAGCGGGCTCGCCACAGCACCCATCCAGTCGATGCTCAACTCAGTCTCGAGATCTGTACTGCCCAGCTTGCAGTTTTCCGCAGGGTTGCCGAGTTTTTGCACCGCAAGGGTTTCCAGGTGTATCTCCGTGAGGGGGCGGATGGCCACCCGAGTCGTTTCCTCGATCCGCAGTCACAGCCATGAGGACGATGGCCACCCGGCGCTCGTTCAAGCTGTCGAACCTGTTGGCGTGGCTAAAAGGGGTTGCTGCCAGACTAGGCTTCGGCTGGGGGCGTGACCTCCGGCTGGGCGACTCGTACCGATTGGGCACCAGCAAGGTGCGGGTTCCTCTTGGCGGTCTGCCGATCGAGATCTCGCTCGGTCTCAACGACAAACGCCTGCATCTCTACCCTGAGACGCGTCTCAACGGGCGGGGCGAACCGGTCAGACTGGGCAGCTTCATCCTCGTCGATCCCAGCGCCCATCGTCGCCGGATCAGCGGATTTCTGCGCCTGACGCCGAGGAGTTGGTTGTCGCTGGGTTCGGCAGACATGCTCCAGAAGGAGCTATTCGATTACCCGGAAGCCGTGGATGACGAGCACCTGGTCCTGATCCACGGCCGCGATGCGCTGGTTTTTCGTAATCTGAGTGACGCCGGCACGCGGATCGGACCCGCCCCTGCAGAAGATGGCTGGCTTCGCGAGAGACTCTGGAGGCGGCTACGCGAGATCTTCGGTGGTCCAATCGCGCTGTTACCCAAGGATGAGGCGATGCAACTCATCGAAGAGGTCAATCGGCTATTGCGGAAAGATATTTATCGCCCGCTCGATGAGCGGGGTCTGCCTGGCGGCTTACTGCTCCTACCGTCGAAGCTCACACCGATTATCGTCGCCGACATGCATGCCCAGATCGACAACCTGTTGACGATCCTGAGCCAGAATGCTTTTCTCGATGCGATCGAGCAAGGCACGGCCGTGCTGGTGATTATCGGCGATGCGGTACATTCCGAAATCGACGGGCAGTTGCGGGAGATGGAGAGTTCGATGCTGATGATGGATCTCATTTTCCGGCTCAAGCTGCACTTTCCGGAACAGGTGTTCTATCTTCGCGGCAACCATGATTCCTTTTCCGAAGACATGTCCAAGGACGGCATTCCACAGGGCTTGCTGTGGGCCAGGGAACTCGGCGAGCGACGCGGTACGGCCTACCTGAAAGCCATGGACGAGTTCTACCGGTTGTTGCCTTACGTGGTTGCTTCCAAGGATTTCGCGGCTTGCCATGCGGCGCCGCCGACCAGCAAGGTCGATGTCGAGATGCTGGTGCAAATCCACCGCCATCCGAGGCTGGTCATCGAGTTGATCAACAACCGTCTGCAGCGGCCGAACCGGCCCCAGGGCTATCGCCGGCGCGATGTCAAACGCTTTCGCCAATGCCTGCAAGTGAGCCCGGAAACTCCCTTGATCGTTGGCCATACACCGATCAACCGTGAGGATACCTTGTGGCTCAACGTCGATGGGATTGCCAACCACCATGTGCTGTTCAGTGCCAATCCCGATCAGGTCGGCGTCTTCACCCGTATCGGCAACACCATGGTTCCCTTGCGCTACCCGGTTGACGCATTGACGTCGATCATCAACTCATTCGACCCGGCGCCTGGCTGAGCAACGAAGGCTGGCCGTCATCCAGGCTTTGCATGCAGCGCCCGATGATCTGCTCTGGTTATTCTGGTGGGCGATAGTGGGTTCGAACCACTGACTTCCACCGTGTGAAGGTGGCACTCTACCACTGAGTTAATCGCCCGGAGCGATGACGGCATCGCAAGATCTTGACTACTCCTCCGGCCGTAGCAGGAGTCAACTGTCGCCGCAGGACTCAAGACGACAGAACTCTGGTGCCGACTACCGGATCGACAAGAAGCCGGATTACATCACAAGTCGGTAGCTCGGTCAATCCGATCGAAAGCGATTCCATACCCATCGTACCGCTCTGCAGAGCGCCCGGAATCGTGATGGGCATAATAATAATTGATCTAGGTCACCCCGAACGGCACCTTGAGCTGCTAAGGTTTAGGCTGTTCCCGGGAATGTTTTCTGTGCAAGGAGAAAGAAGCAATGAGCATCGCAGCAGCAATAACCCCCCCACCCCAGGCGGCCAAGCGGCGGCTGATGTCGGGCAACGAAGCGGTGGCGCGGGCCGTGTGGGAGGCCGGGGTACGGGTGGCTGCAGCCTATCCGGGGACCCCCGCAACCGAGATGCTCGAATATGTGGCGACGTATCCGGATATCTACACCGAGTGGTCGGTCAACGAGAAAGTGTCTCTCGAAGTGGCCTTCGGCGCCACCATGGCGGGTTCACGCAGCTTCTGCGCGATGAAGCATGTCGGCATGAATGTCGCTTCCGACGCCCTGATGACGATGACGCTGACCGGCGTCAAGGCGGGTCTGGTGATAGCGATCGCCGACGATGTTGGACTCTCGTCGTCGCAGAACGAGCAGGATTCGCGCTACTGGGGCCGTTTTGCACATGTCCCCCTGCTCGAACCGGCCGACTCGCAGGAAGCGCATGACTTCACGCTGGCCGCCTTCGAAATCTCGGAACGCTTTGAGGTCCCCGTGATTATTCGTCTGACGACCCGCATCTGTCACGTCAAAGGACTGGTCAGCATCGGTGAGCGCAACGAACGTGCGGCCACCGGGTTTACCAAGGACGTCAACCGCTGGGTAATGGTGCCGAGCGGTGCCAGCCGGCGTCTGCCGCTGATGTTCGAACGTGAACGCCGGCTGCGCGCCGAGGCCGAAAACTCCGCGCTCAACGTCATTGAACCGGGCAGCGATCGTCGCGTCGGCTTCATCACTTCCGGCCCAGCCTACATGCACGTGCGCGAGAGCTTCCCCGACGCGCCGGTTTGCAAACTCGGCTTCACCTTCCCGCTGCCTTTTGACCTTCTGCGCCGCTTCGCCGGAAAGTGCGAACAACTGCTGGTCGTCGAAGAGGTCGAGCCCCTGATCGAGACCGAACTCAAGGCGCAGGGAATAATCGTCAGCGGAAAGGATATTCTGCCGCTCATCGGCGAACTGTCGCCGCAGGTGCTCAAGCCGGCAGTCGCCCGCCTGCTTGGCGAGCCGGTATCTGCACAGGCGAAGGCGGTGCCGATGCAACTCTTTCCCCGGCCGCCGACGATGTGCGTCGCATGTCCGCATCTAGGCGTCTACTACACGCTTTCGCAGTTGCGCAATGTCACTATTTCGGGCGACATCGGCTGCTACACGCTCGGCTTTGGCCAACCATGGAACGCACTCGACGTGTGCATCTCGATGGGCGCCTCGATGGGCATGGCGCTGGGCCTCGACAAAGGGCGCAGCGACGTCGAGAAGGACCAAAAGATCGTGGCCGTGATCGGCGATTCGACCTTTCTGCACATGGGCATGCAGGGCCTGCTGGACATCGTCTACAACCGTGGCAACGTCACCGTCCTGTTACTCGACAACCGCGCCATCGGCATGACCGGCGGGCAGGACAATCCCGGCAGCGGCCGTGACATCCATGGCAAGGAAGCTCCGCGCGTCGATTTCGCCACGCTGGTCAAGGCCCTTGGAGTGCGGGCGGAACGTGTGCATGTGGTTGACGCCTACCAATTGCCGGTGCTGCTGAGGACCCTGCGTGCAGAAACGAAAATTCCCGAGCCCTCGGTGATCATCACCAACCAGCCCTGTGTACTGATCAAGGACTACCACGCACTCAGGCCATACCGAGTGATCGAGGACAGGTGTACCGGTTGCGGCAACTGTGTCGATGTCGGTTGCCCGGCGATCCATGTCACACGCCGCGACCGGGTCAGGAAGGCCAGCGGACGCGAAGTCGATCTCGCTTTCGTGCGCATCGAAAGTGCTGCCTGTACCGGCTGTGGCCTGTGCCTCCAGCCCTGTGCACCCGATGCGATCGTGCATGTCGATGCCCTGGCGACACCGATCAAGGTCATCAGGAAGGATGCCGAGCTGGCGAGGACCCCCCAAGATGTCTGAAACGGGCCGCTTCAACACCACCAACATTCTCGTCGTCGGCACCGGCGGCCAAGGGGTGATGACCGCCACCGAGATCCTTGCCGAAGCGGCGATCGCGCTCGGCCATGATGTCAAGAAAACCGAAGTCGCCGGCATGGCGCAGCGTGGCGGCGTGGTCTCGTCGCACTTGCGCTTTGGTGCGAAGGTGTTGTCACCGCAGATCACGCCCGGCACCGCCGATGTCCTGCTCGGTTTCGAAGCCGCCGAAACGATGCGCTGGCGCCACATGCTGCGTCCCGAGGGTCTGGTGCTGATGAACACCGGCCGTCTAGTGCCACCGATCGTCGAGCTTGGTCTCTACGACTATCCGGATGACCCGGTGACTGCAATGCGCGCCGCCGGAACACAGGTCTTCTCCTTCGACGCCTCACGAATTGCCCAGGAACTCGGCGACATCCGGCTGGGCAACACGGTCATGCTCGGCGCCATCTCGGACCATCTGCCCTTTCCGGCCGAGGTCCTCGAGGGCTGCATCCTCAAGCGTTTTGCGCACAAGAAAGCAGCACTCGTCGAACTCAATCAGCGCGCTTTCGCCGCCGGTCGCGCAGCCGCCGAAGCGGCGGCGAAAGCCGAAGCCGATGCAGGTTGCCACCAGCTCCCATGAGTGGGTATCGCAGGCAAGGAAGTTCAGTGAGAGGGGAAGATGGCTGCCAATGACAGCCTTTCCTGCCAACGAATACAACCACCCAACCACCGCAGCAGCTTGTTTTGCAGGCCCTGTGCCCGGCCTGACGCCATCACTCTTGGTCCGGTGTTTTTGCGGAAATCACCTTTGGGCCGCTTGTTGAGCGGGTGCCCACCCGATGCCCGCTGATCAGCCTGCAGACATTACAAGCCAGTGAACAATGACCGGCAATATCACCCAGCAACACCAAGGCGAGCGCGCAGCTCGTCCAATTCCTCGAGCAGGTCGGCCATCAGCGCAGCCAGTTCAGGAACAGCATCGAAATCGCGTTCGAGTTGCCGCATGCGCCTCGCGCGCAGCAGGCTGTGGCTGGAAAAACACCATACGCCGGCGACGCTCTCCGCGTGCGGAAACAACCCGTCCTCGATGTGGCGCAGCAGCCAGCCGGGTTCGACGGTACATGCCGCTGCAAGTTGTTCGAGTGTCAGCCAGCTACTGTCGATCAGGCTACCGCTCAGGATTTCCTCGTCTCGCATGGCTCAGTCCCTTCCTTCCTGGCGCGGGTCGAAGGCGAGTTCCCGTGCCATGGTTTCGTAGAGTGCGCGCGCCCTAGCCGTATCGGCGGGGGGCAGCACCACCTGGATATCGAGCAGCAGGTCACCCGCCTGTGCGCCCGGAATGCCCTTGCCTCGCACCCGCAACTGCCGACCGCTTTGCGCGCCTTCGGGGATGCGTACCTTGACGCTGCCCTGTGGCAGGTCTACCGTCACCACTGTGCCCAGGGCAGCCTCCCAGGGTGCCACCGGCAGCGTCAGATGCAGGTCGCGACCCTGTACGCGAAAACGCGGGTGCGGCCTGAAGCGCACTTCCAGCATCAGATCCCCGGCTGGCGCGCTACCGATCCCAGGTGCGCCCTGCCCAGCCAGACGAATCACCTGACCGGCGTGCACGCCTTGCGGGATTTTGACGTTCAGCGTGCGCCTTTCCAGCACGACGCGGCCTTGTGCGTCGATTCGCGGCGCACGCAGCGAAATCTGCCGGGTCGCTCCGGAAAAGGCATCTTCGAGGTCGAGCAGTACCTTGGCGTGATGATCCTCGCCGCGTGCCTGGAAGTGCCCATGCTGGCCGGCATTGAAACCGTGCGCAGCGCGCGTACGACCGAACAGTTCGGCAAAGAAATCGGAAAAATCACCCGCTTCGCCCGGCGAAAACCCCTGTCCCGAAAACTCGAAGCCGGCATCCCAATCGGGTGGTGGCTGAAACTCCTGGCCCGGCTGGTAGCCACGTCCCAACTGATCGTAGGCGGCACGTTTTTCCGGGTCCGAGAGCACTGCGTTTGCCTCGTTGAGTTCCTGCATGCGTGCTTCGGCATTCACCTCCTTGGAAACGTCCGGGTGATACTTGCGCGCCAGTTTTCGGAAGGCCTTCTTGATCTCCACTGCGGTAGCGTCGCGCGGAACCCCGAGAATCTGGTAGTAGTCCTTGAATTCCATAGGTGATCCTCAATCGACATAGGGTGATCGTACAACGACGACCCATCCTGCTGAAGCGCGGCGAATCAGGAAACGGTACATCGATATTGAAGTCTGTCGAACCGCCCCCAGTTTGTGCAATACAGTGCCAGTCTTGGCGCTCTCGCCCATTCATTATATGGAGGATTCAACATGATCTATCGCTCTCTGTTTCCCCGCGACGTATTTGCGGAACTGGATCGGCTGCAGCGTGAGATGCAGCAGGGTTTTCGTCTTTCTCCGAGCATTCGCGGCATCGCCCGCGGCGGATTTCCGGCGATGAACGTCGGGGGCACACCACAATCCGTTGAAATCTATGCCTTCGCACCCGGCATCGACGCGTCCGGTCTCGACGTGCAGATCGAGAAAGGCATGCTCATCATTGCCGGCGAGCGCCAGCGGCAAGCTCCCGGCGCAGACGCCACGGTGCATATCGACGAGCGTTTCGAGGGCCGCTTCCGGCGCGTGGTGACGCTACCCGACGACATCGACCCCAACCTCGTCGACGCAAAGTACACCGACGGCGTGCTGCGCATCAGCATCGCCCGCAAGCAGTCTGCACTACCACGCCGGATTACCATTCAATAAGGAGAATCGAAGATGTCCGACAACAGCCAAGTCACGAAACCGAGCCCCAGTGATGAAGCGACCCTGCTCCCCCCGGTCGACGTCATCGAGGACGCTTCGGGAATCACCCTGTATGCCGATATGCCTGGAGTGCCCAAGGACAAACTCCATCTGCAGGTGGAAGCCGACACCCTGACGATCGAAGGTGGGATCGATCTGGAAATGCCCGGCGGCATCGAAGCGAGTCACGCCGAAGTCAGCCTCTCTCGCTACCGGCGGGTATTCACCCTCTCCAAGGAACTCGACCCCAACAAGGTCAGCGCCGAGTTCAGGAACGGCGTGCTGAAGCTCTCGATCCCCAAAGCAGAGCACGCGCAGCCGCGCAAAGTCGAAGTCAGGGTGTCATAAGGGTGACGTCTTCCCGGATCATCCATCACTCATCGACATGAGTGAGCAAGACCGACGAAATCTACGTCTTCCAGACTGCCCCAGGCTACCAGGTCGGGTTAGCGCATGCAACCCGACCTGTTTATTGTCGACCCGACAGGCGCAACGCCGAACGTGCTGGTACCCTGAAGGAGTAGAATTCGCTCCGTGACCGCCCTGCTTGTCCTGACCAATCTGCCCGACCGACCTGCTGCCGAAGCCTTGGCGAACGCACTCGTCGAGGCGCGGCTGGCGGCCTGTGTGAATATTCTGGCACCGTGCCGATCAGTCTATCGCTGGCAGGGAGCCATCGAGGCGGCCGAAGAAGTGCCGCTACTGATCAAAACCAGCAGCGAACGTTACGCCGCACTTGAAACGGCGATTCGCAGCCACCACCCCTACACGCTGCCGGAAGTGATCGCATTGCCAGTGGTGCAGGGCCTGCCGGCATACCTCGCCTGGGTAGACAGCGAAACGCGCGGTCCCGACTGATTCCTTCAATACTCCCGCCATGACCCACAGGCTGCTCTGCTCACCGTTCTTTCTCGTGCTCGCCTTTCTGTTGAGCACGCTGGCAGCCGCCGACGAGTTTCTCGACCCGGCTGTCGCATTCCAGCCTAGCGCACGCGCGATCGACGGACAAAACATCGAAGTGCGCTTCGAAATCGCCAAGGACTACTATCTCTACCGAGACAAATTCCGTTTCATTGCCGAGCCGTCGGCGGTACAACTCGGTACGGCGATTCTGCCGCCGGGCAAGGAAAAACACGACGAGATCTTCGGCAAGGTCGAGGTGTATTACGATCAGGCGGTCATTCGCCTGCCGGTCGAGCGCAATCGTTCGGGGCCGCTGCCGCTGATCCTCAAGGTAACTTCGCAGGGCTGTGCCGATGCCGGCATCTGCTATCCGCCGCAACAGCAGCAGCTCAGCCTGCAACTGCCCGATCAGGCAACTGCGCCGGCACCTCCCCCGGGCCAGGGCCCGGCCACCGACGAGTCGGGACGCATCGCGCAGTTGTTCAAGCACGCCGGCTTCTGGGTGCTGTTCGGCAGCTTTTTCGGCTTTGGGCTGCTACTGTCGCTGACCCCCTGTGTCTTCCCGATGATTCCGATTCTTTCAGGGATCATCGTCGGCTCCGGCCGCGACAGGCATGGCGTGTCACACGTGCGTGCTTTTCTGCTGTCGCTGGCCTATGTTATCGGCATGGCGGTCAGCTACGCGGCGGCCGGGGTCGCTGCCGGGTTAACCGGCACACTGCTGGCGGCAGGGCTGCAGAATCCCTGGGTGCTGGGCAGCTTTGCCGCGATCTTCGTGCTGCTGTCGCTGTCGATGTTCGGTTTCTACGATCTGCAACTGCCCACCGTTCTACAAAGCAAGGTCTCGGAAGAAGCCAGACACCTGCGTGGCGGCTCGCTGCCCGGCGTTGCGGCGATGGGCGCCTTGTCGGCAATCATCGTCGGCCCCTGCGTCGCCGCACCGCTGGCTGGCGCCCTGCTGTATATCGGCCAGACCGGTGATGCTGTGCTCGGTGGAGCGGCGCTGTTCGCGATGGGTCTCGGCATGGGCGTGCCGCTGCTCGTCGTCGGCATGTCGGCAGGTACGCTACTGCCGAAGTCCGGCGCGTGGATGGAAGCAATCAAGAAAACCTTTGGCGTGATTCTGCTGGCCACCGCAGTCTGGCTCGTTTCACCGGTCCTTCCGGTAGTCGTGCAGATGCTGGCCTGGGCCCTGCTACTGATCGTTCCGGCGGTCTACCTGCACGCGCTCGATCCACTGCCACCGCACGCCAAAGGCTGGCAGCGTTTCTGGAAAGGCATGGGCATCGTCATGCTGCTGTTCGGTGCGGCGATGCTAATCGGCATCCTGGCCGGCTCGCGCGACCCGCTACAACCGTTGTCTGTATTGCGCAGCAACGCGGCAAGTGGCGAAACCAGGCCATTGGCGTTCACGCGCGTGCGCTCACTGGCCGAACTCGAAACCCGTATTGCGGCGGCGGGCAAACCGGTGCTGCTCGACTTCTATGCCGACTGGTGCATATCTTGCAAGGAGATGGAACGTTTCACCCTTGCCGATGCGCGCGTTCAGGCCAGGCTCGTGGGCTGGACCTTGCTGCAGGTCGATGTGACGGCCAACTCCGAGGCCGACCAGGCCCTACTGCAACGCTTCAAGCTCTACGGTCCACCTGGACTGATCTTTTTCGACCGGAATGGCCGGGAGATCGAAGGCGTACGCGTTGTCGGTTTCCAGAACGCAGAGGAATTTCTCAGGCTGCTGTCACGTTTGGGCTAGCGGCCATGACTTTTCCAGACACCACTCAATCATGAAAGTCATGACTGTTTCTCTCCCCTACAAGAGGGGAGGGGCGGTTCTTGAATCGCTGACTCGACTTCCACAGTAAAGGCCTGACCGCATCCAACCAAACGCCGTCATGGGCATATTTGATGCGGATTCAGAACATGCAGCCCGACAGCGGAACAAAAAGCCACGCAGTTACGCGTGGTTGCGGGGTGTTTTGTGGAAGGCTTCGGATTACGCCGAAAGCCTCCAATACAGAAGCTAGCGAGCAGACGCAAGGCCCCGCTGTTGCTTGGTATTTTTGGTTCGCGTCCAGAACATGGGCACAATTCTGGGCACACTTTTTGAAGTCGTGCCCCTATTCAGCCCGATTACGATTACCCCCGCACAGCCCGTCATCCGGCTGGCTATTGGCGGTCAGTGCCGGGCAAGCCGCCAACTGGGCTGCGCAGTGCCATCCTGAACCACGCCGATGGGGAAGCCTTCGGCGCTATCGCCCCCGGCTACCGCCGTCCCTTCTAACCCGCCCCGCTTCGCCACTGCGCAGGCCAGCCGACAACCCGGCTGGTCAGCTTGCGGCTTGCAGGGGCTATCGTCGGGGGTGCTTGAACCGCCGCGGCTCTTGCACCCGGCGTTCGTAGTCAGTTGAACGATGTCCGCGCCGACGTGAAACTGGTTCAAATTCGCCGACTTGAAAGTGGAGCGCTGACGGGGACATGAAGGGGGTGGCTGGCGCAAGGCGAAAGCCGCCGGCGACGGGGAGTCGGCGGCGGCGGAAGATGAGGTGGAGAGGAGATCAGGCGTCGGTCTGATCGCGCATGCGGTAGCTGCGTCCGTCGATGACGACCGATTCGGCGTGGTGGAGCAAGCGGTCGAGCAAGGCCGAGGTCAAGGTGCTGTCGTTGTTGAAGATCTCGGGCCACTGCTTGAAGGCACGATTCGTCGTAATGACCGTCGAGCCTCGTTCGTAGCGCTGGCTGATCACTTGGAACAAGCCGTCGGCGCCGAACTTGTCGATCGGCAAATACCCCAACTCGTCGACCACCAGGAGCGAAGGTTTCATCAAGCGCGCCATTTCACGCTTGATCCCGCCGGTGGCCTGCGCCGCCGCCAGGGCATTGACGATATCGACGGCGCTGGTGAAGAGCGCCATCCGGCCTTGCAGGCAAGCCGCATACGCCAGGGCGACCGCAAGGTGGGTCTTGCCGACGCCGACGCCGCCCAGAAGAATCACGTTGCCGTGCTGAGGCAAGAACTCCAGTCGGAACAAATGCTGCACCTGTGCCCGGTTGATCTTCTTCGGCCAACTCCAATCGAAGCCATCGAGCGTCTTGATCCCCGGCAGGCGCGCCGCCTTTACCCGGCGAGCGACCAGCGCCTCATCGCGGCGCGCCACCTCGCCGACGACCAATTGCTCCAGGAAGCGGCCATGCGGCCACGACTCGCGGGCCGCCTCGGCCATCAGGGTTTGGTGATGTTGCGCGAAATACGGCAACTGCAGACGCCCCAGATGTTTCGCCAGCAAGGCATCAGTCATGGCCATCGGAACCTCCGTCGTCGTGACCGCGAGCGAAATCCGAATAGGCCGACAAGTCGGCCGGCGGCAACTCCAACTCGAGCACATCCTGACGGCGCATCAGCACAAGCGGACTGGCCTCCGGCAACTGTCGGGAGCGCGCCTCGATCAGATGCGCCACGTACTCGCTGCTGAACGCCTCGAACGCGAGGGCATCGGTCAGCGCCCGCACCACCGCGTCGTCGCCGTAGATCTCGGCCAGCGCCACGATCTTGCGCACATGCACGAGCGCATGGCCGCGTCGCTCCAGCAGGCCCGCGTGATAGCGCACCGCCAGCGGCGTCAGGGCAAAGAAATGCCGCAGCACCTGCGCATCGCGGGCATGGCGGCGCTGCGCCACCAGGACTTTCGGATGATCGGGATCCTCGATGTCGCGGTGTCGCTCGAAGGAGCGGGCATGGCGCGCGATCAAGTCCTCGCCGTGGTAAATGCACACGCGATCCGGATAGGCCTTGACGGTGACCTGGGCGCCGGCAAAGCGCGCCGGCACCGAATAGCGGTTGGCCTCGAAGTTCACCCGGAACTGGCGGGTGGCGTGCAGCGTCAGCACCCGGCCGACACCGAACGGACGGGGATTGACCGCGTGCAGATGCGCTCGCTCATCGGCCCACAGATCGGTCGGCCGGCGATGCGTTTCCCGATGCACCCGGACATTGGCGACCGATTCCAGCCAGACCTGCGCCGCCTGACCCAGTGCGGCAAAGTCCGGCAACTCCAGACCGGACAGGAAGTTGCCCTTGACATAGCCGACACCGCGTTCGACGCGCCCCTTCTCGTTGCCCTTCGCCACCGCGCAAGCCACCGGCTCGAAGCCGTAGTGGCGGGCGAAATCGAGATAGCGCGGATTGAACTGCGCCGCTTCGCCGCGCCTGTGCTGGAGCACCGCGCAGCGCAGATTGTCGACCATCACCTTCCTTGGCACGCCGAGCGCATGGAAGCCATTGACATGCGCCGCGAGGAATTGCTCCATCGTCTGCGACAGCGTGAATTCGACGTACATCTTCCGGCTGTACGCCAGCACCATGACGAAGAAGGACAGGCGCCGCCGGGTATCGCCGACGGCGATCGTCCCGAATTCGCCCCAGTCGACCTGGGCGGCCTCGCCCGGAGCAAAGGCGAGCGTCAGAAAGGCTTCCCGCGGACGCGGGCGGATGGCCCGCACATAATCCTTGACGATGCTGATGCCGCCGCCGTAACCGTTGTCGCACAGCCGCTGAAAGACTTGCTGCGCCGACAGCGGATGGGCGTCGAGCCAGCCGACGATGCGGCCCTTGAAGGGATCGAGCCTGCTCGATCGGCGGACCGCTTGCCGCGGCGCGTAGGGGCGTCCGATCCAGTGGCGTACGGTCTTGACGTCGAGGCCCAGCGAAACCGCGAGTTGGGCGGCAGTCAGGTGTTTCGCAACGCCATCGCCAATGGCGGCCCAGGTCGCGTAGTCGATCATGGACGCCCTCCAAGAATGGCGTGCAGACGCTCGATGCGGGCGGCAACGGGCACCGACTCGGGCAGGCTGAGCACTTGGGTGAGCGGCGGGTCGTAGGCGATCAGGTCGAGGGCGATGAGCTCCCGGCGGGCCTGGGCCAGCCGTCGCAGGTCCAGCTTCAGGCGCCGGGACAGGCTCGCGTCGCTGTAATAGCTCAAGCCATGGGCATCGGCGGCGGTGACGAGAAACAGATACAGCGCCCAGGCACAGACGTCAGCCTTCTCGATAGTGTGCTCCCGCACCAGGCGGTGATCGAGCCAGCTGAAATGCTCGGGCACTTGGCGCAGGCGTTCCGGGTTCAAGACCCGCTTGGTCGTACTCATGGTTTCCTCCTCGGATGTCGAGCCCGAGTTGTAGCAAGCGCGACAGGGCCGAGGCGATGTCCTCTTGTAACGCGCTGCCCCAGATGTGGGCAATTAGCCCCACGAGAACAATGGGTTGCGAATTCAAGAGATCTTGTAACGGTGCCGCCGGAGCGTTACAAGATGTCTGCGCCGGCAGTGCGGGCGGCGTCGGTTCTGACGCTGGCGGTGGGGTGATTGCGGCAGCGGCCGCCGTGATCCAGTCGTCTTGTACCGGCTCCGGCGGCAACCGCGTTCGTCGGCTGTACCCGGGATGGGCTGCCCGCCACGCCTTGACCCGGGCCACCGATTCCGATCCCCGGTGGTAGTCCCGGTTCTCCGGCTTGGCCAGCCAGTTCGCTTGGCTGGCCCGCTTGCTGGCTGCCTTGCACGCCACCGCCGTGCAGTAACGCTGGTGTCGCGCGTTGCGCGCGTCAGCCGTGAATGGCTCGCCGCAGTTCAGGCACGTCCGCTTCTCCGTCTTCCCCATCTCGTGTCTCTCGCCAAGTCGCAACCCCGGCTAATACACGATCCCGGAAGAACACCGAAGAACACCCAAATAGCGAAGAAGACCCCAGATGCGAAACCGAACAACCCGGAAGAAAATCCAGTTTCATGTCGTCAGGTTTGAACCGGTTTCAGATTGGCCGCGACAGAACGATCCGCGGCTACGAGGTAAATCGCCCGCGGCTGTCAACAGCGGCCAAGAAACCGCGGAAGTTTGGCGCCGCCAAGAGTGAGCAGGCCGTCGAGCGCGTTGCGAATCAGTGCACGAGCCGTGTCGCGGTTTGGGCGATGCAGCTGGAAATTGGCGTTGACCACCGGGTGCGCAGCAAGGTGGCGCTGACGTTGCAGGTGCAGTAGGTTCTCCCGTTCGGCGAGGTCCAGCAACTGCGTCTGCTCTGCCACCGATTCCACCATCTTCGATTCCCATTCCGGAGATCGCTCGTTGGCCTGCTGCAGCTTGCCGATCTCGGCCAGGATGGTCTTGGCCTTGTCATCACCGTAGAGATCGACGAGATGCTGGAGCTTGAACAGCAGATCACAGACGACGACCGACCACAGCATCACGACAGCCGACCGGTAGTTGCCCGCCGCAAAGCAGCTCAATACCTCTGAGCAATTCAACCCCGCGCACGGGCCAGGTGTTCGCCGAGAAAACAATGAGCTGCAGAACGTTTCCTTGAGACAAGTATTCGTTGCTGCGGGCGTCGAAGATCTGCGTTGTGCGTCGCTCGATGGAGTATTCGTCCAGCATCACTCCTGCCGACCGATGATTTCGACGTACCCAATCAACTCCGCTGAATAGCTGCCATCGCCATTCGCCGCTCCCTTGTGTTTCAGTTCCCGCTGCAGGGTCGGCTCAACGGCGTGGGTGAATAGGTCGCTTCGCTGCTCGGCCCGGAACACTGGTGTGGCGGGCGGTGCTTGCAGGAACTTCTCGCACAGGCGTTCGACCGCCGGAACGCGCGTGCCATCCTGCTTGACGGCGATGGGCTGCACGACCACGCGGCGTTCGCCCTTGCCAGCCGATGCTTCAACCATCCACAGCGACAGCAGCACCGGCTCGTCCACGTCGCCCGACACGGCAATGCCGACTTCCTCTGGTGGCACGCTGCGCCAGCGGCCCAACTCGTCCTGCACCAAGGGGTGATCCAAGCCCATCAGTTGCAGATCGTCCTGATTGGTTGCGGCTTCGCGGCTCAGGGAGAAGCGGGCGCGGCGCGTGCCTTCGACGGTGACGAGGTCGTAGGTCACATCGTCCACCTTGACCAGCTGCTGTTGGCGATCCACGACTGCCGCCGATAGAAAGCGCACCAGCCGTTCCAGGCTGGACGAAACGTCCGAGAAGGGCTTGTAGTCGTCGAGGCTGAAGCCGTCAAGGTCTTGGAACAGGTCGAACACCACCTGGCGCGCCTCGCGGGAGTTCGATAGTGCCGCCTCCAGTTCAACCTGCGTGCGTTTCAGCTCCGGGTCGGACAGCGCCTCCTGATACAGCCGGTCGTAGTTCAAACGCTCTGACAACTGGCCAAGAACCTGGGCGCGCAGGTCTTCCGCCACGTTGCCTTGGTCATCCACCTTGCCAACCGTGCGCGCGATCTCGGTGAGCTTCTCGTCAAGCAGCAGGAAAATGCGGCCTTCGATGGTGTCCGACAGCACGAGATTGTAGACCTGCGCGGTGTGACTCTGGCCATAGCGATGGATGCGCCCGATACGCTGCTCCATGTCCATCGGATTCCACGTCAGGTCGAAGTTGAACAAGACGCGCGCAAACTGCAGGTTGATGCCTTCCCGCCCGGCCGCCGTGCAGACCAGCACGCGCGGGCCGTCCTTCAAGCGAAAGCGCCGCTCCGCCGCCACCTTGGCTCCGTGGTCGCCGCCGCGCAGCACCACTACGCCCTGGCCGGGGAAGGTCTGTTCGATCTCACGGGCGATCATGTCCACCGTGCCGAGGTAGGTGGCAAAGACCACGATCTTCTCGTTGGGGTTCTGTCGCCACAGCGTGCCCAAGCCATCGAGCAGCTTCTGCATCTTGGTTTCGCGCTCCGCCGGGAACACTCGCAGCAGGTCGCCGATGCGCAGACGCTCCTCGGGCAGATGCAGGTTCACCACCGCCGACGCGGCTTCTTCCGCGTGCGTGGCCGAATACTCGCTGCCGTAGGGGTCAGAGGCCATCTCCAGCGCCTCTTCGTCCAGCTTCTTGACCAGCCGGTACTTCAGGTCGGCCAGCACACGGTCTACCTCGCTGCGCCCGATGCTGTCGCGTGGGAGTCCGAACTCCTCGTGGATCAGCTCGCGTGCCTTTTCGGTCAGGCGCTCGCGACCTTCGATGTCCAGTTCTTTGTCGCGCAAGAACGCCTCGTGCAGCGTCAACATCAACAGGCGGCGCTTTAACGTGCGGCGCACGGCGGCAAAGCTCGATGCCGCGATCTTCTGGAAAATCGCCATCACGAAGCCCAGCGCACGCCCCTGGTTGCCGTGGCGGCGCGCGAGATCGAAGCCGTCCTCCAGGTACTCGCGCAGCTTCGCGTAGAACAGGCGTTCGGAATGGCTCATCACGAAGGATTCGGTGTGAACCCAGCGCCGCGCGAACAACGGCGAGCCATCGGGCTGGCAGGCGTCCGCCTTGGTGCGACGGAACATCACCGTATTGAGCCGGTGCCGCTCCTCAACCATCTCCTCAGGGTTGCGGAACAGTGTCGGGTTCAGCAGTTGCGCCAGCATCCAGAACTGGAAGTGATTGCCCTGATGCGGCGTGGCCGACAGCAGTACGAGGTCGCGCGAGTGATCCTTCAGCGCCTCGGCCAGCTTGTAGTTCTCGGTCTTGCGCACCTTGCCGCCGGTGCGGTACGCGGTCAGATGGTGTGCCTCGTCGAACACCACCAGGTCCCAGCGCGGCGCGTCGAGCAGGCGCTTGATGCGTGCCGGGCGCTTCAGGGTGTCGATGCTGGCGATCAGCCGGTCGTGCTTTGCGAAGGCATTGGTCTTGCGATCGGTGATGTCGCCTTCGGAGCCGAAGACCTCGAAGTCGAGGTTGAACACCTCGTTCAGCTCGCGGTGCCAGTTGTTCACGAGGCCCGCAGGCACCACCATCAAGGCGCGAATCAATTCGCCCCGACTGGCCAGTTCGCGCAGGATCAGCGCGGTTTCGATGGTCTTGCCCAAGCCCACCTCGTCGGCGATCAGGTAGCGCCGGGGTGAGGCGGTGGCGATGCGGTGTGTCAGCACCACCTGATGCGGCAGCAGGTCGATCTTGGCCGAGGTCAGCGCCGATGCGCTTTCCATCACCGGCAGCGCGTACGCCTGGTAGGACAGCCATGCCTTGCGCGACCGCTCTGCGCCTGCATCCACGGCGCGCAGGATGCGCTCAGTGCGCGTGAGTTCGCGCCGCAGTGACGCCACCGGCACCCGCCGTTCGCCGACGCCGAAGAACGCACGCAGATAGCCGTCACGCGCCGGGTCGAGGACTACACCCTGGCCGTACTCGTGATGGGTAATGCGCTCGCCGGGTCGGAACAGGGCTTCCACGTCGGTCACTCATTCCCTCCGCACAACGCTTCCAAGCGATTCAACCAGCCATCGAAATGCGGACATGCTGCGCGAACCGCTGCGATGCCGATCTTCTCCAGCAGCGTCGGGCCATCCGAAGTTTCCTTGTAGCCGCCTACCAAGGTTTTCAGCCGCGCCTTCGGGTGTGTATCCACGCCGTGATTGATCAGTTCCGGAGCACCCGCTTGCTGCACGACGGTCTGCAACCGGTGGGCAAGATGAGCTTTGCCGAAATGCGCTTCGACAGCATCCGGCGCGCTGAATAGCCACGCCTCGAACTCGTGCAGCGCCAAGAAAGGAATGAACCGCCGATGGTTCAACTCCACCGCGAAGCGTTCTTGCAGCGCCACGACCTTCTCACGCGGATCGCCCGCGCCCAAGGCTTCCGGCAGCCCCGGAAAGTCCTCCGGCAGTCCATAGAAGTCCAGCAGCGTACTGACCCACGCATCGCCGTCGCGCGTCAGCGGCAGCAGGCTCCGGCGAATCTGGCTCCAGTTCGACACGCCGCCACGAAAGCCACCACCGCTGGGCAGGCGCATCGTCCACAGCACGATGGGCGACTCCACGAACACGCCATGCTGCGCCAAGTGAGGGGTCAACGTTCGCTTGACGAAAACTTCCTCGCTCTGGCCCTCCACCAGCATCAGAAGCCGCGTCATGGGCGACCTCCAAGCACATTCTTCTCCCACAGCTCGCCCAGGCTGAAGTCATCCAGCCACCCCTTTAGCTTCTCCAGGTCGAGCCGGTTGAACGTGGTTTTCAGGCCATCATTTTCCGCGACGATTACGTCCTGCACTGCAAAGTTGTTGAGCAGCGTCACCGACTGTGTTGCCAGCAGCACCTGCCCGCGCTTGGATGCAGCCTCCAGCATCTCGGCCAGAATCCGGATGGCGAAGGGATGTAGGCCCAACTCCGGCTCGTCGAGCAAGATCAACGCGGGCGGGCTCGGTTGCAGCAGCAGCGTGGCAAGGCAGATGAAACGCAAGGTGCCGTCGGACAGCGCATAGGCGTCGAAATACGCATCCGAGCCTTTTTGTCGCCATTCCAGCTTGATCTTCTTCTCGTTGAGCTTGCTCGGTGCCAGCACGAAGCTCTCGAAGAATGGTGCAACCAACCGGATGTGCTCTTCAATGTGGCCGAAGTGCACCGGGTGCCTTTCCTGCAACCAGTAGAGGTAGGCAGGGAGATTGGCCGCGTCGGAACGGAAGAAGCGGTTGTCGTCCACGTCTACCGTTTGCTTGGCGGGCGAAGTGTCCGAGGTGTCGTGAAAGTGATAGACCACGACGTTGCGCACCTTGGGGAATACGTACTTCGGAATCTTGTTGTGGTACGACTGTGCGGCCGCTTCCAGCTTGCTTTCCTTGTGGCCCATGGCGATGGGTTCGCCATAGTTCCAGAAGCCGCTGTATTGCACGCGTTCGTCCTCGAAGATCAGCGTGTCTTGTGCCGCTTTGAGCTTGAAGCCGTAGGAGTTCTGGGCGAAGGCGAAATTCAGTGACAGTGCGGGCGTGGTTTTTCGCCCGTGGAACAGGAAGCGATCCGGCTCGCTGGCAACGTAAAGCTGGAGGTGGTGCGTCAGCACCCGTTCCAGCAAACGAAACACGCCGATGAGGTTCGATTTGCCCGACCCGTTCGCGCCGATGATCACGTTGAGATCGCCCAGTTCCAGCACGGCGCTCTCGATGGACTTGAAGCCTTCGATTTTCACCTTCCGCAAGGTTTTCACCGTGGCCTCCTAGGTGATTCGCGAATGAAAAAGGCCAACGTGCCTGCCGCCGTTGCGCAGCAGGATTTCCTGCGGGTACTCGTTGGCTTGGCCCCACAGGATGCGACCGAGGTCGATCTGATGTCCGTGAGGTGCGTGGCACAGCCAACCCACCTCATCGGTGGCTGGGTGCGCTCTGACGCGGTTTTGGCCGCCGGGCAGCCAGAACACCAGCGCCCCATCGCTTCCCCATTCATCCTGAAAGGACAGGATGGCGGGCTTGATCGCATCGCCTAGCCACGCTTCGGCATCGCCCGGCGTCAGCAGGTCGAGGCTGCCATCCAGCCCGGCTACAACCAGCGTCCTGCCGCCATTGCTGGGCAGGTCGTCCGGCCAGTTTCCTTTCGCACGGAGGAACTGGCGCAGGCTCCAGACCTCGCTGGCTGCGCAGATCTGGTTGCGGGCCTCTTCGTCCCACACCCAACTGGTGCCTCGCACCTGCCAGACCGGGTCGCGCAGTTGTCTCATTGTTCGTACTCCCCATCGTCATCGAACAAGGAACCCTGCGCGGGTTGGGGTGCCTGGCTGGCGTGCCATGCGTTGTAGATGGACACCGCGCGCGAGGCTGCGTTGCGGGTGGTCTGATCCGGGCCGTTACGGTGCAGCCATTCCAACAAAGGCTTGAGCGCGACGTGCGGCTTGAAGTTGTCGTTCTTCAGCGTGTCCGAGGCATTGATGCCGCTCCCGTCAAAGCACGCGCCGATCAGCACCAGCGCCTGATCCAGATCCGACTTGAGATTGCGGCGATGCTTGCCTGACCACTCGCGGGCGAAGTCCAGCGGATTGATGCGGGTGAACACCTTGTTCTTCTCCGCGCACCAGCCGCGCTGCACGAACTCGTCCGGCGTGGTGATCGAGCCCTTCAGGAATTTCTGCAACTGGTCGCGCTTCAGCTCAGGCGCGTTGCCGAAGGTGCGCAGGAATTGGCGCGTGATCGGCTCGGCGTTCACCGGTGGCGGTTCCTTACCCTTGTCGGCATCCTCGTCGATGAGCTGGTTGATGCCGACCAGCGCGTCGCGCACGGTGATGGTGCGGCCTTCGTCCACATAGACCTTGCCGTAGTGGCGCGAGAAATATTCCAGCGCCTTGCCACGCCGAATCACCTGGATGTCGGCGGCGGGCAGTCCTTCTTTCGCGTGGTTTTCCAGCATGGCCTGCAACTGACGCACGTCGGCCATCACCTCGCGGCGCATCCGGCCCCAGCTCACCGGCTTGGGTTCTTCGGTGCGCTTGCGGCAGACGTGGATGATGTCGTACTCGATGGTCTTGGAGCCGAATTCGCCTTCGCCCTTGGTCTCGTCGGAGCGGATCGGATACGTCGCTTCGAGGTAGTAGCCCGCATCAAACAGCGACTCCAGCACCGCCACCCACGGCTCGTCCTCGCTGTGGTGGAAGGTAAATGCCAGAATGCCGCTGGGCTTGAGCACGCGGTGCGCTTCGCGCCAGCACTGCGTGAGCAGGCGCTGGTAGAAGCCATCCGGGTCTTCCGGCTCACGCGCGCGGTTGGCGACCGCCTCCAGCGATTTGGGTGTGTATTCCGTGCCGAAAATTGCTGGGTATTTGTCCTTGAGTACTAGGCGCAACCAGACGTAGAAAAAGTCCGCAATCTCAGAGTACTGCACCAAGTCGCCAAAAGGTGGATCGGTGATGACCAGATCGAGGCCGGCCGTGGGGACGTGCGTGAGATCGGTGGACGAGCCCTGGTACACGCTGACTTCGCCCACGGGATCGCCTGGGTAGACCTTTTCGCTTTTGCCCGAAAGCTGCTCTGCCACAACTGGAGCGTGTCGCTTCAGATATTCTGCGCTGACAGCCTCCCATGGGGTTTTCGCCCACTCACCCCCTTTGAAAAGCACTTCCACCGTCGAAGTCCAGGGGCCGTAACCCATCGGAGGAAATACGCCGACTTCCACCACATTGTTCTTCGGATGGAAATTGCTGCCTGACAGTGCTGGAGCCAACTTATCCAGCTTCATATGCCAGAACGCGAACATGCTCTGGTTGCGAAGGTAGTTCTGAAAGCCGCCAAGAACGTACTCACGCGTCTTCCAGTCGTAACTACCTAGCTCAACGATGGCCTTCAGCAGTTGCGCGTGAACGAGCAGCTGGCGCGGGTTGAACATCGTCCACCAGTGTGAGTGGTGATGCCCCTCCACATCGTGCGGCCCAATTTCTGCGCCGATTGGAATCGCGCTACGAGGCCAGTATTCCTTAAGATCGGCATCCTTGCGCGCATCCCATTCCGCAAGGGCGGCGTCGTACTGCTGGCCATATGCCGTGTCGAATGCAGCGAAAAAACGCCCACCGTAGGGCTTGCCCGCCGCATCGCGCTTGGGTGCATAGCCTTGAACTCCGTAAGCGGCCATCGGCCCGGTCTTGCCCGTGGTCTTAATGGTGGTCATCACATCCTGCACCGTGCCGCAGGCCGAGCAGGTGTAGTGTGATCTCTTCGGCACCGTGCCTTTCTCGGGCGCAAAGGTGACACCCGTCTCCGGGTCGGTCACTTCATCAGGCAGCGCGCCGCGCACTTCCAGCAGGCGAATCTTCGCGGCGCGTGCTGCGTCCCACCGCGCGGTCGCTGCCGCATCGTCCTGCGCCGAACCGCCGTAGGGCTGGCCGTTGGCATCCTGCTTCGCCTCGCCCGCCAGCCATTGCGGATGCACCAACAGGCTCAGTTCCACCTTTTTGTTCTTGCCCTTGCCCAGATTCACCATCGCGGTGTGGCCGCAATGCGGACAGATCACGCCCTTCTTGCGGTCGAGCACGGAGTACGGCGCTTCGGTGGGCGCGACGTAGAACGGCGCATCAGGTGCCATGCGCGCGGCTTCTTCCTCCACGTCAAAGGCTTCGCCGCACTTGCCGCAGGCATGTGCCCAATGCTTGACGGTGAGGGTCTTCACCGCCATTACCGGGCTGGTCATGATCGGCGTGCGGTGGCCGCAGCCCGTCACTTGGCAGGGCCCGTGCTTGGCCCAGAAGGTGTAGATGATCTCCGGGCCTTCGTAGCGGTAGTCCTTGCGCTCGTCACGCGGGATGGCGAGCGGGTCGAAGTCGGCAGGCATCGCCTTGTTGCTGGGCAGATGCGTCCACTTGCCTTTCTCACCCTGCGGGCCATCGCAGTAGTAGTACGGCATGATCTGCGGCTTCACTTCGGCCTCGATGTCGGCGAGCAGCTTCTTCACTTGCTCCAGATCGACATTGGCCAGTTCCTGCTTCACCACGAACCACGCGACCGGGTTGAGGTCGTTGCCGACTATCTGCATCCCGAGGCGCGAGCCTTCCACCAGCGTGGTGCCGCCGCCCATGAAGATGTCCGCCACCTTCAGGTGTTTGAACGCGCCTTTCTTCTGGTGGTTGGCGTAGTAGTTGTCCCACACCAGTTTGGCTGCGTGCGACGGGTCGTCCGGCGCTTTGGTGGCCGCCGCGATCAACATCGAGCGGAACACGCTGGAACGCCGCCGCGCCCACCACTTCGACATCTGGTAGATCGGCTTGCCCGCGTTGCCCTCGATGATCGCCACCTGATTGACGGGCAGGATGGGGAAGTCCACCTCAAGACAGGTCTTGGGGCGGTTGGGATCGTTGAAATCGACCGTTTCCAGCGCGGCCGCCTTGCCAGCGCCGACCGCCTTTGCGACCTCTTGAGCCAGTCGTTGTTTCTTGGTGGCCATTTGGTGCAGCCCTTACCGTATTGACTGCATGTGAAGCTCCGAAACGCGGAACATCGGCTTGGTTGATTGTTCTGCCGTAACAAATTCATCGACACCCGCATCCAACGCCATTGCGGCATGGATGGCATCCATAGCCGCAATTCCATGCTTTTCCGCCAGATCGTGGGCACGATATAGCGTGCCTGTGCTCCAATTCAGACATTCGGCCTGATCTAATACGGTGTCGTAAAAGTCGATTTCCTGTTGCCGCTTTTCATACCGTGGCTTTGGCAGCACCTCCAACCGAACGGCATCACTGGCTACTAAGGCACGATCAGGATCATCGAGGATTTCGATGGCACGCTGACCTAGTGCGCCTTCTCCTCGAAACGCAGCAATGAGTAGATTGGCATCGATGTAGGTTCTTTTAGGCATCGACTACCCCCCCACGTCGCAACTGCATTTCTGCGTCCAGACCATCACCATTGAGAAGCTGCCCGCCTGTAGTTACATATGCTCTGCGCAGAGCAATCAACTTACGCCCCAGTTCAGTACGCGGGCGATAATTGTCCACTACGGCATCTCCCGTTATAGAGGGCTGGATACGGATAGTCATTCCGGTATTGCCCCGCAGGTAAGCAGGCCGGATTTCGTTTGTGCTTCTTCGTGTTGTTGGAGACGTAGTTTGGCCTGCATCAGGTAATGACATAGGCAAAAGCACCACAAGTCCAGCCATAACTGCCGCAAGGGGGGTTGAACCAGGTATCTGGTAAGTCGCGTTAGTCATGCTCAATACTCCGGCTCCATTAGTTCAATGGCTTTGTCCGTCAAGATATTTTCGAAAAAGAGAGCTTTTGAGCGCTCATGCAAGTGGTCAATCTGGGTTGCAATTTCACTCCACCCCTTGAGGCTTTCAGCAGGGAAAGTTTCCAAGTCAACAATCGCCCCATCTTTCATGCCTTCGGGGAATTGAACTTGTGCGGGAGTCGCTATCTGCACGACATGAGTACAATTGCCCTCCAGCAGTTCGACACGCGTTTGCATTGGCCTGCTTTGAATGTCGAATGCCCCCATCTTCATCGACATCTGCAAGAACGAAAGACTCGGTGCTGGCTCCAGCGTAAGCAAATCGATATATCTTAGAGAATGACGCATCGGCGCAGGCACGAGACCGCTGTTTTCGACGACCTTGACGAGCGCGAGAATTTTTTCCTTGAACTCAGTCCATCCCGCATACGGCCGACGACAGTTCAGAGTGATGATCCGGTCGCCCACCTGAAATATGAACGGAGAATTTTTATCCTCCATCCGGTACTTTGCCATGTGGCGCAGATTAGGGTCGAATTGAGCCATCTGAGCGGGTATGTCCGCTGACGGCAGGCGTTCGAGCTGAAGACCTCCATGCTGACTACGTAATGCAGTAAAGAGGACTCCTGGTAGAAGGTCACCAATTGGCACACCGGCTGCCGATTCGAATTGAACCTGCCAAATTGCTTCTATGAGCGGTTCTTTCTTGAGACGTTTCGGAATTCGATTCATATCAGTCTCCATTTTTTGAAATTTCGATGAACGGCGACAGCACTTCCAGCAGCGACAGGCCGCCATGCGTGAGCGTCGGGTAGCCGCCCTGGCCGCGCCATTTCCTGCGGCCCAGGGCCAACAGGTGCGCGCCGTGCGGGCTGGTGATCTGCAAGGCAACGGGCGGCACGAAGGGACCACAGTCGTTTTGTGTCAGGCCCGCGCCGGGTTTGTTGCGCCCGTTTGAGAACGTCTGCCTGAGGAACTGGCCGACTTCGCCATCGGCATCGGGGAAGTAGCCGGTGGCCGCGTAGCCGTGGTCGGAGGTGATGACCAGCCGCCGGCCGCTGGCAAGGCGCTCGACGAAGGCCCAGAAGGCGTCACTGGTCAGTTGCTCGGCGACGTCCTTGGTCAGCGGCTCCAGCCCCTGGCCTGCGCCGGAGCCGTCGTGCAGCTTGGCGTCGGGCCAGTGGTGCCAGAAGATCTGGTTCGGCGTGCTGCCGATCAGGGCTTCGCAGTCCTTCCACGGCCAGTCCGCGGTTTCGGTGCTGGCGGCTTGCAGCTTGTGCGCGAGGCCGCCGCCGTTGTTCTGGAGCTTGCTGCGGCTGGCGAAGCCGAGCGCGCGGGCGAACTCGTCGGTCTCGCCGGGCAACTCGGAGGCACAGGCAGCGACCTCGTGCGTGGTGAAGCCGCGTTCCTTCGCACCCTGCAGCAACCACGGCAGTTCGCGCAGGGAAAGGCCGTCGAGGATCAGCACCGCCTTGGCGCTGAAGGGCTCAGCCCACCAACGCGTCAGGCGATCCGAGGTGCGCTCCACGCTGTCGCCGAAGGCTGGCCACAAGTCCCAGCCGCTGGAGGAGAGGAACAGATCCAGCGCGCCGATTTCGCGGTCGCGCCGGACGACCTCGCTGGGCGCATTGCCTGCGGCCAGCGGCTTTCTGGCGATCTCGACAGCCTGATCGACGATGACGCGCCAAGCATCGGCGTCGGAGCCTTGGGTCAGGGCCTGCAAGGCCCCGGCGGTCAGTGCCATCAATCGTCCTCCTTCTCAAGGTTCAGCTCGAAGCTCATGCCTTCAGGCAGCTTCTTGAGCAGTTCCTTGAGCTGCGCGCCAGTGGCGGCGGACACCTTGATGGACACCTCCGCGACCTTGGTGGCCGGGCCAATCCCCCAGCCTTCGATCTTGCCGATCAGGTTGAGCGGCGACGTGGCGGGGTTCGACAGAGGCGTGCGCGGCTTGGTGGTGCCGCCGTCGCCGCCGAAGATGCCGCCCGGCGTCGGCCCTGGCGTCGGAGTGGGCGAGCCACCTGGTGTGGGGGCGGGCACGCTTGGCGTGGGGGTCGCTCCACCACCGGATGGCGTACCACCCGGCGACGGCGCGGGCGGCTTTGAGCCACCCGTTGCGGGCACAGCCGAGGGCAGCATCACGAACACGTCGTCGAGATGGCGGCCCGTAAGCGAGAGCTTGGGGCGCAGACGCCGCCACGCGGTGTCGTCGTCCTCGCCCGGGTTCGTTTGCAGGTACTCCATGCCGCGCACGTTGATGGCGACCTTGCCCTTGGCGCACAAACGCAGCAGGCGTTCTTTCATCGCCGTCTCGCCCAGCCACGGGATGCAGTCCTGCCCGGCAGGGCGCGGCTCCTGCAGCTCGCGCAGGAGCTTGCCGACCGATTCGTTGTTGCTGGCGTATTCGAGCACCAGTTCCTCGAAGTCCTCGGGCACGAACAGGTCGCCGGTCAGCGCCTCCTCGATGGCTTCGGGAATCTGCGAACCCTGCTTGTCGAGGCGTTCGACGCTGAACTTGCACTGCGCGGGGTCGGCGAAGTTCCAGCGTTGCAGCACGGCGAAGCGGTCGAAGCGTTTTTTCAGGTTGTCGCGCAAGGTGCTCTCGAACTCCTTGTGCAGCTTCCTGTATTCAGGGTTCTGGCTGCTCCATTCCTGCGCCTTCATTTCGGCACGGGCGAGGATGAGCAGGTCGCGATCCATGAAGGAGTTGGTACTGCCCGCGCGCGGCAGCAGGAAGCGCACGGTGTTGCGGCGCTTCTGCAACTGGTCTTTGAGCCAGCGGCCCAGCGTGGCGTCGAGCTTGTCGGCCTCCTCGGGCAGCACGAGGATGGGCAGACGAGCATCCCACTTGTCGGGCTGCTCGGCTTCATCGAGCGCCGTCCACGGATCATTGACCCACGATTTCGGCAGGGCGATCACGCGGAAGGTCTTGGCGACCTCGTCGCTTCCGCCGATGACGTAGCGCACCTGCTTGGCGAGCTGCGCCTGATCCGCCCCGTCGGCGAACAGCCTGTCGTTGCGCGCGTAGGCCATGAGCTTGGCGCGCGGGTTCTCTTCCTCGCGGAACAGCAGCTTGGTGCCGACCAGATGGATATTGAAGCTGTTCTCGACGATGGTCGCCAGCTCGACCTGGAAGGCGTTGTCGTCCACCGGCTTGCCACGGGTGATGTCCAGTTGCAGCGTGGCGGGTTCGGCTCCGGCGAGGTTGCCGACGGCAATCGAGCGCAGCCACAGCGCGCCGATGATTTCCTGCAGGTGCGGCGCGATGCTGGCGTAGTCGTGCCGCGCTTCCTGCACCGAGATGATGTTCTGCTGCGCCTTCTCGCGCAGGGTGCGGTGGTGCTGGTTGGCGACGGCTTCGAGCAGCGCGCCAATACCCGAGGTGTCATCATCCAAGCGAAAGTCGGCAGCGGTGAGGACGGGCACGGCCTCGCCACGGCGCTTGTAAAGGTTGGCGAGGATGCGGATCAGGTCGCGCGTTTCCTGCGCATCGGTGGCGATGAGCACCTGTTCTTCGAGCAGGCGCAGCAGGTGCGGCGCGTAGGGCCACGATTCGGTGAACTCCCGGCGCTTGCGCCCCTGCTCGGCGGACGGCACGTCGAGCAGGCGGAAGGATTCGGCGACGTGCTGCGCAACCAGCGATTCGATGGTGCCGCTGGCGACCTGCAAGCGGTTGTCGAACAGGCGGTGCAGCAGCATGCGGCGGCGATCCTGCTGGATGCGCTCGGCGCTGCCGCCCGCCTTGAAGTCGATGGGGACCGGGTTGACGCGATGCACCTGCTGGTAGGCGTCGCTGCCACCGTTGCGCACCGAGATCACCAGTACCAGCAGGTCGGGGCGCTCCTTGGCGATCTCCGAAAGAATCTGGATGAAGTTGAACGCCCAGTTCTTCCACGGGTACTGCTTGGTGTTGGTGAGGCCGTCGTACCACGTCTGGAACTCGTCCAGCAGCAGCATCGTCGGCTTGTTCTCCAGCAGCTCGATGATGAGCCTGTCGGACGGGATTTCGGTCTTGGACGCAGCTTGGCCTTCCCACTTGCCCTTGATGAAGGTGCCGTGCGGATGGTTCTCGAACAGCACATCCCATAGAAATTTGTAACGCTGGCGATGCAGGCTTTCGCCAATGACGTGCATCCCGTCGCGCAGGGCGATCTTGCCGATGGTGGCGTCGGCCAGCGTGGTTGCCCATGCAGTGAGCCACGAGCGGGTCGAGCTGGGGTCGGTCACCGCGTGGTAAAGCGCGGCCATCAAGTGCGACTTGCCGAGGCCGCGTTCGCCGATCACGACCACGGGGCGGCCCTGGTTGGGACCGACCGCCTCGATGCTTTTCAGCAGATCATGCGTAGGATAGGTGATCTCCAGGAACTCCTTGGCGGCGATCTGCGTTGCGCCGGTTTTTGAGTCGTTGGAGAGCTCAATGGCCGTGCCCTTGAGGCGTTTGCCCCGGAATTCTTCGCGTAGCGTCAGTCCAAGCATTACTTCCGATCCCCCTTGTTCGATGCCTTGCTCGCGGCGCGTTCGGGCTTGCCTGCCGATTGCTGCTTGATCCAACTCTCGATGTCGCTGCGCGAGAACCGCCACGTTCCGCCGAGCTTGAACGCCGGGATCTCCCCGCTGGCTGCGAGCCGATAGATCGTGCGCTTGCCCGCTTTCAGGTAGGCCGCAACCTCGTCCAAGGTCAGGATGTCGCTATCAGGCTCTGCCATTGCCGTTCCTATGCAGACGTTGAATTCTGATTGCCAAGTCTTGCAGATTCTCCCACAGAATGGCAACGCCGACCAGTTAGAGCCGCGCTCGAAATTCAGTTGTCTTGGGGGAGGACGCTCGGGAGCAACCGCCGACAGGCTCTTGTATCGTTGTCCGTTGAGTTCGTTCAGTCCGTCCGATGTGACGGTCACGCGGTATTCGCAAGCGTCCCATTCGCGGATCAGCGTCGTGCCGGGGCATCAGGTGCAGCTCGAGACTGCGGCCGATCTTGATCTTGGAATGCTGCTCGCCGCAGGTGGCAAGACGAGCCTTGATCTCGTTCGGCAGGCCGCCATGACCGACCTCCTGTAGGCGATAGGCAAGGCGGGCTTCGAGCTACCGCCAGGTGACGCGTCGGTGGCGGTCCTTCTACCCGATCCGCTTCAACGCTTCGGCCTGCTCCCGCAACGCATGGGCTAGTTCCCGCAATACTGCCCGCGTCCCCCCCTTATAACCTCGCATTGCGGATCGCGCCTTGCCCTCGGGGGAGGTCGGCCCGGTCGACTTTTCCCAAGGTTTCCAGCGCCGGATCAACTCGGCGCGCAATGCCCGATGTTCGGGCGTCCGGAAGTAGCTCATGGTTGCCCCCTGATAGTTGGGTCTGCTCGACTTCGATTTCCCGCGGGCGCGAAGGTGTGGCGACGCCATTGTTGACTTGCTGCGGCCCGGTCGTCACGTTGGCCTGTCTGGCATAGACCACCGGCGGGTTCTTGATCGCCGCCAGCGTTTCCAGCGTTGCCCGGCATTGCGACTGCGCGCGCAGCGACAGCCGCATGAAGCCTTCAAGGTTCGGCATGCGCTCTTGGCTCAAGCCTCTCTCGGCGAGCCGCACGAACAGGCTCTGCAGCGCGGTTGCCTGATTGATCAGCATCGCCTCGGCATAGGACATGTCGCCACCTTGCACCGCCGTCGCTTGATCGCGCAAGGTCGCCAGAAAGGTCGGGACATCAATATCTTCCGCCAGGCCCTTCGGGTTGCTCGCCAGAATGACGCGGTAGCCGCACACATCGGGAGCGGTCAGCAGCTTCGCGTACGCGCGCCCTTGCTCCTCGGCGGAAGGTCCGGACTCGCAGGGGATTGTCTTTCTCGGAAATTTTTCGGCTTCCGCTGCCTTTGGCTTGCGAACCATCATTCACCTCCTTTCTGGATCAGTCCCGGCCAGCGCTCGCGGCCCGATGCGCTCACCGGCAGCAAACAGCCAGCCGGAAGCCCCGCCAGACCATCACGCCGAGCCTGTGGCTATTCGCCGTTTGTCGCCACTGCTCCCGGCCAGATGTACCGATACCGGCTCGCCGCACTTCCAGCGCCGCGCTTCACCAGTTCGAGCACGCCGTCTGCCACGAAGGCGGCAAGCATCTTCGATGCGTCGGTACAAGCTGCGCCGATAGCGTAGTCCTTCCGCCTTCGTCTGGCGTTTCCATTCCTGCCAGTCAGCATCGTCGTGTTCCGGCTTGATGGGTTGCCCCGGTTGCGATGCCATGGTAGAGTAGAGGACAGGCTTTCGCCTGCCCTCCCTCATCAAACCGTGCATGCGATTTTCCCGCACACGGCTTTCCGTTGTTCTTCACGCCAAGGCATGCGCCGAGTTCCAGCCCGCCTTCGTAGGAACTTTGTACAGCCCGTAGCGCCCGTAAAGATGAGCACTTGGAAACCGGCCAGAGCCAATTCCTCGATCCTTCACCCTATGACGCTTCATCAAATGGGTTCGCAACCGGTCTTCCGCATGGTTTCTGACTTTGTTCATCGACAGACTTGAGTTGCGGTAGTGGAAGTAGTTTGCCCAGCCTCTCAGGCTGCGGTTCACGCTTCCCACGATGTCTCTCAAGGGGATGGGGGTCAGATTCCGTCCCGTCAGTGCCGTCAGCTTCGCCTTGATCTTCTTCAGCGATTTGTCCGCCGGTCGGACATTCGGGTACGGCTTTCCAGTCTTGGCCCCTCGACTCATCTGAATCGTGAAACCCAGGAAGTTGAAGCTTGCTTGGGTGGCGTCCACGATATGGGTCTTCGCCTCATTGAGACTGAGGTCCAGACGTTCCAGTACGTGACGCACCACTTTCAGCGGTTCCTCTACATCTTTTCGGCACATGACGACAAAGTCATCCGCGTAACGCACAAGATGTGCGGACAGCTTGCCCTTCAGGTGCTGCCTTTGCCATATCCGGTCGAGAATATGCAGGTAGCAGTTGGCCAACAGCGGGGAAATCACACCACCTTGCGGCGTCCCTTGGCGATTGGCTTTTCCACCGCCCACAGTCTTCTTCACTCCGCGCTCGTCTTCGCCAATGATCGGGGCTTTGAGCCATTGCTTGATGAGGTGCAATATCCCCCCATCGACAATGCGCTCAGCCACCACGGCCATGAGTTTGGCGTGCGGAATGCTGTCAAAGTACTTCGACAGATCAGCATCAATGACTTGGGTGTAGCCGGCCCACAGCGTATTGGCGATGTCGTCCACGGCATCGTGGGCCGATTTCTTGGGCCGGAATCCGTACGAATGCGGACAGAAGTCAGCTTCAAAAATCGGCTCGATGACGAGCTTCACCGCCATTTGCGCGACCCGGTCGCGGAGCGTCGGTATCCCCAGCGGGCGCTGACTGCCATCCGCTTTCGGTATCATCACGCGCCGTACCGGTTGGGCTTGGTAGGTCTTCTCTTGCAGATCACGGGCCAGGTCCTGCAGAAACGTGCCTACCCCCATTCCGCCCTCTATGGCCTCAAAGCTTATCCCATCGACACCGGGACTCCCTTGGTTGGCACGGACCAGTCGCCAGGCGTGACTGAGGATGTCTTCCCGGCTGATCTTGTCGTAGAGCGCGTAAAAGCGGTAGGCCGGTTCTTGCTTGGCCTTGGCGTAAAGCTTCCTCTGTAGCGTCCTGATCGTCTCTGGGGTGGTTAGCGACATGGCAATCCCTCGATCCTCCGCTCTTCGGTTGCACGAACAAAGTAGGGTCCCTTCCCTCGTCCGGGGTTATGATGTCCCTCGAACTCAAGCGGTACTATGAACCCCTCCGACTCCCATCTGCGGCCGCTGCGCTTTCGTTTCCTTATACGCACCGGTCGGTGGTCTCCCCACCCCCACAGACGGGTCTCCAGCACTGGGCAATAAATCTTCGAGAACATGCCATCCCTGCTACCCCGGGAGTCAATGAGTGCCACTTCCGTTATTCCAGCACCCTTCCAACGACCTTCCCCTTCTGACCACAGGGTCGGCTCCTCCACTTTGTTTACGAGGCTACTCATAGGTTCACTTCCGTTACGGCCTGCTCTCTTGCTGTTGGGAAACTCACGACCCCGTGTCGCCACGGCGCCGCTTCCTCATGCTACCGGGGCGTACGGACAACTCCCCAGACGGGACTTTAACCCGCTAGACTTACTGCTGTTACTGCGAACGGTCAGTTCCTGTCTTTGTCAGTAGCGCCTTCAACCTTCGCTGAACCTTCCCATCGGAAACCATGCCTCTAACCATCGCCGCGGAAGCCTTCGCATCGCCGCGGGGTGTCGGGAACCGGCTCATAGTTCCGGTTCGCCGCAATCTTGCCGCGCTTCTCAGCTTGGCATCGCCGCCCTAGCAGGTTCGCGCATTGGGTACAGGTTCGCCGGTCATTGGGGAAGGAGTCAGGCTTCGGCAGTTCGTTCGCTGCCCGTTCCAGGAAGTAGCTCCGAGCCTCGATGTCACGCCGGCAAGCGGTCAGCACTTCGGCAATGGTCGCCGCATCCTGCTCGCCGATATGGGCCAGCCAGCGTACAACAGCGTGTTCCTCATCGCCGGTCCAGGGCACCGATGGTTGCCGGCCCTTCGCGTCGACGGGTTCCGCCGCTACCGCGTCCTGGTACCAGGCAAGAAGCTCGGCATGCGTTGCCGTCGGCGAGAAGGTCACCGTCAGCGGCTCGCGGTCGCAGAAGTGGAGCATCCACCAGCGGGATGCGGTCGCCATGTCGCCAGCGCCGATTTTCAGCACGTCAACGATTTCCGCCTTGTGCTCGCGCAGCACGGCCAGCCAGCGATTTACCGCCGCGCAGTCGCCGGTCGCCTTGATCGAGCCAGTAGGAGATAGGGCCAGTCTCACGCCGTCCGCTTGCGCCTCGCGGATGATGGTCGTCGCGGTCATATCTCCACCTCGACCACACCCGATTCAATCCGGTCTGTCGGGAGAACCGCCGCGTCGCCGGCGACTCCTACCGTGGTCGTCGCTGTTCGCCTCGGAGACTCCGGCAAGAAACTGATCTCGGCGGTTGCTGTTGCTTTCTTTGCTGTTCTTGCTGCTTCCGTGCCTTGCCAGACAGCAGAAACAGCAGATACAGCAACAGCAGGCGGCTCAGTCGGTTTTTTCACCACCCTGAAACCGCCAGCCGATTCAATCAGCCAGCGCCGCCGCTGTAGTTCTTCGATCGCGCTATTTCGGCGGCGTATGTCTTTGCGCAGTTGATTCGGGCAGTGCTGCCCAATCTTCACCCGTGTCACCTTTTCCCAACCCTTTCGGTGCAGCCACTCCAGCAGATCGCGTGCATCACGCTCAACAAGCCCTAGCACCATGCCATCGGCATGGCGGCGCCACTCTGCCAGCGAGAAACCCACCAACGCCACGGCACGCCGCATATCGTCGCCGGCAACCATCGCGTCCCTCAGTGCGACGCCGTTCTCACAGCAGTGCCAGGCGGCATAGACTGCAGCCACCCGCGCAGCCAACTCGCCGGCTCGGGAAGCAAAAGCTCCCAGATCCTCGAAGTCCTTCCCCTTCGCTTGTCTCCGCTCGGTGTCGTTGTAAAAGTCCAGCCACGCCGTGACGGCCTCGTCACTCATCGCGACCGTTGGCAAGCGCAAGCCACCGTGCTCATCGACTTCTATGGGGATGCAGCACATGTCTTGCAGGGTTTTCCAGTACGCGACAAGCCGTGCGTCATCGGCAGCCACTCGAGACAACGTGCTCTCACTGTGCAAACGTGTTCCGGCCAGGCTAGCGGGTGCGGCGTACAGGAAGCGCGGCAGAAACCCCTGACCTCGCATCAGTGGGTCGCGTAGCGCGTCAGCCAGCACAATCGGTTGCGCACTCAAGAACAACCCGAAGCGAACGCCATACCTGAACCCTGATTGGCCCTCGCCAACTCGATCCCGTTGCACGCCAGCACCGTCGAACAATCTGGTAAGCCCGCCCAAGCTCGCCGCCCTCGTCTCGGACTTCAGCGAATGCCCACTCAACAGCATCCCACCCTCGTCCGTGGACAGGCTCAGCGCCGGTGCTGAACCGTTCACAAACTCGTGCTCGACCTTTTGCGTCGTCGTATCCACAAAGACGGTACGTGGATCAGGTAGGGCTTCCTGCTTGATGCTGGCGCGGTCTTTTGGTTTAGCTTGGGCAGCCTCGGCTGCAAGCCGTTTCAGTTCAGCTTTGTGCGCTTCGCGCGCGGCGCGCTCCAGCTTCGCTATCGGCGCAGTGGCTACGCTGAAACACTCCGACTTGCGACCGCCCGACACCAGGCTTGTCAGGATGTACAGACTCGCGGGCAGCGCGCCCTTCTTCGGGTGTCGTGCGTCAACCAGTCGCATTGCGACGTGAGCGACAGCGCCCAGCACGGCCATGCCTCCGAGAGCCTCCGGCGCCTGTACATGATCGGCAATGGCCTCTGCTGCCTCAGCCATGCCGGCCGGCATGCAGTCACGAGGCCACGGGGTTGGCGGCGGCATGTCCTCGGAAAGCGGCTCCGGTCCAAGGTCAGAATCGCCCGCTGGCGCGTGTTCTTCGCCGGGACGAGCGCCATTATTCATCGACCGCTTCATTGAGGGAGCCAGAGCGCGTCCCACTGTCGGCATGGTGTGTGATGCCAGGTCATCGAGAAACGATTGCCCACGTTCGACGGACTTATCCATGAGACACCCCCGCAGCGGTGAGTGCCGCCTGAATTCTCGATACGGCCACGATCAGCCGCTCGCGGTCTGCGGGCGAAAAGGGATGTCCGGCCAGCAGCGACACGCCAGCTGCAGCCACGATCAGTGCTTCAAAGGCGATCGCGCGAAGCACGTCTGCCGCAGGAAACGGTCGCCGTGCAGCTGTCGCAGAATGACCGCGCTGCTCGGGAAACAAGTCGCTCGCGCGAAGCCCAATGGCGTCGAGAATGTCGTGCACGGAATCTCCACCGAAGTCATGTACGAGGAGCACGCCCTCATCAGTCTCGCGCACGGTTCCCGACATGTGGCGGTCCTTTCGGGTCGGAACACGAAACAGCCAGCGGCCTGGTCCGGTCTGCCGGTGGTCGACGCGAGACAGGAATCGTTCAGCCGGTGTCATTCCAGCCCCCATTGCCATCCGCGCTTTTGCTGGCGATTGCGCGAAGGCTTGGCAAGATTCAACCCGACTATCAGTAGATCGCTTCCGGTACGATTGCGGCTATCGGTAGTCCTTGGGGTCGCGTTCCGCTTGGGGGCGCAGCGCTTGTTGTTTTTCGTCATGGCTCGCCCCCTTCAAGCCTTGCGGCTTTTCGCAACTTGGGCGGTCAGCCATGCGTCAATTTCTGCCTCGATCCAGCCGACGGCTTTCGCGCCGACAGAAATAGGCTTGGGGAATGTTGGGTCATAATCGCCCGGCCTCTTGGGGTTTTGCCTCAGCCGAGCATAGATGCTGGAACGGGAAAGCCCGGTGCGGGCTTCAACGTGTTTTCTGCGCAGAATGGTTAGCGCGGATTGGCTTTGTGCGGCCATGTTTCGCTTTCTCCTGTGAAAGGTAAAGCGTTCCGGAACAGCCCGGAACATGGCTTCGCATTAGACAGTCACAACTCTCGCTTGAATAGCGAGGCAGGTTACGAAAACCTTCCCCATGAGAAGGGATGTGGGTGGGGTAGGTTACATGCCGCGCCAGACGGAAAAACCAGCATTGGCGCGGCTTTCAGGGTGGGGCAGGTTCCCTGTACTATGACCTTGGAGAACCGCCACTAGTGGCCCAATTCGCTACCTTCGCCACTTCCTCTATTCCGTTTGCCGATAGGCAAAAGTGATCCTTATGACTCTCTAGCCACCTGGTCAACGCCGCCTTCGGGCTTATCTTGGCCGGATTGGTAACAGCCTGCCACGCTTGCACAGCTGCTGCCAGCTTGGGAGCGTAGCGCCGATTATTGGGGTCAAGGTAGTCTGGCACGCTCGCCGGTGCCTTCGATTCGCCAGCATCGGGAAAGAAGAAAACCGAGCTCCAATTCCTGCGCGAAAGCCATTCGCGTAGATCATCAATGGCAATGGTCGACGTGAGCCAATTGGGAATGGCGGTGATTACAAAGCTTTCCCCGTCGGAATCATGAACTTCGGTTACATCCTCGCCTTTCCAATAGCCACGCTCCATCAAATTGTCGATTCCTGCCACGTAGCGCGGTTCCGCATCATAGCGAAGTGTTGCCCTCAGTTTTCTGGCGTTGATCGCGCTTACAAGCGCCGCCCGCGCAGGTCTCAAACCCGGGTAATATTTCTCGAAGTCTGTGTCTCTCTCGCAACGATCAACGTAGGCGGGGTCCATTCCGACAATCAATGCCGCAGCCTGGTCAATCGTAAAGTCTTCGCTCAGACCCCAAAATGGATCAATATCGTATGCTGGATCCTTCGCCATCAAGCGCCCCTTTCACGCTTCGCCCTTGATTCAGGATGCCGCGCCAGCCGGGCAAGGGAGTCCGGTCTTCGGTGATCAGCCTAGGCGCAGCAAGACTTGATCAAGCCGCCCGGAATTCCTTCCCGAAGCGGCCAATGATGACTTTTCGCCCTTCCTCAATTTGGTTGTCCACGAAGTCAGCCCACCATTGCAGCATCTCGCGCCGCTGGTCGGCGTACTGCGCCCGGTTGTAGACGCCCCGGATGCCCTTGGTTTCGTGGGCCAAGGCCTTCTCTATCCAGTCCGAATTGAAGCCGGCTTCATGCAGGTGCGTGGAAGCCGTCCGGCGGAAGTCATGAATCACGAAGTCCCGCACGTCGATTTCCAATGCCCGCACGGCAACGTTCAGCGTACTGTGGGCAATCGGTTGATGCAGATCGCCGCGACTCGGGAAAACCCACTCTGAACCGCTCGCCAGTCCCTTCAATTCCTCGAACATCGCCACGGCTTGGCGAGACAACGACACCAAGTGGGGTTTGTCCTTTTTCATCCGTTCGCCGGGGATTGACCATTCGGCCTTGGCAAAGTCGAGTTCTTCCCACTTCGCTTCGATCAGTTCGCCCTTCCTAACCATGCACAGAATGAGCAGGTGCAGCGCCAGCTTGTGCGCGCGCTTCATGCTTGACTGGTAGATTGCGCGCAACAGCCGGCCAACTTCATCCGACGACAGTGCCACCTCTCGGCTTCTGGCACTGGCGATGAACTTCGCTTCCACCGCCGCCGCTGGGTTGAAGGTCACTTTCTGCCTTGCGATGGCATAGGCGAACAAGCGCTTCACCACGTTGCGGGTTTGCAGCGCCATTTGATCGGCGCCGCGCGCCTTGATAGCGTCGGTAATTTGAAGCACGTCATCAACAGTCACGTCCACGATCTGCTTCGCGCCGATCGCCGGCAGCACGTCCTTTTCCAAGACGCGTTTGATGTTGCGTGGGGTGCTGTTAGCAGGTTCGGCAACTTCGGCGAACCATCGCCATGCGAAGGCTTCCACCGTGTTGGCTTCCCTGGCTTCGATCTCTTGCGCCTTGATCTTCGCCACCGTTTGCGAACACCATTTCTTGAGGAAGGCGGTTGCCAGCGCCTTGACTTCCGGCAGCGTGTCGTCGGGGATCCTGTCGCCGCGCTTCAAGGCCATTGGCGATAGGCCACGCTGCGCCAGCGTCACGCAGGATTCACGCCACTGGCGAGCTTCGGCCAGCGAATAGGCAGGGTACTCGCCAAGGGTCAGCTTTTCCTGCTTCCCTGCAAGGCGGTAGCGGATACGCCAGACCTTGGCCCCGCCGGGCATGACTTCAACGAAAAGCCCGCCGCCGTCCGATTCCTGATACGCCTTGTCGGCCGGCTTGATGCTCTTCAGCTTGGTATCGGTCAGCGCCATGTTTCGCCCCTTGAGTGTGCCCATGGTGGAGCCCCGCCATGGGCACGCAATGAAGTCATGGGCACAACTGCCTGAATCCCTCTCTTTGCCTGGTTTGCAGCCACTTGTACGCCTCCTTGTTTCGCCCTTCTTTTTGATTTCCTGGAAGCGGAAAACGTCGTCTTGCTTTTGATTCCGCTTTTCGACTGTGCCCATGGTCACGTCCGAATTCACACCATGGGCACAACCATGGGCACAATTTTATGCGGATTCGTGCGGTACATGCAAGCCCATAGAGGACAAAAAGTCTCGCTTTTTAGTTGGCTATCAGATCGTTAGCAGTAGGTTGCGGAACGCTTCGGAAGGCTCACTATTTTCCAATACAGAATCGACCAAATATCTCCCCAAGCAGGTCATCGGTACTGAACTCGCCGGTAATCGTGCTCAGCGTCAACTGCGACAGCCTGAGTTCTTCGGCGAAAAGTTCCAGCTGTGGCAACTGCTGATATGCCTTTTCAATATGGTGGCGAGTTTCGGTGAGCGCTTGCAGATGGCGTTCGCGGGCGATGAAGACATCTTCGGCAGGATGCCAGCCGACGACGCGCAACAATTCCTGACGCAACAGCTCGACGCCCTCGCCAGTTTTTGCACTCAGTGCAATCGCCACGGCGTCGGCTTCTTGATGACATGCAGCCGCTCGCGACGTCAAATCGATCTTGTTGTACACGGTCAGCCGGGCAAGGTGGGTGGGGAGTTTCGCGACAATAGCTCGTTCGGCCTCACCGACGCCGGTGCGGGCGTCAACAAGCAAGACGACGACATCGGCGCGCTCGATCTCGCGCCAGCTGCGTTCAATGCCGATCTTCTCGATCTGGTCTTCAGTTTCCCGCAGGCCCGCTGTGTCGATCACGTGCAATGGAATGCCTTCAACCTGCAGCGTGCTGCGGACCAGGTCACGGGTGGTTCCGGGAAGAGGGGTGACGATCGCCAGCTCGTCGCCAGCGAGGCAATTGAGGAGGCTGGACTTGCCGACATTTGGCTGACCCGCAAGCACGACATGCAATCCCCCCTGCAACAGGCGGCCCTGTTGTGCGCGGTCGAAGACCTGGGTCAGGTGCTGCTGCAAGCGCTCAAGGCGCCCAAAGGCATCGGCTGCTTCGAGAAAGTCGACTTCCTCGTCAGGGAAATCAAGGGTAGCCTCGACCAGCGTACGAAGTTCGATCAACTGCCCAAGGAGGTGATTCACTTCCTTCGAGAACTCACCCTGTAAGGAACGTACGGCGCTACGGGCAGCGCTGCATGTCGCGGCGTCGATCAGGTCGATGACCGCCTCGGCTTGTGCCAGATCGAGTTTGCCGTTGAGGTAAGCAAGGCGGGTGAATTCGCCGGGTTCAGCCAGGCGGGCGCCGAGTTCGAGGCAACGCATGAGCAGCATCTGCATGACTACCGGGCCACCATGAGCGTGCACTTCGAGGACGTCCTCGCCGGTAAACGAATGCGGCGCAGGAAAATACAGGAGCAGCCCGCTGTCGATAGTGCTGCCATCAGCAGCCCTGAAGTCGCTGAGGGTGGCAAACCGAGCGGCTGGTCGTTTGCCGCTCAATGCCGCGGCGAAATCAATGAGGCTTACGCCCGAGACGCGGATGATGCCGATGCCACCGCGACCGGCAGCGGTCGCGATGGCGGCTATCGGTGCTTTGCCAGACTCAGATCTTGCTGTCGTTGGCGGCTTTTCCGCCACTTTCGATCATCCTTGTGATCTGCCATTGCTGGGCAATCGACAGAAGATTGTTGACCACCCAATAGAGCACCAGTCCTGCCGGAAAGAAAAAGAACATCGCACCAAAGATGAACGGCATCATCATCATCACTTTGGCCTGGATAGGATCGGGCGGAGTGGGATTGAGCTTGGTCTGGACCAGCATCGTGACTACCATGATCACTGGCAGCACATAGTAGGGGTCGGCAGCCGACAAATCACTGATCCAGAGAATCCAGGGCGCATCACGAATTTCGACGGCACCAAGCAAGGCCCAGTACAGCGCGATAAACACGGGAATCTGCACCGCTATCGGCAGGCATCCTCCCAGCGGGTTGATTTTTTCACGCTTGTAGAGTGCCATCATCTCCTGGTTGAGCTTCTGGCGATCGTCACCGTAACGCTCTTTGAGAGCCATCAGGCGGGGCGTAACGGTTCGCATTTTCGCCATTGACTTGTAACTGGCTGCCGAGAGCGGAAAAAACAGCAGCTTGATGGCAATGGTAAGCAGAACAATCGACCAACCCCAATTGCCGACCAACTTGTTGATGGCTTCCAGACACCAGAAGATGGGTGCGGCAATGACCGTCAACCAACCGTAGTCGACCACCAGTGGCAAACCCTGCGCACCAATGCCGCCTTCTGCCTTGGGCTTGGCCAGTTGCTCGAGAATGACCTGAATCTGGGGACCGGCATAAATCGGCACCGAGATCGCCACCTTAGCACCCGGCGCCGCTACTGGTGCCGGTACGATGACACCTGCCGACACCACCGGATGGGTACTGCTTTCGAGTTTGCGCATGTAGAACTCGCGCGGCAGCCCTGCTTCAGGAATCCAGGCGGCGACAAAATAGTGCTGAACCATCGCAATCCAGCCATTGTCGGCCTTGCTGGCGAACTTGGCCTTGCCTTTTGCAATGTCGGCAAAATCGACTTTCTGGAATTTTTCCTGATCTGTGTAGACCGCCGGGCCAGTGAAAGTGGACACCATTGAACTCTCGCCTTCGGGAGCGTTGATGTCACGCTGCAACTGGTAATACACGTGCGCGGCGACTTCCTTCTCGCCCTGATTTTCAATCTCATGGGTAACATCGATCAGATAACTGTCGCGTGTGAAAGTGTAGATCTTTGTCACCTTGACGCCGTTGCTGACCGGTGCTTCGAGTCGCAGTTCAACGGTCCTTGTATCACCTGCCAATTCCTGGTTTCCGGATGTGACCGAGAAGAGCGTTTTGTGGTTTGGCAGGCTCTCGCCAATCAAACCACTCTGTGCAAGGTATTGGTGCTTGGCCTCGAAAAGGGCGAAGTTCTTGGCTTTATTATTGCTGTCCTTGTAGGCCTTGAATTCGAGGCGAACAAGATCGCCGCCTTGCTTGGCCACCTCGGCGACATACAGATCGGTTCTGACTGTGACTGTCTCGGACTTGTCAGCGCCTGCCACATCGGTCGTTACAGGTGCTGAGGGCAGGGGTGCGTGCAGGTTTACAGAAGGCTTCGGTGCGGGGGCCTCGGCCACAGCGCTGGCGGCAGGAGATGCTGCCTTGGGCTGGCTGTACTTCTGCCAAGCATCCCAGAGCATGACCAGAGAGAATGAGAAGACGATGAGCAGCAGCAGGCGGCGGTTATCCATGAAAGCCTATACGATTCGATTTATATTCAGGGTACAGGGTCAAAACCACCCGGATTCCATGGATGGCAACGGAACAGTCGGTGCAGGGCGAAGCGCGCGCCCTTGATGGCGCCATATTTTTCCACAGCTTCAGTTGCGTACTCGGAACAACTCGGGAAAAAACGGCAACGGCGGCCCAGCATTGGGCTGACCGCGAATCGGTAGAAGCCTATCAGCGTAAGCAGCATTTGTTTCATCGGATCATTGTCGAGATGAAGTGGCTTTGCTCAACAAGCCTTGTATTTCCTGCGCCAGGGCTCGCCGGTCAAGCATTAAAGGTCTGACCGCCAGGCGAAGCACCAGATCGCTTGAGCCAAGCCGTGAACGCATCAGTCGAAACTGCTCTCTAGCCAATCGTCGCACAAGGTTTCGATCAACCGAGCGCCGCAGGAAGCGCTTGGCGACAACCAGGCCCAGTCGCGCTCCGGGCACTTCATCGATGCTACGCGGGCGGTAATGTAGCAGGAAATGCCGGCTCTTCAGTGCCCTTCTGAAACCAAAAACGGATGAATACTCATCCGTTTTGATCAAGCGATATTGCTTCGGAAAAGCGGTAGCAGATACTGCAGGGTCACCGGCGGTAGATGACCTGCCGCTCAAACTGCCAAGCGGTGGCGACCTTTGGAGCGACGTGCCTTGATGACAGCACGACCACCACGGGTGGACATTCGAACGAGGAAGCCGTGTGTACGCTTACGGCGAACAACTGACGGTTGATAGGTACGTTTCATGGTTAAACCTTTGAAGTCAAAGCAAGAAAAACGTATGATTAGACAGCTTCCGATAGAGTCTTGTCAAGGCCATATTTTTTCCTGAGCTGTGGATAACTTCCGTCCAACCAGTTAGAATTCAGCCTTCAGCGAGCTGGACAAGGTCTTCGATGGTCGAGCCGAGCGGCAGCAGGTTCCACTGGCCGGCGAACCTGGCTGCATCCTGTCGGCAGAGAATGCACCCATATTATTGATTCTGAAAAAAACACCTATCATCGGAAGCTATTGTTGATGCCGCACCACTACAGGATTACGCGTCATGAGCCTCAATGAGTAGCTTCTGGTCTTCCTGTCTGAGCCAGTTCGAACAGGAACTTCCTTCTCAGCAATTCAATACCTGGATTCGCCCTCTTCGTCTAGAAGGTGATGATGCACGTGGCCTGCGTCTACTAGCGCCGAACGGTTTCATTCTGAAGTGGGTCAAGGAGCGCTATCTGGCACGCATCGAAGCACTGGCAAGTGAATACTTTGCCACGCCTGTCAACATCACACTGAGTCTGGGAGAACGTACGGCAGCAAACTCCAGTGACAGTGCAATGCCAGCAGGCAAGGCCACGCCGGCAGTCTCCACGACAGCCAAGAAATCCTCCTTGCCGACCGATAGGGATAGATCAGGCTATGAAAAAACTCGCTTGATTGCTACCTTTACCTTTGGCAACCTGGTCGTCGGCAAGGCCAACGACCTCGCACGGGCGGCTGCCCAGCAAGTTGCCATCAGCCCTGGGGAAGCCACTTATAACCCGCTGTTCATCTATGGCGGAGCAGGTCTGGGCAAGACACATCTCATTCATGCGATTGGTAACCGGATTGTCGAGCTTGATCCGGAAAAGGTGGTGCGTTATGTCCATGCCGAAGATTACTATTCGGACGTTGTTCGTGCCTACCAGCAGAAGTCTTTCGACGTCTTCAAACGCTACTATCGTTCATTGGACGTTCTACTCCTCGACGATGTGCATTTCTTCAATGGCAAGAACCGAACCCAGGAAGAATTTTTTTATGTTTTTAATGCCTTGAGTGAATCCAGGAAGCAGATTGTGATCAGTTCGGATACCTATCCGAAGAATATATCGGGTCTTGAGGATCGACTGATTACCCGCTTTGACTGGGGGCTAACGGTCCAGATAGAGCCTCCGGAAACGGAAATGCGGGTAGCAATCCTGAAGAAGAAGGCAGAAGTGGAAGGTGTGGAGCTGGACGACGAGGTGGCTTTCTATGTCGCCAAACACTTGCGCTCCAACGTTCGGGAACTGGAAGGTGCGCTCAAGAAGGTGCTCGCTTACTCCGCGTTCCACGGGCAGGGGATTACTCTGGATCTGGCCAAGGAGGCCCTAAAGGATGTGATTGGTTCGGTCAATCGACAGATCACCGTCGACAGCATCCAGAAGACCGTAGCAGAGTATTTCAAGATGAAAGTGGCCGACCTCTTCTCGAAGAAGAGAACGCGGGTAGTCGTTCGACCACGCCAGATCGCCATGTGGCTGGCCAAGAACCTGACGTCGCAGAGCTATCCGTCAATCGGTGATGCTTTCGGTGGTCGTGATCACACGACCGTTCTGCATGCCGTACGCACCATCGATGAGCTGCGCGCCAAGGACAACGAGCTCAACCATGATGTGCACGTTCTCCTGCAGGTGCTGAAAGGCTGATGGACCAGTAGGAAAAGTCCGTGGGCAAGTGGCTGACAACTGGTGGACAAAGTGCCCAGAATGGGTCTGTGGATAAGTTATCCGCTTACATCCACAAGTTCATACCGTCTTTTTACAGCCGTTAATTAGTAGCCAATATATTGAATTACATACAAAATAAGAATGCTTCAACAGACTTGTCCGGACCTTAGTCTTTATAGGATTTATATATATGCTCTTTACTAAAACACGGCGAGACATCCTGCTGGGACCCCTGCAGGCAGTTTCAGGAATTGTGGAAAGGCGTCATACCCTGCCGATTCTTTCAAACGTCCTGCTCGAAAAAAGGGGAGGGGTGCTGACACTTCTGGCGACGGACATCGAGATCCAGATCACCACGTTCACTTCCGATTCCAGCGGCGATGGCGATGGCGCGGTCACCGTTGCTGCGAGAAAGCTGCAGGAGATTCTGCGATCCTTGCCGGAAAGCGCGGAAGTCAGCCTTATTCTCGAGGACCGGCGAATGCAGGTCAGGGCAGGCAAGAGTCGCTTCAACCTGCAGACGCTGCCTGCGGAAGACTTTCCCTGCATGGCGATTGCGGAAGGGGAGATCAAGAATGTTGTCGTGAGTCAGAAGCAGTTCCGTCATTTGCTGTCGCAGACCCAGTATTCGATGGCTACTCAGGACGTGCGCTATTATCTGAACGGACTTCTGCTGCTCGTTGAAGCCCGTGAATTACGGGCGGTGGCGACCGATGGTCATCGACTTGCCTACGCGAGCATGCCTCTCGAAGATACGGGGGATACCCCCTCCGGTAAGGCTGATGCGCGGCATGAACTGATCCTGCCGCGCAAGACGGTGATTGAACTCAGTCGTCTGCTGACCGACTCCGATGAGCCCGTCTCGATCGAAATACTGTCGAATCAGATACGTTTCCAGTTTGGTCCGGTCAATCTGGTCTCCAAGCTGATCGATGGCAAATTCCCGGATTATCAGCGGGTCATCCCGTCGACCCTGCGCAACGTGGTGACGGTGAATCGCACGACGCTGTTGCAGTCGATGATCAGGGCTGCCATTCTGACCAACGAAAAATTTCGCGGTGTTCGGCTCATCCTGTCGGAGGGTGGTTTGAAAATCATGGCAGCCAATGCCGAGCAGGAAGAGGCGCAGGAAGAGATTGAGGTCAGCTACAGTGGCGAGCCGCTCGATGTCGGTTTCAACGTTTCCTATCTTCTTGATGTCTTGAACAATACCTCTGACGAAACCATCGAATGGGGATTCAACGACGCCAACTCAAGTGCCTTGTTGACCATCCCCGGCAACGATCAATTTAAGTACGTTGTCATGCCTATGCGGATCTGAGTGTGATTTGAGCGCGCCTGCAGCCACTGTAGTTTGGCAGGAAGAGAAGTGTTAACAGGAAATGGATACTGGATTCAGCATGATTCAAGAGAACGAGCAGTTTGCCTACGATGAGTCGAGCATTCAGCAGCTCGAAGGTCTGGAGGCAGTTCGCAAGCGTCCCGGGATGTATATCGGTGATACTTCCGATGGGACCGGTTTGCACCACATGGTGTTTGAAGTCGTCGACAACGCCATCGACGAAGCACTGGCAGGTCATTGTGACGACATCGTGATCACCATTCACGCCGATAATTCGATTTCGGTCAGCGACAACGGTCGCGGTATTCCAACCGGCATCAAGTTCGATGACAAGCATGAACCGAAACGGTCTGCAGCCGAAATCGTGATGTGTGTGCTGCATGCTGGCGGCAAGTTCAACCAGAATTCATACAAGGTATCCGGTGGTTTGCATGGGGTGGGCGTTTCCTGTGTCAATGCGCTTTCGCGATGGCTTCGTCTGACCATTTGGCGTGATCACTGGAAGCACTTCGTGGAGTTCAACCGAGGAACTGTCGTCGATCGATTGATCGAAGTCCAGAAGGGGGTCGAGGTATCGCCACTCAGGGTGCTCGGAAATACCGAAAAGCGCGGCACTGAACTGCACTTCATGGCGGATGAGGAGATTTTCGGCCAGGTCGAGTTTCATTACGAAATCATTGCCAAACGCCTGCGCGAGCTTTCGTTTCTGAATAATGGCGTGAAGATTCGTCTGCACGACCAGCGCACCGGCAAGGAAGAGAATTTTGCATTTCTGGGCGGTGTCAAAGGTTTCGTGGAGTACATCAATCGGACGAAATCGGTCCTGCATCCGAACATTTTTCATGCCAGTGGCGATTCGATCAGTATCAATGGCCTGATCAGCGTCGAAGTCGCGATGCAGTGGAACGACAGCTACGCGGAGCAAGTCCTTTGCTTTACCAACAATATTCCACAGGCCGATGGCGGCGCCCATTTGACCGGTTTGCGCGCTGCCATGACGCGGGTCATCAACCGTTACATTGAAGAGCACGAAATCGCCAAGAAGGCGAAGGTCGACATCAGCGGTGATGACATGCGCGAGGGGCTGGCCTGTGTCCTGTCGGTGAAAATGCCTGACCCGAAGTTTGCTTCGCAGACGAAAATGAAGCTCGTTTCCTCGGAAGCGCGCCCAGCGGTTGAAGAGGTCGTCACCGCGAGACTCGCCGAGTTTCTGCAGGAGAGGCCGGCCGATGCCAAAGTCATTACCGGCAAGATTGTGGAAGCGGCACGCGCCCGTGATGCTGCTCGCAGGGCCAGGGAAATGACACGTCGCAAGGGTTTGCTCGATGGCGTCGGTTTGCCGGGCAAGCTCGCGGATTGCCAGGAGAAAGACCCGGCGCTTTGCGAGCTTTACCTGGTCGAGGGCGATTCCGCCGGAGGCTCAGCAAAACAGGGCCGGGACCGAAAGTTCCAGGCGATTCTACCGCTCAAGGGAAAAATCCTGAATGTCGAAAAGGCACGTTTCGACAAACTGATTTCCTCCCAGGAAATTGTGACCCTGATTACGGCCCTTGGAACGGGTATCGGCAAGGATGAATACAAACCCGAGAAGTTGCGTTACCACCGCCTGATTATCATGACCGACGCCGATGTGGACGGCGCGCACATTCGTACGCTGTTGCTGACGTTCTTTTATCGGCAGATGCGTGAACTGGTCGAGGGCGGCCACGTCTATATCGCGCAGCCGCCGCTGTACAAGATCAAGCACGGCAAGACCGAGCGTTACATCAAGGACGATCAGGCCCTGAAACAGTTTCTTCTGACCCTAGCCCTCGAAGGTTCGGTATTGACGCCGCAGGCAGGTGCTCCGGAAATTTCCGGGGCGGCGCTGGAAATACTGGCGAGAGAGTATCTGTTGGCCGAAGCGGTCATCAACCGCCTCTCGCATCTGATCAACCCGGAAGTGCTGCATGCGATGATCGACAGCAATCTCAAGATCGAACTGGCGGATGAACGATCTGCCACCGCCAGTGCCAAGGCCCTGATGGAAGCGGTCGACAACAGGTTGGGGATCAACATCGTGGCGCGTTACGATACAGCTCGCGAACGTTGGCAGTTACGTCTCGAGAAAATCCTGCATGGCAATCTCAAGCTCGGCGTGATTGACGAAGATTTGCTGGTCAGTGGTGACTATGCTCAACTTCGCAAAACCGCCGAGATACTCGACGGCCTTTTTGCTGCAGGTGGTTTTGTGGCTCGCGGTGAAAAGAAGAAAATGGTCAGCAGTTTTGCTGAAACGATGCAGTGGTTGCTCAGTGAGGTCGAGCGTAGCGTGACCAAGCAGCGTTACAAGGGGCTTGGTGAGATGAATCCTGCGCAGCTCTGGGAAACGACCATGGATCCGAAAGTACGCCGACTACTCAAGGTTCAGATCGAAGATGCGATCGGCGCCGATGAGATCTTCAGTACGCTGATGGGCGAACTGGTGGAGCCGCGCCGCAGCTTCATTGAAACGAACGCGTTGGCCGCACGTAACATCGACGTTTGAATTCATTGTGCATCATGGCCGGCGAGCCTGGAATTTTTATGACCGTTAGTCAGCGGTGGAAATTGATGGCGTTACGGGTCGCCTCGGCGACGCCACGGGCGGTATTGGCGTAGTCTTCACCCTTTCCGGCGTAGAGGATGGCACGCGAGGAATTGATGATCAGGCCGAGGCCGCTGGCGGTGCAGCCGGCACGTACCGTGGTTTCGATATCGCCACCTTGTGCGCCGATGCCAGGAACGAGCAACGGCATGTCTCCGATCAGCGTTCGCACGCGCGCGATTTCGCTGGGAAAGGTCGCGCCGACCACGAGCGCGCATTGACCATTTACGTCCCATTCCTTGCTGACCAGGCGGGCCACCCTTTCATAGAGTTTTTCACCGCCGACATCGAGGAACTGGAGATCACTACCCCCAGGATTCGACGTGCGACACAGCAGAATGATGCCCTTGTCGCGATACGCCAGGTAAGGTTCGATCGAATCCCGCCCCATGTATGGATTGATGGTGACGGCATCGGCCTGGAAGCGCTCGAAAGCTTCGATGGCATATTGTTCGGCGGTGCTGCCGATGTCACCCCGTTTGGCGTCGAGGATCACGGGCGTCGCCGGATGCCGGATATGAATGTGCTCGATCAGTGCTTCGAGTTGATCTTCGGCGCGGCGAGCGGCGAAGTAAGCGATCTGCGGTTTGAAGCAGCAGACCAGGTCTGCAGTAGCGTCGACGATCGCGCGACAAAACTCGAAAATGGCGTCCGGTCTGTGTTGCAAATGGGCGGGGAATCTTGCCGGATCGGGATCGAGACCGATGCACAGCAGGGTATTGTTTTCGCGCCATACCGAGTTGAGGGCTCTGATAAAGTTCATGGGCGGATGACCTGTTGCAAAAGCCTCATTCTAACGGCCATGACATTGCCAGGAACCCCGATCAACATGAAATTCATGGCCATTTCCTCCAAGCTCTCTCCCGCATGCAGTTGCGGGGAGATTCGTGAGTCGCTGACGCGACTTCCACATTGAACGGTTTTGCGCCTGGGCATGGCGAAGACAGGATGATCGGCGACGCGCACGGAATTGCTGGCCAGGCAGATTTTAGTGAGGAGATGACCTTGAAAACAATCGAGCAGCACGACTATCTTGCAATGCGTGCCGGGGCATTGGTCATCGAAGCGGATGGATTTGGCGAAAAGGTTCTGCGACTGGCCGACGGTACGATGCTCAAGCTCTTTCGGCGAAAGCGCTGGTTCTCTTCCGCAGCCTGGTATCCCTATGCCCAGCGTTTCGCTGACAACGCGGTCGCGCTGCGTAAACGTGACGTACCGGTCCCGGAGATCATCGATGTCTTGCGAATCCCTTCGATTGCGCGCGACGCCGTACACTACCATCCACTGCCCGGGAAGACTTTGCGCGAGCTGCGCTGCGAAGGCCTGGATCCGGATACCGAACAGGAGCTGAAGAGCGCATTCACCCGTTTCGTGATTCGCTTGCATGAAAGTGGAGTGTATTTTCGTTCGCTGCACCTGGGTAACGTAGTCTGCCTGCCCGATCGGCGCCTGGGCCTGATCGACATTGCGGATGCGCGGATCAGCGGCAGTCGCCTAGGGAAGCACAAGCGCGCGCGCAATCTTCGATGCCTGCAGCGCACTGCTGGCGAAAGCGAGTGGGTGGATTTCCACAAGGTGCTCAATGCCCGATGATGCCTTTGAAAATTCCGGTCAATGCAGGTTGTGCGCATGCGCCTGACCCAGCGCGATGGAACATGCGCCGGTGAAACTATCCAGGAGAAAGTTTGCCGCTCATCGCCGCTGTGCGGCGATGAGCATTTCGATCACGGGCAGTACATCCGGTCGGACGCCGCGCCACAGAAAAAACGATTCAGCGGCTTGTGCAACCAGCATGCCCAGGCCGTCGGTGACGAATCCGGCGCCGCTGGCCAGCGCCTGCGTCATGAAGGGGGTATTTCCCCGACCGTATGCCATGTCATAAGCCAGCGAATCCGGCGCAAAACAGTCGGCGGGGAGTGGCAAGCACTCGCCACCGAAACTTGCCGAGGTGGCGTTGATGAGCACATCGAACTGCTGATCGGCAATGTCCGCAAAGCCGCCGGCGGCAAGATGACCTCGATCGGCAAACCTGGCGATCAGCGCTTCCGCCTTGTCAGGCGTGCGGTTGACCACCAGCAGTCGGGCAGGGCCTTCTTCGAGCAGGGGGAGCAAGACGCCGCGCGCAACCCCGCCGGCACCTATCAGGAGAATCCGTTTGTGACGTAGCGAAATTCCCAGGCGGACCTGAATGTCGTGTACCAGGCCGATGCCATCGGTGTTATCACCAAGCACACCGCTTTCGTCAAACCTGAGCGTATTGACGGCCTGCGCCAACTGTGCCCGCTCGGTCAGGTGATCGGCGATCATCACCGCGTCGACCTTGAAGGGAATGGTGACGTTCAACCCTTTGCCGCCCTCCCTGCAGAAATCGGCCACGGCTTGCGAAAAACCACCGATGGGTGCAGAAATGGCCGCGTAGCTCATGTCCTGGCCGCATTGCCGGGCAAAGGCAGTATGTATGAGGGGTGACTTGGTTTGGCTGATCGGGTTTCCGATCACTGCATAGCGGTCAGTCATGTATTTTCCTTGGCATCAACAACCATCCAGAGCCACTCAACGAGTATGAATTCTGGTAGGAAGAAACTGGTGGATGAATACGGCCAGTTTACTCGCAGCTTTATGCGCATCCTGTCCGAGGATATCGAGGCATCCGCCGCCAAAGAGGCTGTAGCGCTGCCGAACTGAGTCGCTGAGCGACAGCCGCTCGCCACTTTTCTTCCTCGCCCGGGAATTCCCAAAAGCCAAACTGCCCCCGTGCTGCAGCCGCGTACGTAAGGCTGGGTGGATTTTACAGTTTTGCCAAAAGGACACGAACTTCAAGGCGTGGAAGGATACCAGGATGGTGCCGCTCGCGCCCTTGAGGGTGATCTTCGGCACCAACAGTTTCGGCAAGTCCAGCCTCTGCCATTTGCTGCTGGCCCTGAATCAGAAGGCATAAGGCTGGTAAAGCCACTGCTTGACGACCTGTATGTCGCGACCCGGAAGGTAGTTGAAGCCCACGTTGACGTCGTCGATGACGGCACTGGCCAGGGCGTATGGCGCGCTGCGGACGGTCAGCATGTGAAAGAACCAGGCCATCGGGAAGCCAGCGGCCTTGTCGTAGCGGGCCATCGCCTGATGCAATGCCAGCCCCTGCATACCGAAGGTGGCGGCGAACTTCGGGGCCGCCCCGTTCAGCGCGGCCACCGGGTTGGCATGCAGCACGGCTTGCCGATAGCGGTCGAGATGCTCGCGCACGGCAATCACCCAGTGGTTGGAAAACTGCGTCGCGGCGCCGGCGCTGCTGGCTTCCCAGGCTTCGACGAATCGATGGATCGGCTGCGCTTCGGGCTTCTGCACGCGCATGCGGGCGAGGAAGGCGGCCATCGGCGTCAGCCGGCGCAAGAGCAGGAAGGGCGTCCCGATCGGCTCGCTGGCAGCGCAGCAGGGGAAGTGCGCACCGCGCGGATCGATCAGCTCCTCAATTCCCGACGGCAGACCTTCCGCCGCGAACAGCGAATGACAAACGACCTCCTGCAGTTCCTCGATTTCGATCTGGACAAAGTCGGTGGCGCCGGCGCCCGTGGCGGCGACGAAATAATGCGTGCGACCGGTAAGGCGCGTCGCCCGCAGCCCGCGCCCGGCATATTCGTCGCAGAGCGCGGCCATGTCGTCGTCGTGCGCGGCCAGTTCCTGCTCGGCCCAGGTCTCGAGATTGTCCGAAAGATGAGCATTGTTCGCATCGACGACGCCGCCCAGGCGATACCAGCCACCGCGCGACAGGACCTGGCGAAACGTCAGCTCGGGAGCCAGCGCCGCCAGTTCCCTGGCGAGTACCACCGGCCCGGCGCTGGCAGGGACGCGCATGCAAAGTTCGGCAACCAGGCACGACAGATGCTGCCAATGTGAGTCGCTATTCATCGCCGGCAGCCATCATGCCTCCCCGGCGGCGAGAGCGGCGGCGAAAGGAGCGAGCGAGCCGGCTTCGACACCCATGATGCGGGCCAGCCACGGCGGCGGATGGTGCAAGGCCTGCTGCAACTGGGCCAACGCCTGCAGTGCTTCGCCGCCTGAGTCCCCGCGGTTGGCAACCTTGACTGGATGGATACCGGCGCGCACGACCTTGGCCGTCGCCGGGCCACCGATCGACTGTACGTAGACGATCTGGCAGTCATGGATCAGCGCCGCGCGTGCGACGTTGCGATCCTCGGCGTGGTCGGCGGCGAGCGTTGGCCGCACGTCGATCAGTCGCACTTCGACCGGCGACACCTGGTAGACCAGGAAGCGCTCGCAGGACCCGAAGTGGCCGTCGAGCAATTGCTCGCGGTTCGAGGCGCAGGCGACGCGGATCGAACCGGGCATGTCGCCGTCGGCGTAGTGTGCCACCGGCGGCAGATCGTGGTTGGCGATGCCTTCGCCCCAGAGGAGGCGGACCGCCTGTTTGAGCTGCTCGCGCGGAACTTCGCTCTCGACCACGTCGTCCCCCTGCAGCAGGAGTTGCAGATCGGCCACCGTGACGGTGGCCAGTTTGGCCTCGGTCAGCGGCAGCTCCAGTCGCTCGACCAGGGCCGAGACCAGTTTCCGGACCGGCAGACTGCCCAGTTCGCGGGCGGCGAGGGCGACGCGTAGCGCCGCTTCGCGGCTAATCGACTGTGCCATCAGAGCCCTCCCGGAAGCTAGAGGAAGACGATGCAGGATTCGCCTGCCGGACAGGCATCGAGGCACTGCGGCGAATCGAACTCGCCTTCGCATTCGGTGCAGGTGTCGACGTTGATTTTGTACATGCCAGCCTTGCTGGTGATCGAGCTGGTCGGGCAGACCGGCTTGCAGTCGCCACAGGATGTGCATTCGGCCTGGATGATTTTCATTGCCATGAGGTAACTCTCCGTTGCATGTCTTACTCCGCCGCATCCAGTCGCCTGGCGCGCAGCGAGATCGGGAAGCGTGCAGGCAGGGCCTGCGGTTCAATGTAGTAGATGCCGCCGTTGTTGAGCCGAATCTCGCCGCCCCACTTGTCGGCGCTGTCGTATTCCATCGAAACGATGGCGTCCTCCAGATCGCGTTTCGGTAGATAGAACGAGTAGGCGCCGACAGCCGTCTTGCGGACCATGATGTTGGCCATGGGACTTTCCCTTGCAGTTGGCGACGGGAACGGCGAACGTCCCCGTCTGACCGATTCAGCGCACTCAGCGCACCAGATCGAAGTTGTAGTCGGTGGTGGCCATGCCCATCGTTTCAGCGTCAAGATGTTCGAGCACCGCATTGACCAGGGTGGTGACTACCTGCATCGCTCCTTCGTAGCCGAGCGTCGTCTGGCGATGCAGATGATGACGGTCGAACAGCGGGAAACCGATGCGGATCAGCGGCACCTCGAAGTCCTTGCCCTTGTGCAGGGTGTCACGCTGGATGAACTTGCCGTAGCTGTTGCCGATCAGGAAATCCGGCTTGTCGGTAAAGCACAAGGAGCGCAGGTGCCACAGGTCGAGACCGGTGTAGGCTTTGGCGCTACCGCCAAAGGGGCTTTCGGCGATCATCTTCTCCATGGCCTTCAGCCAGCGCTTGCTGCCGTTGTGACTGAGCACGTGTGTCGGCTCGGCGCCGCACTCGAAGAGGATCTTGACCATTCCCATGACAAAGTCGGGGTCGCCGTAGAGGGCGAACTTCTTGCCGTGCAGCCAGGCGTGCGAATCGGACATCATGTCGACCAGGCGACCGCGCTCCCTGGCCAGCGATTCCGGAATCGGCTTGCCGGTCAGTTCCGAGACCTTCATCAGCAACTCGTCTGTCCAGTCGACGCCCATCGGGATGTTGAGCCGTGGCACCTCATGGTTCCAGGTGTTCTCGACCAGCTTCTTCGTTTTTTCGAGCTGGTAGGGTTGCAGCAGCAAGGTGCTGATCGCGTTCGGCGCGTCCTTGATTTCGTCCTGCGTCGTACCGCCAGCGTACATCCTGAACTCGCCGTCGGCCGGCGTGTCGAGGACCTCGGTCGGGTCCGAGAGCAGCGTTGCCTCGACGCCCATTTCCGCCATCATCCGCTTGATGACCCGGAAATTGCCCAGGTAGGTCTCGAAGCCGGGAACGAAGTTGAGCTTGCCGTTCTTGCCCGGCGCCTTGTCGGCCATGCTATTCAGCGTGAACGAGCGCATGATGCCCTCGAACATGTTGTCCCAGCCGGTGACGTGCGAACCGACGAAGGACGGCGTGTGCGCGAAGGGTACCGGGAACTCGTCCGGCACGTGCCCTTCCTTCTTGGCATTGTTGATGAAGGCATTGAGGTCGTCGCCGATCACCTCGGCCATGCAGGTCGTCGATACCGCGATCATTTCCGGCTTGTAGATCGCGCGCGCGTTCTCGAGGCCGTCGAACATGTTCTTCTGGCCGCCGAAGACCGCGGCGTCTTCGGTCATCGAATCCGAGACGCAGCAGATCGGCTCCTTGAAGTGGCGATTGAAATAGGTGCGGAAGTACGAGACACAGCCTTGCGAGCCATGCACATAGGGTAGCGTCTTCTCGAAGCCCAGCGCGCACAACACGGCACCGAGCGGCTGGCAGGCCTTGGCGGGATCGACGGTCAGCGCCTCGCGCTTGAAGTTGAGATCCTGGTATTCCTGGGTCGTCGTCCAGAGGAAGACCTCCTGCACCTTCTCCGGGGAATGGCGCTCTTCGAACCGTGCCTGCTTGTTCTTCAGCGACGCCTGGTAGTCGTCGTCGCCAAAAAGCGGGAAGCAGGGCTTGATGTCATCTACAGCTTGCATCTACATCTCCTTTGCCCGCACCACCCATTTGTGGACGCGGACACAAGTTGAGGGAAATTTCTTTCAGGCAACTTTCTTCAGCGCGCCGTCTTCGGCCGCCTCGATGGCCTCCGGTTGCTTCTTCCACGGCGGCGTCTGCTTGCTCCAGCAGGGGTTGGAAATCGCCATGTCCATGTCGCGAGCGAAAATCGCAAAGCCGTCGTAACCGTGGTACGGGCCCGAGTAGTCCCACGAGTGCATCTGGCGCAACGGGATGCCCATCTTCTGGAAAACGTACTTTTCCTTGATGCCGGAACCGACCAGGTCGGGCTTCATGCGCTTGATGAACTCCTCCAGCTCGAAGCCGGTGGCGTCGTCGTAGAGCAGTGTGGCGTTGCCCATTTCCTTGATCGTGCGGTCATAATCGTCGTTGTGCGCGAATTCGTAGCCGGTACCGATGACCTGCATGCCGAGATCCTCGTAGGCGCCGATGACATGCCGCGGGCGCAGGCCGCCGACGTAGAGCATGACCGTCTTGCCCTGCAGGCGCGGCTTGTACTTCGCGATCACCGCCTCCATCATCGGCTGGTACCTGGCGATCACGCGCTCGGCGCCTGCCTTGATGTGGTCGTCGAACTGTGCGGCGATCGCGCGCAGCGACTCGGCGATCTTGGTCGGGCCGAAGAAGTTGTATTCCAGCCAGGGAATGCCGTACTTCTCCTCCATGTGACGGCTGATGTAGTTCATCGAGCGGTAGCAGTGCAGGAGGTTGAGCTTGACCTTCGGCGTCTTTTCGATTTCCGCCAGGGTGCCGTCGCCGGACCACTGCGAAACCACCCGCAGTCCCATTTCCTCGAGAAGGATGCGCGATGCCCAGGCATCGCCGCCGATGTTGTAGTCGCCAATGATCGAAACATCGTAGGGTGTGGCTTCGAAGGCTTGACCGTCGCGCTTGTCGAGAACCCAGTCGCGGATCGAATCGTTGGCGATGTGGTGCCCGAGCGACTGCGAAACGCCGCGGAAGCCTTCGCAGCGCACCGGCACGATCGGCTTGTCCATTTCCTTGCCAGCCTTCTTGGCGACCGCTTCGATGTCGTCCCCGATCAGGCCGATCGGGCATTCGGACTGCACGGAGATCCCCTTGTGCAGCGGAAACAGCATCTCGATCTCGCCGATCAGCTTGGCCAGTTTCTTGTCGCCGCCGAAGACGATGTCCTTTTCCTGGAAATCGGAGGTGAAATTCATGGTGCCGAAGGTGTCCACGCCGGTGGTGCCGACGTAGTAGTTGCGGCGACCGGCGCGTGAATACTGGCCGCAACCGATCGGGCCGTGCGAGACGTGGATCATGTCCTTGATCGGACCCCACACCACTCCCTTGGAACCGGCGTAGGCACAGCCGCGGACGGTCATCACGCCGGGCAGGGACTTGCGGTTGGAAGTGATGCACTTCTTCGATTGTTCGATCGACTGGTCGTTGACCGCCAGGTGCTTGGCGCGGTCCTTGCGGGCCTTCTCGGGATACACCTCGAGCACTTCCTGGATCAGGGCCTCGGTTTCTTCACGTGTCAATTCAGACATCCTGTTTCTCCTTTTGGGATGCCGGCACTCATGTGTGCGCGGCAGCCGCGGGTTGAGACGGTATGGTGCGGTGCAGCAGCTCAGGCAGCGGCGAGCGCTTCGGCTTGTTCGGCCGCGATTTGGGCGGCGGTCTTGCCGATGATCGACTCGTCGTCGGCTTCCATGATGCCGAACTCCATCAGCAGTGCTTCGAGTTCGTCCATGGTCACCGGCGTCGGGATCACGAAGTTCTTGTTGTCGACGATCTTCCTTGCCAGGGTGCGGTACTCGTCGGCCTGTGCCGCCGTCGGGTCGTACTCGATCACCGTCATGCGGCGGATCTCGGCGTGCTGGACGATGTTGTGACGCGGGATGAAATGGATCATCTGGGTGCCCAGCTTGGCTGCCAGCGCCATGATCAGCTCATCCTCGCGGTCGGTGTTGCGGCTGTTGCAGATCAGGCCGGCGAGGCGCACGCCGCCGGAGTTGGCGTACTTGACGATGCCCTTGGCGATATTGTTGGCAGCGTACATCGCCATCATCTCGCCCGAGCAGACGATGTAGATTTCCTGCGCCTTGTTCTCGCGGATCGGCATCGCGAAGCCACCGCAGACGACATCACCGAGCACGTCGTAGAAGACGAATTCGAGGTCATCGTCGTAGGCACCTTCTTCTTCGAGGAAGTTGATGGCGGTGATCACGCCGCGACCGGCACAGCCGACGCCGGGTTCCGGGCCGCCGGATTCGACGCACTTGATGCCGCCGTAACCGACCGACATCACATCCTCGAGTTCGAGGTCCTCGACCGAACCGGCTTCGGCGGCCAGACCCATCACCGAGTTCTGCGCCTTGCTGTGCAGAATCAGCCGAGTCGAATCGGCCTTCGGGTCGCAGCCGACGATCATCACCTTCTTGCCGATTTCCGCCAACGCGGCGACGAGGTTCTGGGTGGTGGTAGACTTGCCGATACCGCCCTTGCCGTAGATGGCGGCTTGACGAAGTTTTGCCATGATGCAATCTCCTTGTTGAAGTCCTGCGTTGAAATCATCTGAAGCAAGGAAGAATCCCGCGCTCCTGACAGGGCTTGTGCACAGACCGTGCCAGCTCCGGCTGTAATGTCTAACTAACTGAAGTGAAAAGATTTTCATCGATTGCTCACCGCTTCCGGAAAGGACGACGAAACGCCGATGTCTGACATTCCCGCGGATATTTGTCGCGCTCCCGACAAGGCCAGCGAGTGCCTGCCGACGCTGCCCCGCCTTGCCCGCTTGCCGATCAACCGCTGCAACCTGCCGGCCGACATCCTCGGTGGCCTGACCTACCAGCGACATCCGACGCCCTTGCAGATCGACGGTGTGGCCGACCTGCACAAGCCCTTGTGGGCCCTGCTGGACGACATTCCCGGCGCTGGCGAGCGGGCCGGGCGTTTCGCGGTTTACATGGAGAACCACTTTTGCCTGCGGCACCCCGAGGATGCCGGCCTCGTCAAGGGCCAGTCCGGCGCGCGCGCCAAAGCCAGTTACCTGCGCGTCGTGCGCGGCTGGGCGTTCGACAGCGAGAGCCGGGAGGCAGCGGTGTTGAAGGGCTGGGTCGAGTCGCGCTTCGGGCTCACTCCCCGCCACCATGGCGAACCGCTGCGCGAGCCCGGCAGCACCGCCTGGCAGCGCTATGTGGAAATCCGGGCGCAGGGACTGCGCGGCACCAATGCCCTGGAGGCCCAACTCGACCTGCTCTACGCCTACACCCAGTACGAACTGGCCCGGCAGTTTCCGCAGCGCACGCACTTGCGGCTGTATCGGGGCGTGAACCGTCTCGCCGAGCACGAAACGGTGCAGGACAGCAGGCAGGGGGAGAAGGTGCTGCTGCTCAACAACATCAATTCCTTCTCCCGCTCGCGCGAGCGCGCCGGAGAATTCGGCGACGACCTGCTGGCCGTCGATGTCCCCTTGCCGAAACTGGCCTTCTTCAGTTGCCTGCTGCCGGGCATGCTGCGCCGCGAGGACGAGTACGTAGTGATCGGCGGCCTCTATCGAGTGCGGCTGGCGCGCTTCTAGACGGGTTGCTTGCCCGCGGCTCAGGCGGTGCCGGGAGTGGCTTCGATCTATCTCGGAATGAATGGGGCACGTATCAAGCCGGGATGACGCATGCAGCGGGGCGATACAACAAACAGCGGGATCGGCGGAGGAGCGCCGGCCACAGGTCAGAGGGGCGCAGCCACGCTCAGTTGCAGCGGCCGGCTCACGTTGAGGCGGAAACGACCGCGCCCGGTTTTCTCGATGGCGATGAAGGAACAACGTTCGGCGAGCCGGCGTTGCAGCAGGATCAGACGGGCGTCCAGGTTGTCGGTGATATCCGGTAGGCCAAGAGTGGGATCCAGGCGCAGTTCCCGGTTGGTGAACTCGGCACGACCTGCGTCGATGTATTCCCGCAGCAACTTCCAGATAATGGCGCCGGCCACGCCCTTGATCAGGTAGTCGTTGTCCACGAACACGCTGTGGTCGGCGGGAAAATGGCGGATAAGCACCGGTGTACCCTGGGATGCCGCAGCGGGGGGGCGGCTGGAGGCGGGTGCGGCCGGTTCCAGGGGCAGATCCGCGCTGCGGGAAAGGTAGTCGATGCACATGGCCAAATGACCCGCCAGGATCACCAAAGCGTCCTCGTCTTCAAAGGTGAAGCGCTGTTCCTCGGCGCTTTCCACCAACAGCACTCCCAACAGGCGTTCGCCCAGTAGCAGGGGCACGGCCAACTGGCTACCCGCTTCCGCCAGACCTGGGAAGGGAATCTCGGTTTCCAGGGCGTAGCCATCGACACTGGCGGCGAAACGTTCCCGGGTGGCGTGGCTGTAACGGTATTCCTGCACCGCATACCCGATGCGGATGGGCGTGCGCTCCCCGGCGGCGACGCCAACGATGCCTTCGCCCATGCACATCTCGGAGCCCACGCCGGACTCCGCGTAGCCCCGGCTGGCCACGGTGTAGAGCCGTTTGCCGTCCGGGTCTGCCATGAGCAGCATGGAATGGCAGATGTCCCAGTGCCGTTCCAGGCCTTCCAGCATCGTGTCGAGCAGGTGGGCGAGATCGGCGCAACCGGCGAGAACGGCCTGGCAGGCGCGCAGGCCAGAGAGCAGGTTGGCGCGCGGAGGGATGTCGGCGTCCACGTCGCCACTCACCGCCACCACTTCCAATACCCGGTAGATGTCGGAACCCAGCAGGCGGAACACTTTGCTCATGCCCGAGTGGGAGGCGATGGCCGCCAGCCGGGCTTTCATATACGCGAACAGGGGCCCCGCGGTTTCGGTACGCAGGTATTCAACCTGGAGGCAGAAGTGGGCGGCGCTCACCGGGTCCACCACCTCCACCGTGGCGCGGTGGTTAAGGAGGATGTTTTCCCGGGTCTTGTTGAAGAACTGGTAAGACAGGGCCACATGCCCGTCGTCCACGAAGTGGACGTGGGAAAGCTTGGCGACGTTGGGCATGCCGTCCGCCGCGCAGGTAGCGATGGTGGCGGGTACCGCGCCCTCGAAGCAGCGCCGCAGCGAGCGCAGGCTGAGCGTCATAGCTTGGGCTCCAGACGCATGCCCGCTTTGGGTCCGGGGGTCTGCTCGAACACCGCTTCGGGGGTGAAGGCCACACCCACCGCATCGTCCCCGGCCGGCGCCATCAACGCCCGGGAGAAGTTTTCCGAATAGCCCAGGGCCATGATCTCGGCGATGAACGCGGCGCCGCTGGCCAGCATGATCTCCCGATCGCCTGCCGCCAGCCGCTGGATGCGCGCGCCGGCGGCCTTGAGCTGGAGGGTCACGTGGGTGGCGGGTCTGCTGAAGACGGCGGCGATGGGCGCGCCCGCTGCCAGATCGTCCAGGATGTTCCGGGAACGTGGGTGCGAGAGAAACACCACCACTTCCCGCCGGTCCGCCGACACGCGGCAGCCGAAGGCCCGGGCGATGGAAGGCACCCGGGCAGCGTCGTGGGACGCCACGTTGATCGCTACCGGGCCGCCCAGAAACGCGGCTTGCGCGGCATCCAGCAGAGGGGGGTTGGCTTTCGTTGGGAGCATGGCGGCAACCAGCAAATGTCTCAATCAGGAAGGTTGGGTGGATTCTACAAGCTTAGCTCGCGCCCACGTTCCGGCGCCCTTTAGTAAATTATTAGCAATTCGGGTAACTACTCAGTAGCCCCAGCCAAGGGCTGTGTAGGTCAAGCCAAACGAGGCTGAGGAGGTTGGCCTTGGAAAGTCAGCGTGAGGGCGTGAAAGAGATTGCTCCCTTGCTTGTGCAGGGTGGCAAGGTAGGAACGGATCGTGCAAAAGGTATCGGCGCCGTTTCTGGTCCGGAAGCCGCCGGAGATCTTCTGTTTGACCTTCGGCATGCGAACCGCCTGCTCGGCAAGGTTGTTGGAGAACGGGACGCTGGGGTCAGAAGCGAAGCGCCAGACATCATCGGCATAGGTGCGCAAGCGCCAGAGGAGGTTGGTCGCCTTGCTCTGTCGTGTTCGTCCGCGCTTCCCCGATTTTTCCGCCTGCGGATTGAGGACCTCGCCTTCGCTGAGAATTTCGGTATATCGGTTACGCCACAGCGCAACGCGTTCGACGGGTAGCGAACCGCCCGCCTGGTTCACCTCATGGCAGGCAGCCACCAGAAGTTCGATCAGGCGGCCTGCCCAAGCCTGCTGGAGTTCCTCGAAAAGATAGGTCAATTCCCGCAGGTGATGGGCATTGCACAGCCCGTGCTTGCACAGCAGATCGCGGTAAGGTTTCCAGCCGTCGTGGATCAGTGTGCCCAGAAAGCCGGGGAGAATCCCCAGCGCATCGAAGGCCCGCTTGCCCCGTTTCTCGTGACAGCCGACCCAGGTGAGCGTCGCCGTCACCAGCGCGTGCATCCAGTGCAGCTTACCGGCCACCCGCATCCCGGTTTCGTCCGCATGAGCGACCTCGGCCGTTTGGATGGCTTCACCCATCAAGGCCACGGTCGGCGCCAGGCGAACAGCCGCCTCTTCGCTGGCCGCCAGCACCGTCGCCTCAGCCATCGGCAGGCCAAAGAAATCGCCCATCAACGCCGCCGTGCGTTGTACCGGCATCATGTGGTGGTGCGTGAGATGAACAGCGGCAGCCATGGCCGCCGGACCATACTGCACCGGCGCAGAAATGCCGGGAGGAAACTCGCCGCGGCAAATCTTGCCGCAGGCGCACTGCGCCGCCAGAACCTGATGCTCCGTCACCTCGAAGCGCAACGGCGGCAAATCGAACACCTGACGGGTTTCGACCACCGATCTCTCGGGCAAGGGACGCTGGCACTCTGCGCAGTGCGACGGTGGCGCATGCGTCACGATCCGATCCGGTTCGGCAACCTTCTTGAGACCATGCCCCTGGTGCCCTTTCTGCCCGCCCGTCGGGCGTTCCCCGCATTTGCGCAGAGATTTGGGCTGCGGCTTGTTCAGACCGTCCGAAGACGGTGGCTTGCTCGAATTTCGACTGTTGGTCGCCAGCCGCGCTTCCAGTTCCGTGACCTTCAATTGAAGGGCTGTCACTTGCGCCGCCAGATCACGAACCAGCGCCCGCAGCGGCCACAGCTCACGGATCAACTGCTCCTTCTCGGCAACGCTCAGCTTTTCAAGGTCGGGAAGTTCGTCCATGCCGAATTAAAAGCATCAAGCGTGCCAGCCGACCTGAGTAGTTACCAATTCGGTATGAAACACTTAGCAACGCGCCTCGCCGCGGGAGCCTAGTCTTCGTATTGCACGTGCCATCCCCTTTTTCTATTCTCATCGGAGGTCATCAACCATGCAAGCTTTCGCTCTTGCCCTCGCGGCCCTGTCGTTTCTTTCCATCCTCTCGCCGTCACCCGCGTCGGCCGCGTCCGGCAAGGACGCGCTCCTCGTCGAGCGCGGCAAATACCTGGCGCAAGTAGCCGGCTGCAATGACTGTCACACGCCCGGCTACATGCAAAACGAGGGCAAGGTGCCGGAAAACCTCTGGCTCACCGGTGCCGACGTGGGATTCCAGGGGCCGTGGGGCACGAGCTATCCGGTCAACCTGCGCCTCTACCTGAACAAGATGAGCGAGGCCCAATGGATCGCCAGGGCACGCCAGCCCATGCGCCCGCCCATGCCCTGGTACAACCTGCGCGAAATGTCTGACAAGGATCTGCTCGCCCTGTACCGCTACGTACGTTTCCTCGGCCCCGCCGGTGACCCCGCGCCCGTGGCCGTCGCCCCCGGCCAGCCGGTGGCCACACCCTATGTCGAGTTCGTGCCCAAGAACCTGCCGCTCGACAAACAGGCCAGCCGCTAAGCGAAACGCAAGGAGAACCGACCATGCAACAAGCACCCAAAACACCCCCATCGCCCCTGACCCGTCTGGAAACCATGCTGCTGATCCGCGCCTACGAGCACCAGCTCGTGGAATTGCAAAAGAACGGTGCACCGGGCACCTGCACGAGCGTCGGCCAGGAGGCCTGCGCAGTCGGCGTGGTTGCTGCCCTGGAAAGGCGGGACCGCATCGTCACCAACCACCGCAGCGCCGGTCACCTCATCGCTCGAGGCGCCGAGCCGCGCCGTCTGATGGCGGAAGTCCTGGGTCGCGTCGACGGTTACTGTGGCGGCCGCAGCGGCAGCCTGCACATCTCGGCCAGGGAGCTGGGCGTGGTGCTCACCTCCACGATCGTCGGCGGCGAGCTGTCCATGGCCCCCGGCGTCGCTCTGGCCCAGAAAATGGGCAAGGGTGAGCCCGGCGGCATCGTCGCCGTCTTCTTCGGCGACGGTGCCGCCTGCGAAGGCATCTTCCACGAGGCCCTGAATCTGGCCGTGCAATGGCAACTGCCTTTGCTGTTCGTTTGCGAAAACAACCAATGGCAAGCCTTCGTGCACCGGTTGGAGACCATGCCCGACGACGCCATCGCCAACTGGGCCAAGGGCCATGGCCTGCCTGTGGAAACCGTGGACGGCAACGACGCGGAAGCGGTGCTGGAAGCCGCCACCCACGCCATCGCCCACATCCGGCAAGGCGGCAGCCCCGCTTTTCTGGAACTCGTCACCTATCGCCAGCGCGGCCACTTCGAGCCCGACGACCAGGCCTACGTGGCCCCGGCCGAACTGGATTACTGGCGCGCGCGCGACCCCATCGACCGGCAAGTCCAGCGCCTGAAAGCGCAAGGCCTGATCGACGACCATGGCCTCGTCGCACTGGAACAGCGGACACGGGCAAGCATCGCCACCGCCCTGGCCTTTGCCCAGAAGAGTCCCTGGCCCGCCCCGGAAACCCTCACCGACCACGTTTACGCTTGAGAGAAAGGATTACCCATGAGTACGATGATCCCAATGACTGTCGCTCAGGCGATCGATCTGGCCTTGCGCGAAGAGATGCGGCGGGACCCCGACGTGTTTTTGATGGGCGAAGGCAGTGCCACCAAGCATCGCGATCTGGTGGACGCCTTCGGCGCCGATCGGGTGCGCAACACGCCGCTGGCCGAGGCGATCATCGCCGGCACCGCCGTGGGCGCCGCCGCCAGCGGCCTGCGCCCGGTCATCGATCTGCTGTTCGCCCCCTTCATGACCTACGCCATGGACGCTCTGGTCAATAGCGCCGGCAAGCTGCGCTACCTCTCCGGCGGCCAGTTCCGCTTTCCCCTGGTGGCCATGGGCATGACCGGCACCGGCTGGTGTGTGGGCGCCCAGCACAACCACAACATCGAGGCCATGTTTGTCCACACTCCCGGCGTCAAGGTGGTGATGCCCTCGGAACCGGCGGACTTCAAGGGGCTGCTCAAGGCCGCCATACGCGACGACAACCCGGTGCTGTTCTTCATCGACCTGGGGTTGCTAGGCCAGGAGGGCGAGGTGACCGAGGATCCTGACTTCATCATCCCGCTGGGCAAGGCTGCCATCCGCCGCTTCGGCGATGACATCACCCTGGTGAGCTACGCGAAGACCGTAGCCGTGTGCCTGCAGGCCGCTCGGCAACTGGCAGAACAAGGCATCTCGGCGGAAGTCGTCGACCTGCGCAGCCTCAAACCCCTGGACGAAAACACCGTGCTGGACTCGGTGCGCAAGACCGGCCGCCTGATGGTCGTGCATGAAGCCAGCGGCCTGTGCGGCATCGCCGCCGAGCTTGCCGCCCTGGTTTCCACCAAGGCATTCTCCAGCCTACGTGGCCCAGTAGTACGCCTGACCGGACCGGATGCTCCCATCCCTTCATCCTGGGCGCTGGAACAGGCGGCCGTACCCCAACCCGGGATGGTGGTGAACGCCACCCTGGAACTGCTGGGCGCAGCGCACCCGCTTAACTGAGCAAGTTGGCAACATGCCGTCCGGCGTTTTGTACCATTTGCCAGACGGAGGAAGGAATATCCGGGCCCATGGGTCTTTACAAGACCTGTTATCTCCCAGTGGCCGTGGCAAGCATCGAGAAAGACCATGATCAACACCCCGATACGTGCAACCGACGAGATCACGATTCCCTATCCGGCGGCCGAAGTGTGGCCGGTGTTGGCTGACTTCGGTGGGTATCCTCGGTGGTGGCCGAAGTCTCTTGGAATACGTGTCCTCTCCGGTGGCGTGGAGTTGCCTGGTACGGAAGTGGAAGTGCGCCCTTTCGGTGGACGACCTTTTCGATGTCGGGTCGAATCCGTGGACGTGCCGACGCGCATACGGATGCGATATTTCGGCGGATTCATCGACGGCTTCGGGGAGTGGCTGTTGGCGCCACAAGGCCAGGACACGCGCGTGATCTACAGGCTCGAAGTCAATGCACACGGCTGGCTGGTTGTATTGCTAAGCAAGGTGCTTGATCTTTCGAAGCTACATTCGCGGTCAATGGAATCTGTCCTACAGAATCTCAAGCATGTGCTGGACGCGAAACAACCCTGCAAGAAAGAGAGCCAGTAGCAACCCCGACCAAGGCATCATTCGACCATATCTCCTTGAAAGGCTGCGCAGGCATGGTGAATTCGGATGTTGGACGTCTGCTTATCGAACGCTGACCGGCAGGAGTGGGCAGTCACGATGATGATGCGCTTCGTTCAGCGCATCGGCGGATTTGCCAGCAAGTCGTGTGAGTCAGCTTGGACTTGGGCACGCACCGACCTCCAGGGCTCACTTGCTCCGCAAGACGATCTCCCGCAGCCGCTGCAGTTTCGGCGCCACGATCACTACGCTGAGCATGGTCCACCGCCATCAGCAGGGCGGTTAAGGCCCTGGGGTCACCAGCCTGGCAGCTTGGAGTCCCTCATTCGTTGAACTTTGGCCAATGTTGCAGCTCACTGATGCGCTGCCGGTTGACAAAACCAGCATCCACAGGAACGCAGAGCTGGCCATCCGCTACCAGCCTGCCAAATGGGATGCACTGATTGCGGCTGCAGCCATGCTGGCCGGGTGTGATACGCGCTATTCCGAGGACCTGCGGAATGGCCAGGTATCGGCAGACCAGTTGTCTGTCGCCAATCCGTTCGTGACCGCATGAAGCGTGGCTCGCCATGCGCGTCCGAGAAAATCCTGCTGTCTGAGGCTGCTTGCCGCTCCCTGTCAACGCTGCCGTCTTGGTACTTTGGGCGCTTGTCTGAAAAGACGTGTTGAGTATGCTGTCCCTAAAATACGACTGCCATGGAAAAGGATGAAACATCTCACCCAGCCCCTGTAAGCGTGCTCCGTCCGTATGCTATAGTGCTTGAGGCTTAGGCTTCCGGAGAGTTGATCAAGGAGCCTTTTGGGAGGCCGGACAATGCCATTCCGATTGACGCAATTGCCGGAATTTTTAGTGAACGTGCCCATGCCGTATATCTTTGTTTTCATTGGAGCTTCAGCCATAAATGTACATGTATTCAGTATATTGGTGCGGAACTCTGCGTCAATTAGGTCTGCTACATCACGTTGGGCGTCATGAGTGCCGCTATTTACCGATCAATTCTTCTTGGGCTAGCTCTCAGCGTTTCGGCTAACGCTTGGTCACGCGACTTGGCCGGACATTGGGACTTGAAGATTGAGAACAGAGAGCACCATGTCGTCACTGCTCTCGTTATCGAGTTCACTGCGCATCCGGCTCAGACGTGTGAAGACGGAATCTGGCTCCGTGTCGATGTGGTATCCGCAACTACAGAGGACAGTAAATTCTTCCCGGTGTCAGACCCACTGTCATATAGCGTCAAAAATAACCGCCTAGTACTAGACCGTGGTGGCGTATGCGATGGAGGAGCCTTCCTGCCCGGCGCGCTCAATGACGAAACCATTCGCGGCGAATATATCAGTGGAGCGCGTGGTCTCAGGCTGCTCGGCTTCTTTACATTGAGCAAAAGAAAGTGAACCGAATGACGCCCAACATCACAATCCACCGGACCTCCGGCAAGCTGCGCTTGCCTGCGTCCGGTGATTTTCAACGTTGGGCGTCACATACGGGGGGGATACGGAGACCGGTCTGCTGCATGGTCGCACACAGACCAAAAGTGAGATAATCACGGCTCGTATCAATCCCACAACGTAACCCTTCAGACGCCCCACCCATTTTCCGCATATTCTCCGCCAAGCCATTGATTTTCTTGTATTGGCGGACGGGTGGTTATGAACGGTTGCCCCAGAACGTGAGTCACGACAGTGCAAAACCCACCTCCATCGCAAACCTTGCGGCCAACCATTCCTGCCATTGACGAGATTCTGGGCAAAGAATTTCCGGTCCTTGACCACGGCTTCGTACGTGTCGTTGACTACATGGGAGGCGATGCCGCTGTTGTGCAGGCGGCGCGTGTCTCCTATGGCACCGGAACAAAAAAAGTAACCCAGGACCGCGGACTAATTCGCTACTTGATGCGCCATCGGCACACAACTCCGTTCGAGATGTGTGAGATTAAGTTTCATGTAAAGCTACCAATATTCGTTGCGCGACAGTGGATCCGGCACCGCACTGCGAGCGTTAATGAATACTCTGCCCGATACTCGATCCTGGATAAAGAGTTTTATATTCCGGATCGGACATATATCGAAACGGCATTGGCGCATGAGAAGCACACTAAACAGTCTGCAAGAGCCAACGACGCTGGACAGCAAAGCCTCTTTGAGCAGGAGATAGATAGACCATCGCTAGAAGCTACAGCCGTACAAAGCACGTCTAATAAGCAAGGACGCGGATCGCTTCTTGATGAAGATGAAGCAACTGAGGCGCTGAAAGCAATTTCGCGCGTTAGTGCTTCCGCGTATTCAGCTTATGCAAAGCTTCTCAATGAAGATGGACATGCCAATCGCGTTGGAATCGCTAGAGAGCTAGCTCGTATCGTCCTTCCTACCAACTATTATACGCAGTGGTATTGGAAGACTGACTTGCATAATCTACTTCATTTCTTGTCGCTACGCGCCGACAGTCACGCTCAGGCCGAAATACGTGCCTATGCACAAGTAATCTGCTCAATAGTCGAAAAGTGGACGCCTCATACATGGGAAGCATTCAATGACTATAGACTGCACTCGGTGAATCTCTCATCAACTGAACTCTCATTGCTCAAGAAGATGCTCGCGGGTGAAGCTATAGATCGCTCAAATAGCGGCCTGACGGAACGTGAATGGAACGAGTTTGGTGACAAGTTCGGCGCAGGTAACTAAAAGTGCCGGTTCGGTTTGGGAAAATTGACTCGGACCGTTTTGCAACCAACCTGCGAAAAACGCTCGTTGATCTCGTAGGACGTAGAGTGCTCCTAGCGAGGATAAACGAATCGCTTGAAGCTCGTGACCGATACACGTTGATCAATTTAGCAGGTCTTGGACGTGTGCGTGAGTTCACTAATTTTTCGATGCATCTCTCGAAAGCGAGGGTTGCAGATGGACGACCGATTCCGCTCCTCCGAGGTCATTCACGTGCCAGCGTAACTAGATCGCAGGTCTTCCAGCTTGCCGGGTGTAACTGGCGATGCTGGTACTGCTATGTGGATGACGAACTACTTTCGGGGAGGCTGTCAGCTGGTACATACGTGTCTGCTGCGGAAATGGTAGAGATATACCTCAGTCTCTCGGATCGCCCCTCTGCGATTGATCTTTCAGGTGGGCAACCGGACCTCGTCCCTGAGTGGACGCTTTGGGTTCTCGAAGAAATCAATCGGCGTGGATTACGCGGGAACGTATTAATCTGGCAGGACGATAACCTAAGCACGGAGTTCCTGTGGAAAGTGCTTACTGAGGAGCAAATTGATTTTATGGCCCGCTTCCCAGGGCACTCACGCGTCGGATGCTTCAAGGGGTTCGACGAGTTGTCATTTTCATACAACACGCAAGCTCCAACATCCTTGTATGCACGGCAATTTGAGCTTCTGGCACGCCTGTTAAAACATGGGTTTGACATGTATGCGTACGCGACTTTTACTTCTCCTCAGGGGCATTGTACTAAGGCGCGAATGAGTCAATTCGTAGACAGGCTACAGAGCATTCACCCGCTACTCCCTCTCCGCACTATTCCCCTTCAAGTACGTGCGTTCGCAGCTACAGCAGCTAGGATGAGTGGAGACCATATGGTGTCAATTGGCGAACAAATGCGAGCAGGTGAATTCTGGGACCAGGTTCTTACAGAGCGATTCCCCCCGCACCTACTGGAGTGCCCGTACGAAGATATCGCCATTCGTACATCGTGACGCAGAATGTATTCGAACTCTTCCGTGTGGGTACTGGAGCCCGCACCCCAGCGATCCAAGATTTTCGCGGCTGGCGCAGCCGGGATTGTATCGTCCTATAACACACCCACAGCGGTGGCAACATCGCAGTGTCGTGTTTCGAATGGCTGGGTAAATGGCCTAGCCTATTTGAAATCAGTTAACGCTTTGGTGGCATCGACTTCCCGCGGCTCACTATTGGCCTTGTGCGGGGATACCCTTGCTGTAACGAATTCCGTTACGGCAAGCTATTGGTTCAATGCGGTTAAGGCAATCCCCGGTACCAACTCTCATCGATGTGTGGTCACCACGGCTGAGGGACTCGTGCTCCTATGGAACGCGCGGTCGGGAGAGTTCTCAGAATTCCCCCGCAGGCATACGGATCAAGTGTGGTCCTGCTCAGTCTCCGAGGATGGCGCACTCGTTGCCACCTGTGGCGGCAATGGGGAATTGGGCTTGTGGAATGTTGCAGAAGCGGAGTTTGTCTCGTGGATAGGTAGGGGCGGATATACGATCACCTCCGTCGCCTTTCTCTGCAAGCGGCGCCTTCTGGTATCTGTAGATATGGGCGGCCTCCTTACGGTATGGGGGCTTGATGATCAGCATCCGGTTTCTCGTGTAGTTGCTCACGAGGCACGAATTTGGAGCATAGCTGCGTCTGCTGACCAGCAACTATTAGTGACAGCTGGCGCCGACCGACGAGTTGCAGTATGGGATGTGAGTACCCTACGGCTCGTACACGAAGTCCGGTTGGGCAATATACCTACAGCATGTAGCTTCGTTAGCAATTCCACTGTCGCCGTGTAAACGTTCACCCCCCTGCTCAGTGAACGTTAATTTTCCTGAAATTTACGCCGCAGCGAAAATTTCTATGTCATGATGTCGGTACCCAACGACGACCCGCCCCGATGTACCTGCGTAAGCACGACCTTCTCCAGATGGACGACGACTGGCTGAAAAGGCTGCCGGCGGAGCTATTGCTGGAAGTGTCGAAGCGTCTGCTGCACGACGTCAAGGAGTTGCAGGATCGGCTGCACCGGAACCCGGAGAACAGCTCGCGTCCGCCGACCAGTCAGGCGCCCTGGGCGAAACCCGAAGGCCCTGAGGAGAGCACTGTTCCGGTCATCGAGACTTTGCCCGGCGAGACCGAGACAGAAGTCACCGAGGTCGAGGAAGACACGGCCAAAGCCGCCGTGAAGCCTTCGACAGCGGCGAAAGCTTCCCGCAAGAAAGCGGGCAAGCAGCCCGGCAGCCCGGGCTACGGCCGGACGCAAAAGCTCGCGGTCACTGGCACCTGCGATCACCGCCCTGAGAACTGTACCGCTTGTGCGCAGGCGCTTTCAGCGGACGCTCCTTCGAAGCGTTACACCGCCTGGGACGAGATCGACATTGCACCACCGGTCGAGGGCCAGATTGGGCTGATGTTCCTTATCATCCGCCACTATCTGCTCGAAACGAACTGCGACCACTGCGACCATGTCAGCCGTGCGCAGCCCTGGCGGTCCGCAGGAGAGCATGAGTGGGAGCAGGTTGAGTTGGGCGAATGGCGCCTGGTTGGTCCGCAGTTGGCCGGACTCATCGTGTTCCTTGCGCTGCGCCTGCGTCTGTCCCGGCCGCGGATTCGGGAGGCGCTGATGGAAATGTTTGGCCTGCTGCTCAGTGTCGGCGTGATCGACGAGACCCTCCGGGAAGCCGGGCGCGCCAGTTTTCCGCTGGAGGACGTGCTGGTGGCCGACCTCCTGCAGGAACCGCAACTGAATGTGGATGAGACCTCCTGGCCGGAGAACCGCCTGCTGCTCTGGCTGTGGGCCTTGGTAACCCCCTGGACGGTCCTCTTCGTGATTGGCCCGCGGCACGCGGAAATGCTGGAGAATGTCCTGCAGGATGGCTATTACGGCATCCTGATCAGCGATGGTTACCGTGTCTACCGGGCCTGGCTGAATCGCCTGCGCTGCTGGCCGCATCTGATACGGAAGCTGCGGGGCCTGGCCGAATCCAGCGATGGCCGGGTATCTGGCGTCGGGCAGGAGATGGAAGGCCTCATGCACACGCTGAAGGATGCCATCTACGCGGCGCGGATCGATCTTCCGCCGGAAGGGCTACCCTTCCTCTACGCGACCCATGTCGATCGGCTGAAGAGCCTGTGCACCGCTCACTGGAGTGATGCCCACCCGGCGCTGCGCAGCGTCGCGCGTGAATTCCTCTACGACTGGGAGGTGATCATGCGTCCGCTCGGCGAGCCGCATTTGCCGCTCTCCAACAACGCCGCCGAACAGGCCCTGCGCCACTGGGTCATTGCCCGCCACATCAGCCACGGCACGCGCTCCGAAGCGGGTACGCGTGCTTTCGCTCTCCTCGCCAGCGTCATCGAAACTTGCCGTCTTCGCGGCGCCTCCTCATGGCGCTATCTCGGCACTGTCATCCGGGCGGCTCGCAAGGGCCTGGAACTTCCCCCGCTTCCCGCTATCCCGGCAGCAGCGTAAAAAAACGGAGGGGGATGTGAACGTTTACGTCGCCGTTGGTGATCGCGGCGGGCAGGTAACTTTTTTGAATTTCGATGCGGAAGTCGCCGCGATTCGTGTTCAACCTGACAAGACAGCGGGTTCTGAAACTGGCCGGCACCGCATAGTAGCATTCGTGGACGAATTGTTGGATGCCTCGCTCGGCCATTATTCACAGAGATTGATATGCGTTTTGGAACATTCCAAGCTACCTTTTGAAATTCGACGTGTCGGTGGAGATGTACTGCTAAGACAAACGCTTTCTCGTCTTTCTGGGTGCCCCCTCTTTCCCCAACTCTATCTCGACAACAAGTTCCTGGGTGGTAGCGAAGTAGTTGCAGAGATGGTCGAAACGGGGGCATTTCAAAGGCTTTTCGCTGCGCCTCATGGGAGTCCTCTATGGTGACGCCCAACCTCTCGGTCAACCGGACCGCCCGCAAGCTGCGCTTGCGGGTCCCCTCCGCGCTTCGCGCTCCGGCAGCCGGTTACCTCAAACGTTAGAGGTTCCAATATGCCCGATGTAGTTTTCTGGCCTTTGTTCGTTACTTTTGCCGCAGTCGCCATTGGAGCAACAATTAAGGCTGTCGAGGCTACTCATGGCAAGAAGCTCGCGGATGATGAGTGCGCGCGTCTCCGAGCGCAACTCGACATTTTGAATAATCCAGAGAACGAAAAAACCCTTGACGTTCAAATACCCGGTTGGAGTAAGACAGAAGAGTCTCCTGAGCCACAATCCAAGGTGGTTCATAACGAACGCCTCGAAGAATTGAGAGAGAAGATTCTTGTCATCGTTTCGCAGAATGATCTGCTCAATGATGCACAGATTGCCGAACTTGCCGGTGTTTCAAAACAAGTAGCCACGCTTCACCTCCATGAACTTAGAAGCACAAAATTCGTGCGCTCCAGCTTCGGACTTGACGAAAACTCTTATGAAGTTTCCGTCTGGTTTCTTGAACAACCAGGGCGAAAGTACCTTTCCGAAAATGAGCTTCTGTAAACAAACCTCTAACAATTCGCTCAACCTCACTCCCTTCGGTCGCTGGACGCTGCGCGATGAAGCCGCGCAGCGCCGGTTAGCTCCACGTTAGGCGTCAGAATCCCAAGCAAACTTGCCCAAATCGCCGATGACCAAAACCAGCGAGTCCTCCGGTGGCGACAAGCAGACCCCCAAGAAGATCGGACTGAATCTAGACCAGTTCTTCAAGCCTGCAACGAGCGTTCAAACATCACTTGGTACGCTGTACCTGTACCACTTGCGCGCTTCAGACCTCGACAGCCTACGTAACCTGCCTGAAGGAGACCCGGTCAATCGAATCCGAGCGTTCCTCCCACTTGTAGCAAGCTTGACCGAGGCACAAGGCTTCAAGGACGAACGGCCACCGCTCTCGCCACAGGAACTTTCCCGTCTGTCGAGCAACGAACTCGACTCCTTGGCCGAACGCTACGTTGAGAAGATGCTGCATTCGCCGCGCCGGGACAGTTCCCCGCAGCGACCGAAGCGCGAAGAGGGCGAGCTGGCCATTGTCTATTTGGATCGGCTGCTGACGGACGAAGCCGCCGTGCAATCGCAGCAGCTGCGAGAGTTGCACGACAAGATGCTTGCCTCAACGAATAGCATCTTTGATGAGGTCCGAGCTAGCACCTCCACCCTTGGAAAAACTCTCAGTGAGTTCGATCGGCTGACGACGAAGCTCCCCGCTCCCGAGCCAAGCTCTCTAGGTCACGACAGCTTCAGCGCCATCAATCGGCAGTTTGAGCGTCAAGCGCGCGAACGCGCCGAAGAACTTGAAATGGTGCGGCTGACTGGGCAAATGACAGCGCAATCAGCCCAGACTCTCAAGAACCTCGCAGAAGCGGCGACAGTTCTCCTTGAGCAAATGGAAGCTCGGGACAAGAAAACTGATAGGACCACCCGCAAGCAGATCAGTATTGCGGTTTGGGCAGTTGCCGTGTCCGCGGTGCTCGCACTGCTGGCCCTGTTTGTCTCCGTGTTCGCCTACTACCAAGACAAGGACAACAATAACTCTGAGGCTCGGTGGCAACGCGAACTCCTCGGTACCCTACGTGAGAGCAACCTAGCTAGGGCCAGAGCCGAGCAGGACATTCAATCCATCAGAAGCAGCGTGGCAGAGCTAAAGACCCAAGTGAAGGCGGCCAAGACCCCTGCCTCAGCAGCTCTCCGAGCAAATGATCGGCCTACTCAGTAGCATTCACTCTCTCTCATTCTGCGAACTGACGCCTAACAGGTCGGTCAACCGGACGCGCTACGGCATGGAACCCTGGCCGCGCAGCGCTCGCTGTCTATGCTGCGCCGCGCGGCCAGGGCCCCATGCCTCCGCGCGCCGGTTACCTCTACGTTGGGCATCTGAAGTGCATCGCCGGAGACTCCACAGATGAAGTTCATCCTTTCCGTCATAGGTGCTGCAGCGATTGCCGCAGCGCTCACCTACTTCTCGCTCAATTCGCGCGACGCTAGACACCTCCAAGAGGCCCAGGCCCTTCGCGCAGCCTTGGAGACAAAGCAAAGCGAACTTCTCGGCTACACAAAGTACACAACTTTCATCACAGCGGGCAAACAAGCGCTTGCCGGGCAAATGAGTCTGCTCGCCGCAAAGGTCACACGCGAAGAGGGTGTGACGCAGGTTGTAGAGAGAAATCTCCTACCGGGCCTAACTTCAACTGGAACGGTAGCCATCTGGTACTCAGCCGAATACTCCTTTGGCTTCGATCTGACACCGGACCAATACGATGTTCGTCCTGTTCCCGGAGGAATCGAAGTGGCGGTCAAACGCCCGCGACTAGTTGCGACGCCTGCTGTCGCCAACCTTAGGCACAAGATTCTTACCGGCGGTGTACTCACGGATGAGAAGGCCGCGGCACTCAAATTGCAGCAGGAAGCTGCTGCGAATGTATTGAAGCAAGGTCAAGCAATGGCGACCGAACCCGCGATCATGGCGCTCTGCGAAAAGAAACTAGTCGAGTTCTTGCGAACATTCCTGCAGAAACAGCCGGGGGTCACGACAGTACCCTTTATCACGGTGGTATACCGATAAGTCCGCGCAGATGCCTAACCCATCGCTCAACCTGACCCGCTCCGGCAGGCCACGTCTGGCCGCTACAGGCCAAGGCGCGAATTGTCCTTCCGCGGCCAGCCGCGTCCTGACTACGCGGGCAGGTTAGCTCAAACATTGGGCGTTTCTAGCTCCTTCCTACATCCATATCCATGAATGCCAGTACCGGAACCCCCGCTCCAGGCCGACGATCGTTTCTCTTGGCAGCGGCAACAGCCCTTGGTTTGGTCGCTTGGTTCGCCATCACCAAATGGCCGAACCCAATGGCAAGGGCGGCGCCCTTCGTAAGGCCCAAAGAAAGGTGGACGGCCGACCACTTTTTCAACTTCCTACGCGCATTGCCCGCCTCCGCAATGCTCGCCCTAAAGAAATCGTTGGGCATCTTGGGTCCAGAGGCCGGCGAAGACCAGCTTCATGGCGGCGATCAAGACGCCAGAGACATCCAGAAGCATGCACTCTGGGTGTCTAGCAATGTGCTGTCATACCTCTTCCGCGATGAAACGAAACTCAGCTACCACGAGCTCGTAATTTGGGTATCTCAACAAGCGGACGTCCCTCCTACCACAATCAACGCTGCTCCCACGTTCGCCCTTGAGCGTGAACTACTCAAACTCCTCTTTGCACAGCTTTGGGACAGCATGAGCGCCCAGCAGCGAAGTGAGTTACTCGTGAAGCTAGACCCGAACGGAGAAATCAAAGACAAGACCGCAATTGTGGCCTTGAGCGGCGCCGGCGCGCTGGCGGCTCTAAGCGCCACAGTTGCGTTCGCTGGCTTTGCTTTCTACACCGCGATGAGCATTACTATTGCCTCGATAGCGGGCGCTGTCGGTGTCACCCTTCCCTTCGCAGCTTACCTTGGAGCATCTTCTATAGTCGGTGTTCTGAGTGGGCCTGTCGGGTGGGCAATCATGAGCGTTGCCGCACTGGGTGGAATTGCTCTCGCTGGTCGTGCCAACTTGCGCAAGACCACACTGCTAATCGGGCAGCTTCACGCCTTGAAAGTTGAAGCCTTGGTAGCGGCTGGCGTGCCAGAGCATGCAGTCTTCACTGCTTGATCGGTGCCATTGCAAGGATGCCGCGTTCAGATAGTTCCAACCGCACGCCTAACCCATAAGGATTGACACGACCCGCAGGGTCGTCTCAAACCGTTGTTCAAGAAGCCCGGATCCGGCAGCGAGGGAGCAACCGGGCAAGGCGTAAACATCAGGGGAATGCCTCGCAGCGGTAGGTCGAGGCGTGAGGCCTTGAGGAAGCATGCCGGTTTGAGGCCTCGGAACTGGCCTCGCTGAAGCCGGCAGCGAAGGTTCTTCGGTTCAATGGGCGGTGCGCGACCAGGGTCGTCGGACCGCTTGACGACTCACGCGAAGGGTTCGGGCAAGCGGGAGCGACAGAAGCCGCGCTCGACGCAAACCCCGCGAGCGAACCAGGCGCAACGGGAGCAAAGCGACGGAGGAGTCCTGTCGGTCGGTCTATCCAGACCCCTTCGGCGCTGGCGTTGCAGCGACTGCGCTCACCGGGCGGCTAACCTGCGCCAGCTCCCGACTCCCCCGTGGGCGCGGCAACCGCACCGAGTACCAACGAAGCGCCCCACTGCCGTGTGGGCAACGGTAAGCACCGGGCTTCTCGGAGCCGGCGGTGGGCAGCGGCGCCTCGGGTGCCCCACGGACCTGGAAGCCGTGAGCCAACTCAATGCGCGCCTTCCCCTCGTCGAGGGGTATCGAACAACTCGGCGAGAGAAACCCGAAGTCACGCCCCTTCATGAAGCCCGTCGGCAACACGTCCGGCAGAAAGCGACGGATGAACTCGGTCGGCGAAAGCGTCAGCTTGCGCTCGCGGGAACTCTTCACCTTTCGGTAACGAAACACCCCTTCCGACTCGTCGGCGCGAACGATGCGGCCCTCCGAGATCGCCCCCTTGAACACCTCGCGAGAGAGATCCAAAAGACTCGCCTGCGCGTCGCCCACCGCTTGGCCATTGACATTCCAATCGACCGTCCAGACCTGGGCATCGATCGACTCCAGCCAGCTCGCCGCCGCCATGGCGTCGCGGAACTTCGCCCGAAAGATTGGTGACAACGCTTGGACGGGCAGAAAGAACCCCCGTTCAGCGCTCCGCCCTTGACCGTTGGACGAGAAGCCGCCGCCGGGCACGACGTCATGGATGGGCGGGGGATACGGCAGTTGCCGGCCCCACGTAGGCCACACGCCGAAGAAGCCCGGCAGATCGGCGCCCAGGGGTTTCTCGTCGGCGGCCAGCGTCTTGATCGCCTCGGAAGAAGCGTCGAACAGGGCGCCATCGCCCACGCGAGGAGGCTGCGCGAGAAAGTCCCGCAACGCTTGCGGAACGGTGAAAGTCAGCCTGAAGTCATGGGGGGGCAACGGCCGCTCGAGTTGCCTGGCCAGCCAGCTTTCAGCCTTGCCCTGCTGGCAGACCGGATCGTGGCGATGGCCGCAGCAGCGTGCGACCACCGGTGGCTCGCCGCAGTCCTCGCACGGGTAGATGACCGACCCACAGGTGCTGCTCCGGCCATCGATGATGGCCTGAACCACCCGCTCGTGGCTGCCGGGCACCGCCTCGCCGAACTCGGCCAGGTACGCCGATCCATGGCGACGAAAGAGCTCCTGAAGGGCGCCCCTCTCAGAGGTCCGCCATCAGTTCATTGATCCGGGCGACGGCCTCTTCCTGACCCTTGCTGGTCAGGTGAAGATAGACCCTCGTCGTCTCCAGACGGCCGGGTCCGAGGTTCTGCTGGATGACTCGCAGGTTCACACCGGCTTCCAGGAGGGGGGGCATACGAGTGCCGAAGCGGGTGAACCGAGACCGCCCGCTGGTTGATTCCCGCTCGGCTCTTGGCTGAACGCAGTGCGCCCTGAACACGGCTGATCGCCATCGGCCCCGTCGCCTCCGCTGCCGAGCGGCCATCCCGACCCTGGGCAGGAAACAAAAGGCGCGAGTGGCGATGGGTGCACCAATCAAGACTTGAACAGGTCGTTCGACCGGACGCGCTACGGCAGGGCAGCCTGGCCGCCTGCTGCCCAGGTTCATCATGCGTCCGGCGGCCAGGTTACCCTGCCTCCGCACGCCGGTTAACTCTGCGTTGGGCCCTTCAGGCCAAAGCCATGGCATACTCGGCGCATGAAAGTTTGCGACATATTGGCTGTGCTCCGTAACGACGGGTGGCTCTTGGTCGCAAGCAGAGAGAGTCATCGCCAGTTTAAGCACTCGGTCAAACCCGGTCGCGTCACCGTCGCTGGAAAGCCAAGTGACGATCTGGCTCCTGGAACACTCAACAGCATTCTGAAGCAGGCCTCACTGAAAGGTTGAAATTATGCGCTATGCGATTGTTATCGAAAAAGCCGAAAGCAATTTCTCCGGGTATGTGCCGGACCTGCCAGGTTGTGTCGCAACTGGAGCCACCGTAGAGGAAACCGAAAACGAGCTGCTTTTGGCAATCCAATTCCATCTCGATGGCCTTCGTGAGGATGGTCTTTCCCCCCCTGCTGCAGACAGCATCGTGGAGTATGTGTTTATCCCCGCCCAACCTTCCGCTCCAGGGGACACGCCGCAACCGGCGCGCCCCTGAGCTCCAACGTTGGGCGTCATGAGCTCCGACAATTACCCACCCGCGGTTGATCCAAGCCATGTCGGCGAATATCCTGCTGTAGTCAAGGCGGGTGGCGGATACGTCTGGGATGCCGTTCTCGAATATCGCGTTTGGTGCCATCCGCACGAGGGCGCCGACGATCCGGACAAAGACGGTAGCGACTACTACTACGCCTTCGAGACCTACGCGGAGGCGCTTTCCTTCTCGCAAGGCACAAAAGGCGCGGAAGAGCCGCTCGCCCTGATCCTTCAGGTGGAATACATCGATGAGCCGAAGCCAGGGCAATATGAGCACAAAAAGGAGGAGCGGCTCACTGAGTGGCCGGTGGAGTTTCTCAGACGGCCGCAACGAACCGCCAGAACAATTCCTGATTTCCTGTCGCCCAGTGCGCCGGCGAATCGCTTGGACATCATCAGAGGCATTGCCAAGAAATCGACATGACACCCAACCCTTTCGTCAGCCGGCCCAACTGCAAGCTGTGCTTGCAGGTTCGATCCGGCCTTCGGCCTCCGCTGGCTGGTTACGTCGAACGTTGGGCCGCACAAACCGGACAGCCATGACTACTTGCAAGCTTTTTTGGGACGATCCCTACCTTACTCGCACAGAGGCAACTGTATCCGTGGTGGCCGATCGTGAAGTCGCGCTGGAGTCGACCATTTTCTTTGCACAATCCGGCGGTCAGGAAAGCGATCAGGGCAAGATCGGAGGGTTCCCTGTGCTCGAAGCAAATAAGCGCGGCCTTGACATCTGGTATTCGTTGCCCGAAGGGCATACCCTTCAAGCTGGACAAACGGTAGTGGTAGAGATCGATTGGCCGCGCCGCTATCAACTTATGCGCCTACATTTCGCTGCCGAGCTAGTGCTTGAACTTGTCTATCGCAAACGGCCGGGGATCGAAAAGATCGGTGCACATATCTCCCAAGACAAAGCCCGGATCGATTTCGCGTTTCCCCAAAGCCTTTCGGTAATCCTGCCAGACATTGCGGCAGCCGCGAACTCTATTGTCGGTGCGGATCTTGCCATCGTTACCGGATTCGAAGACATAGTGGCAGAACGTCGCTACTGGATGATCCGTGATTTTTCCCGCGTACCCTGCGGCGGCACGCATGTGCGCCAAACCGGAGAGGTCGGCACCATTTCATTGAAGAGAAAGAATGTCGGAAAGAACAAAGAGCGAATTGAAATCTATGTCGCATAGCCTGAATTACGCTGCTTTCCACCGTCCCCGCCCAGTGTTGCCCAACCCATCATTCCACCGGACCTGCGCGAACAGCCGCACAGGTCGGTGAATTCAGAATTGCGAGTAGTTTTGTCGTAACGGGTGGCGATGGCACGGAACTGCTTGAGCTTGGCGAAAAAGTTTTCGATCAGATGGCGCGCCAAATACAGGTGCCTGTCCAAGGGGCGCTGGATCAGGTGGGTGCGGCGCGAAGGGATCACGATCTGTTTGCCCGCTTTTTCCAACGGCTCAACCCGCCGCTTTTGCGCATCATCGGCTTTGTCCGCCAGGACGGCATCCGCCGGGGAGTTCGGCAGCCAGACATCGGCGCCGGCGAGGTCGTGGGTTTGGCCGGGGGTGAGGTGAAACCCTGTCGGATTGCCCAGAGCGTCCACAGTGGCGTGGATCTTCGTGCCCAGTCCACCGCGGCGACGTCCGATGGCCTGTGGCCTACTTCAGGCCCCTTCCTGAGGGCGCCGGCACGGTGCGGGTGAGCACGAGCGAGGGAAGAATCCATCCTGACCCAACTCGTTGTCCGCCTCTTCCGCCCATCCGCTAAACACGCGCTTCCACACCCCCGACTGGCTCCCGCGAGAGAACCGGAGGTGCACCACGCGGAAATCCCCGAAACGTTCGGGCAGGTCGCGCCACGGGATGCCTGTTCGATATCGGTACAGCACCGCTTCCACAAACAGGCGGTTGTCTGCGGCAGGAACTCCCACGTTCCCAGCACGTCCAGGCAGCAGCTAGGCTGTGTTCACAAAATCATGCTTTGTGTGCGAGACTACTGGCTATCATCCACGGCCAGAGGGGTTGAGCATGGATCGTTGGTATTACCTTGCGGACGGGCAATTTGAGCAGATCAACCGGTGATGGCCCCCCGCAGAGGGTTGCCGGGGGCGTCCGCCGACGGTCAAGAACCGCGAGGCGTTGAAAGGTGTGCTGCACGTTCCGCGCACGGGCACGCCGTGGCGGGATTTGCCGAACGCCTACGGTCCTTGGCACACGATCTCCATGCACTGGCAACGCTGGATCGAGCGTGGGGTCTGGGGGGAGATCCTGAAGCTGCTGCAGCGGCTCAAGGGCGTCGACCTGACCCTCGTGTTTCTGGATTCCCCCGTGGTGCGCGCGCATCAGCACGCGGCGATGGACAAAGCCTACGACAGCAACGCCATCCGCGCCAAGCCTGACGCCAAGGGCATCACCCCGGTCATCCCACCCAGGTCCAATCGCTTGGAGATCATCGTCTACGACCCGGAACGCTACCAGCAGCGCAACAAGGTCGAGCGCCTTTTTAACCAACTCAAACAGTTCCGTCGAGTCGCGACCCGCTATGAAAAACTCAAAGCCCACTTCCTGGCTTTCGTCACCGTCGCCCTCATCGTGATCATGCTCCGCTAGCAATTTTGTGAAAACAGCTAGTTCGAACGTTGGGCGACATGCACCTGAATGCCACTTTCACTCAATCCACGGCAAGGAGAGTCTGATGACCATTACGAATAAGCAGTCAGGAACGAATGTGCATGAGGTTGCCGAAGGGATCTACCGCATCAACACGCCGGTTGCGATCGAAGGCGCGGGCGGGTTCTCTTTCAATCAATACCTTATCGTGGATGATGAATCATTGCTTTTCCATACCGGTCCGCGACGGATGTTTCCGCTGGTACGCGAGGCGGTGGCAAGCGTGTTACCGGCGGAACAACTTCGTTATATCGCCTTTTCGCACGTTGAAGCGGACGAGTGCGGGTCGCTTAATGAATGGCTGGCAGTAGCTCCGCAATCCTCACCTCTGTGCGGCGCGGTGGCTGCCATGGTCTCCATTAGCGATCTCGCTGACCGGCCACCTCGACCGCTAGCTGACGCCGAGAGGCTCTCGCTTGGCAAGCATGCCGTCCGATGGCTCGATGCTCCGCATCTGCCGCACGCGTGGGAATGCGGTTTCCTGATGGAAGAACGAACCTCTACGTTGCTATGTGGCGACCTGTTCACGCAGGGAGGCGCTGATCTTCCGCCGATCACGGAGTCGGACATTCTTGAGCCGAGCGAGGCTTTCCGACACGAGATGGATTACTTTTCGCACACAAGGAACGCAGGTGTGCTGCTTGCCAAGCTGGCCTCGACGAACCCTACGACACTCGCGTGCATGCACGGCAGCGCATGGCGTGGTGACGGCGCGAAACTACTGCGTGCTCTCGCTGATTCGCTGTCTCTGTAACCCATGAGTGACTTGCTCTTCGGCTGGGACGTGCGCTGAGATGGCCGCCGCCCGACAAGTGCATCGAGCCGACCGCCCACCAGCGGTGATGGTGGGTCCCCCCGGAGTTGCGTGCTCCGGTGGCGGCTCATGCACAACGTTCGGCGTCGCCAGCCATGTGATCACGTTGATGATCGAAATCGCTTCCATCTCGGACGTTTCCAGGAAGAGCTCAGGCTCAGCCATTGCGACTATCCGCGCCAGGTCATGCGCACCTCCTGGCGGTATCGAAAGAGCGAAGGGTGCGCCGTTTCTTAAGGAAGGGGGGTGGTTTCATGTGCACATCGATACGTAGGGCGATGGGAATCCTCACGAGTGCGGCTGCCTTAGTCGTTGTCGTGCCTTGCGGAGCCCAAAATTCCTGGGCGCAGGAGCAGGGAAAGGAACTCAGGCAACAGATCGTGGGAGCGTGGTCGCTCGCGGAGCAGTGGGTAGAGCAGGACGGAAAGAAAACGCAGCGATTTGGCGCGAATCCCAAGGGCATTTCAATCTACGAAGTCAATGGCCGCTTTGCTTCGATATTGCTGCGACCCGATCTCCCCAGGATCGCATCCAACAATGTCATGACTGGGACGGTGGACGAAAACAAAGCGATCGTGCAGGGGAGCACGGCCATTTACGGCAGGTGGTCCGTAAACGAACAGGATGGATCGGTAAGCGCCAAAATCGACGGCAGCACCTACCCCAACTGGGACGGCCTGGACCAAAAGCGGACGGTCTCTATTTCCGGAGATGAGATGAAACTGTGCGTTCCAGGTGCGCAGATTGGTGGAACCGCCTGCGCTGTCTGGAAACGCGTCAAATAGACAATGAGCAGATAGACGGGAGAGAGGAGTGACGCCGAAGCGGCGGTTCGAGCGGACTCGTGCCGGCGGGCGTCGCCCGCCTACACGGGACTTTCAACCGCGATGTTGGGCCTCTTATGTTACAGTCATCGACGCTCTCTAGAATTCTGGGACTCCGGGCCGCAGAATTTGCAGGTGCCTGTGTTGACGCCGTGCCGGACATGCCGATGGCTTTGGCGAAACCGGGTTCATTGTTGGACCCACCGCGGGGGCTGGCTCATATCCTGATGCGCTTTGGCTCCGATGAGGTACGCACTGTGCATGGCACGATCAAGGCGCTTCTCGTGGCCCTCGTCGCAACGCCTTTTCTCTATGGCTTGGGGGCCGCAGCAATCGAGGCATCTGGCTATCGTGCGGGTTACGGCGAAGGACGCGTCTTACTGGCTCTTTCCTTCCTTGCCGCTTTCTTGGCCGGTCAGTATTTCTTTCGCGCTCCCAAGAACGGTAAGCGTTCAGCGCACCCACCTCTGGGTGCGCACGATCACTCGAGTTTTTTGAGCGGCAACAACTCGTCGATGCGGCTGTTGGGCCAGGAGGGGAGTTTCTCCAGGGTGTCGATCAGCCAGGCCATGGGCTCGATGCCGTTCAGGCGGGCGGTTTCGAGCAGCGATTGAATGGCCGCGGCGCGCTGGCCGGCCGCCTCGGAACCGGCGAACAGCCAATTCTTCTTGCCGATGGCGATCGGGCGAATGGCATTCTCGACGGGGTTGTTGTCGATCGGATAGAAACCGTTCGTGACGTAACGGGCAATGGCCGGCCAGCGTCGCAGACTGTAGTCGATCGCGTTGGCCAGAGCGCTCCCGTGGGCCACCGTCGTGCGCGTGCTCAGGAGCCACAGATGCAGCGCGTCGAGCAGAGGTTTGCTCGTCTCTTTCCGTCGCCGAGCCCGCTCCTCTACCGTCTTTCCCTTCGCCGTGGCTTCGATGGCATACAGCGCGGCGAAGCGGTCCAGGGCGTCGGCCGCGACGGGGCTCCCAGTTGCCTGATGGAGGTCGAAGAACTTCCGTCGAGCGTGCGCCAGACAGGCGAGTTCGATCACCTGGCGACGAAACAGGGCATCGTAACCGGCGAAGTCATCAACCATCAGAGCCCCTTGCCAGTCGCCGAGGAACTCCACCACATACTTTCCGCCGCGGCCAGGCTGGTAGTCGAAGACGACGATCGGCAGCTCGCCGGCCAAGGCATTGCTGCGATACGCCCAGAGATACGCCCGTCTGGTCTTTCCCCGGCCCGGATCGAGTTGTTGCACCGGCGTTTCATCGGCATGCAACACCGTCCCCTGGCGGAGCAACTCGGCCAGGCGCCGCCAGAGCGGCTCCAGGGCGACACCGGTGCGCCCGACCCAGTCGGCCAGCGTCGAACGGGACAGCGTCACCCCCGCGCGAGCGGCCTGCCGTTCGAGACGGTAGAGCGGCAGGTGATCGGCGTACTTGCTGACCATCACCCAGGCCAGCAAGGCCGGCGCCGCCAACCCACCGTCGATGATCGACGCCACGGATGGTGCGGCGGTAAGGGTCTCGCAGGGCCGGCAGGCGTACTTCGGGTAGATATGGCGTTCGACGAAGAACTCGGCCGGGACGATGCTGAGTTTCTCGGTCACGTCCTCGCCGATTCGCACCAGCGCCTGACCACATTGCCCACAGCTGCAGGTTTCGGGCTCGTGCAGGTGCTCAACCCGGGGCAGTTGCTCGGGCAAGGGCTGACGGCCGGCGCGTTCGCGTTTCGGTTTCTCGGGGGGCGGTTGATGCGGTCCCATTTCGGCCGCCTGGCGCTTTTCGGCCAGACGGGCTTCGCAGGCGGCCAGGTCGGCAGCCAGCGTTTCGTCGAAGAGGCCCCGGGTGCCGGCGGCCAGGGATTCGCTCTTGACGCCGAATTTCATCCGCCGCAAATAGGCCAGTTCGAGAGTCAGCTTCTCGATCTTGGCATCGCGCCAGTGAATCTCCGTGGCGTTGGTCTTGATCTGTTCGAGCAGCCCACCGACCCGGTTCTCGGCCCAGAACAACAGGTCCGCTGAGGGTGAGAAGGGGGCAAGTTCGCTGGCTAAATCCATGACGAATTATCCCATGAAGATGCTCTAAAAGGCGTCGAAGTGGCGGATTTTGCGTTCTTTTTTGCCAAGACAGCGCATGCCTATACCTGCCAGTGGGCGGGCGCCGGCGCGTCGCGGCGCTGCCAGTCTACGCCGGCGATCAGCCAACGCCATTGCGCTGGAGTGAGGGCGAAAACCGCGTCGCTGGCGCTCGGCCAGGTGAAGTAACCGCGGTGCAACCGGCGTTGCGACAGCCATACGCCGGTGCCATCCCAGACCAACAGTTTGAGCCGGCTGCGTCGCCGGTTGGTGAAGGCGTAGGCGGTGCCGTCACACGGGGAGCGCCCGAGACTGGCCTGGATGCGGGCCGACAGGCCATCGATACCCAGGCGCATGTCGACGGCTTCGACGGCCAGCCAGATGCGCTTCGGCGCGGCGCCGACGGGCGCGCTCATGCGTGCTCTCCCCACAGCGCCATCAGCCACCCGGCAGGCGGCAGGGTGGCAAATTCGAGTCGCCAGCCTTGCGGGCTGTGAAGTGACACGCTGGGCAGCGAGGCCACTGTATCGGGAACCCGCACGGCAGGAACCAGGGTCAGCCGACCTCCTCCCTCGCGCGCTCCCGACTCCGCCGCCAAACGCTGGTGCCAGTAACTCAGCGAATGGCTTCTCAGACCGTGCTGCTCACAGTACGCCTTCTGAGTGGCGCCGCTCGCCCGCCACGCCTCCACATGCCGTCGCCAGTGCGCCTCCCGTTCCCCTGCCTTGTCCATCTCGTCCTCCTCTCGAAAACCAGGAGCTTCCTCCACATCTCAGTCGCTTTACAGGTGGCCGGGCTGGACGCTTACCAAGAACGCACACACCGAGCAAGAGCTTCATGAAAAGTAAGCTCGGTGCCCAACACTACGGTCAAGGCCGATCTCTCGGTCGCTGGGCGCCCCGCGATAAAGCGCCGCGCAGAGCCCCTGAGCTTGAAAGTTAGGCATCAGAGGAGTCCCCATTGCGCGTTACCGTCTGCGAGCTTCCTTACGAACGTCTTGAGATCAAGTCGAAGTGGAATGCCCTTTGCGCCCATACGCGCTCTCGGCGATCCGAACTGGTCGTGCTGCCAGAGTTCACTTTCGTTGAGCCTGTCTGGAATCGCGAGGTATTTGATCACCAGGTCTGGGACGCCCAAGTCAAGCTCTTCGACCATTGGCTCGAACGCCTACCAGAACTGGGCGCCGAACACGTCATCGGTGCTCGTCCCTCCACTCAGGATGGAGCCTGCTTCAATGAGGGCTTTCTTTGGACGCCAGCCGCCGGATATCGTCCGCTCCGCAGGAAGCGCTACCTGCCCGACGAGCCTGGCGGTTGGGAAGCGCGTTGGTTCCAGCGAGCAAATGACCCCTTTCGGGTCTTCCAGGCCGGTACGCTGACATTTGGCCTCAACATTTGCACAGAGCTGTGGGCGCTGGATAGCTACGCTGCCTATGCCGCCGTGCCTGCATCCGCTGTCGTAGCTCCACGCGCCACAGCAGCCGCTACTACCGAGAAATGGCTCGCGGTAGGTCGCGTCGCCGCAGTTCGGGCGGGCGCATACTGCATTTCATCGAATCGAGTTCACCCGGACGGGTCTTGTGGCGGCGTTGGCTGGATCATTGACCCCCGATGGCCAGACTCTTGCCCTGACCTCGAGCGAGTCTCCTTTTGCAACCGTCGCGCTTGACCTGTCCGCAGCAGTCGCCGCACGGTCATCGTATCCACGCTACGTCTTCCGCTGATGCCTCACTTCTCCCTCGTCGTTCAGCTGCCGCGCTCGGGTACCGGCCATCGCCCTTCCGGGTGCGCTTCCCGGCCCAGCTTCGGCGGCGCCATCAGTCAGATCGCGCGAGCGAAGCGAGCCGATCTGAATCGATTGTTGGACGAGCCCGGCCGCCAGGAGCCTACCAAGCCTACAGATGATATGTTCCGAGTGGAAATGCCAGATGAGAAACCCGGCCGAGAAAACAGCGCGGGAGCAACGCCTTGATCAATACGGCGCGGCGCGCCCAGGCGCGCCGCCAGCATCGACTCCTGGATCGGACCCAGATCGCGTGAGACTTGACCAATCGGCTCGCTGCCCGAACGTGGGGAGTAGGCGCCTCGGTCCGCGGGCCTGGTTGCCCAATCGCGAGTTTGGTTCTTGGCTTGAGCACCGCGCTAAGCAAGCGTCGCCAAACCGGCGCATGCCTTCACGCCCGAGCGCCTCCGTGAATCCAGACCTCCGGGTCAAGGGCTTGGGCGGTACCCTCTGGACGGTTTTCCTCCGCGTAGCGGCTTCGTCCAACATGTCGGTCAGCCGGACGCGCTACGGCCAGGGCGCCTCGCCGGCGCGGGCCGGTTACCTCTTCGTCAGGCCTCGCACGGTGCAGTTCAAATTTGTCTCGCTTTCGCTGTTGTGCCTTGCCGCGTGGAGTTCCGCATGGGCAAAAAGTCGAGCAACCGTTGGGGGCGGCGCAGGGGACAGTACCACTGTCGAGTACTTCTGGATGGCGATGTTTGTCCTTGGCGGCTTATGCGCCTTGTTCCTCGTACTGGCTGGCGCTTACCTTGCGGTCCGGAACATTCGCGAAGCACGCGTCATGAAGGGTATCGGAAGACCTCATGGCCTCAGGTACAACGGCCTGGTGTTCAAACGCGGCTATGGACGCAGAGCACCGTCTTACTGCCCTGTGTGCCTCGCAACCACTGGTTGCCTGGTCCCTCTTCAGTTGGAGAAAGATCCCCCTCCGATCATGGCCCCCAGCTGGTGGCTAAGGTGCCCAAGTTGCAAGGGAACTTGGAGAGCGTAGGCAGGTACAAGGCTTGCCCAGCAAGGTTGCGTCCGCTTGAGGCTACTCGGAGCCGTCGCAATCAGATTCCCCTCCGCGTGGCCTCGACAAGGGGGTACGATGCAAGTTACCCTGCGATCTCTTGAAGCCATGGGGACGAACGGGCTATCGGGAACGGCGCAAACGCGGCGTGTCGGTGCGTGCAGCGTGGAACACCAGCAAGTCCGCGCACGGTCGGTGGCGGGTGTCGCAGACGCCGGCCCTGTCGATCGCGCGCCCGTTGCGCTTCTTCGAACAAAGGGGACTACCGAGCCTTGAGCCGCGGTAGGAATTCAATTCATCGAACCGCCGGATACGTGACCCGTCCGTCCGGGGGGAGGCCGAGAGGCTTTTTCCCATTCCGATAGGACACAACAATTGAGCCGTCATGAACATTCGCCTTGCCATCACAGATTCTGAGATCGCCGCTTGTTTTCCCGTGGTGCGGGAACTTCGGCCCCACCTCGCTGAAGATCAGTTTCTGTCCAGGGTTCGAAGCCAAGAAAAATCAGGCTATCAACTTGGCTTTGTCGAACAATCAGAAGGAGTTGTCGCTGTCGCAGGATTCCGGGTCGGTGAAAACCTGGCCTGGGGTCGTTTTCTGTATGTTGATGACCTGATAACGTTGCCCTCTCACAGATCAAAAGGGCTTGGCACCAGCCTTCTTTCCTGGCTTCGGGAATTCGCTGTACAGGAAGGCTGCGTACAAATGCACCTTGATTCAGGTATCCAAAGAAAGGATGCACATCGTTTCTATGAGCGTGAAGGCATGTCAATTACAAGTTTCCACTTCGCGGAATACATCGCGCCCAACAGTGCGCTCCAGTTGGACGCTCTGCCGGCAAGCCGGCTCCGCGCCCCTGAACTTTGACCTCAGGTCTCCGGGGGAAGCTCCGTGCCCATTCCGATGAAATCGATGGCGAAGAGCCGTACGCGTTCCCTGTTAGTAGCGTTCGCGGTTTTCCTGCTATCGGCAATCGCCGAAACCGGAGCCACCGAAGCGCCGGCCGGCAAGCCGGTTTTCAGGTGTGGCTGGTTCGATAACCCCACCCCTGGCAACGCCTGGCTCACGGACCGTGACGCCCAGTGGATCATTGGCACACAAGGTGGGCATCAAGCAGAAGGCGACTGGCCAGAGTTCCAGCCTGGCGAATGGATCTCCACGAACCGAAGCTATGGCTACGGTTGTGCCTGTATGAGCGTCATCGCAGACACCTCGTTGCACGAGATTCAGCGCATCGTTAGCGCAAAGTCCCGGCCGCTTAGCGCCTGCAAGAAGGACCCAACGCTCGCCAGGCGCCATCCGTAGGCCTGCCGGCAACGGTGCCGACAGCATTCGAGTCGAGTCCGACTATAACAATGACCAAATCCCCTGGCAGGCACTGACCACGCGCGATACCTGCGGGAACAAGGTTTGCGCTTTTTTAACTGTTGCCCTCTGTTTCTTGCCGATCATCTGCCGTCCCAGGCGTCGATTACGGCTACCCTGCTGAGCGGTCTCATCTTACTGCTCCGCATAGGCACTGTCATTCAGCCGCTTCGCGCAAGATCAGCCCGCCGAGCGGGTCGATGCTGGCAAGCCTGCCAGGGCAAGGAGCTGCGGTGGCCTGGTCGGTCAGTGCCTTCACCAATGGTGCGGATCAGAACTGACGGCGACTTTGTCGCGAAACCGACATCCCGATTGCCGCAGGAGCCGATCAGGCCTTGGCGACTGGCTGGCGAGGCGGGCGCGCTTCTTGCGTGGACACGGGAAACCCACCCGGAGTACGCACAATGTCGACAATTCCCTCCACCGACCTTCTTGATGCCTGGCAATTCGGCCTCGCCGACGGCCGCATCGTTCCTTACCTCGGGCCCGGCGTGTTGGCCGATGTGACCTCGCTGGCCGACGGTCGGGCGATTCCCGCGACCAGCGGGCAACTGATCCTGGCGATGAATGGCGGACGGCCGATGGCGCCGAAGCTGATGTACGAGTTCCCCAGGGCGGCGATGAACGTCGAACTCAAGCGCGGCAGGAACGCCGTCACGCGCTTTCTCGACAGCACCTACGGAGCCACGCGCTGGACGCGTGCGGCGCTGCACGCGTGGCTGGCGACGCTGCGGCCACCCTACGTGATCGACATCAACCGCGATACGCAGTTGCTCGATTCCTATGCAGGGACGCCACACCTGCTGATCCTCGGTTGCGCACGCCTCGGCGGCACCGACTATCGTTTCAAGCTGTATGTCTCGGACGGCGGCCGTTACCGCGTCATCTCGCCCGCGGAGGCCGATACGGCGCTGCCGGTGCTCTTCAAACCGATGGGAGCGCCGCTGCCGGAGCCGAGCTACATCGCCTCCGACGCCGACTATGTGGATTACATCACCGAGCTGATGGGCGGTTTCGCCGTGCCGTCGTTCGTCAAGGTGCGTCGCCGTGGCCGGCGCTATCTCCTGCTCGGCATGCGCCTCGATCGCGATACCGAGCGCATGGTCCTCGCCGACCTGATCCACGATGCCGCTGTCGAGCCGGCTGGCTGGGCGTTGATCGCCGAGCCGAACGCCAAGGAGCGGCGTTTCTGCCAGCGCATCGGCATCGAGATCGTCGAAGTCGATGCGCTGTCGCTGCTGGCCGAGGCCGTGCCGGGCTGATTTGCCCGGCGACCGATCAGGCGGCGAACAGCAGCAGGGCGCGCGCCTGCGCGCGACAGCGGCTGGCGACGCCGGCGTCGAGGGCCTTGAGCCAGCGTCTCGGAATGGCCTGCGGCCCGTACAGCGCACCGGCGAGCATGCCGGCAATGGCGCCGGTGGTATCGGCGTCGCCACCGCGATTGACGATGTCGACCAGGCAATCCTCGAAACCGTCGCCGTCGACCAGCCCCTGCAGGACTGCCTGCAGCGTCTCGACCACCCAGCCGCTGGGGTTTTCGCGGCGTGGGCGATCGCGGAACGAGAGCGCGGGATGTGCCGCCAGCAATGACCCAAGGTGGTGGCTGAATGTTTCCGCCAGCGAACAACCGCGCAGCAGATCCTGCACGGCCAGGGTCAGGAACTGACAGACCGCGTCGGAAACGACGTTGTGGTGAGTGACGTGCGCCTGCGCCTGCACGGCCGCGCGGACGGCCGCTGGCGACTGGCCGAAGGTGGCCAGGGCCACCGGCAGCACGCGCATCGCGGCGCCGTTACCGGCGTCGTGCTCGGAAGCCGGCGCGGCGGCTACGCCGGTCCGCCGGAAGGTGAGCAGGTTGCGGCGGACGGTATTGCCGATATCGACCGGCTTGCTCCGCATCCAGGCATCGAAGGCCTCGGCACAGGCGAGCGGGTCGACGCGGCCGCCGCTGGCCAGGATCGCATCGCCGAGAGCCAGCGACATGCTCGTGTCGTCGGTCACCTGGCCGGGCCTGAGCCTGAGCCAGCCGCCACCGACGATCTCGCGATGGACGCCGAAGTGATAGACGATCTCGCGCGGCGTCATGAACTCGACCGTGGCGCCCAGCGCGTCGCCGAGCGCCAGTCCGAGATAGGCGGCCTCCGCCCGCGCCGTGATCGTGCTGGAGCCGGTGGCCGGGGACGGCGTCACCGGCTCGGGTACTCGACCAGGATGTCCTCGTCGCGGACGATGTACTGGCAGGCGAGGCGCCATTCGGTCGGCGGCAGATCGTCGACGTACATCTGCTCGATCTGCGCCTGCTTGATCTTGCCCATCTCCTTGAGCACCGCGACCTCGCGCACGTTCAGCGGACCACCCATGTGGCCGTACTTGTTGTGACTGCTCTTGTCGACGCTGCTGACCTTGACCAGGCAGGTGCCGCACTCGCCGTCACCGCACGAAAAGTCGATCGGCACATGGTTTTCCTTGGCGAGCTTCAGGATCGTCTGGGTGTGGCTGCCGGCGACGGCGTAAATGGTCTTGTCCTTGTGCATCGGACTGGAAAAGGTGATGTTGGGCATGGCAGGCTCCTGGTGAATGGAAGGGGTGGATGAAGACTCAAGCGGGCTGGACGACGATGCTGCCGCCCAGCACCTGCGCTTGGCAGGCTAGCCGGTGTCGGCGCGGCGCGAGGTTGTCCTTCAGCACCTGGTGTTCGAGTACCGATGGCGCGGCCAGGTGTTCATGGCCGGAGACGATCCTCGTCAGGCAGGTACAGCATTCGCCTTCGCGGCAGCCGTAGGTGATGCCCGCGCCGACCTTCTCCGAGACCTCGATCAGGCGGGTGCCTGCCGGCACGGTGACGGTGACGCCGATATCCTGAAAGGTGATGCTGGCCTTGGGCATGGGGTTTTCTCCGGTAAGTAAGGGGGGAATCAGGCGAGTTGGGCGAGATCGATGCTGCGTGGCGTCGCGCGGCCAAGGAGGTGCAGAGCGAGCTCGCGGCCGAGTTCATGGCAGGCGGCAAAGTCGTCGCCGGTCGGCGTCAGGCGTGCCCTGACGCCGGGCAGGGGAACGCGCAGCTTGAGGCGGCGCAGACGGTCCTCGATCATCGGCACCGCCTCGCCGCTCCAGCCGTAGGAACCGAAAGCGGCCGCGAACTTGCCCTTGACCTCCACCATGGTCAGCGACGAGAGGAGATCCCACACCGGCTTGACCGCGTCGCCGTTGATCGTCGGGCTGCCGAAGAGCAAGGCGTCGGCCTCCTCGATCAGGTCGACGAAAGGCTGCGCGTCGCCACCTTCGAGGTCGTAAAGCGAGACGCGCACCTCGCCGGCAGCGCTCGACGCCGATTCGGCGCCGGCCGCCACGGCTTCGGCCATCCGGCGCGTGGCACCGTAGGCCGAGATGTAGAAGACGAGCAGGGTCTTGGTCGCGGCGCCGTGCAGGGCGGGAGCGGCCAGTGCACGATAGCGGGCAACGTAGTCGCGAGGATCGCGGCGCAGGATCGGGCCGTGCGCGGGTGCGATGATCCGCAGTGGCAGCGGTTCGATCAGATCGAGCGCCGTGCGCACGTAGGCGCGGAAGGGGCGCATGATGTGCGCGTAGTAGTAGTCGAAGGAAAAACGGAAGTCGCCGACAGCATCGTTGAACAGGCGGCTGTCGCAATAGTGGCAGCCGAGGAAATCGGCCGAGAACAGGACCCCTTCGGCCGGCAGCCAGGTGCATTGGGTGTCGGGCCAGTGCAGATACGGCGTGTTGAGGAATTCCAGATGCCGATCACCGAGATCGGCATGATCGCCGGTGCCTACGAAAGCGATCCGCCTCGCCTGCTCGGCGGGGTCGAGCAGTCCCTTCAACATCAAACGGGCCTGTGGCGAGACCAGCAGCGTCGCGCCGGGCGCCCGCCGCAGCAGTTCCGGCAAGGCGCCGGAATGATCGGGCTCGAGGTGATTGAGGACGATGGTGGTGATTTCGTCGTAGTCGGCAACCGATTCCAGACGGCGAAAGAAGGTCTCGGAGAAATTGAACTTGACCGTATCGATGATGGCCACACCGTCGCTGCCGCGCACCGCATAAGCGTTGTAGCTGGTACCGTTGGCGGTGCGCAGGATGATGTCGAAGCTGCGCAGATCGGCATCGAAGGCGCCGATCCAGTGCACTCCGGCGGCGATGGGCACCGCCCGGTCAGGGTCGGCAGCGGGACGCATCGGCCGGCGGTTCGTCGAAGCGGCAGGGATAGGCGGCGCCACCCGCCGTCTGCACATGGAAGGTACGTACCGCGCCGCGATTGCGCTGGCAGGCTTCGAGGTCGCCTGCCGGAAGCTCGCGCAGGCCGATCCAGGCGTCGATTGCCGCAACGTCGAAACCCACCCGCCGCTCTTCGCCGACCTGCAGCAGCGGCCGCCGGATCAGCAGGGGGTTGTGCCGCAACAGCGCCAGGGCGCTCCGCTCATCGAGTCGGTAGGGCACGATGGTCCCCGCCTTGATCGCCGGCGCTACCGGATTGAACCACTGGGTAACTGGCAAGTCGCCGAGGAATTCCAGCAGTCGCACATTGCTCCAGAATTGATCGCGCAGGTCGCGGACCACCAGTTGGTGCCCGGCGGCGACCAGCAGCGCCTTTTGGCGGGCGTTGCCCGCACAGCCGGCCTTCTCGTAGAAGACGACCTCGGCCATGTTCAGCGCGCCGCGATCTCGGCCTGCGCCGCCGCCCAGCGCGCCGGCGGGATGCCGGTCAGCGAACCCGGAGGGTTGAGCGCTTCGCCGAGTTCGTTGATGATCGCGCCCTCGATCGGGCAGATGCTGGCGCATTGCGGTTCGGCAAAATCGCCGCTGCATTCCGTGCATTTGTCGGCGTCGATCAGAAAGTGGGGTGTCGCCGCCTCGATCGCCCGCTGCGGGCAGAGCGGTTCACAAGCCCAGCAATTGACGCAGCTTTCGATGATTTCGAGGGCCATGCTCGCCTCCTTACGCGCGCTTTGCCGTGCTCTGCCCGACCGCCAGCTTGCCGGCGGCCAGCATTTCGTTCCACACCGCCATGACCGCTTCCTCGATCGGTTGCATGGCGTACTCGCCGTTCGGCTGAATTCCAGCCGCTTCGAGTTGTCCCCAGGGTTCATAGCCGATGCGCGAGCAGAGGACGACCTCGCAGTCGGCGAGTGCGCGGATCGTCGCCGCCAGCACGGCCTCGGCATCGCCACAGGACTCGTCGCCCGCGCAATAGGACTCCGCCCGTCGGTGACCGATCAGGCGGGCGCCACTTGCCGAGGCCTCGTATACCAGGAACTCCCTGGCGTGACCGAAGTGCACGGCGACCAGACCATTCTTCGCCGCGACCGCCATCAGGACCGGCCGGCCGACCGGTGGCGCCGACTTCGCGACCTGCGGCTGGATCTTGATCACCTGTGGCGTTGCCGTGGCCGTAGCCGCGTGGGCTCTGGCGCGCTTCTCCGCCAGCTCGGCGGCGATCTGCGCGCGCAGCTCGGCCCGCACGACCATCGCCGCCTCGTAATCGATTTCCATGCTCTCGATCTTGTCGAGCGTGAACTCGGCGCCGCGATCCTCGCCGAGCAGACCGACCGCATCGGCCCGGCATTGGCGGCAGTGGCGCATCATGTTCATGTCGCCGGCGCAGGCGTCCTGCAGGGCCTTGAGTTCGGCCGGCCGCGGGCTGCGCTGGCCCATCACGCCGTAGAAGGTGCCGTGCTCGGCCTCGGCGATCAGGGGCATGACGTTGTGCAGGAAGGCGCCCTTGGCCTTGACGATCTTCGACACCTCGGGCAGATGGGCATCGTTGACGCCGGGAATCAGCACCGAGTTCACCTTTACCAGGATGCCGCGCGCGGCGAGCATCTCCAGGCCCTTCTGCTGCTGCGCGATGAGGATCGCCGCCGCCTCGTGGCCGAAGACGCGCCGGTTCTTCCAGAATATCCACGGATAGATCCTGGCGCCGACCGCGGGGTCCACACAGTTGATGGTGATGGTGACGTGGTCGATGTTGTAGCGGGCCAGCTCCTCGACGTATTCGGGCAGGACGAGGCCGTTGGTCGACACGCAGAGCTTGATGTCCGGTGCTTTCAGCGCCAACTGGCGAAAGGTCTCGAAGGTGCGCTGGGGATTGGCCAGCGGATCGCCGGGACCGGCGATGCCGAGCACGCTCATTTGCGGGATCGTCGCCGCCACGGCCAGGGTCTTCCTGACCGCCTGATCTGGCGTCAGCAGCTCGGAAACGACGCCCGGCCGCGACTCGTTGGCACAGTCGTACTTGCGGTTGCAGTAGTGACACTGGATGTTGCAGGCCGGCGCCACCGCGACGTGCATGCGCGCAAAGTAGTGGTGCGCGTCTTCCGAGTAGCAGGGGTGATCCTGCACCCTGGCGCGGACGGCGTCCGACAGGTCGTCCATCTGGCGGGCCGTGGAGCCGCAACTACCGGCGCTGCAGCCGGCGACAGCGGGCGGCGAGGGTTCGATGACAGGCAGATCCATGGCGAGTTTCCCTGGTGATTTCTCGGCTTTCGAGACACCAGCAGTACAGCAACTGGCGTGCCAGGCCAGTCGGTTCGCTTAAGTCATTGAAAATCATGGTCCGTCCAGATTCGACGGCGATGTTGCAAATGCGACAATGGCGGATTGACGACTGGTTGCGGTGACCCGCGGCGCGTGCGCGCCGTTGCGCTGGATCGCTGGCGTGAAATCATGAAGCGGGTGCTGCGCTTGTGACGCCGCCACGGATCCAACATCCATATCCTGCCGCGGGGCGACAGTCCTTTCTCCAGTCCCGAGTGGATGGCGTTGATCCTGGCCGATGGGAAGGGTGATTTTCTCTTCGGATTGGGCGGCAATGCCGTCCGGTTGTGTCAGGCTGAGGGTTGGATGAAGAACGCAAGCATCCACCCCGCCCGGCATCAAGCGCTGGCCGCTCGAGGTCTGGGGCCGATCGTTGAGGCGTTGCGGTTTTTCGCTGACTTTGAGTATGCCTCCGGATTTTGGCCGCAAGCCTTCCGGAGGGTCAAGACCGAAGGCCTGGCGAGTCGCGGCCAAGGGCCCGCCAAGGACCATCAGCGCTCCGTGGTCACTCTAGCGAGTCTGCTTCATATTGCCCAAGTACACAGGGTCCAGCGGCCAGGCCTGAGCGCCGCGCTATGGCACGGCTTCGAGTGGAAAATCAGCGCCTTTCCAGGAGAACAGGCCGCCGGGGAAACGATAGACCTGGGTGTAGCCCAGCTTGCGCGCCCAGGCTGCGCCGTTATCACTGCGGGTACATTTGACAAAGCCACAGTAGAACACCACCGGCTTGTTCTTGTCCGCGCCCAGCAGCGCAATGAAATCGGCCTCTGTCCGGCCATCGGTCTCCTTGGTATCCCACGCACTCATCCGGGCCACCGGGAACAGGAACTGCCTGGCGCCGGGAAGGTGCTCCTTCCGGTAGCTGGCGTCGTAGGGCATGGTATCCACCAGCAGCATCGGTTTTCCCTCGTCGATCATCTTCTTCAACTCGGCCGCCGTCAGCAATTGATAGCCACCGGCCTGGGTATCGCGGCTAAGCCTGACCGCCTCGGTTTCCCTGGCGGTTTCGAGCTCGAATTTGGACTCGGCCAGGGCAGGGCCGGGGAGCAGGAAGCAAAAAAACAGGGCGGGGGCAAGTCGTCTGATTTTCATGAAAATCGCTCTCTTCGATGGTTGAATGGATCGGCACCCGAACGGTGCCAGGAACCCACATGAATTCGCTGCTGGAAGCGGCTTCCACCTGGTGAGGGAGGCGCCGGTCGCTGATGATACAGGCGGGCAAGCCGTTGGGCGTCATTACGAACGCCCGGTGAAACGGCGGCAAGCCCCTTGCCCGGCCGGGTCCCGCCCGCAGTAGCCGGCCTTGCGCTGGCTGCGTGTCGGAAGCAAGAACACCGTGTCCATCCCGGGCAGGTAGCGACAAGGCTCGACAATCAGGCCACCCACTCACTTCGCCAGCACGATGTCGATGAAGTCGGCATGCTGGCGGACGTAAAACGGCCGGTAGTGATTGTCATCCTTATAGACCGGCTTGCCCGCTGCAGTCATGGCCGGGCAGCGCCTTTCCGGGCAGAGGTGTGCAACCGGGTCGATCACCTTGGCGCCTGCCTTGCGGGCGATTTCTGTGAGGCGTTCGCCAAGTTGGCCCTGGTCGTCGGCAAGCGGAATCGATTCCTGGTGCGGCTTCACGGTCAGCCCGCTGAATCGGGTGCCGGCAAAGAAATTGCGCGGTTCGAATGGCGGGCCGTTCGGGTTGTCGAGAATGAGATACACCTCCTTCTCGACAGCCAGCGAACGAATGAATCGCTCGAGATTGGCCAGTTCAAAGTCGATGTCCATGTTTTTCGAGTACCGGGGACTCGATTTAAGGAAATAGAGGTTCCAGGCGGCGCCGATCACGACCGTACTGATCTGCGCATCATGGACCAGTGTCGTGACGTGCCGCCGGTAACTGTTGCACGTTTCCACACGGTATTCGTTGGTCTGGCCGCTGTCAGGAACGGGCGCACATCCTGCACTCGTCAGGAGGAGAGCGGAGCGATATTGCGCCGGGTCGCTGTCCAGCAAGCTGGCGATTCTGGGGCCATATTGCTCGATATGTGAATCGCCAATGAACAGTACCGGCTTCGCGCTGCCCGTTTTCGATCTCACCGCCACGCCGCCGAAACTGGTTTTCTGAAATCCGGAGGGATATTCCCAGTCGTGCAGCGCTTCGAGAATCGCCCCAATCGATTCGTGGTCGTTTCTTGGCCGCAGTATTTCAGCCTGAGTGACCAGGCCGATCACGAACAGGCCTGCCATGGTCGCGGCCAACGCGATCACCGTCCTCGTGCCGCCACGCCGCATCCGCTTTTCCAGCAGCGAATACGTGAGATAAGCGAGCAGGAAACTGGCCGCGACCATCAGCGCGCGCGTGCTGGTCGGCGGTGTTTTCCCCCGCACTATCCATGCCATCGAAAGCAGCAGCCAATGCCAGAGATACAGCGGATAACTGATCAGTCCTATCCCCACCATGCCGCGACTGCTCAGGAAGTGCCTGTTCAGCCACGCATTCGGTCCGGCCGCGATGATCAGAAAAGTGCCCAGCGTGGGCAGCAATGCCCACCACCCTGGAAATGCGGCGTTCTTGTTCAGCAGCGCAACACTGACGACGATCAACGTCAGGCCGGCGGCGGACTGCCAGTCAGGGTTGGTGGTCAGCACCTGCGGGCGATGCAGCACGAGGTAGGCAAGGATACCGCCGACCATGAGTTCCCAGAAACGGGACCATGGGGAGTAGAAGGCGGCTACCGGGTCGGCATGGACGGTGAGGATATTGACGGCGAACGATGCGATGGCAATCAGGAGGGTGATTCCGAGGAAATTGTAGTTGCTGTAGTTGCGTTTCCACAGCAGGCCGAGCAATAGTGGCCAGAAGATGTAAAACTGTTCTTCAATCCCGAGTGACCACAGGTGCAGGAGCGGTTTGGTCGAAGCGTCGTTGTCGAAATAGCCCGATTCGCTCCATAGCAGAAGGTTGGAAACAAAACCGCTCCCTGCCGCAATATGCAGCCCCAGCTGCTTCTGCTCGTCGAGGACGAGCAGAAGCCATCCGAGTCCCCACGCGGTGGCCAGCACGATCGCCAACGCCGGAAAGATTCTCCGGATTCGCCGGGCATAAAACTCGGAGAAACTGAAGGTCCCTGCTTCGAGATTCCCGAAAATGATGCTGCTGATCAGATAACCCGAAACGACGAAAAAGATATCGACACCCACGAAGCCGCCCGGCAGGGTTCGTGGAAATGCATGAAAGATGACCACCAGCAGGACGCCCAGCGCACGCAAGCCATCGATATCCGGGCGATACTTTGGATGCGTCAGGTGCGGTAGCGTGGATACCTCGAGCGCAGGTCTGGTCTTGGACATTCTTCTTCGTGAGCTTCGTGCAGTGCCGTTCAGCCGGATTCCCTCGGAGTCACGGCAGTGTTGCAGGGTCAAATGTTCCCGATTCTCCCTCCAGGCGCCGCGACTGCATTCGGCGTGCCCGCGTACGCCCGTAGCGGGCGCAAAGCCCGCAAAGCGATGAGAATAAGGTTGTCAAACGGTCTGCTCATGCCCAGGCTGCTGGGCGTGGAGTCTATCGCGAAGAACAGGAAAAGCCAAACCGCACCCAGTCCTTGCGCGGGGTGGCCAGGCGTGCGGCGAACACGCGGGTCGCTCCGGGCCGGGGGTCGAGCCGTCGGCGGGACGACTCCGCGCGGCGGCCGTCGCACGGCTCAACAGTTCCTCCGGCATGGGCAGCGACGAAGCCCGCGTCTTCTCGAGATCCGATCCATATCGGCAGGTGGCAAGGCCGATTCCTGGCGCCTGCCGAGGCGCACGCGCCGGGAATTCCCGGCGCCGGTGGTGGCGCACCGTGCGCCTAGGATCGGGAAAAGACGGCGATGGCCAGCGTGCACAGCGCGAGCAGCAGATTGACGCCCACCAGCTGGCGTATGGAATTCAGGCTTGCCGCCGCCATTGGCCAGGCGGCCGCCTCGCAATGCGATCGCAATCCGGGATAAACGATGCCGTAGGCGACGGCGAAAACACCGGCCATCGTCAGACCCAGACCGGCCATGAGGTGCCAGCCCAGCGGTGCCGACTGGAAGCCTGTCTGGGCGAGCATCGTCAAGCCGCTGACCAGGACCAGGGTCACCGCAAAGGCCGCGACCCGGAAAAAGCGCTTGAGCGTGGCGGCCCAGAGGGGCAAACGTTGTGGCGGGTCGAGAAGCTGGGCGGCGGCGGGACGAAGGCAGAAGTAGGCGAAAAACATTCCGCCCACCCAGGCGATGACGCCGGAAAGATGCACAAGGATCAGGACGGATCGGAGCATGTCGTCGACTCGGTATCGGAACCTGCGGGCGGCCTCTCTCCTGCCGGAAGCCGCGTTGCGCGCCGGCGAGAGAGAGGAAGAGCCGCGGAGCCTAACATGGATCGGGGTCGAGCGAGCGAACGAGAAAGACCGGTCGGTCGACGGTTGGGGAGTGGCGCTGGCCCCGGCACGGGCTCAGCGGCTGGCGGCCGCCAGGCGGTCGAGCAGCAGCAGGATTTCTGCGGCGTTGTGGTAGGCGAGTCCGGGCGTGTCGGCGAGCGATGCGCGTCGCTCGCCGGCAACGACGGCTTGCAGCGCGGTGACGAACGGCGGCAACCAGGCGGGTGGGTTGGCGACGCCGGCCAGTTGCGCGAGCCCCGCGCCGGCGCTGCCGCGGTCGCCGGCGAGCAACAGGCGGTTGATTTCGGCCGCCAGGGGCGCGCCGCCGATGTGGTTCTCGCCGCCGTTGCGGCGATAGGCGAGGAAGGCCTCACGCGCCTGCCGGCCCGCCTGATGCGCTTCGCTCGCGCGACCGTCGGCGTTCTCGATCTCGGCGAGGATGGCCCAGCTTGTCCACGGCTCGGCAGCGTAGTCGAGGCCGCGTTTGCACTCGATAGCGCGTTCAATCTCGCGGCGCGCTTTCTGGATGCGGCCGAGACAGCGCAGCGTGTTCGCAAGGTTATTTCGCGCGTGGCCTTCGTTGGCCACGTCGCGCAGCGCGACGCGGCGCTCGGCCGCCTGCCGGTAGTGCGTGACGGCGTCTTCGGGGCGGCCGAGAATGTCGTCGTAGAGATTGCCCAACTGGAGCAGGGTGGCTGCCTGCCCGGCAACGTCGTTGCACTGCACCCTGATCGCCAGCGACTGGCGGTACGCGTCTTCGGCGTCGTTGCCGTGGCCGGCGTGCTGGTGGACCATCCCGATCTGGTGCCAGGCGACGGCCACCGTCACCGCTTCGCCGAGTGCTTCGAAGCGCTCGCGCGCGTCGCGCCACGCGGCGAGTGCTTCCGGGAAGCGGCGCTGTTGAAGCCGGACGGTGCCGAGTCGGCTTTTGCTGACGGCAACCGAGCGTTCATTGTGCCGTTGCTCGGCAAGCGAAATCGCCTGTCCGTAAACCCGCGCGGCTTTGTCGAGGCGGCCAAGGTCGCGAAGGCAGTTGGCCCGCTCGGAGATGCAGACCACCGCCATGTCCGCCGCGCCGCAGCCGGGCTCGCGCGCTTCGACGTCCTCGAAGCGCCGCCGCGCTTCTTCAAGCGGCGGCAACGCGGCGCCGGCGCGCACGGCCTTCTGCAGCACGCGCCCGAGGAGCCAGCACGCCCCCGCCAGGTCGTAGTCGGCACCGGCATACGCCGCCTCGCCGGTCGCCTGAGCGCGTGCGTGCAACTGCTGCGCCGCCGCCAGCGCTGCGTCGACGCGGCCGGCGGCGAGGATTTGCTCGATACGCGTGCGTTCGGCCTCGAACGGCGCGTGCCCCCACGCCGCTTCGCCGAGCGTGCGGCTTGCCGAATCGCGCGCCTGCGCGACGCGCGCCAGCAGTCGCGGCCGGTTCAGGAATTGCAGCAGCCCGTGCAGCATCGTCGTCAGGGCGATCGTCGCTGCGGGATCGCCAGCGTGCTCGACGCACTCGAGCAACCCCATCAGGTTCGGCAGCTCCATCCGCGTCAGCGCGGCGGCCAGCGTGCTGTTCCGCGCAGCCTTGCGCTCCAGGAACCCGGCATACTGCCGCATCGCCTCGCACCACTGCTCACTCAGCACGGCGCGCGCCGCCGGCTCGAGTTGTGCGGCAAGGTAGGGGCAGAGCGCCGGGTTAAGGCGCAGGTGATGGTACGGCTCGCTGCTCGCCAGCCCGGTGGCGACCAGCGCTTCGCCGAGCTCCTGCACCTCGTCCGCCGGCCAGCCGGTCATGTGGCGGAGCAGATTGAGATCGACCGCGCCGTGGAAGACGCCGAGCACCGACGCGCGTTGGCGTAGCTCGGGCGGCAGGCGGCGCAGCGAGAGTTCGACGCTGGCGAGTAGCGAGTGCTCGCGTTGGCCGGGGAAGCGCCACTCCATGTCGGCGATCAGCGCCACCAGTTCGGCCTGCGTCGCTGCCGGCCCGCGTTCGCGCAGCGCCGGTGCAAGCAGCGCCAGCGTGCGCGCATGGCCATGCACCGCGTCGACCAGCGATTCGATCTTGTCGCGCTGCGCTTCTGCGGCGTGGCCCATGCCAGCGGCGTCGAGGCCGAGCGCGCGTTCGACGAGCTGCACCGCGTCGAGGCGGCTGAGGCGGTCGAGTTCGAGCCGCTGCCGCTCGCCGGCAAACGGTGCCGGCAGCGCTTCGCGGCTGGTGAAGATCAGCCGCGTCTCGCTGCAGGCCAGCAGGCGGGCGGCGAGTTGCAGGATCTCGTCGGCGCGCTCGCGTTCGTCGGCGGCAAGCGCGCTGTCGCCCGGCGTGTGGCCGCCGTCAACGGTAAACGCGAACGGCGGCGCGAGCACGCTTTCGAGGTTGTCGAGCACGAGCAGCGTCGTCTGCTCGCGCAGTTCGCGTTCGACCGCCATCACCGCCGCTTCCAGGCTAGGCTGCGTGGCGACGCTGAAGCCTTTCCCGAGCAACTGGCGGCCGAGTTCGTCGAGCACGGCGGCGGCATCGCCGTGCGTTTCGAGCGAGACGAAGGCGGCGCGCTGCACTTGCCGCGAGCGCACGCGCCAGCGGGCGAATTCGCTGGCCAGCGCGGTCTTGCCTTCGCCGCCCTGGCCGCGCACGACCGCGTAGCGTTCGCTGGCGAGCAGGCGTTCGAGTTCGAGCAGCTCGCGGCTACGCCCGACGAAGCCGTGCGCCGGTGGTTCGGGCAGCTCGCCGAGGCGTTTCGCGAGGCGCGTGCGCCAGTCTGCGAGCGTCTGCCGGCTGGGTGTGCGGCGGAAGAGTTGCGGGTCGTCGCGGTCCTGGTAGAGCACCGGCACGAACCAGTCGTGCAGATGGAATTCGCCGACGCCGAAGACGCGCCCGCGTGCCGGCTTGTCTTTCAGTTCGCGCTGGCCGGCGAGCATCGCCGAGCCTACGCGTTCGCCACGGCTGAGCGCGCGGTAGAACGCTTCGACGAAACGCCGGGAAGTTTCGACGAGCACGCTGTGGCTCATCGCCACCACCGAGCCGACGCCGGTCTTGAGCAGGGCGCTGGCGACCGATTCGTTGGCGCTTTCGGCTTGCGCGCTCTGGCACGCTTCGAGGAAGACGAGCGCAATGCCGTACTCGCGCAGGAGCGCGCCGAGTTCGGGCGAGGGGACGTTGGCGTGCCGGCGCCGGCCGCGCGGGCGCAGGTCTTCCGGGTCTTCGAAGCAGAGCGCGCCGAGGCCGGCGTGCCGGTCGTAGACGCCGTGGCCGTCGAAGTGCAGCACGTGGTAGGGTTCGCCGGCGCGCGCTGCGCGCTCGAGTTCGTCGCGCAGCGCGGGCAGCGTCGGTGGGGCGAGCAGGCGCAGTTCGACCTGCCCGGCGAGCGCTTCCATCGCCTCGACCAGCGGCTCGGCGCTGACGCGGTGGTCGAGGTAGCCGCAGGCCTCGTCTTCCGGCCGCGGGCTGGCGAGCAGGACGCGGATCGGCGTGGCGAGAACGGCAACCGGCGCCGGGTGTTCGTTCGGCAGCCGGCGGCGGACGCGAATCGGCTCGGCGCCCTGGAAGAGGAAGCTCTGCCCGTCGTGCAGCAGTTCCCAGGGCATGCCGAGCAGCAGCGTGCCGGCTTCGCGCGCCAGCAGCGTCTGCTCGGAGGGCGTCCCCGGGTCGACGGCGGTGTCGACTTCGACCGAGAAGCGGCGCGCGAGGCGCCTCTTGCCGGCACTGCCCAAGCCGCCCGTACCGCCCGAGCCACCGAGCGCGGCCCAGGACTTGAGCGCTTCGGCGGTCGGCAACGTTGGCAGGGCGGCGTCGTAGAGTGACCGTCCCCAGGCGGCGAGTTGCGCTTCGATTCGCTGCGCGCGATCGGCGAGCAGCGGGCTCGGCCAGACGGCGTAGTCTTCGAGGTACCAGCGCAGCTCGTCGGCTTCGATCACGCCGAGCGGCGCCTCGAGCATGAAGCGCGCGCTGTGCACCTCGCGCTGGACGGGCGTCGCCGGCACATGCAGCAGCCGCGCCCGCGCGCTGGCGCGCCGGCTGCCGTCGGCGTGCGTCACGACGCGCGGGTCGCAAAGTTCGAGCAGCAGTTCTTCGACCGCTTCGGCCGGCGGCTGCGCCTGCGGCTCGGTGTCGGTCGGCAGCCGCCGGCGCAGGGCGACGAGGATCTTGTGCGGCGCGGCGTCGAGTTCGCCGCTGGCGATGGCAATATGGATCGGCTCCTCGTCGAACAGCGCTTCGAAAGCGCCGAGCGGCGCGCCGTCGAGGAGCAGCGGCACGACCGGGAAGTGCGCCGCGCCGCCGCGCTGTTTCTGCACGGCGAGCGCGTATTTGAGTTCCTTGCCGACCCACGCCGAGTCTTTCGCGTGCGGCGAGACGAGCACCAGTACGCCCGCCGAATGCTCGATTGCCGCGCGGATCGTCGATTCGAGCGGGTCGCCACCGCGGAACTCGCGCGAGTCGATCGTCAGTTGCGTGTCCAGCTCGGCGAGCGCCCTGCGCAAGCGACGAACGATGCCATCGTCGCCGCTGCCGTGCGAGACGAAGTAGGTCGGGGAAGGAAAAGCGGAAGGCCTTTGGCTTGCGTTTGCGGAATCGTTCTTGGTCATTGTTCCTCCCGATAGCGGCGGCGCATCTCCCCCATTACCGCACGATTTATTGGCGGAAGTGTGGCTCCCCGCTGCGGCGGGTCGCCTGCCTGCTTGCAGCATGTCCTGGCCGAAGCAGCGGCGGCTTGTGATGGCGACCGTCAACGCTCCTTTGGGCCACCCATCGGGCTTGCCCGGCGCTCAGCTTGCCCAGTTCTCGACCTGCAACCCCGGGATGCGCGAAAAATCCGCCGGGTTGGCCGTAACCAGCGTCGCCTGCACGGCCAGTGCGTGTGCGCCGATCAGCTTGTCCAGCGCATTGCGCGTGCGTTGCGGGTCGGCCAGGCGAACGGCGGCGTGGGCGCGCGCGGCTGCGGCATCGAAGGGCAGCACCACGAGATCGTTGAGCACCGCGTCGAGGGCCGCACGATGCGCTGCGCCGTCGCCGCCTGCCGCGATGACGCCGAATTCGAGTTCCGCCAGGCTGATCGCCGAGAGCAGCAAGTCGCCGAAGTAGCACTCGCTCAAACGCCTGGCAAGCGCCGGATTTCCCTGCATGGCATGGATGCAGATGCTGGTGTCGAGCAGGTAACGCACCGCTTTCATCCCGGCTCGCCATTTCCGGCTTTGGCGGCGCCCCATGTTCCCCAATCGCGCTCAAGCTCCTCGCCCGCATCGGGACGTTGACCATCCGGAAACCATCCCAATGCGCCCATCGCCGAAAAGCTGTCAGCCAGACCGGTGAGCCGGCGCAACGCCGGCCGGATGAGCAAGTCCCCTCCGGGCATCGCTTCGATCTCGACTTCCTTCACTCCCGGTGGCAATTGCAGCTCCACCGGAATGCGCACCGCTTGCGAATTCCCGCTTCTGAACACCCGTGTCCGCATTCGTCGCTCCCGTATATACCGTGCGCACATGGTACTCCTTTGCCGGGACGAGTATTCCTGTGATGGAAATCGGGGCTCAACACGTCATCGCGAGCTGGAACCGTTTGCGCAGAAGGCGCTGCGGATGGCCAGTAGCGGCGGTCAGACGGGGTGCTGGCGATGGATCAAACGGATTCCCGGATCGTTTTGCGAAACACCTCTCTCGAGCAGGCCTTTCGCCTGAACAGGATGCTGCTGATCATGTCCTGATCATGTCCCTTTGACTCTTCGGTGCCGACCTGACACAGAAATCCAGACAAAGAGAGCCGGACGACAGGCCTGACCACCAGCCTCAAGATCAAATAAGCGCTACGTTCTTGCGTCGCCAAACGGCGGGAGAAGCCCCGGACCAGCGCCGGAAGGCACGCGCAAAGGCCGTAGCGTCAGCGTAGCCCAGCCTGTTGGCGACGTCTTCCAGCGATACGACGGAACCGCGAAGGAGGCCTCGTGCCGCATCGAAGCGAACCGCATCGAGAAGCTCTCTGAAAGTTGTTCCGTTTTCCTGCAAACGCCGGGCAAAGGTTCGCCGGTTCATGCCGAAGGCGCGCGCTACCTCATCCTGACTGATGCAGGCCGTTGCCAGCAGTGTCCGCATGACCCGTTGAATTCGATCTCTGGCAACCCGACCTTCTCCAAGTCTTTCCTTTTCCCGAACTTGCGACGTGAGGAAGTCATGGAACAGGGCGTTCGCGCCGGCAATTGGGCGCCCAAGGATTGCGGCGTCGAACACAACGGCGTTGCGATCGGCATCGAAGCGAACCGGTGCGGCGAAATGGGCAGAAAATGCCGAGGTATCCGACGGCGCGCGGTACGCGAAATTCACTTCGAGCAGTGCAAAGCCAACGCCGCAAATCTCGCGCAGGAGATTGGCTGCTATTGCGAGCGCGCCGAAAACGATCTGCTCGGCTCCCACCAGGTCAGGTTCCAGCACCTCGTAGCCGAGAACGGCGAGGCTGCCCTCGCGATGGAAATAGGGGGCGGCTCCCTCGTCGTGCAGGTGCAGATAGGACTGCAGGCTCGCCAATCCAGCCCCTACCGTCGCGGAGTTGCCCACCAGGTAACCGACGGTGCCGAGCATGACAAGGCCTGTCTGCATGCAGGCTCGCAAACCGATGTCGGACAGGCCGGTGCGCTCGGCGGCGAGATGTGTCAGCTCCCCCAGTTTGGCGAACGGGATCACGTTGTCTGGATGGTCGAAGACTGCGACCGGAAGACCGACCTGGGTGATCAGCGCATCGGCGTCGATGCCACGCCCGCGAAGTATGGCAGGCAACGCGATGGCGCCGCCCACCCGGATGACCCGGTTGCTGATTGGCGGGCGGCCGCGCCTGGTCGATGTCACGTTATTCAAGGCAGATCCTGACAGAAATGGCAGATGGATTTTGGCATGAAATGTCAGGAAACTGAAAAATCTGTCGCGCAAGTGGTACAGTCTTTTTCTATACTCAATCCGGTTCGTGCCGAATCCTCGAAGTTTGCCAACAAAAAGGAGTCAGGGCCCGGCATCCGGACGCTTTCCGACCAATTGCGTCTTCCGAAAGCGACTTCCCTCCGCGCCTCTTGCAATCAATAGGAGAAAGAAATGCAACGAAAGAATCTTTCCTGGGCAACCATGGCGGCCCTGTGTGCGCTGACCCTTGGCGCCTGCGGCAAGCAAGCCGAGACCCAGGTCGACCGGGTGGCCATGGAAGCCAAGGCCAAGGCCGAGGCGGAGGCAAAGGCACTGGAGGCAGTGGCGAAGGAAGCCGAGGCACGTGCCATCGCCATCGAGAGCTACGTCTACGCCTACCCGCTCGTCACCATGGAAATGACCCGTCGAGTGATGACCAATGTCGCTGCGCCCGAGGGCTCGCATGCACCGATGGGGCACTTCGTCCGGTTGCGCAGCTACCCGGATGCCTCTTACAGGGATGTCACCGCCCCGAACGCAGACACACTGTACACGACCACCTGGATCGACGTATCCAAGGAACCCTGGATTCTGAGCATCCCCGACATGAAGGATCGCTACGCCTTGTTCCCCATGCTCGACGGCTGGACCAACGTATTCCAGGTTCCAGGCAAGCGGACCACGGGCACGAAGGCGCAGACCTACGCCATCACCGGTCCGGGATGGTCCGGAGAATTGCCCGCCGGCGTGACCGAGTACAAGTCCCCGACGGGGCTCGTATGGATTCTCGGGCGCATCTACTGCACCGGCACCCCCGCGGACTACAAGGAAGTGCACGCGTTGCAGGACAAGGTTTCGGTCGTGCCACTGTCCGCCTACGGGAAGCCTTACACCCCGGCGCCTGGAACGGTCGACCCGGCCATCGACATGAAGACCGCGGTACGCGAGCAGGTCAATGCGCTCGATGGCGCGGCGTATTTCAAACTTTTCGCCGAACTGCTCAAGACCAATCCGGCCGCGGCCGAGGATACCGCGGTGCTGGCCAAGCTGGCCAAGATCGGCGTCGTGCCCGGACAGGATTTCGACCTTACCAAACTCGATCCCGCCGTCGCCAAGGGACTTGCCGGAGCACCCAAGCCGGCACAGGAACTGATCATGGACTGGATGAAAGCCGGCATCGTTGCGGGCGACTTCAAACTCGAGCACGGCTGGCTGTTCTCGACCAAGGTCGGCGTGTACGGCACGAGCTACGTGCAGCGCGCGCTCGTCACCGCCATCGGCCTCGGTGCCAACCGGCCGCAGGATGCAGTCTATCCCACCTCGCAAGGGCCGGACATTGCCGCGAAATACAGCGGCGAGAAGAAGTACGTCATGCGTTTCGAGAAAGGCCAGCTGCCGCCCGTGAATGGCTTCTGGTCGCTGACGATGTACGACGCGGACTACTTCTTCGTCGATAACCCGCTGAACCGCTACAACCTGAGCCAGCGCAACAAACTGAAGGCAAACCCGGACGGGTCGGTCGATCTCTACATCCAGAACGAATCGCCGGGCAAGGGCAAGGAGTCGAACTGGCTCCCGGCGCCCAAGGGTGAGTTCATCCTGATGATGCGCTTGTACTGGCCGAAGGAACAGGCGCCTTCGCTCCTGGATGGCAGCTGGCAAGTACCGCCCGTCAAGGAGGCCAACTGAACTCATCACGTCGTCTCGATGACGGCCTGACACCAGGCAAGATTTCAGGCTTGCCTGGTGCCGACAGCACACTGCTTGAATCGTATTCCCCGCTAAAACAGGAGAATTGCCGGAGATTCACAACTACGGGCCGTCATTCACTCCGGCGCGTCATCCAGTAGCCCGGCTCGCGTCGCAAGTGCATCACGGCCAGAACGAGCAAGCTCGTGCTCCCCGGTTCGTACAGAACACCATAGGGAAAGCGGTTGACCAATACGCGGCGAACATTGCCGGCAAATCGTGTCCAGGCGCGGGCATAGCGGCACGTTGGATGGCTGCGTGGATTTCGATCGCGAAGTCGAGACCCAGACCGGTTTCACGCTGATCAGATCTGCTTCATCTCGATATTGAGGATCTGCACGCGGTAGGCGATCTGCCGTGGCGTCATGCCGAGCAGGCGGGCGGCGCGCGCCTGCACCCAGCCGGCGCGTTCGAGGGCGGCGATCACCCGCTCGCGCTCGCTGGGTTCGGCGACGGGCTCGCTGTCGCCGAACCCAGCGGCCGCTCGGGCACCGGCGCCCGGCAGCGCGACGGTGCTGCCCGGGTGACTGGGCAAGGGAACAGGCGTAGCGCCAGTCGGGCGTCTGCTGCTACGCTCGCGCGTCTTGTCGATACGGATCAGCTCGGCGTCGATCTCGCCGTTTTCCGACATCACGGCGGCGCGTTCGAGGCAGTTTTCCAGCTCGCGCACGTTGCCCGGCCAGTGGTGCTGCGCCAGGCGCCGCTGCGCGCCGGCGGTGAGGCGCAGCGGCCGGCGCTGCAGGCCGCCGAGGCGATCGAGCAGATGGTTGGCGATCTTCGGCAGGTCTTCGAGCCGTTCGCGCAGCGGTGGCAGGACGATGGGCATGACATTGAGGCGGTAGTAGAGATCCTCGCGGAAGTCGCCGCTGTCGACCGCCGCTTCGAGGTCGCGATGGGTGGCGGCGACCAGCCTTACGTCAAGCTTCAGCGTGCGGCCGCCACCGACCCGCTCCAGCTCGCCCTCCTGCAGAACGCGCAGCAGCTTGGCCTGAAAGGCCGGCGAGATGTCGCCGATTTCGTCGAGAAAGAGCGTGCCGCCGTCGGCCATTTCGAAGCGGCCCTTGCGCGAGTTCACGGCGCCGGTGAAAGCGCCCTTTTCGTGCCCGAAGAGTTCCGATTCCAGCAGATTCTCGGGCAGCGAGGCACAGTTTAGGCGCACGTAGGGTCCGCGCGCGCGTGGCGAGTTGTAGTGGATGGCGTTGGCGATCAACTCCTTGCCGGTACCGGTTTCGCCGCGGATCAGCACCGTCGTCGACCACTTGGCGACCATGCGGATCTGATCGAAGACACGCAGCATGGCCGGCGAATGGCCAACGAGGTTGCCGAAGCCGGGGCGGTGGCGAACGACCCGGCGCTGCGGATCGCGCTCCTGGTCGAATGACCGACGCTCCTGCGCGGCTTCGAGCGACAGTTGGAGGCTATACCCGATCAGGTTGGCCAGCAGCTCGACAAAGCGGACCCGTTCATCGAGCAGGCCGTCGTCCGGCTCGTCGGGCTGCACCGCCAGCACGCCCTGCAGCGTTCCGCCGAGATGGATCGGGACGGCGATGAAGGGCAGATCCCGCTCGTACAGGCCGAGCCGGTTGAGGAAGCGCGGGTCCTCGCCCAGTCGCGCGACTGCACAGGGTCGCCCGCTTTCGAGGATGCGGCCGAGCAGACCCTCGCCGGTCCGGTAACGGATCGTCGCGAAATCGTCGTGATCGAGGCCATGCACGGCGTACACACTGAGGTCGCCGCTGTCCGGATCGACAACGGCGATCATGCCGCGGCTCAGATGACCCTTGATCTCCAGCGTACGCAGCACTTCGCGCAGCCCTTGCGAAGCATCGAGCACGCTCGCCAGCAACTGCCCGACGCGCGAGAGGACTTCGAACTGGGAGGGCAGCAAGGACGCCGAAATAGTCTCGTTCATGGTCGTCGGTGCAGTGGCAGCAGCACGCGCACACGGCAGCCGCGCGTCGCCGTCGGCTCGATTTCGAGGAAGCCGCCATGCTCGGCAGCGATCTGCTGTGCCGCCGACAGGCCGGTGCCGAGATGGCCGCCGCCGCGCTTGGTGGTATGGAACGGCTCGAACACTTTCAGGAGCTGGGCACTGGCGATTCCTGGTCCGCTATCGGCAACATCCACTTCGATGCCGCCGAGACGCGCCTTGCTGGCCACCGTCAATTCGCGCTCACGGCAGCCACGCGTGTTCATCGCTTCGATGGCATTGTCGATCAGTGCCTTGAACAGCAGGCGAAGTTTGTTCGGCGCCCCCTGCAGCGCCGGCAGCATCGCCTGCGGTTGCCAGATGACCGTGATGCCGGCGGCGAGCAGGCGGCCGGTGGACAGGTCGAGCACATCGCGCAGCAATTCGTTGAGGTTGACCGGACCGATCGCCTCGCGGGTTTCGCCGGGAATCATCGAGCGCAGATCGGCGAGCGCCTGCTGGCCGGCGCTGATGGCTTCGGCGAGGGCGACCGACATCGGGTCCGTCTCACCCTGGCGCCGCGCCAGCATGCCCACCACCGAGGCCATCATGTTGAGCGGTCCCTCGAGGCGGAAGGTGGCTGCCGCGAGGCTCTCGCGCAAGCCGGAGACGCGGTCCTCGTCGGCCATCAGCACCTGCAGCGCGGCTACGCGGACCTTTTCCTGCTGTGTGCGCAGGCTGGTGATCTCCTTGGCCACCAGCAGCAGGTAATCGTGCCCCTGGCCGGCGAGGAAGGCGTCGGTGGAGGTGTCGTCCTCGCGCACGCGGCTTCCCGAGCATGAAAACCAGCGTGGTGAGCGGCCACCGGGAGGGTCGAGCCGCACTTCGCGATCGAGAAACAGATAGCCCGAGGTGCGCCGACTCCGTCCGGAGTCGACCTCGAGGCTGGCACGCACCGCCGACATGAGCATCGGCGCCGGTTCGGCCATTCCCAGGTCGGCCTGCAGCTTTTTGTACTCATGGTTGTCGAGCACGACCCTGTCGTCGACGTCGAGCAGGGCGATGACCATCGGCGCGGCATCGACCACCGACTCGATCAGCGCTTTCTGATTCCGCACCTGCGATTCCAGGCGGTGGAGTTCGGTGATGTCGCGATGCATGCCGAGATAGTTGAGGATCTCGCCGCCGGCATTGGCCACCGGCGAAATGCTCAACTCGGCAAGGTACTTGCTGCCGTCCTTGCGCCGATTGATCAGACGGCCACTCCAGGGCTCGCCATGCGAAATCGTTTGCCAGAGGCCCTGATAGAACTCGCGCGGCATGCTGTGGTTGGAAACGATCGACTGGTTCTGGCCAACCACCTCATCACTCGCGTAACCGGTAACGCGGCTGAAGGCAGGATTGACGTAGAGGATGTTGCCCTTCGCATCGGTGATCGAGATTGCCATGTCGGCCTGATTGACCGTGTGCTGGAAGACCTGTGGGTGGATGCTCGGCGGCAGCGAATCCACTGCTCGCTGTTCGCCTGTGGCCGCTGCCCTGAGTTGTTTGCTGGTCATTGCGCGCCTCCCTGTGGACGTGTTTCCCTGCAGTGGAGCAGATTTCGTGCCGCCCTTGATTCCACAGCCGTTTCTGTTTGTTCTTGTGGCGTTTTGTCGGTTTTGCGACAGAAACGACGGTTGTCGCGGGCAGCCCGGCCAGTCGCGCCGGCAAGAAAAAAACGCCATGCTGGTGCGGACTTGGCCACCCTGGCACGGCTTTGGTGTGCCGTTCGGCAGACGATGGCATGCTTCGTGCAGAACGATGGTCAAGGAGCTTGCCGACAATGACCGCTTATTTCCTGCTGCTGCTTTCGACCGCGCTGGTGAACAACGTGGTGCTGGTGAAATTTCTCGGGCTTTGTCCATTCATGGGGGTCTCCCGCAACATGGACAGCGCGTTGGGGATGGGCCTTGCCACGACCTTCGTCATCACCCTGGCGTGCGCCGCCACCTGGATGCTCGAGCACTGGCTGCTGGCGCCTTTCGATCTCGGCTATCTGAGGATTCTCACCTTCATCCTGGTCATCGCGGCGACCGTGCAGTTCGTCGAGATGGTCGTCAAGAAATCGGCGCCGGCGCTGTATCAGGCGCTCGGCATCTACCTGCCGCTGATCACCACCAACTGCGCGGTGCTCGGCCTGGCGCTGCTCACCGTCCAGGAGAAGATGAGTTTTCTCAAGAGCCTGGTCTATGGTTTTGGCTCCGCCCTTGGCTTCACGCTGGTGCTGCTGATCTTTGCCGGCTTGCGCGAACGCCTGGCGCTGGCGCGGGTGCCGGCCGCCTTTGCCGGCGCGCCGGTGAGCTTCATTCTCGCCAGCCTGCTGTCGCTGGCGTTCATGGGCTTTGCCGGCCTCAACTTTCAATAGGAGACTCCTCTCATGTGGCTTGCCATTTTTTCCCTGACGCTGCTGGGGACCCTGCTGGGGCTCATCCTCGGCATGGCAGCGAAGCGTTTCCATGTCGATGGAAATTCGCTCACTGCAGAGATCGAGGCACTGATGCCGGGTTCGAACTGCGGCCAGTGCGGTTTCGCTGGTTGTCCGCGCGCTGCGGCAGCCATCGCCGAGGGCAGCGCACCGGTGACGCTCTGCCCGCCGGGCGGCAAGGCGCTGGCCCAGGCGCTGGCGGCCAGGCTGGGGATCAGCATCGATCTGGACGCCATCACCGATCAGGGGCCCCGGATTGCCAGCGTTGCCGAAGAGATTTGCATCGGCTGCTGCCGTTGCAGCAAGGTCTGCCCGACCGACGCGATCGTCGGTGCGGCCAAGCAGATACACAACGTGATCCGCGAAGCCTGCACCGGTTGCGGCAACTGCATCGACCGCTGCCCGACCGAGGCGCTGCTGCTGCAGCCCTTGCCGATCACCGTGCAGCACTGGGTGTGGCCGAAGCCGGCCGTGGCGCCGGCGGCGCTCGCCACCTAGCCAGCCATTGACACGAACGAACCGGGAACGAGGCATAACGTGGGCATTTTCGAGAAGATCTTTCGCCGCCACCCGCACTGGGGCGTGCATCCGGACGACCACAAGCTGCCGGCGGCCGACGTGCCGCTGCGCGCCCTGCCGCTGCCGGAACGGCTCTACGTGCCGATGCAGCAGCATGTCGGCGGTCCGGCGCGGCCGGTCGTCCTGGTCGGCCAGCGCGTCCGCAAGGGCGAGTTGATCGCCGAGGCACAGGGCAAGGTCTCCGCGCCGGTGCATGCGCCCACTTCGGGTGAGGTCAGCGCCATCGGCGAGATCACGGCGCCGCATCCTTCCGGTCTCGCGCAACTGGCGATCACCATTGACGCCGACGGCGCCGACGCCTGGTGCGAGCGCCAGCCGGTGGCCGACCCGTTCGCGCTGGCGCCCGAGGAGATCGCCCAGCGAACCGCGGCGGCCGGTGTCGTCGGCCTTGGCGGCGCGACTTTTCCGGCGGCGGTGAAGTTCAATCTCGGCCGTCACCTGAAAGTCACCACGCTGATCGTCAATGGCGGCGAATGCGAGCCTTACCTGTCTTCCGACGACCGGATCATGCGTGATCGGGCCGAGGAAGTGGTCGACGGCCTGCGCATCGTCATGTACGCCATCGGCGCCCGCGAGGCCCTGGTCGGCATCGAGGACAACAAGCCGCAGGCGATCGCCGCCATGCGGGCCGCCGCCGCGGCTTTCGGCAACGTGCAGGTGCGGCCGGTGCCGGCACACTATCCGATGGGATCGGACAAGCAGTTGATCCAGACCCTGACCGGCAAGGAAGTGCCGGCCGATGCACGTGCCGCCGAAGTGGGCGTGCTGGTGCACAACGTCTCCACCTGCGCCGCCGTGCACCGCGCCCTGCGCCATGGCGAAGCCCTGGTCGAGCGCATCGTCACACTGAACGGCGGCGCCCTGACGCGGCCCGGCAACGTGCTGGCACCGATCGGCACGCCGGTGGTCGACCTGCTGCGCTTCGCCGGCGTCAGCGGCCGGCCGGCGCGGCTGGTGCTCGGCGGACCGATGATGGGCATCGTCCTGCCGCACGCCCGGGTACCCATCGTCAAGGGGGCATCGGGCATCCTCGCCTTCGATGCCGCCGAGGCGCGGACGCCGGCGGCCGGTCCGTGCATCCGTTGCGGCAGTTGCACGCGCGCCTGCCCGATGGGCCTGTTGCCGCTGGAGATGGCCAGCCGCATCGGCGCCGACGATCTCGATGGCGCTACCGGCTTCGGGCTGTCGGACTGCATCGGCTGCGGCTGCTGTGCCTACGTCTGTCCCTCGCACATCCCGCTGGTGCAGTATTTCAGCTACGCCAAGGGCGAACTGTCGGCCCGCGAGCGCGGCAAGCTGCGCAACGATGCGACGCGGCGCCTGGCCGAAGAGCGTCTCGCGCGACTGGAGCGCGAGGCGCGCGACAAGGCCGCGGCCGCCGCCAAACGCAAGGCCGGGCGTGACGCCGCCAAGGCCGCCGCCGGAGCCGGCGTGCGGCCGCCGCCGGAGCGGGTCGTCAAACCCGCCAGCGAGGCCGCGACATGATCCCGCCGCGCCACGCCGCTCCCGTCGCGGCGCCGCATGCCGCCGGCGCGAACAGCGTCGCGCGGGTCATGCTGTGGGTGTCCGCCGCCCTGCTGCCAGCGACGCTTTTCGGCTTCTGGCTGTACGGCTGGCCGGCCATTCATCTGTGGTGGATCACCATCGGTTCGGCCATTCTCGGCGAGGCGTTCTGCCTGCGCCTGCGGCAGGAAGCGGTGGCGCGGGTGCTTCGCGATGGCTCGGCCCTGCTCACCGGCTGGTTGCTGGCGCTCTCGCTGCCGCCCTGGGCGCCGTGGTGGGTCGGCGTGGTCGGCGGGCTGTTCGCCACGGTCATCGGCAAACAGGTCTTTGGTGGCCTCGGGCAGAATCTCTTCAATCCGGCGATGGTGGCGCGGGTGATGCTGCTGATTTCCTTCCCGGTGCCGATGACCTTATGGACCGCGCCCGTGCCGCTGCTCTCGGCGAACGCGCCGGGATTTGTCGATGGCCTGCGGATCACCTTCGGCACGCTGCCGGCAACGCTCGACGCGATGAGTACCGCGACCCTCTTCGGCTATGCCCGCAGCGAGCTGTCGCGTGGCGTCGATCTGATGCATTCCCTCGTCGCGACGCAGGCGCCGACGACCAGTCTGCTCGGCGAACGCGCCGGCAGTCTGGGCGAAACGGGGTCGCTGCTGATTGCCGCCGGCGGCCTGCTGTTGCTCGCCTTGCGCCTCATCACCTGGCACATTCCGTTCGCCATGCTGGCGACGCTTGCCCTGTTCGCGTCGCTGATGCACGGCATCGACCCGGCGCGCTACCTGTCCGTCGGCACCCACCTGCTGTCCGGTGCTGCCATGCTGGGGGCCTTCTTCATCGCCACCGACTACGTGACCTCGCCGAACACCGCGCCTGGCCAGCTGCTGTTCGGCGCCGGCGTCGGCTTCCTGACCTACGTCATTCGCACCTGGGGCGGCTACCCCGAAGGCGTCGCCTTCGCCGTGCTGCTGATGAATGCGCTGACGCCGGTGATCGACCGCTACCTCAAGCCGCGCATCTATGGTCGCGACCGGCGCGGCACACCGCTGGAGATCGAATCGTGAAGCTCGCCATCGCGGTATTGCGTGATCGCCTGGGCTATCAGGGGGTGTCCCTCGGGGTGGTCGCGCTGGTCGCCAGCGCTGCCCTGGCCGTCGCCGTCAGCGGCACGCGTGAGCGCATCGTCGCCGCCGAGGCGCGCGATCTCCAGGCCTCCCTCTCGCAGGTGTTGCCGGAGCGTTTTGCCGACAACGACCTGCTCGCCGATACGCTGGAGATCGGCAACGGTGACGGGAGCAACAAGCGGGTCTACCTCGCCCGCCGTCAGGGCGAGGTCGCGGCGGCCATCTTCCAGACCTCGGCGCGCGGCTACGCGGGTGACGTGCTGGTGCTGGTCGGCATCGACCGTGCCGGCGTGCTGCTCGGCGCGCGCGTCCTCAAACACGCCGAAACGCCCGGCCTGGGGGACAAGATCGATCTGGCGAAGTCACCGTGGATTCTGTCGTTCAACGGCCTGTCGCTGGCGACGCTGCCGGCCGAGAAGTGGGCGGTGAAGAAGGATGGCGGCGTCTTCGATCAGATGGCTGGCGCCACCATCACGCCGCGCGCCGTCGTCAAGGCGGTCAAGGAGGGACTCGACTTTTTCGCCGCGCATCGCGCGGAAATCCTGCAGGGAGGCAAGACCCCATGAAACGACTCGTTCAGACCCTGAAGGACGGCCTCTGGCTGCAGAACGTCGTCTTTGCCCAGATGCTCGCCCTCTGCCCGGCGATGGCCGTCACCACCAGCGGCACCAACGGCCTCGGCATGGGCCTGGCGACCACGGCGGTGCTGGTCACGTCGAATGTTCTGGTGGCCTCGATCCGCTCGCTGGTCAGTCCGCAGGTGCGTATCCCGATCTTCGTCGTCCTGATCGCGACGCTGGTGACGCTCGTCGATCTCGGGCTCAACGCCTGGCTGCACGATCTGTACAAGGTGCTCGGCCTATTCATCGCCCTGATCGTGGTGAACTGCGCCATTCTGGGTCGGGCCGAAGCCTTTGCCTCGAAGAACAGCGTCGCCGCTTCGGCCGTCGACGGCCTGGCCATGGGCCTGGGCTTCACCGGCGCCCTGACGCTGATCGGCCTGATCCGCGAGCTACTCGGTAGCGGCACCCTGTTCGCGCAGGCCAGCCTGCTGCTCGGGCCGGCGTTCCGCGCCATCGAGCTGACGGTGATCCCCGGCTACGGCGGCTTCCTGCTGATGATTCTGCCGCCGGGTGGGTTTCTCGTGCTCGGCCTGTTGCTGGCAGGTAAGCGCGCGCTCGAGCTGCGCGCGCGGGAAGCGAACGCTGCCGTCGCGCCGGCGCCAGTGCTCGCCTGAGTCTGTTGCCCGAAGCGAGAGGAGGCTTGTCATGCAAGTGGGTGTCGCTTATTCCGAGGCCGGGCAGCAGATCTGGCTGACCATCGAGGTGCCGGACGACTCGACCGTCCGCCAGGCAATCGACCGCTCCGGCATTCTCCGGTCCTTCCCGACCATCGACCTGCAAACGCAGAAGGTGGGCGTCTTCGGTCGTCTGGTCAAGCTGGACACGGGCCTTCGCCCCGGCGACCGGGTCGAGATCTACCGTCCGATCACCTGCGACCCGCAAACCGTCCCGCGCCGCGATGGCGAGGGCGATGATGATGAGTAGGCTGGCTCTCCTGGTTGTGTGAAGGCTTCCCGTGATCAGGAGCACCATCGTTCGTGCCGGCACGAGCCACGAGAGGCCGCCGGAGTCAGTGACGTTGATCTGGGGAGGACAGCCACGGCGACCACCGCAGGCGTTCGCTGGGTTGCCCATGGCGCCTTTAGCACGTGTTGAAGCCCGGAATCTCCCGATGGCCGCTTCCGAGCTTGCTGAGTAGCGGGTAACGACCCAGAGGAGATGTCAGCAACGGGCGTAAGGAGCCATCAGATGCATTCCATTTGTCGACCTTCCGCGGCCGTATCTCCCGCGCCGACGATGGCAAGAAGACAGGGGAAAAACTCAACCAAACCGTGCCGCGAACCCCTCGAGCGTAATGTTCTCAGCGATCGCGTCATGCGGAATCAGCACGTAACGCCAAGGCTTGCCACCGTAACTTGCTGCATGCTCCGAGGCATTTGCGCACCACCTGGCGGCGGCTTCCTTCTTGGCAATGACCATCGGGTCTTCAAGCTCCGTGCGCTTCTTCGGTTCCAGCATGTAGATCGTTGCAGCCGTTTCAGCAACGAAGTCCGGCTGGTATTCCAGATGATCCGCGCCATGCTGATAATAAATCTGGAACTGGCCCTTGGCGGGCTTGAACCACTTGCTGGCCTCGCGCTCCAGAATCACCGCCAGCTTGCGCTCCGCGTCGGAATCAAACTTCTGCACAGGATAGAGACAACGGTGGAAGCCGCCGAACAGGTACTTCGCCATGTTGCTCTTGTCTGCCGGCTCCACGCGGTAGTTGGCGGGCGGTTCCTGCACGGAACAGGTGTAGGCGCTCTGCTTCAACTCGGTAAAGCCCTTGCTGATTTTCACCTCGTAAGCGGCCACGTCCTCCCAGTAATGCGCCTGCATCTGGAGATGAATGAAGCGCGCGATGTCGCGCTGGTAACAGCGCAGCACCTTGCGGGCGTCTTCAGCGGACAGGTAGCCCTTGAAATGCTGCACGGTCTGGGCAGCCAGGTCGTAGAGCAGATCGGCGTGTTCGTCGTAGGAAACGTCGTCGAAATCGACCAGGCCGCTGACTACGTAGTCTTCCAGCCGCGCTTCCTCGATGCCAGCGTGGCCTAGCGACACCACTTCCAGTTGATTGGTGCGCAGGTGCTGAATCCACAGCTCGTCGGATACCGCCGGGTACTGGAGCGTGGAGAGCTCGAGTGTGAAAGGTTTGAAGCCGGATTTCACTTCGCCCTTGGGCACCACCAGAATACGCGGAATGTCGATGGTCTGTTGCGTGACCAACTCGACGGTTTTCGCCACCACGGCGGCGAAGTCCGGCTTCTCTGTCACCCCGTCCAGTTCCAGTTGAGTTGGCTGATGCTGCTCCTCGACCGCCTTGACGATGGCGGACTGGATTTCCGGTTTCTTCAGGTACTCGATAGTGGGCAGTGTCTGGGGCTGATTTTCCAGCTTGCGGATGACCTCGTAGGTGATCTGCGCGACTCTCTGCTCCTCCAGCTTGGTGAAGACAGGCGCCTGATCCTGTCCGGCTACCGTCGTGCTGCTCGTCGCGTGGGCAGGCGTCAAACCCAGCTTGGTGGCCAGGTGCGACTGCGACACCACCGTCGTCGTTTTCTGCCCGAGGGCATCCGCATCCAGCACGAGGGTCTGCAAGTGGATCGCCGACTCCGGCTTGTTGGCCTCGGCGATGATTTCCTGAAACTTGTCATGGGCGACGATGTTCAGCCGATCCACAGCCGTCACGCCGGTGCGCTTGCCATAGGGCAGGCGCAGGCCGCGCCCGATGGATTGCTCGATCAGGATGCGGGCATTCGCGGCTCGCAGCGGCACGATGGTGTAGAGATTGGTGACGTCCCAGCCTTCCTTGAGCATGTTGACGTGAATCACGATCTCCGTCGGCTCGTCGGTATGTTCCACCTTGAGCAGGCGGCCGATCATCTCCTCTTCTTCCGCGCCGGTCCTGCTCGAATCCACCTGGATGACCTTGTCGCGGTAGCGCCCCTCGAAGAAGTTGTCGGACTTGATCAGCCCGGAAAGTTGCCCGGCATGGGTGGTATCGCGGGCAATCACCAGCAGGAAAGGTTTGACGATGGGCTTGTCGCTCGCGCGTGCGTAGGTCTCCAGTTCCACCTTCACGCTTTCGTGCAGGCGGACGCCGTCTTCCAGCTTCAGGCGCTCGATCTCCTCCGCCGACATGCCGGCCGGGTTGAAGTTCTTGCGCGTCACGACGGCCGGTTCCTTGACGAAGCCGTCCTTCATCGCCAGCCCAAGCGGGTAGTCGACGATCACGTTCTTGAAGGCCAGCGCGCCGCGCGGCGTCTCGACAAACGGCGTGGCGGTCAGCTCCAGCCCGAGGATCGGCTTCAGTTCGTTGATCGCGCGAATCCCGGCGCTGGCGCGGTAGCGATGCGATTCATCCATCAGTATCACCAGGTCCGGCAAGCCGGCCAGATAGTCGAAGTAGCTCTCGCCGATGTATTCCGAAAGCCGTTTGATGCGCGGCGACTTGCCGCCGCGCACTTCGGAATTGATCTTGGAAATGTTGAAGATGTTGATCCGCACACCGCCGAAGAGCGTACCGCTGCGCGGGTCGTGCTGGTCGTAGTTGTCGCCTGTGATGATCGAAGGAGCATCGATGGCGAATTCCGCGATGCCGCGGAACACGTACTTGGAATGGTTGCGGTCGCTGAAGTCGGCGATCAGCTTGTTGTAGATGGTCAGGTTCGGCGCCAGCACGAAGAAGTTGTCGATACCATGCGCCAGGTGCAGGTAGCTGATGAAAGCGCCCATCAGCCGCGTCTTGCCCACGCCGGTGGCGAGCGCGAAGCACAACGAAGGAAAGTCGCGCTCGAAATCCGTCACCGAGGGGAACTCGCAGCGGATCGCTTCCAGTATTGCCGGGACATCCGCCCCCTTGCCGGGCGGGGCAATCTCGGTGATACGGTCGAGGATTTCCAGCGAACGACGCTGCGGATGACGCAGACTGAGGCGGCCGGCGATGGCGTTGACGTGGCGGTTCATGACTGCGCGCTCCCGGAATCGAGTTCTTCCATCTCGCGTTTGATTTCAGCACGCAATACGTCTTCGCTGGGCAATTGGAACTGGTAGCGGCTGGCAAAGATCTGCTTTGCCTTTTCGTCCAGCACGTAACGCACCAACGCCTCGTTCTTGTCCGCGCAGAGAATCGATCCGATGGCCGGCTGATCCCCTGGCTTGGCAATCTCGCGGTTGTAATAGTTGACATGCAGGCGGCCCGGCTGCCAGTCAGCCTCGGTGGCCGATACGGGAAGGTCACGCAGTTCGCGACTTCTCGCCTCAGGACTTCCTTCGGCCGATTCAACACGCACCGCGTGTTGTGTTTCCAAAAGTGGTCATGATCAGTTGAGAATTGTCGAGCCGAGTTTCGTGGGGAGTCTGCCTTTTCCCAAATGGCATTGCATACAAAATTTATTCGTCCAAAGATCTCATCGCACAGCACCTTGAGGTAGTGCGCCTCGTTGTCGTCGATGGTGATCCACAACGAACCGTCGTCGGACAGCAGCCTTCGGATGATCTCCAGCCGGTCGCGCATCAACGACAGCCAGATCGAATGCTCCACCCCGTCGTCGTAATGCGTGAAGGCGCTGCCGGTGTTGTAGGGCGGGTCGATGAAGACGCATTTCACCTTGCCGGAAAACTCCCCCTCCAGCGCCTTCAACGCCAGCAGGTTGTCGCCGAAGATCAGCCGGTTGTCGAACAAGTCGGCGCTGCCGACACGGTGTTTGGCGTGATAACTCCTCGCCGGGTCTTCCAGCAGAATGCGCGGCTCCAGCTTCGGTCGGTTTTCTTTACCGATCCAGGTGAGTTCGAGTTTTTGTTTGTTCGTCATGCAACTAACCGATTTGAGCAATACGCCAGATGGCCGTGGCCTGTGCTGCCATCCAGTTCTGGTGCGCGGCAATGCGTTCGGGCGTCCACTCAGCGTGCTCGGTCGCCAGCTTGCGGGTAATGGCGAAGCCGCTTTGCTGGAAGACGGCGCGCTTTTCCTCATAAGCCGCATTCCCAAGGTTCTTGTTCTGGCCTGCCTGCATCAAGGTCATGTTGCCCAGCCGATACGTCAAGGCATCGGCCTCTTCGTCGCTGAATGTTTCCCATCCTGCCTGCGGGTTTTGGGGGAGGACATGCTCGATGTTGAAGCTGTCGCTGGTGAAGCTGTAGTCGGCATCCGACAAGTGCTTCTCCAGCGCGCAGAGGATGAAGCGCACTACGCGGTTGTTGCGCGACTGGGTTGTACGGATGGCTTTTTCGGCAAAGGCGGCACGAAACGCCGCGTCATTGGGGTAAACGCCTTGCATCACGGCCAAAGCGGAGCCAAGGTTCTTGATTTCGCCCCTTGCTATCCGTTCTGCAACAGCGTTGTAGGTACGTTCCTGTTCAGCGGTGCCGTAGCTGCAAATCACATTGAAACGCATCGAGATCACCACGCAAGCACGCATGAGGCCGGAAAAGTCGGGGGCGTCGAAAGTCCGCCGTGCAGCCAGCAGTAAAGGCAGGGGCTGGCGCACATTGAACGTCCGCAAGGTGCTGGCGAATCCCTTGATGTCCTGTGGCCAGTCGGAGGCTTCTGGCGAAGACAGGGCGAGATAAGTATCCAGGTCTTGCTCCAGCTCGCGCAGGAGCTGAAAAACCGCTTCCCGCGAATTGACCTGGCTGCGGATCGTCTTGAACAACTCGGCCTGGCGGGCAAATGGGCGGCGACTATTCCAGTGTGCGCGCAGAAAATCAGGGAAGCTCTCTGCGCCCAGGCGGCCCACCATGGCTTCCCAGCGTTCTTCGAGATTGCGTAATTCGTGGTCGATATCGCGCCCTCGATCAAGAACCGAAAACAGATAGTTCTTCAGCAAATCGGTCGCTGACAGGCGTACCCCCCGTGCGTTGAGCGTCTCGAACACCTTGTAGGCGTTCAGCTCGTCGGTGACTGTAATCATGGTGAAGAACAAGCGGTCGCTCATGTCTTCGACAAACTGCGCCAGCCGCATGCCCTCGGTGCCCGTGCTTTTCTTAAGGTATTCGGCGACACGGCGATCGAACCACTCGAAGGCTTTGCGCAGAAGATGCTCCGAAGCACGAAAGCCGCGCTGCGGAAGGTGACCCAATGGAACCAGATAGTCATGAAAGTAGCTGTTGTTATTGCGGTTCAATGTAAGTCTGGCACGAGCAACCAGCGTGACGGGATCAAGGTAACCCACGTATGTCTGGCGAATCTGTTCCATCCGGCGCTTGTTGGCCTCGGAATCGTTGCCAGAATCGATGAGTCTTTGCAGGTTCTTGAGTACGGCCAACACAATGATGCTGACTGTGGTCAAGCGCTGCTGTCCATCGATGACCTCGAAGGTCTTGTCGTCACTGGACTGCAACACGAGGTAGCCCATGTAATGCGCGGACTCGCCTTCGGGCTGTAGCGTTCCCATCAAGTCCGCCCATAAATCTTCCCACTCATCATCCGTCCAGCTGTAGTCCCGCTGAAAACGGGGAATTCGATAGGTCAGCCCGTTGCCGATGAGTTTTCGGAACGTGTTGTTCTCGGTCTTGAAATTTGTTGCCGCCATGTCAGTTCTCCATTACCCACTGCAAGTTGCTGCAATTCTGTCCCATCGATCGCAGGAAATTCCAATCCATCCATCTCTTGCAATGATTTCCCCGCATTCCTCTGCAAGTCGCCATACATCCCCACCGTCGCGCCCATCACCCGCTCGATCTGCTCCTCGCGCATTGCGATGTCCTCGTTCTTCTGCGCAAGCTATCGTTCGACTGCCTGGCGCGTCGCCGAGATCAGCGGCGTGGAGAGGGACTCCGTCAGCCGGATCTCGGTCTTGCAGTTGGGGCAGGCGATGGTCGGTTCGGTCACGGTTGGTCTTTCATCACCACCGGGTTTCTTGCCGGCGCCGGCAAAATGATCGTCAGGGCGATTTCCATATGGCATCGCCAGTGTACTCGCGGCGAGGCTCACCAGGCGAGCCGTTCGGTCGCATCCAGGAAAGTCGGCGCTGGCGGGACGGCGTGGCACGCGGCATGATCAGCGAAGCACCCAGCGCAGCATGAACAAGGGCTGCATTGTGGTGATAGGCCCGCGAGGCTTCGTCGCGCACCTTGAGCTTTTCGCGTACCTCGTCGTCGAAGTTTTCCAGCAGTTGCTGGCGGGTGCGCGTCATGGATGCGTTGATCTCCAGGCTCAGTTCGAGCTGGAGCTGGTTGAAGGCCGTGGCGATCTCCTCGGGCTTGCGGGAGTTCTGGTAGATCGCGGCGACGCGCTTTTCAAAATCGATGCCTTCGGCGCCCGCCTCGGTGGCGATCATGATGCGGCCCTGCTCGCGGAAGTAATCCACCAGCGCCGAGCGAATGTCGGCGCTACGCGAGCCGGTGACGCGGTCGCTGCCCTGGTGGCGCTCCAGCCATTGGCTAAATTGCGGAGCTTGGTTTTGAGCCGGTTGGAAATCGAAGTCAGCGCGCCGGCAATGGCGAAGGTCGATGAAGCCAGCAGCTTGCGCAGTACCAGCGTCATCAGGCTGCACTGACTGGCCGGCAGGGCCTGGAGATTGTCCCGTTGCAGGTATTCGGAGACGAGATGGTAGAGCCGGTCTTCGCTTTCCTCCGGCGTGAATTCCTCAACCAGCGGCAAACGCTTGGTGTAGGGGAAATAGGCCGTCACCTGGCGGCGCAGGGTGCGATGGCAAACCGGCTTGAACCGCGCCTTGAGCGTCTGGAATACCTGTTCCTGATCCAGATTGGCGAACTGTTCGCGGAAGCTCTTCAAGTCGCCGAAGGCGTGTTCGTCGATGAAACTCACCAGGCCGAACAGCTCCAGCAAGGTATTCTGCAAGGGCGTTGCCGTTAGCAGCAGCTTGTGTTTCCCGGCCAGCGCCAGTTTGAGCGTGTTGGCGATGACATTCGACGGCTTATAGACATTGCGCAGGCGGTGCGCGTCATCGATTACCACCAGATCCCACGGCATGGCCTGAACGTCGCAGGCCTTGCTCTTGGCGAACGGATACGAGCAAATGACAATCTCGGGCACTTCCAACGGACGGAACTGGCCTTGCCTGATCGCGGCGTTATAGGGCTTGGCTCCGAGAATCCGGCAGGGCAGGAAGAATTTTTCGGCAAGTTCCTGAAACCATTGCTTGCGCAAGTTGGACGGCGTGATGACCAGGATGCGCCGCTTCCGCTCCGCCCATTTCTGCGAAAGCACGAGGCCCGCTTCGATGGTCTTGCCCAAGCCGACCTCATCTGCCAGCAGCGCTCCTTTGGATAACGGCGAGTTGAAGGCGAACAGGGCCGCATCGACTTGATGCGGATTCAGGTCCACCTGCGCATCCGCGAGCGTGCCGGCCAGCTTCTCGACGCTGTCTGGCGGACAGCGGCGGGTCAACTCGTAGGCGAAGTACTTCGTGGGGTAGGCAGAAATCACTGGCGGGTTAGCCTGATTTGTTCGGGTAGATTCACTGGCAGAAACCCAATTCTGCCTGTTGGCTCCGGTCGCCACCTTTCCGCGGGCAGCACTCAATTTGGCGGTAACGCGGCAATCGGCAGCTTGGCCCAAGTGGATCAAGCACACCGGTCAGGATCTCCTCAAGCGTTCCCCGAAGTGGAACATTCTGTGCGGTGGCTCTTGCCAAGTTACCGACCGACGCCATCCTACACTCTCTGACCGCTTCCCGCAGGGTGGCGGTCGGTCCGCCGAGGACGCTGACATCCGCAGCCGTATGACCGATTGCGGTTGATCGCCCCCAGGTCAACGTCGGCTTTGGGCAGAAATCGCTGCCGTCTGCTTCTGGCCGCTGCACTCCTTCGACATGATGCCGGAAAGCGGCCACACCTCTTTCAACCGTGCGGCCGTCGGCTACCGGCTGGCGCTCGGTCTGCGCCGAGATCTCCAGCGCATCGCCCGCATCAAGGCCGAGGGAGCGAACCGTACTTTGCAGCCTGGACTGGCGAAGTAGCCGCCGAACGGCCCGCAGGTTCTTCGTGCGCCCGTAGAGCCGGGTTGCCTCGGTTCTCCGCTTCGACTCCCGTCCCATAGGTCGATGTATCCAGCCCCGGCAGACTCGGCCCAATGACGCACAATCCTCAACAGACTTCTTGCTTGTTGATCGGAGTCTGATTCTCCGCCACACTTGGCGACGGCAGCGATCGGGCAGCAAGCTCGCGGAATGGACGGCGACGGCGACGACCGGTATCTCGACCGTCATCGCTGCAATGCAGTCGCAGACCCGGCGGGGTAGACGACGTGCACAAGGGGTAGGCAAGGTCTCCATCGCGGCCGAAGGGGCTGGGGACGCCGGTCGATCACGCAGATTCGCAAGGGCTTGGGCGGTGTGCTGGGGATTTCGGACGACATTTCCTCTGCCCTCGAGGAGCAGGGATTCGCCAGCGAGCTGATCGCGAGACAGGGCCTCGAAGATCTGCCGTTGGCGAAGACTGAAACTACACTGCGGCCCGAGGGCCGCCCAATGAGCCAGACATGACCCGACCGAGAAGCGACAACCCGGAAACCCTGCGCCGCAAGGAAGTCGAGCGCCAGCGCTCCCGCCTCGAAGCCCTTGGCCGGCCGCGCCTGCAAATGATGCTGATCGTCGCGCTCACTGGCCTGGGCGGTTTCCTCGCCTCGTTTGTCATGCTGCACCTGGGCGTACATTCCATGGCGCTGCGCTACCCGCTCGCCGTGGGTGCCGCCTACCTCGTCTTCCTCTGGCTGCTCTGGCTGTGGCTGCGTAGCCAGCACGACGACTACGACTGCAACATTGAAGACCCCGGCCTCGACCTCGGCCGAGGCCGCAGCAGTGAATCCGGCTCATCGTCCAGCGCGTCCGGCAGCGGCGATTCATCGGGCCTCGGCGACGTGGCCGAAGCCCTGGGCGGCACCGACGAACTCGCGCTTCCACTCATCGCGCTGGTGCTGGCGGCCGCGCTTCTCTTCGCCGGTGGGTGGATCGTCTATTCGGCCCCGCTGCTGTTTGCCGAACTGCTGGTGGACGGCGTGCTGGCCGCCTCGCTCTACCGCCGCCTCAAGGGCGCCGAACCGCGCCACTGGCTGGAAACCGCCTTCCGCCGCACCGTCTGGCCCTTTGCAGCCACCGCGCTGCTGTTCTGCATCGTCGGCGTCATCCTGCACCACCTGGCACCGGAGGCACGGTCGATCGGCGATGTCAAGCAGAATTGGAGAGCGAAATGATAACCTGTCTCACCTTGAGCGCCGCCGACCCAGCGGCGTCTCGCGGCGATGGGAAGCCGCGGCAAGCTTCGCCGGCAAGGGCGCGTTGTTGAGAGGGTGGCCGGACAAGCTCAGGCTATCGAGGAACGTCACACGCCACATCGAGCGGGTGTTCCGGGATGCAGGCTGGAGCGATGCGGGCTCAGGCTGGTAAGGCTGGGACTGCGCCCTGTGTCTGTCCGGTTGGGGCAAGCGGGCGTTCGAGTTGCGCGCGCGGGGAGCCAACGATGTCGTCACGACGGCGCCGGCGCCCGCCTGAATCTGTTGTCTGCAGCGGGAGGGGTCTTGTCATGCAGGCAGGTGTCAGGTACCCGCTGAGAACAGCGGCACGCGTGCCAGGTGAGATGAGATGCGGTCGAGCGCCTGCGCGGTGTAACCGAAGTCGCCGCGTGCACAGTGCCATGCCGTCATGATGGCTTCTCCGGCGTGTTCGATCCGGCTGGCCATTCGCGTCTCGTCGTCGCCAATCTTGCGCGCGAGGCGCAGGAACGATTCGCGAGTAACGTCCTGCCAGCGTTTCGAGCGCGCGAGGTTGAGTGCCAATTGGTCGTCGGCCTTGTACTGAATGGTCGAAACGAGATCGTAAGCGGGCGCAAGCCTGGCGTTTACGCCGTCAGGGTAGATCAGGCTCCAGTTCTTGAGGTGCGCATCGCCGTTACCGGAGGCAATGATGAAAACCAGTCGCCGGATAAATTCGTCCAGTTCGGATTTTCCGGCGAGTTTGGAGACCAGGTTGGCCAGCGTTTCGTAGTTGTAGCTGGCGTATTTCTGCTCCGGGTAGAGACCCAGAATCTGCGCGAAGTCCTCGATGTGAACCCGCTTGCCCGGCGCCGGGCGGTCGAAGCGGCGGACAGCCAGAGCCGTCTGACCTCCGAATGGACTGGCTTCCGATGGCAGGCCAGAAATCTCCGCAACCGGAATCAACTGAATTTCCGGGATATCGATGCCGCTGGCCTTTGCCCAGCGCATCGTTGCCTGCTCGTTTTCGGGCACACCCGGAAAGCGGGCGTCCGGCAACTTGACGATCCAGTCGCCGCCGGTGCCGCTGACCGGGATGGTCAGTCCGCGCCCTTCGCGTCGGGCGGAAAACTTGAGCTGCACTCCGGCCAGCGAAAAATGCCAGTCGCTTTCGCCAGCGTGCTCTTCGGTCGCCTGAAGGGTTGCGCCGGCGGTTTCCGGCAACGCATCGTCGGCCATGATGCGAACAGCACCGGGCAGATCCTCTCCCAGGTGATGGAGAAGGAAGAACTCGCGATAGACCGAAACCCCGGCCTGTCGGGCAATCAATTCGCGCAAGGGACCTTCCGGTAGAAGATTGGAAAACCACGGCGGTGTGCGTGATCGGGAGGCATGCACCTGGTCAGGATCGTCGAGAAACTGTTGCCCAAGTATCGGCCGGGGATAGGCTCGCTTGTACGATTCGACGAGCCTGAACTCGCAACCGTCGTTGCGCGTCAGGTTCAGTTGACCGACGGGGGCATCGTTGAGCCATACGCCAAGATGGTGCTCCATTCAGACCGCCTCGTCGTCGACGATCAGCGACGCGATTCTCGGCCGATCGCTCTCGTCCCAGCGGGCATGGCGAGCAAGGAAGAGCTCTACGCGCGGCCGCATCCACGCGGCGCGCAACTTCAGGAAAGCGGCGCTATCGCCTTCGTCGAGAGCCTGTCGCGCGGCTGCGCTGATGCCATGCGACAGCAGGAGGCGGGAATCATCGATCCCGGCCAGCAGGCGGCGTATGCCCCCCTGGTGTGGCGGCTGGATGAGCCGGTTGGCTGCCGATTGCAGCGCTTCCACAGCTTCGCCGGCACGCATTGGAAAGATCTGCAACAGTGGTGATGAGTCATGGCCCGACTGGACCTGGCTCATGAGTTGCCCGGCGGCCAGCCTTTCACCGGTGATCAGGTCTCGTGGTTCGAGGCTGAACAGGGCAAGGGCCAGCAGCTTGCTCGCCGCGAAACGGAAATTGAAGCGATCGGCGACGTTGGGTATGGCCGACGGTTTTCCGCTGACCATCTCCAGCATCCCATCGACGGATCGTTCCTCACTTTCCGGGAGAATGCGCGCCAGGAGCTTGCGCGTCGAAACCGTGTCTCCCTGGTGAGCGCCATTCAGCGCGCCGCGCCAGATCCAGCGTGCCAACAGTTCGCGCGATCGCGGCGACGGTTGGGGATGGAGCTGGAAGAACCTGCCCAGCGTCACGAACGCCTGCTTGTAAGGCAGCAGGCCGTAATGGGGGATGCCTGCATCGCTCTTGAGGAACTGGATGATCTGGCTTGCGGTGGCCGCCGTCAGCCGGTAAGCCTGTTCGGCTGCCGTGTCAGTCAGGCGTGGCGGTTCGCTGCGGGCGCTTTCCACGACGGGTAGCCCGAGCAGAACGCGCAGCAGCCGGTGCAGAATTCTTTCTTCGATTCGCCCGAAATCCAGTTTTTCCAACTCGGAAGCAATCTGTGGGATGGTCGCTGGCCGGCTCTGAAAGCGTGAGCCGTTGAGCGCGTCGAAAACTTCGGAATCGTCGAGCGACCTGCCGGCCGAATTGATCCGATTGAAGATGTCACGCAGGATGGCCTGGTCGTCGCTGCGGACAATGTAGGCGGGGATCTCGTATTCGCGCAGGCGCCGGCCCAACTGGATTGCCATGTCGCGCCTTTGCCGACTGCCGGGCGCGGCGGCGTGTTCGAGCAACCATTGCATCAGCTTTTCCGCGTCAAGCACGACGGTCATTGGCAGCCAGCGCGACGGATCGGCGCGGCGTTTGCCGATGGCAGGAGGAACCACAAAGGCCGCCGTGTCGAGGTCGACGTACAGGGCGAAGTCGTCCGAGTCCTGGTCGGCAGCGAGCAATATCCGGGCGAGAGAGACCATTCGCTGCTGACCATCGACCACCCACAAGGCATTCTGCATCTGCGGAGCAGGCAGGGTGAGCGATCCGAAACGCACTTCGCCCGCTGGCGCCGCGGCTTCCCAGAGCAGCAGTGTTCCCACCGGATAACCCCGAAACAGGCTTTCCAGCAGGAGCCGGGCATCCATGCGGTCCCATTTGAGGCCACGCTGGAAACTGGGAATGCGAACCCGGCCGCTTGCCACCCCCTCCAGCAGATCCTGGACGCTGAAGGTCCGCGCTTCCGGACGTCTGTCGAGCAGCGCGGCCGTCGTGTGCCTGGCCGCGGTCGTCATGGCTGTGGTCGGGTCGATGGTTTCACAAGCCTCCCGTTTCCTGGCGCTCCAGTCTCTCCACCAGCGGTTGCCGGCTGCCGGCCCAGGTCAGGCGGAACGACGCGGCGCGGCGCGGATTGCCGACCAGCGCCGGCCGGAAGCAGACGAGGTTGGTGCCGCCGGCGTGGCGCACGCTGGGGTAGATGATTCCCAGCGAGCCGGCGTCGAGCAGCCGTGCCGCGAGACCCTGCGAAGCGACATAGCTGCCGGGGTCGAGGCAGGCGGCAAAGGCCGGCGCGTCGCGCAGATCGTGGAACTCGCTGCTGAAATCCGCGAGCAGCTCCTGATAGTTGACGCTGTCGTCGAAGCGGCCGATTTCCTGGTACTCGACCGTCTTGTGGAAAATGATCTCGGCCAGTGCCGTTTCCAGTTCGAAAGCGCAGTACCAGGCGCCACGCTCGCCGTCGTTGAAGCGGCTGCCTTCGGGGCGAGGGTAGGTGAAGGCGGCATTGACGATGCGGAAGTTCGGCACGCCGAAAACCAGTTCGTCGACGCCGATTCCCGGCAGCCCGCCGCGCTCGCCGATCAGCCTCTCGTTGGTGGCGTTGTCGAGTTCGAACAGGTCGCGCAGGTGGTCGAGGTTCTCGGCAATGGCGGTCAGCACCGAATCCTCGCGCTCGGCAAAGCGCGAAGGAATCAGCCGTACCGTATCGGTCCGGCGCAAACGCGACAGGCGCGGCAGTGACGGGTTCATATGCCGCCGCGCCGCGCTTCGAGCAGTTTGCGAACGGTCTGCATCGCCAGCAGACCGCCGCCCAGCATGAAAGCGAGTGGCGAGCGGCCGGCAAAAATCCGGTTGCTGTTCGGCAGGCTGATCCACTCGTCGGCCAGCTTGTCGCCGTAGAGAATGTGCAAGGCCTTGTAGATGCCGATCAGGTACGAGATGCGCGTGATCCGGTCGACTTCGAGCAGCCGGTCGGGGTTTTTCTTCCACTCGTAGAAGGCGCTGCTCGACAAGCCGCCGAGCAGCTCGCGTGCGTCTTCGTCGCGCAGCCGCCAGGCAGTGGCCAGATTGAAGAAGCCCTGTAGCGCCGACTTCGACAGACGTGCGCGCTCGGCGCGCGCATTGAGATCGACAAGAGCCGCCGGTTCGAAGCGGCTGGCAGGGTAGGCATAGGCAAGGTTCATCCTGTAACTCCTTTGCCGGATAGTTTATACTCCTTTTTAGGAAATTCAAGGGATTCAGCCGAGTGGCCGGGTGCCCGCGAGCCAGAATTGACGCGAGATTGATGCGCCTCCCATACTCGTCGGGGTGCGCCTGGCTTCCTCCCTTCCTCCTCTACACAGCCCAATGAACGCCGATGCCGTAGTCTCTCGGAACTTGCATTGCCTGCCGCGGTCAGCGGCCCGCATCGGCGGCGGCCTCGGGATGCTCAATGGGAAGCTCGACGTGGCGCTGATAGAGAACTTCGTCCGCCACGGCGCCGTCGATGACCGCGTCGGGCAGTAATCTGCTGCCCAGCGCCTGGTACGAGCACCTGCTCGCCCAGCCGGAAGGCCTGGAACTGGCCGAAGCGATGGTCAGCGCCATGGAACAGATCGAGGCTCACAACGCTACGCCTGCCGGCATCCTGCCCAAGGCCTACCGGGGCTTCGAGCCGCGCCTGCTGATGGACCCAAGACCTTCAACCGCGACACCCTGAGCAATGCCACCGGCGACGTCTTCGGCAAGATCTACGAATACTTCCTCAACAAGTTCGCCCAGACCTGCTCCCAGGAAGGCGGAGATTTCTTCACGCCGCCCTCGCTTGTCCGCTTCATCGTGGGCATCTTAGAGCCGGACCGCGGCACCGTCTTCGACCCCGCCTGCGGCTCCGGCGGCATGTTCATCCAGACCGGCCACCTCATCGAACTGCAGCGCCACGCCAAACCGCACCAGCGCGGCGTCTTCCACGGTCAGGAATAAGCCGAAACCAACGCCCACCTGGCACGCATGAACCTCGCCGTGCACGTCCTCGAAGGTGACCTCCGCATCGGCAACAGCTTCTACGACGAATAACCACAGACAACCTGATCTCGGCGCCATGACGTTTGCACGAGTGGCATCACGAATCCGCAGTAGTTCATACGGTTAGCGCGCTGACAAAGCACTGGCGCGGGTTTATGGCGAGGGGCGTGGCAGATATTGCGAAGATACCGAAAATTGGCGATAGTCCGGTTTTTTGGCCGGCGCCACGCCGATCTTGCGGGAGAATCGGATGCCCCAACTGCTGTTGCCGATCTTTCCGGATGCCGTGACGCCGATCAAGGACCTGCTGTCTGTCGGGAAGCAGGACGGGCGAGTCGTGTATTTCCACGGCGTCCTGCCGGTGTTTAGTCATGGGGAAGAGGATTTGGCGACCTTCCGGATGATTACGGCGCAGTTTATCGCGCAGGGTCATCTTCGGGTGGTGGACGTGTCGCGCGCCTTCGGGGTGCCGGCGTTGAGTGTCAAGCGAGCGTTGAAGCGCTATCGGCAAGAGGGGCCGAAAGGGTTCTACGTTCCGCCGCGGCGCCGGGGTCCGGCGGTGCTGACGGCAGAGGTGTTGCAGCAGGCGCAGGCCCTGTTCGACGGCGGACAGACGGTCCCGAGCGTTGCGACAGAACTGGGGATCAAGAGCGACACCCTGTCGAAGGCGGTGCGTGCCGGACGGCTGCATGTTCCGGTGGGGAAAGGGGTCTGCGCGGTCGTCTCGAGCACCAAGAGCGAGCGGAGCGCACTCGACAGCGCGGCCCCGATGGGGGTTGGGGCGAGCAACGTGGTTGCCCGGGTGGCGGCCAGCGTGGGCGGGCTGAATGCCGTTGCTCCGCAGTTCCAGGCGGCCGTTGATGTACCGCGTGGCGGGGTGCTGTTCGCGCTGCCTGCCTTATTGGCGGTCGGATTGCTCGACGGGTCGGAGGGTCTTCCGCTGCCAGCGGGTTACTACGGGATCGACAGTCTGTTGATGTTGATTGCCTTCATGGCCCTGGCGCGACTGGAATCGGTCGAGTCTCTGCGCTCGTGTGCGCCAGGCGAGTGGGGCAAGTTACTGGGTCTCGATCGGATTCCCGAAGTGCGCACCCTGCGCGAGAAGATAGGGCTCCTGAGCCAGGGCGATCATGCCGAGAAATGGAGTGCCGACCTGTGTCGGCGCTGGATGGCGGCGGCGCCGGAACAAGCGGGCATCCTCTACGTCGACGCGCATGTGCGGGTGTATTACGGCGAGCAGACCCAATTGCCGCGCCACTACATCGCGCGGCAGCGGCTGTGCCAGCGTGCGACCGCCGATTACTGGGTCAACGCGATCGACGGGCAGCCCTTCTTCCGGGTCACGCAATCCGTCGACCCGGGCCTGATCAAGGTTCTTGAAGGCGAGATCCTGCCTCGGCTGGAACGGGACATCCCGGGCCAGCCGAGCGCCGAAGCGCTCGCGGCCGACCCGCTGCGCCATCGCTTCACCCTGGTCTTCGATCGCGAAGGCTATAGCCCAGAGTTGTTCAAGCGTCTGAAGGCGCGTCGCGTTGCCTGCCTCTCCTATCGCAAGTACGCCGGCGACGATTGGTCGCCCGAGGAATTCGTCGACGCCACGATCGAACTTCGCCGTGGCCAGCAGGTACGCATGCGACTCGCCGAACGGGGAACGCTGCTCGGCGGCGTGGTGTGGGTACGCGAGATACGCAAGGTCTGTGACACCGGTCGCCAGGTCGCCCTGATCAGCACGGATTACCAATCTGGCATAGGGCGCCTGGCGGCCACCCTGTTCGCCAGGTGGTCTCAGGAAAACTTCTTCAAGTATGCGCGTGAACACTTTGCCCTGGACCGCCTGGTGGATTATCAGATGGAAGAAATTCCTGATACCGCACGCGTTGTCAACCCAGCTCGCCGAACCCTCGACGGCCAGGTTCGCGCGCTGACCAGCAAGCTCAGCCGCAGGCTCGCCCAATTCGGCGCGCTTAACCTCAACGAGACGATTGAACCAGCGAAAGTCGAGGCCTTTGTCGCGAAAAAAGCCGCTGCCCACGACGAGATCGAACATCTGCAGGACGAACTCAAGGCCCTGAAGGAACAACGTAAAGAAACCCCCTCCCATCTCGCCCTCAAGGATTTGCCGGAAGAACAGCAGTTCCGCCGGCTGAGCACCCACAGCAAGCAGCTACTCGACACGCTCAAGATGATTGCCTATCGCGCGGAAACGGCCATGGCCAACGTCCTGGCACCGCTTCTCTCGCGCCCGGACGAGGCACGCAGCTTGCTGCGCGCGATCTACACGACCGAAGCGGACTTGCTGCCCGATCCTAACGCCGGCACCCTGACCGTACGCCTCCACCACATGGCCAATGGCGTGTCGGACCGCGCCGTCCGCAAACTCTGTGACGAGTTGAACTCTACCAAGACGCTCTTCCCACGCTCCAACCTCCGCCTGATTCTGCAACTCGGTACGTCGCAAAATCCGTGAGATCAGGTTGTCTGAACCAGAACTGATCAAGCGCTGCGACTTCGTCATGGCCAACCCGCCGTTCAACGTCAACGGTGTCAACACCGACCAGATCAGGAAGCTGCCCTGCACCCTGTGGTTTTTCTACAAGGGCAAGCCCCGGCAAGCGATGGCCAACGCCTACAACAGCCAGGACCGCGTGCTGATGATCGACGCCCGCAACGTCCATCACGTCGAATCCGCTCGCAACCACCGCTTTACCGAAGAACAACTCGCCAACCTCACCGCCATCGTCTGGCTGCACCGGGGCGAAGACCACAAGTTCTGCGAACTGGTGGCGAATGACCAGTGGACCGCCAGAAAGCACCTCGGCGAACTCGAGAGAACGTTCGCCGAACGCCGTGGCGTGCTGGGCGCCGCGCTGGCACAAGTCGAAAGTCTCGCCCGGAAAGCGACGCCGGAAGAACTCAACCGCAAGCGCAAGGACGATGACGATGCCGGCGCGCCGATCACCGCTGGGCTACTGGACGCGCAGTTGGCTGATTTCGCCGCCAGCGTTTACGCCCTGAAACCGACATCGCCACTGGCGACGCCAATTCGCGGCCCTGCTCCAGGCCACCGACCTGGAGCGCGCCACCGCCGCCCGCCCGCACGACGCCCTCGCCCTGGCCGAACAAGGCACCGGCCAGGCCCGCCTCGAAGCGCTCACCGACCCATTGCTCGCCGCCTCAAGTACATCGAAGCCGACCACCAAGCCTGTGGGCGTCTACTTGATCGGGAACTGGAACAACAATCTGCACAATTGAGCTCGGCAGTGTTGGCGATGCGGGAAGCGGCACGATGAGCTGCTGGGTTGAAAAACTCTTGCAGGGCCTCAACCTCGCCTCGCTGAACGTCGGCGCATCGGTGCCATCACTGGAGCGCAACACGGTTCACCCGCTGCCGAGCATTGTTCCCGGCAACGACACTCTTGCGAAGTTCGACAAGGCAGTCACTCCTATCCTTCAGCAAATCGACACGCTCGAACGGCAGATCAAACCCTTCAAATCCGCCCGCGACCTCCTCCTTCCCCGCCTGATCTCCAGCCAGCTCCGTTTATGATTCTCATCCCCTGCAAGGCATAAGTAAAAAATAAACCCTCAAGGGCGTATTTGGTTAATATCCCCTGTACGACATTTTTTTTCGGAACCTGCCGTGCCTTTCGTCATCACCAACCCGCAACAGCTCGGTCACACCCTGAAAGGCTTGCGCAAGCAGAAAGACCTGACGCAGGTTCAGATGGCGAAGCTGAGCGGTCTGGGCCAGAAGACCATCTCCCTGCTGGAAACCGAGCCCTGGCGCTGCAGTGTCGATAGCCTGTTGCGCTACCTGTCGGCGGTCGATGCCGCCATGAGCCTCGATTTCATTGCCGCATTGCGCGGCAGCGGAGACGAGGCGTGGTGATGCGGCGCAACCGAAAATCCGGCGCGCTCGGGCTGTGGATGAACGGCCAGCGGGTCGGTTCCTGGGTGGTCTCCGCGCAGGGCGAGCATCAACTGCATTACGACGAAACCTGGCTCGCCTCGCCGCTCGGGCGGCCCATCTCACTGTCGATGCCGCTGCGGCCGGGATTGCGTCGGCGCCCTGCAGATCCTGCCCGATGGCGAAACACCGCCAGCCACCGAGGCCATTCAGTCCGAGCCGCTTTCCGACGCACAGGTGGCAGAACATCTGGCCGGCACGCTGACTCCCCCTGCCTTTACGCAGGACGACGACAGCCTCCGGATTTCGATTGCCGGCGCGCAGGAAAAGACGGCCCTCCTTTGGCACTCGGGGAATTGGTGCCGCCCGCTCGGTGCCAGGCCGACGACCCATATTTTCAAACTGCCGATGGGGCAGATGCCGGGTGGCATCGATTTGTCGACTTCCGTCGAGAACGAGTGGCTTTGCCTTCGTCTGCTGCAGGCTTTCGATATTCCCGTCGCCAGCGCCGAAATCGTGCGGTTCGGCGAAATGAAGGCGCTCTGCGTCGAACGCTTCGACCGCCGCTGGCTGGCCGACGGTCGGCTACTGCGTTTGCCGCAGGAGGATTTTGCGCAGGTCTTCGGTGTGCCGCCGGACAGCAAATACGAAAGCCAGGGCGGCCCCGGCATGCGGCCTATCCTCGACCGACTCAACGGTTCGCGCCAGGCGACCATCAACCGCCGGGATTTCTTCCGCACGCAGGTCTTGTTCTGGATGCTGGCCGCCATCGATGGCCACGCCAAGAATTTCAGTGTCTTCATCGAGCCCAGGGGCTTTTACCGGCTGACGCCACGCTACGACGTGCTTTCCGCACATCCGGTGATGGGCCATGGGGCGGGGCATCTCGCCGCGCAAAAGGTCAGGATGGCCATGGCGGTCGATGGCAGGAACCGGCATTACAGGTGGGCTGAAATTCGTCGTGAGCACTTTGAACAAACGGCACGGGGCTGTCGCCTGCCGGATGCGTCGGCGCTGATTGACGAACTGATTGCCAGAACCCCGCACGCCATCGCCGGGGTGGCCGACGATCTACCCGCAAATTTCCCTGTAGACCTGGCCAGCACGATATGCGACGGCCTGAAGCAGGCCGCCGACACCTTGGGTCATCGATGAACGCCAACGCCTATTCCGAAGACCAGATGATCCAGGCCGGCACGGCCGATTTTTTTCGCGGAACATCTGGGTTGGCGTTCGGACTACGCCATCGGCCGCGAGGATTTCGGCCCCGACAGCCTGCTCGGTCACAGTCATCGCGGCGAGGTGGTACTGCTGCGGCGACTGCGGCGGGCGCTGGCGACCTTTGCCGCCGGGGCCGATGAAACGCTGGAGAATGCCGCGGTCGATCCGCTGGAGGACGACCAGGTGGCGGTGGCCGATTACGCCGGCAGCGTCAAGGCGGCGCGCGGCCATGTCGAGGGACTCGGCTTCGAGTTGGAATTGCTGATGACCCGCCAGCGCCTGGAGAAGCTGGAGCCCATAGCCTTTGCCGTCGGCTGCGTCAAGCGCAGTGACGAAACGCGGGCAACCTTCAATGTGCTGGTGGAAACCATGCAGGCCAGGTTCCGCGCCCTCTTCCCGCACCCGGATCTGACCACCTATTACGCGCAGCACGACGCGCCGTGCGCCATCTACAACAAGCTCAACGAGAAGCGGCCGGTGGAGACATTGGCCGACTACTGGCGAGAGCGTGCTGCTTCACGCGCGCAGGTCGAGACGGCCATTCTCGATCACCTGTACGAGGAATTGCCCGAAAAGGCATTCGACGAGAACGAGGTACGACTATTGAGCGCGCGCGTGCTGGGTTTGTTGATGCGTCCCGGTCATGAGCGGCACCCGCATTGAGATCGACCGGATGACGAGATACCAAGCACATCTAGCGCGACGCCGGTGTCCGAGCATGGCCTTCGCGGATTGGCTCGACCATCACAGACCCCTCATTGGTTGGCTGCAGCAGCTATGGAGCGCCGAATGGTCGACTGGCAGATTTGCTAGGGTGGCCTGAAAAGGCGTCTCTGGTGGTTGCGTCAGTGCTCACCTACGATTCGCCGTAGTCAGGCGAAACTCCTTGCGTGTGCCGTTCGTTTCACGCATTTCGAAAATCCCAGCCACACCCAACGCCTCATGCAGTGTCGCGCAGCCACTCTCCTCGAGTTTTCGTCCCATGGCATGCAGGTGATACCCAATGGCTGCGGGCGACGACCAGCCGTCAGGTCCCTGACTCTGTGTTACGGCATCTTTGAGCGCTTCAACGTATTCGGTGGGCACGGTGCGGTTGACCTGATCTGGTTTGATCGGCTGCGCCAGGGTTTTCCTGGGCCGGCAGAAATGAGCATGGCCGTTGCCTTGCTTGCGCTGAACGACTTCGAAGATGGCCACGGCTTGGAGCAGCCTGGAGAAGGTGCCGGCACCGTAGTGGCGAGGATCGAAATCACTTTGATTGGCCCGCAGGTATTGGGCAACTCGCGAAATAAGCGCCCAGCCATCTTCGTCGGCGACATTGGTGTAGGAGCGCAACAACTGACTCTTGAGGCGTTCGAGGGCGAGCGGGGAGGCCACGAACGCGGCAGCAGGTATGCCGGGCATCTCAATGTGGATGGCGGGCTTGGCTACCTGGCCAGCCACCGCCGTTGGGACGGCTTCGACTGCGTTCGGCGCTGCTTCGACATCAAGTGGGAGCGTTGTGCGGCCGGACGAATCGAGCAAACGCTCGATGTACGTGAAGCGTTCACAGGCATTGACGAAAGCCTTGGCGGTGTCATTTCGACCGTAGCCGTAGATGCTTAAACCGTTTTCGCGAATGCGCGTGGCAAGCCGAGTGAAATCACCGTCGCTGCTGACCACGCAGAAGCCGTCGAAGCGGCCGGAATGGAGAAGATCCATCGCGTCGATGATTAGCGCGCTGTCGCTTGAATTCTTTCCAACCGAATTGCGGTACTGTTGAATCGGGTGAAATCCGTGATTGGCGATCGCATCTCGCCAGGAGGCGAGGTGTTGGGTGGTGAAGTCGCCATAAACGCGGCGCACGGCGATTCGGGTGTCGCGCGTCAGGTCTTCGATGATCGGTGCGAGCGCTTCCCGCGTGACGTTGTCGGCGTCGACCAGCAAGGCGAATACGGGAAGGTTGTTGTTCATCTTATCGGGGAATAGTCATCGGCAGCGCGAGAACCGCAGCCGGCCGGCAAGGCAATGACCGGATGGGGTTCCCTTGGTTGGTTGTGGCTGTGATTGTAGCGGCTTGTTGCGGCCCGTTCCCACAGGTGCGAACAAACTCAGGCTACGATTGGCGCTTCGGCGGTACCGGAGATCACAGATGAGGGGGCTGGAGGTTGCTGGTTGCCGTTGCGGCATGCTTGGCCGCGCAGCCGTGAACCGCGCACAGCAGCGTTCTCGTTCGGCGTCTTCCAATTTCTTCGCCTTACCAAAATCACCGAGCCGCAGGGTCAGAAGGTTCGCCAAATCGATCAGGTTGGCGTGATTCCCGGTGTCTCTGGGGGCAGTTTCACTGTGTTGCCCTACGGCCTCTACGGTGATCGGCCGTTCGGCGAGTATGAGCAGCGCCTTCTCAAGCGTGACCTACAGGGGAAGCTCACTGATCCGGCGACCGTTCGGCCCCCTGCCGGCGCAGGGCCTTGATCCACGCCTTCTGGCAGAGGGCCTGTTGTTGGCCTTCGAGATGTTCGCGGATCGTCTTGCGGGCTTCCGCGAAACTCAGCAGTCGTTCGCGCTGGATGGCTTCGCAGCGGATCAGGTGGTAGCCCAGTTCGCTCTCGATCACCTCCGAGAGACTTCCCTCGGCGAGGGTAAAGGCCACCGCATCGAGTTGCGGATAAAGCTGGCCGCGCGGCACGCGGCCGAGCAGGCCGCCATGGACCGCGGTCGGGCATTCGGAGTGCTTCAGCGCTTGCTCGGCGAAGCGCTGCGGTTCCTTGAGCAGCCGGGCATGGATGGCGTCGATCCGGGCGCGCGCGGCCAGCCGCTCGTTACCTGCCAGACCCTCGTTGATGGTCACCAGGAGGTGTCGCAGCAGACGCGTTTCGCCATGACGAAAGCGGTGGCGGTTGATGTGCCAGAAGATCTCGACATCGGTATCGCTGACTGGCGCCAATCTTGCCGCGACCTTCTCCAGAACGGCCTCGACCACCAGGTCGCGCGCCACGGCCTGGCGCAATGACGGCACATCGAGGCCGACGCGTGCGAGCTCGGCGTGATACTCGTCATCGTCGGCGTAGCGACGGCGGATTTCCCTCAGACTGGCGTCGATCGAGGCTGCCGGGAGCACTACGCTCGCCGCTTCCGGGGTTTCCAGGATCAGTGCCTCGATCTCCTGCTGCCGGGCGGCGACACGGGTCAGCCGGCGCAGTTCTTCCGGGGTGAGAGACTCCAGGGGCTTGCCGAACAACTGCGCGGCGAGCTTGATCGACCGGTAGATGCTGCCCGTCTCAGCCATCGTCTGGCCGGCGCCATTCGTCGAGCGCCGCCTCGGGTACCCACAGGGGGACGCCAGCGAGGCAGTCGAAGTGCGTCTGATAGACGATACCCTGGGTCTCTGACTCGTCGAGATTCAGGATTTCGCCGCGACTGCCGGCCGGCACGCGCACCTCCCCGCCAACGGCCAGCGGGCGCCGCGCGCGCACCCGCTGGCGAACCTCGAAACGATTTTCGATCCACGCTTCGTCGGCGTCGATCAGTTCGTCTTCACGGCAGCCAACCAGGCGTCCCTCGTCGAGGAAATGCACGGAGTAGATGATCTGATCCTGGAGAAATGTGCCGACCCCGCGTACATGGCCGATGCGCCCGCGTCGCACCAGCAGGCCGCCGGTCGGCACGCCGGGGAAGGTTCCGTCGTTGCGCACGTTGCGCGTCACGCGCACCGCATCGCCGTAGTCCCAGCGCGGCAACACGGGCTCAGTCCGTCAGCGAGGAGAGGGGGACGAAGGACGATCCTTCGGCCTTCCTGAACACGGCAAAGACCTTTTCGGCCTGCGCGCTGGAGCCGACGAAGTCGGTGTAGGCGCACGCCAGCCAGTGGCGATAGGCGAGGTAGTCCGGCGCCTTGCCGGCTTCCTGTTTGGCCAGATAATCGTGAAAGCGTTGCAGGATGTGCAGGCGATTGACCTGTACCACCGGCGCCGCATAGTCGATGCCGAAGTAGTCAAGGAACTCCTCCGCCGAACTCAACTCGGCGAACTCGTCCTCGAAGGTGTCGTTGGCGCAAGCCATGGTTTTCTCCTCTCTCAGTTGAGGGGTTCGGGGGAAGACGCGTACTGGCGATCGATGACCTCGAGCAGCGGCAGGGCGCCGAGGGCATCGCGCCGGTCGACGTCGGCAATCGTCCGCAGGCGGGTGCAAGCCTCGCCGATTCGCCCGAGGCGCAGCAGGATCACCGCCGACCCCTTGAGTGCCAGCAGATGAAAGCGCAGCATGCCCATCGAACGCATGGCCGCCTCGCCGAGGGTGCGCGGCCCCAGGTTGCGCCAGCCGCCGGCCAGTTGCAGGCGGCGCGCACTGACTTCGAGGGCGCGTTCGGCGACGACCAGGGCGTCTTCGAGGCGATGCTGGTAGAAGTAGTAACGGTAGAGTGCGACCAGGACCGAGAGCTGCTCGGGCGCCAGGAAATAGGCGTAGAGCAGCCGTTGCTCGGCGACCGGCTGGCCGTAGTCATGCGCCGCGGCGTCGATCTGGGCCGCGACCCGTGGTGGACAAGGTTCGTCGAAATAGAGCACGTCATCGCTGAGTTCCAGCAGTTCAAGTCGGTCAGCCATCGCCATCCTTCGGGTTCATCGGTTCAGGAGCTGAGCAGCTTCAACAGATCGGCCGCCGACGGTGAATGCTTCTTCTCCGCGACGAAGTTGCGCAGCCGTTGCAGGAAAGTGCGTGCAGAGGTGTCCGACAGATCATGACCGAGGCCTGCCATCACCTGTTGCACGGCGCGCGCTCCGGAATGCTTGCCGAGAACCACGCGATGCTGGCGACCGACCAGTCCCGGATCGAAGCCCTGATAGTTGGCCGGATCCTTGAGCAGGCCGTCGACGTGAATCCCCGCCTCATGGGTGAAAGCGCCTTCGCCGACAACGCTCTTCTGCCAGCACAGGGGGCGCCCGGACGCGATGGCCACGCGCTGCGAGATGGCGGGGAAGCCGGCGAGATCGATCCCCGTTGCCATCCCCTGGCACAGATGCAAGCCAAGGACGACTTCTTCCAGGGGCGCGTTGCCGCAACGTTCGCCCAGCCCGTTGACGGTCGTGTTGAGGTGCGTCGCGCCGGCGCGGGCGGCTGCCAGCGTGTTGGCGGTGGCCATTCCGAGGTCGTCGTGGGCGTGCATCTCGATTTCGAGATCGCACCGCGAACGCAGGTGGCGAATGCGCTCGAACGTCGAGAAGGGGTCGAGGATGCCTAGGGTATCGGCAAAGCGGATGCGCTGGGCGCCGGCCGCCTGCGCGGCCTCGGCAATCGCCGCCAACAGGTCCGGGTCACCACGCGAGGCGTCTTCGGCACCGACGCCGACGCCGAAGCCCAGGTCACGCGCCAGTTGTACGTGCACGCCGATTTCTGCCAGCAGCCACTCCCGATCGCGCCGCAGCTTCGCCTGCAGGTGTTGATCCGAGGCAGGCACGGAAATGTCGATCAACTGCACACCGAGATTCGCCGCCAGTGCAATGTCGGCACGGTTCATCCGCGTCCACACCATCAGGCGCGCCCGCAGTCCCAACCCGGCAACCGCCCGGATGCTCTCGCGTTCAGCTTCGCCCATCGCGGGAATGCCGATTTCCAGTTCGGGCACGCCCACCGCGTCAAGGCGACGCGCGATGTCGGTCTTTTCGTCGGGACTGAAAGCGACACCCGCCGACTGCTCGCCGTCGCGCAGGGTGGTGTCGTTGATGATGATATCGGCGGGAGGGTTGTGGTTCATGGCACTGCGTAACCTGCAATTCCAGTGCCAGGAATGAAGCCATTGAAAATCAGTGTGTTGCAGTGGGGGCTCAGTGAATTGTCGGGTTTGCGACGAAATTGTGTGCTTGTGTCAGGGAGGTGCTCGCGCCGGGCCTGCTTGTGCGTGTTCATTGCGGTTGCCGCTGCCGGGGTTCCGCCAGGCTGGCAAATCCGGCAATGGACCGAAGTTCTGGCTGCCCGCCAGGCAACGTCTGGCCTGGCGTTGCGCCAACCCGGAGCAGCGCGGCATCCGCTTGACCGCTGTTGCGAGTTCAGCCGACCAGCGCCACTGCCTTGATCTGAGCCCAGACCTGCTGGCCCGGTGCGAGTTTGAGGCGGCATGCCGAGTGCCGGGTCAGGCGTGCCAGCATGGGCGTGTCGCCGACGCGCAACTGCACCAGCGCGAGTGCCGGATGGTCTTCGGCCACATGGCTGAGCACCGTCGCTGGCAACAGATTCATCATGCTCACGTCGTCATGACGGCTGCGTGCAATGCTCACGTCGCGGGCCAGGATGCGCATGCGCACGCGGCGCCCGACGGCGGCACCGCCGTCGCGTACCCAGACTTCGCCGCCAGCGAAGACAATCCGGGCGAGATGCCACTCGGCCGTTCGTTCGACCACCGTGCCGGAGAAAACCACACCGGCGTCGTCGCCGAGGCGCAGCGGCGGGTCGACGCGCGCCAGGACTTCGGCCAATGGGCCCTGCGTGACGGCTCGGCCGTCGTCGACGACCACGATATGGTCGGCGAGTCGCGCCACCTCGTCGGGGGCGTGACTGACGTAGAGGATGGGGATCTCCATTTCGTCGCGCAGTTGCTCCAGGTACGGCAGAATCTCCTGCTTGCGCGCGTGGTCGAGCGCCGCCAGGGGTTCGTCCATCAGCAGCAGGCGTGGGCTGGTGGCGAGTGCGCGTGCAATCGCCACGCGCTGACGTTCGCCACCCGACAGGTGCTCGCTCCTCCTTGCGAGCAGATGGCCGATGCCCAGCAGCTCGACGGCCCGGGCGAGTGAAACGCGGCGCTGATGCGCGGCGATGCGGCGGCGCCCGAAATCGAGATTGGCAGCGACGTCGAGATGCGGGAAAAGTCGCGCCTCTTGGAAGACGTAGCCGAGCGGGCGGCGATGCACGGGTAGCCGGCGTGCGCCGTCCTGCCAGGTTTCGCCATTGACGGCAAGGAAACCGTCGGCGGTTTTTTCGAGTCCGGCGATGCAGCGCAGCAGCGTTGTCTTGCCCGATCCGGAGCGTCCGAAGAGGGCGGTGATGCCTTGTCCCGGCAGATCGAGATCGACATCCAGCGTGAAAGCCGGGTAGGGCAGGCGGAAGCGGGCCCGGATGCTCACCGGCCCCGCTCCGGTTTGAGCGCGTTGAGCAGCAGCAGGACGGCGAAGGAGAAAGCCAGCATGCCGGCGGCGAGCCGATGCGCAGCCTCGTACTCGAGGGTTTCGACATGGTTGTAGATGGCCATCGACAGCACCTGGGTCTTGCCCGGGATGTTGCCGCCGATCATCAGGACCACTCCGAACTCGCCCACCGTGTGCGCGAAGCCGAGGATGCCCGCGCTCATGAAACCCGGTCGGGCGAGCGGCACCACCACGGTGAAGAAGGTATCCCAGGGATCGGCACGCAGCGTCGCTGCCGCTTCTAGAGGCTGCTCACCGATGGCTTCGAAAGCCTGTTGCAGGGGTTGAACGACGAAAGGCATCGAGTAAATCACCGAGGCGACGACAAGACCACTGAAGGTGAAGGGCAGCGCTTGCAGTCCGCTCGCCGCCAGCAAGCGGCCGAGCATTCCGTCCGGTCCCATCAGCACCAGCAGGTAGAAGCCGAGAACCGTTGGCGGCAGCACCAGCGGCAGAGTTACCAGGGCGCCGATCACTCCTTTCGTCCAGTGCCGGGTGCGTGCCAGCCACCAGGCCATCGGCGTGCCGAGCAAGAGCAGCACGGCGGTGGCCGTCCCGGCCAGCTTGAGCGTGAGCCAGACCGCAGAGAGGTCGGCCGGGTTCAGCATGGCGGCCGAACCACCGCGACGCCGCGGCGCGCTGGGGAAAGCGGGGTGGTGGTCGCCGGGCGCTTGATTCCGGCCATTGCACCGGCGATCCTCATCATTCGTAACCGAAGGACTTGATGATCGACCTTGCCTTATCGCCGCGCAGATACTTCAGCAGCGCTGCGGGACCTGACCGGCCTTTGCCCCTGGTGAGCAGCAGCACATCCTGGCGGATCGGGGCGTGGAGTTTCGGCGGCACGATCCAGCCCGATCCTTCGGCGATACGACCCGCCTTGTATACCTGCGAGAGCGCGACGAAACCGAGTTCGGCGTTGCCGGAGGCGACGAACTGGTAGGTTTGGCTAATGTTCTCGGCAGTGACGAATTTCGACTGCAGTCTGTCGAGCAGGCCAAGCGCCTGCAGCGTCTGGATACCGGCTGCCCCGTAGGGTGCGAGCTTGGGGTTGGGCAGCGCGAGGTGCTGGAAGTCGGACTTGCGCAGTACTTCGCCCCTGTCGTCAACGAAACCCTCTTTCCGGCTCCAGAGCACGAGTTTGCCGATCGCGTAGGTAAACCGGCTGCCGGCCACGCCGTCACCCTCCTTCTCCAGGCGTGCGGAAGTTTCGTCGTCAGCGGCGAACAGCACTTCGAAAGGTGCGCCGGCCTTGATCTGGGCGTAGAACTTGCCGGTAGAACCGAACGACGCAACGATGGTGTGACCGCTGTCCTTTTCGAACTCGGCGGCGATCTTCTGCATCGGCGAGGCGAAGTTGGCCGCGACGGCGACGCTGATCTCGTCCGCATGAGCCGATGCCGCAGTCAACAGGGCCACGGCGAAACAGATTTGACGGAGCATGGGGAATCCTTGCATTCAGGCCGGAACGGCCAGGATGATGTGCGAAGCCTTGATCAGGGCACAAGCGCGCACTCCCTCGTGTAGGCCAAGTTCGGCGACGCTGTCATTGGTGAGCATGGATACCAGCGGTGAACGTGCTGCCGATGCCATGTCGGCCACCGACCTGCCGCTTCACCCAGGGTTGTTCCGATAGTTGGTCCATTTCGTCTCCTCAAACGGGAACTTTGACTGCTTTGCGACACCCGCCAAGCGTCATGGCATCCTACGACATGGCGGAAGCAAGAAGAAAGCCAGCATCACCCGGAGCCTTCCTCCGGCCCGAAGCAAAGCGCCCGGTCGCAGCACTCGGCGCAGTGTGGCGCCTTGCAGATCGGCACGCCGGCACGCTCGCAAAGCTGGCGGTAGAAGAACTTCTTCCATTTCATGTCGCCGACGTTCTTCGCCGCCAGCGCGGGGAAGTGCTCGCGCAGCAAGTCCGATAGCGCCGTACGGCTGGGCAGCCCCATGTCCTGCCAGAGGTGGTCTGAGCCCATTGCCGCCGTCTCAATGGCATGACACAGGCAGATGCCCGACTCGTCGGGCAGCGCCAGGTGTTCGAGCAACAGATCGAGGAGATCGGCAAACTCGTCGCCGTCATCGTCGGGAGTCCACGCTCCAGGGTTCGCCGCGAACCTTGTGCCGGGGCAAAGGGTCGCAAGGACTGCTTGCAGCCGTTCTTCCGGGAAGCCCCGGATCAACGGCTGGCGGCCCGTCTTCAGCGCCTGGCCAATGACGCCACGCAAGGCGAGGGCACGCAGGTCTTCGCCGAGTCGCACGCTCGGCAGCTTGTCGGTCGGGTTGAGCATACAGGGCTCCCAGGTGGCGGACGAGGGACCTCAAGCAGAATCCACGCCAGGCTGTCTTGACCGGCTGGTGGTGCTCCTCCGCTTCGTTCGACGCGACAATGTCGCGAACCCGACAAAACCCAGCCCAGGCACAAGGATGCGGAATCAGGCGCTTAGCGTTGGCACGGCAATTGCGGCATGCCAGGGAACAGAGGACTGACGCCATGAAGACAGCCGAAATTGCCCAACTGCTGAACGAGCCCGCCTGTGCTCACAACAGGAACGAGAAATCCGGTTGCGCGCGCACCAAACCGGGCGCGACGGCGGGCGGCTGCTCGTTCGACGGTGCGCAGATCGCGCTGCTGCCGATTGCCGACGTCGCTCACATCGTGCACGGGCCGATCGCCTGCGCCGGCGCCTCCTGGGACAACCGTGGCGCGCGTTCGTCGGGACCGACGCTCTATCGCATCGGCATGACCACCGACCTCACCGAGCAGGACGTGATCATGGGGCGTGGCGAGAAGCGGCTGTTCCTGGCCATCAAGCAGGCGATCGACGACTACGCGCCGAAGGCCGTCTTCCTCTACTCGACCTGTGTTCCGGCGCTGATCGGCGACGATCTCGAGGCGGTGGCCAGAGCGGCCAGCGCGCGCTGGGGGGTGCCGGTGGTGCCGGTCGACTGCGCCGGCTTCTACGGCACCAAGAACCTGGGCAACCGCATTGCCGGGGAGGCCATGTTCAAGTATGTGATCGGCACCCGCGAACCGGCACCGATCGCCGCATCCACGCAACGGCCGGGCATCCGGGTCCACGACGTGAACCTCATCGGCGAATACAACATCGCTGGCGAGTTCTGGTACCTCGCACCGTTGTTCGACGAACTGGGCCTGCGCATTCTGTGCACGCTCTCGGGCGACGCACGCTTCCACGAGGTGCAGACCATGCACCGCGCGCGGGCGTCGATGGTGGTTTGCGCCAAGGCGCTGCTCAATGTCGCGCGCAAACTTGAAAGCAACTTTGGCGTGCCCTTTTTCGAAGGCAGTTTCTACGGCATCACCGACACCTCGCAGGCCTTCCGTGACTTCGCCCGCCTGCTTGGCGACGACGATCTCGCGGCGCGCACCGAGGCAATGATCGCGCGCGAGGAGGGCGCCGTTCGCGCCGCCCTCGAACCCTGGCGAGCGCGGCTGGCCGGCAAGCGGGTGCTGCTCTACACCGGTGGCGTCAAGAGCTGGTCGGTGGTGTCGGCGCTCCAGGATCTGGGCATGACGGTGGTGGCCACCGGCACCAACAAGTCGACCGAGGAGGACAAGGCGCGCATCCGCGAGATCATGGGCGAGGCGACGAAGATGATCACTGACGGCAGCCCGAAGGCGCTGCTGCAGGCCTACCAGGACTACCAGGCGGACATTCTGATCGCTGGCGGGCGCAACCTGTACACTGCTCTGAAGGCCCGCATTCCGTTTCTCGACATCAACCAGGAAAGGGAATTCGGCTACGCCGGTTACGGCGGCATGCTTGAGCTGGTGCGCCAGCTTGCGCTGACGCTGGAATCGCCGGTGTGGAAGAAAGTGCGGGCGCCAGCGCCATGGCATGTCGCGCCGGCCGCAGGCAAGGCGCCAGCGCCTGCGGGAGAAACCCATGCCTGAAATTCTCAAGCGCGCCAAGCCGCTGGCCGTGAATCCGCTCAAGGCCAGTCAGCCGATCGGCGCCGCCCTGGCTTTCCTCGGCCTGCGGCGGGCGATTCCGATGCTGCACGGATCGCAGGGTTGTACGGCTTTTGGCAAGGTGTTCCTGGTACGCCATTTCCGCGAGCCGATCCCGCTGCAGACGACGGCCATGGATCAGGTGTCGAGCATCATGAGCGCCGACGAGAACGTCATCGAGGGCTTGCGCGTGCTCTGCGAGAAGAGTCGGCCGGAGATCATCGGCCTGCCGACCACCGGGCTCTCCGAGACCCAGGGCTGCGACATGCCGCGCCTGGTGCGCGAGTTCCGCAGCCGATATCCGGAGTTCGCGAGCACCGCTGTGGTGCCGGTAAGCACGCCGGACTACAGCGGTTGCCTTGAGTCCGGCTTTGCCCTCGCCGTCGAAGCGATCATCGACACGCTGCTCCCCGCCGGCCTCGGGCCGGCACCGGCTGCGGTCCGCAGCCGGCAGGTCAATGTCCTCGCGTCGTCGATGCTGACGCCGGGAGACATTGAAGCGATCAAGGAATGGATCGAGGCCTTCGGTCTACAGCCGGTGGTGCTGCCCGACCTCGGCGATTCACTCGACGGGCATCTGATCGACCAGGAGAGCACGCCGCTGACCCTGGGGGGGACGCCGAAAGCCGCCATCGCCGCGCTCGGAGAGGCGACCGCCACGATCGTCATTGGCCGTTCGTTGTACAAGGCGGCCGATCTGCTGCGGGCGCGTATTGGCGTGCCGGATTTCCGTTTCGATCATCTGCTCGGCCTCGACGCCTGTGATGCCTTCATCCTCACGCTGGCCGAAATCTCGGGGCAGCCGGTACCTGCCGCCATCGAGCGCCAACGGGCGCAACTGCAGGATCAGACAACCTGATCTCGGCGCCATGACGTTTGCACGAGTGGCATCACGAATCCGCAGTAGTTCATACGGTTAGCGCGCTGACAAAGCACTGGCGCGGGTTTATGGCGAGGGGCGTGGCAGATATTGCGAAGATACCGAAAATTGGCGATAGTCCGGTTTTTTGGCCGGCGCCACGCCGATCTTGCGGGAGAATCGGATGCCCCAACTGCTGTTGCCGATCTTTCCGGATGCCGTGACGCCGATCAAGGACCTGCTGTCTGTCGGGAAGCAGGACGGGCGAGTCGTGTATTTCCACGGCGTCCTGCCGGTGTTTAGTCATGGGGAAGAGGATTTGGCGACCTTCCGGATGATTACGGCGCAGTTTATCGCGCAGGGTCATCTTCGGGTGGTGGACGTGTCGCGCGCCTTCGGGGTGCCGGCGTTGAGTGTCAAGCGAGCGTTGAAGCGCTATCGGCAAGAGGGGCCGAAAGGGTTCTACGTTCCGCCGCGGCGCCGGGGTCCGGCGGTGCTGACGGCAGAGGTGTTGCAGCAGGCGCAGGCCCTGTTCGACGGCGGACAGACGGTCCCGAGCGTTGCGACAGAACTGGGGATCAAGAGCGACACCCTGTCGAAGGCGGTGCGTGCCGGACGGCTGCATGTTCCGGTGGGGAAAGGGGTCTGCGCGGTCGTCTCGAGCACCAAGAGCGAGCGGAGCGCACTCGACAGCGCGGCCCCGATGGGGGTTGGGGCGAGCAACGTGGTTGCCCGGGTGGCGGCCAGCGTGGGCGGGCTGAATGCCGTTGCTCCGCAGTTCCAGGCGGCCGTTGATGTACCGCGTGGCGGGGTGCTGTTCGCGCTGCCTGCCTTATTGGCGGTCGGATTGCTCGACGGGTCGGAGGGTCTTCCGCTGCCAGCGGGTTACTACGGGATCGACAGTCTGTTGATGTTGATTGCCTTCATGGCCCTGGCGCGACTGGAATCGGTCGAGTCTCTGCGCTCGTGTGCGCCAGGCGAGTGGGGCAAGTTACTGGGTCTCGATCGGATTCCCGAAGTGCGCACCCTGCGCGAGAAGATAGGGCTCCTGAGCCAGGGCGATCATGCCGAGAAATGGAGTGCCGACCTGTGTCGGCGCTGGATGGCGGCGGCGCCGGAACAAGCGGGCATCCTCTACGTCGACGCGCATGTGCGGGTGTATTACGGCGAGCAGACCCAATTGCCGCGCCACTACATCGCGCGGCAGCGGCTGTGCCAGCGTGCGACCGCCGATTACTGGGTCAACGCGATCGACGGGCAGCCCTTCTTCCGGGTCACGCAATCCGTCGACCCGGGCCTGATCAAGGTTCTTGAAGGCGAGATCCTGCCTCGGCTGGAACGGGACATCCCGGGCCAGCCGAGCGCCGAAGCGCTCGCGGCCGACCCGCTGCGCCATCGCTTCACCCTGGTCTTCGATCGCGAAGGCTATAGCCCAGAGTTGTTCAAGCGTCTGAAGGCGCGTCGCGTTGCCTGCCTCTCCTATCGCAAGTACGCCGGCGACGATTGGTCGCCCGAGGAATTCGTCGACGCCACGATCGAACTTCGCCGTGGCCAGCAGGTACGCATGCGACTCGCCGAACGGGGAACGCTGCTCGGCGGCGTGGTGTGGGTACGCGAGATACGCAAGGTCTGTGACACCGGTCGCCAGGTCGCCCTGATCAGCACGGATTACCAATCTGGCATAGGGCGCCTGGCGGCCACCCTGTTCGCCAGGTGGTCTCAGGAAAACTTCTTCAAGTATGCGCGTGAACACTTTGCCCTGGACCGCCTGGTGGATTATCAGATGGAAGAAATTCCTGATACCGCACGCGTTGTCAACCCAGCTCGCCGAACCCTCGACGGCCAGGTTCGCGCGCTGACCAGCAAGCTCAGCCGCAGGCTCGCCCAATTCGGCGCGCTTAACCTCAACGAGACGATTGAACCAGCGAAAGTCGAGGCCTTTGTCGCGAAAAAAGCCGCTGCCCACGACGAGATCGAACATCTGCAGGACGAACTCAAGGCCCTGAAGGAACAACGTAAAGAAACCCCCTCCCATCTCGCCCTCAAGGATTTGCCGGAAGAACAGCAGTTCCGCCGGCTGAGCACCCACAGCAAGCAGCTACTCGACACGCTCAAGATGATTGCCTATCGCGCGGAAACGGCCATGGCCAACGTCCTGGCACCGCTTCTCTCGCGCCCGGACGAGGCACGCAGCTTGCTGCGCGCGATCTACACGACCGAAGCGGACTTGCTGCCCGATCCTAACGCCGGCACCCTGACCGTACGCCTCCACCACATGGCCAATGGCGTGTCGGACCGCGCCGTCCGCAAACTCTGTGACGAGTTGAACTCTACCAAGACGCTCTTCCCACGCTCCAACCTCCGCCTGATTCTGCAACTCGGTACGTCGCAAAATCCGTGAGATCAGGTTGTCTGAGGATGCTATGGTAGACACCCATTTCATGACCGGCTTCCTGCGCATCGGCATTGCTGCCGACCCCGACCTGTTGGTGGCGCTCGGCCAGTTCCTCACCGCTGTCGGCGGCGAAATCGTCGCCGCGGTGGCGTCTACGCGTGCAGAGGTGCTCGCCGATCTACCGTCCGCCTGTGTGCGCATCGGCGATCTCGAGGACCTGGAACGTGCGGCACTGGCGCAACGCGCCCAGCTCATCGTCGCCAACTCGCACGCCGTGCCCAGCGCGCAACGCCTGCAAGTGCCGTTGCTGCGCGCCGGTTTTCCCCAGTACGACTGGGTCGGCGGCTATGCGCGGACCTGGGTCGGCTATCGCGGCGCGCGTCAGGCTTTGTTCGATATCGCCAATCTTTTCCTCGGGAGCCATCATGACATCCCTGTCCATAGATCGATCTACCGGGTCGGCGACGACGTCGACGCACCGGCGCGGGCGCCGTCTGGCGCTGGCCTGGCCCACCACTAACGAGGCGCCGGGCATGCTCAGGGTGGCTTTCGCCAGCAACGACCGCAGCACGGTCAATCAGCACTTCGGCGCCGCCGAAGGTTTTGCGGTCTATGCCCTGGACGGTGAGCGCGCGCAACTGGTCGAAATCGTCGAGTTTCCGCCGGCCGCCATGGAGGCCAACGAAGGCCGACTGCCGGCGCGGGTTGCGGCGCTGGCGGGTTGTGCCGCCGTCTATTGCCTGGCGGCCGGCGCCTCGGCGGTGAAGCAGTTGCTGGCCGTCGGCGTGCAGCCGATCCGGCTCGACGATGAGGCAGCGATCGACGTGCTCTTGCAGCAGCTCAGCCGCGCGATCTGCGCTGGCGGCACCGCCTGGGTTGACAAGGCAATTCGCCGGCAGGAGGGCGACAGCGCCCGCTTCGATCGCATGCTTGACGAAGGCTGGGACGAATGACGGCGGGTCCTCTGCAAGCTCGTGGCCGGGTGGTCGGCGTGCATGGCGACGTGGCCGAGGTACGCATCGACGCCGCATCGGGCTGCCATGCTTGCCGGGCACGCGCCGTCTGCGGCCACGGAAGTGAACAGTCGCTCCGCGTCACGGCGTTGGCGGACATGGCGGTCGGGGACCCCGTGCTGCTCGAACTGGATCAGGCGAATTTTGCCCTCGCAATGGCCATTGGCTATCTGCTGCCGGTCGTGACGCTGCTGCTCGGCGCGGCACTGTTTTCCTTCGCTGGCGACGCTGCCGCCGCCCTCGGTGCCGCCCTTGGTCTGACCACCGGACTGTTCCTGGTCCGTCTGCTACATCGCCGGCTGCTCGCCGGCAATCTGCAGCCGACCGTCTCTGTCACTTGTTCATCCCAGTCATTTCCTGGAGAAAGCCCATGACTGCAGGTCTTGCCCCGGCATCCGCGATCGAGCCCGACGACTCGCCAATCTATGCCACCGATTTCATCAGGGAAATGCTGCGTCAGACGCGGGCGCTCGACAGCTATGGCCAGTGGGACGGCAAGCCGGTGCCGACGATCCTCGCTGGCTACGTGCTGAGCAAGGAGCAGAAGCGGGCGCTGCCGACCATCGGCGATCCCGACGAGTTGACACTGGCCCGTGTCAAGGCTTTCCACAACGCGATTGCGGTGCTGATCGAGAAGGAATGCGGGCAGATGGCGGTGCCCTTCGTGCAGATCACCCACGAAGGCTTCGGGCGTGCGCTGATTACTGTCGGCAAGCTGGTGGTGATGGATCGGACGCTGCGCGATGTGCATCGCTTCGGCTTCGAGTCGCTGTCGAAGATGAAGAGCGAAGCCGACAAACACCTTGCCGTAGCGCTCGGCGTCATCGGCCGATTCCCGGAAGTGGCGGGCATGTGAGGGCAGAAAGATGAGCGAAGACGAAATCAGGGAGCTCGATCGGCAGGTGAAAAAGCTGAAGCGCCTGGCCAGCGAGCAGGCTGCGAGGCTCCACGATCTGGTCGAGGACAGATTGCCTGCCGGCTGGCAGGAGCTTCCGGAAATTTCACAGGCAACCCTCACGGCGTGCAAAGCGTGGGCAGAAGCCAACTCCCGCCTGCAGGCGGCACAGAAAGGATAAGCGCATGGGTACCATCACTGGACGCACCCGCGGCGGGGACGAATGGGTCCCGCAATTTGTCAGTTTTCTCGATCCGAAGAAGTGCATTGGCTGCGGCCGCTGCTACAAGGTGTGTCCACGCAATGTTCTCGACCTGGTCGAACGGAGCGAGCAGTTGCTGGCCGACGCCGACGAGGATGGCGACGACGATGACGAAATGATGGTGATGACCATTGCCAACGGCGCCGACTGCATCGGCTGCGGCGCCTGCGGTCGTGTTTGCCCGAAGGACTGCTACACCTACGAGGTGGCTGCGGGGTGAATGGCGTGAGTTCTGCGCGTCTGCCGTTGTCTTTCGACCGTGTTTCCATTCCGAGTGTCGCGTTTGCGACATCCATTCGAGCACGGGGGAAATGGCGAAAATATATGAAAATCATGGTGTTGAACCTCATCGGCAAGCCTGGTACGAAGCTTGCGGTGATGAACTCAGGGAACCCACCTCATCTCAAGGAGAGCAACGCATGATCCATCTGACCCCCGCCGCCGTGAAGGCAATCAGCCGTTTCGTCAAGGCCACCGAGACTCCGGTTGCCGGTCTGCGCATCTTTGTCTCCGGTGGCGGTTGCGCCGGCCTGCAATACGGATTGCGTCTCGAACAGGACAAGGGCGCGGACGATCTGGAATTCGACGTCGGCGCCGCTGCACGCTTGTTGGTCGACCCGTTGAGCAGTTCAATGCTCGATGGCCTGACGGTCGACTTTGTCGACAGCCTCACGCAGACCGGCTTCAAGTTCAACAATCCGAACGTCTCCGGCGCCTGCGCCTGCGGCCAGTCGTTCGCGGGCTGAGGAGATCGCCATGTGGGACTATTCCGAAAAGGTGCGCGAACACTTCTTCAATCCGAGGAATTCCGGGCCGCTCGAGAACGCCAACGGCGTCGGCGACTTCGGTTCGATCAAGTGTGGCGACGCGCTGCGCCTGATGCTCAGGGTCAACCCGGAAACCGAGGTCATCGACGATGCGCGCTTTCAGACCTTTGGTTGCGGCTCGGCGATCGCCTCGTCGTCGGCGCTGACCGAGATCATCAAGGGCAAGACGCTGGACGAAGCGCTACAGGTCAGCAACCAGGACATCGCCGACTATCTCGACGGACTGCCGCCGGAAAAGATGCACTGTTCGGTCATGGGGCGCGAGGCACTGCAGGCGGCGGTCGCCAACTATCGCGGCGAGACCTGGAAGGATGATCACGAGGAAGGAGAACTGGTCTGCAAGTGTTTCGCCATCGACGCCGTGATGATCGAGGACACGGTGCGCGCCAATAGCCTGCGGACCATCGAGGAGGTCGCCAACTACACCAAGGCCGGTGGTGGCTGTTCGGCGTGTCACGAGAAGATCGAGGACATCCTGATCGCCGTCAACGGCCGGCTCTACGCCAACGAAGCAAAGCCGACCAAAGCGCGTCCGGCAAGCAGCGACGGGGTGAACAAGCCAAAGCTGACCAACTACCAGCGCATCCGCAAGATCGAGGAGATCTTGGAGGCGATCCGTCCTTCGCTGCAGCGTGACCACGGTGACGTCACCCTGGTCGAGGTCGACGGCAAGAAAGTCTACGTCGAACTCACCGGCGCCTGCCGCGGATGCTCGATGGAGTCCGCCACCCTAGGAGGCGTGCAGCAGAAACTCATCGAAGCCCTGGGCGAACTGGTGCAGGTGCTGCCGGTCGCAGCGCTGGTCCGCGCGTAACCGTCAACCGACTGGAGAAGCCATGCAACCGATCTATATGGATAACAACGCCACGACGGCCTGCGATCCCGCCGTCGTGGCGGCGATGTTGCCCTACTTTACCGAACAGTTCGGCAATGCGTCTTCGATTCACAGCTTTGGTTCGCAGGTCGGTCAAGCGATCAAGCAGGCGCGCATGCAGGTCCAGTCTCTCCTCGGAGCGGCCCACGACAGCGAAATCGTGTTCAATTCCTGCGGCACCGAGTCCGATGCGACCGCCATCCTCTCGGCGCTGAAAGCCCATCCGGAACGGCGGACGGTGATCACCACGGTCGTCGAACATCCTGCGATCCTCAACCTGTGCGCCTACCTCGAGAAGGAGGATTACGTCGTGCATCGCCTGCGCGTTGACCGCAGGGGGCGGCTCGACCTCGACGAATACCGGTCGCTGCTCAACGAGCGCGTGGCGATCGTTTCTGCGATGTGGGCGAACAATGAAACGGGAACGCTCTTCCCGGTCGAGGAAATGGCCGAGATGGCGCACGCGAAAGGCATCCTTTTCCACACCGATGCCGTGCAGGCCGTCGGCAAGGTCGCCATTGACCTGAAAAGCACGCAGATCGACATGCTCTCGTTGTCCGGTCACAAGCTGCATGCGCCGAAAGGCATCGGTGTGTTGTATGTGCGTCGCAATACCCGCTTCCGGCCACTCCTGCGCGGCGGCCACCAGGAGCGTGGGCGCCGCGCGGGCACCGAGAACTCGGCGTCGATCGTTGGCCTCGGTGTCGCCTGCGAGCTCGCCGAGCAGCACCTGCTGACCGAGAACACGACGGTCAAGCGCCTGCGCGACCGCCTCGAACGGGGGATTCTCGGCAGCGTCAGAAATGCCTTCGTCAATGGCGACACGCTCTACCGTCTGCCGAATACGGCGAGCATCGCTTTCGAGTACGTGGAAGGAGAGGGCATTCTGTTGCTCCTCAACCAGCTCGGCATTGCCGCGTCTTCCGGCTCGGCCTGCACCTCGGGTTCGCTGGAGCCGTCGCATGTCATGCGCGCGATGGCCATCCCTTACACTGCGGCACACGGGACGATTCGCTTCTCGCTGTCGCGCTACAACACCGAAGAGGAAGTGGACCGCGTCATCGCCGCCGTGCCCCCAGTGATCGCGAAATTGAGGAAACTCTCTCCCTACTGGAGCGGTGAAGGTCCACTCGCGAATCCCGAGCAAGCTTTCCAGCCGGAGTACGCCTGACCGGATCGAGGAATGCGTCATCGATGTGGCGGTAAACTACCTCCACCTGCTGCGGACCCTGCATCGTGCGTAATTCGATACCGGGGCGGAGGAGCGCTACACCCGCATCGCCGAATCCGGCAGGACGATCCCGTGTTGCTCGAGCTGGACCAGACGTAAAACCGGAATCTATCCCGGCTTACGTGGGTAGCCAGCAGGAACACCTCGCCGCCTCGTTGATTGAATTCGCCTTGCAGGCCGCCTGAGAACAGGTTCAAAATGGTGGTCGACCGCTGCCGGGTTGAAAGCGGTCGGGCACGAGGCGGAGACATTCCTTTGCCGGGAATGAAGATTTGTTCTTCACATGAGCGCAGGCCAGGGCCCAACTTGTTGAGCTTCCTGGATTCCGGCTGACGCCGGAATGTAGGCTTCGAAATGAATCCGCGCTTCCCTGGAATATGGACAGTGGACAGGATAAGAATCATGCACCCCAACATCGACAGCACCCAGTTCGGATCAATCACCATCGCCGGGCGGCGGATCGAAAACGACGTGATGATCGGTCTCGACGGTGCGGTGAGCAAGCGCCAGAAGAAACTGTCCAAGGCCGTCTACGGCACTTCGCACGTCATCTCGCTGGCGGAAGCCGAGGTCATCTTCGAGAAGCACGCGGAGCGTCTGATCATCGGAGCCGGCCACAACGGGATGGTCAGGCTCTCGAACGAGGCGGCGGATTATTTGGCGCAAAGGAATGTCAAGGTCGATCTGGCCCGCACCCCGGAGGCGATCGAGCGCTGGAACAAGGCGAGCGGTAAGGTGATCGCGCTCTTTCATGTGACCTGCTAGAGCGCGAGCCAATCCGCCATGGCGGGGGGCCGCGCGAGCAGTTCATTCCCGAATCCGGCCACCACCTAGCCTTCGTCAACGGCCCGTACCGAGCTTGCGGACCTCGCGTACCTTCGCCATACCACCGGGCAGCGTTCCGCCTTCGGCAAGTCGCAGGCACACCTGTTCACCGCTGTGCACCTCGATCGTTGCGTCGAAGAATTCTTTGGGCGATCCCTCGCCGCCGTGTCCACTTGTCCAGAGCCATCTCCGAAGCGTCCCAAGCCGCTGTAGCCGAGCCGGCTGCAACATGATCGCGGAATTTGGCTCGTCACTTCCACTTTACAATAGCCGCTTGGGATCCTATAATCCGGTTCTCTTTCGAGGGGGTATAGCTCAGCTGGGAGAGCGCTTGCATGGCATGCAAGAGGTCCGCGGTTCGATCCCGCGTACCTCCACCAGCATTTCGAAAGAGATTTTCCGGGTCCCCATCGTCTAGAGGCCCAGGACACTACCCTTTCACGGTAGGTACCGGGGTTCGAATCCCCGTGGGGACGCCAAGTCAAGCAGGTTCGCTGCGACTGCCGGAAAGCCAGCGTTCTGTGGTCATTGGCCCCAGGCAGCGACCATTAGCTCCTTCCACCTGTTTCCCGCCCCCATGTAACTCCTCTTCCACACGTCGTTCCGACGCTTCCGTGGGATGTCGATATTCTTGCTAAAGCCTGGCATTTCCAGTAAGTTGCGCGGACATATCGGGGTGCCAAGTCAATCAAGGCGAGAGTTCTCGAACCTGTACGGGTCGTGTGGCGCAGGGAGGCGGATGGATGCATCCGGTTGGTTGCGCTATTTGGTTTGCCTCAGTCGTTTCGCTAAGCCCTTGTCTACCGTACGTTTCAGCAGCGCTTTCGCCATACTCCTTCGCAAGGAAACACCATGAACGCTAACGAAAAATTCATTGCCGCCGACGCTCATGTGGACGAGGCCGCGATCAAGCCGCTGCCCAATTCCCGCAAGATTTTCGTGGTCGGCAGCCGTCCCGACATTCGCGTACCGATGCGCGAGATTGCGCAGTCGGACACCGACACGGCTTTTGGAGGAGAGAAAAACCCGCCAATCTATGTCTATGACTGTTCCGGACCCTATTCCGAGCCACAGGCAAGCATCGACATCCGCCAGGGGCTGCCGGCCCTGCGTGCGCAGTGGATTGCCGAGAGAGCTGATAGCGAGCCGCTGTCCGGCTTGAGTTCTGCCTTCGGTCGCCTCCGCGCGACCGATAGTGCCCTTGAAGAATTGCGCTTTCCAGGCCTGCAGCGTTGCCCCCGGCGTGCCAGGGCAGGGGCCAATGTCAGCCAGATGCACTATGCACGGCGAGGCATCATCACACCGGAGATGGAGTTTGTCGCGATCCGGGAAAATAACAACCGCCGCAGCTACATCGAGCAGCTCCAGGCTTCGGGTCCGCAAGGGATACGTCTTTCCGAAATTCTCTGTCGTCAGCATCCCGGCAACAGTTATGGCGCCAGTATTCCGGACGAAATCAGTCCGGAGTTCGTACGCTCTGAAGTTGCGCAGGGCAGGGCGATCATACCGTGCAACATCAACCATCCGGAAAGCGAGCCGATGATCATTGGCCGCAACTTTCTTACCAAAATCAATGCCAACATCGGCAACTCGGCGCTTGGTTCGAGCATCCAGGAGGAAGTTGAAAAAATGACCTGGGCCATCCGCTGGGGTGGCGACACCGTGATGGATCTGTCGACCGGGAAGAATATCCATGAAACACGCGAGTGGATCATTCGCAACAGTCCGGTGCCGATCGGAACGGTACCGATCTACCAGGCTCTCGAAAAAGTCAATGGCAAAGCCGAAGACCTGAACTGGGAAATTTTCCGCGACACGCTGATCGAACAAGCCGAGCAGGGGGTGGATTACTTCACGATCCATGCTGGTGTGCTTTTACGTTATGTGCCACTGACTGCCGGACGCCTGACCGGAATCGTTTCGCGAGGGGGATCGATCATGGCGAAGTGGTGTCTTGCCCATCACCGGGAAAGCTTTCTCTACACCCACTTCGAGGAAATCTGCGAGATCATGAAGGCCTATGATGTATCCTTCAGCCTCGGTGATGGATTGCGTCCGGGGTCGATCTACGATGCCAACGACGAGGCCCAAATCAGTGAGTTGAAGACTCTTGGGGAGCTTACAGATATCGCCTGGAAGCACGATGTGCAGGTGATGATCGAGGGGCCCGGCCATGTACCGATGCACATGATCAAGGAGAACATGGATCTGCAGCTTGCTTACTGCAAGGAAGCCCCTTTCTACACTCTGGGACCGTTGACGACTGACATTGCGCCCGGTTACGACCATATCACCAGCGGTATCGGTGCGGCGATGATCGGTTGGTTCGGTACAGCCATGCTCTGCTACGTGACCCCCAAGGAACATCTGGGTCTTCCTGACAAGAACGATGTCAAGACCGGGATCATCACCTATAAGCTGGCTGCTCATGCTGCCGACCTAGCCAAGGGTCATCCTGGTGCGCAGATCCGTGACAACGCCTTATCCAAGGCGCGCTTCGAATTTCGTTGGGAAGATCAATTCAACCTGGGACTAGACCCTGACAAGGCGCGTGAGTTTCATGATGAAACCTTGCCCAAGGACTCGGCGAAAGTCGCGCATTTTTGCTCGATGTGTGGTCCTCATTTTTGCTCCATGAAGATTACTCAGGAAGTGAGGGAGTTTGCCATTGAGCAGGGGGTGAGCGAAGCCGAGGCGCTGGCGAAGGGAATGGCAGGCAAAGCCATCGAATTCGTCGAGGCCGGCGCTGAGGTATACCGAAAGATCTGAACCGTCAGCAACCGATGCCGGCAATACATTCAGGCAACTAACATCAAGGCTGGCAGTGATGCCGATGACAGGCGGGTCGGTCTTCCCCGCCCTGCGCTTCAGAAGTCCTTGGCAGCCTCCCAAAGGACGAAGCCATCCTCTTTTCGGGTCCACTCGAGCAGTTCGATCATTGGGTAGGCGCGTTGGCCAAATCCGATTGGTGAGGGGTCTTGCTCGTCGCTGCCATCTTCGTTGTCAGCCTCGCTATGGTTGGTGGAATGACTCGTGTGTTCCACGCTGGCGACACGCAGACGCTCGATCGCTTCGGGCAGTTGCTCGGTGGTGATGACGCCGCGGGCGCTGCAGTCCTTACCGACCAGCTCGAGCAATTGACGGGCAACCTGGGCAAACATCATGATCTGACCGGAGGTGCTTGATGTAAACTTGACCAGCATGAGGGGAATCTCCGTGGAATTGATGGATGGCAACGATATCTATTGTTGCAGTTGACGGATCAGACAACAATAGCCATGGGCGTATTATTGGTCTTGAATGGAACTTGAACGCTTGCTCAGATCGCAGGGCTTTGGCAGCCGGGCAGAGTGCCGTGTTCGAGTCCTCGCAGGCCGCGTCAAGGTCGCCGGAGATGTCTGCGTAGATCCCTACGCGCACTTCGAACCGGCGGGGCTGAGCTTTACCGTCGATGGCGAGCCGTGGAACTATCGCGAGTTTGTCTACCTTGCGATGAACAAGCCAGCGGGTTATGAATGCTCGCGTCGACCACAACATTACCCTAGCGTCTATTCGCTGCTTCCGCAGCCGCTGGTGACACGAGGCGTCCAGACAGTTGGTCGCCTTGACCAGGACAGCACGGGCCTGCTGCTGCTGTCTGACGATGGTCAATTCATCCATACTTTTACCTCGCCACGCAAGCGGGTTCCTAAAGTGTATGAGGTCACGACTAGGCATATGGTCGATGATGCACAGGTGATGGCCCTACTCAACGGCGTGGAATTACATGACGATGCCAAACCGGTCGGAGCGGTGGCGTGCATTAGGATGGACGAAAAGAGATTGCGTTTGACTGTTACCGAGGGGAAATACCATCTGGTGAAGCGGATGATTGCCGCTGCCGGCAATCGTGTGGAGGCCCTGCATCGCATAACGGTGGGTGGATTTTCGTTACCACTGGCATTGCCAGTAGGCCAGTGGATGTGGCTGGGGTCGCCAGAGCTGGAGCTTCTGGCGCAACGGGGATGAGGCAATGGCCGGTAAGCTTGCCGCCGGAATTGATCCAGCTCATGAGTAATCCGAACCAGGGTTCATTGCGATGACACTGACCGAACTGCGTTATATCGTTACGCTTGCCCGAGAGAGGCACTTCGGGCGCGCAGCCGAGAAGTGCCACGTCAGCCAGCCAACGCTTTCGGTAGCACTGAAAAAGGTCGAGCAGCGGCATGGTGTCATCCTGTTCGAGCGTTCATCCGCTGATGTACGGCTGACAATGATTGGCGAACAGATTGCGATACAGGCTGAGCGGGTGCTTGAGGAAGCAGGCAGGATCAGGGAGATCGTTGCACAGGGAAAGGATCCCTTGTCTGGGCCATTGCGCCTTGGCGTCATCTATACTATTGCGCCTTACCTTCTGCCGCGTCTGATTCCGTCCTTGCATTCCCGCGCACCGCGGATGCCACTCTATCTACACGAGAACTTTACCGTCAACCTGACGGCGCAGTTGCGTCGGGGTGATCTCGATGTGATTGTCGTGGCCTTGCCATTTGATGAGCCGGGGATTGTCTCTAGAGTGGTGTATGAGGAGCCATTTTATGTTGTGATGCCGACAGGACATCCTTTAGCCATGGAGTCCTTGATCGCTCCCGAGCATGTGGCTGCGGAAAATCTTTTGCTTCTCGGGATTGGCAATTGTTTTCGGGATCAGGTCGTACAGGCTTGCCCACAGCTTTCGGCGCCTGGCGGAACAGTGGGTGCGCTTGAAGGAAGTTCTCTCGAAACGGTTCGTTACATGGTGGCTAGCGGCGCGGGTATATCGATCGTGCCGGCATCGGCCGCAGCATCGTGGCCCCAGCAAGATCCCTTGCTGTTGTTTCGCCATTTCACTGAGCCTGTCCCTGTGCGGAGGGTAGTCATCGCCTGGCGAGCGACTTTCCCCAGGCCGCAGGCAATCGACGTGTTGCGGGCAGCCATCCTGGACGCTCCTCCGCCAGGGGTGCTTCGAGCATGACAGCGCAGGCGCTTGGCAACTCGGCAAGCAGCCTGCGCTGCCATGTTTCACGTGAAACAGGTGTCGGCCTGTTTCACGTGGCCTGACCAGAGGTCTTCCTGCGATTCGCTGTTGCCGCAGAAGCGTTGGACGGTATCGTGGAGCTTGTCGGGGCAGGTGCTCCCTTGGTCGATTTTGCTGCTGATTTTGGCGTACGCTTCTCGAACTCAAAGCCGACCTTTCCATCGGCTCCGCGTACCAGGTAAGCCGAGAATTTTCGACGAGTACGTGCAGAGATGAAATCTCTGAGTAAATCAGTACGCCCAGTGTCAAGAAGTTTCCGCATTTGTTCGGGTTCAATCGGTTGTTGAAGAATGATCGTTCCTGAACGGAAGTCACAGCTTTTCACTGGCCCAACAGATTTCTCGCAGACATAGGCCATGCCCTGAGCAAACACGCGTGCCGCGCATTTAGGGCAGGCACCCAGGGATTCACTGTCTGAGAAATCGACTGCTTCGACGGAACCTTCATCGCTGGCGGCACCTTGCCCGAAGTCAAACTCCGGAGCGTTTTCAGCGTTAAGGAGGACGATGGTGTTGAAAGGTCGACCCATTTTGTTCCTAAAGCCGCTCAAGGGGCCGATTTTGCGCTTGGTGAGTAATTCTTCGATCTCGGTTGCTTCGAATTGTCGGCCGGCGACAATTTTCCATAGAGCGAAATCGCAAGCCTGGCACTGAAATTTCTTGTAGGTCTCCTTGATCAATCCACCGCATTTTGGGCAAGGGGTCGCAAGTGCTCCGAAATCCCCGGGAATGCTGTCGCTGTCGTAACTTTTTGCGCGGTCCACAATATGTTGAGTCATTGCCGCGATCTCTTTCATGAATTCTCTGCGCGACATCTCTCCTCGTTCCATGCGCGCAAGCTTCCATTCCCATTCGCCGGTGAGTTCGGGAGCGGTCAACTCGCGGATACCCAGACCGTTCAGGAGTGTCATCAGTGAAAATGCCTTGGCAGTTGGCTGAAGTTCACGGCCTTCTCTAAGAAGGTACTGTTCGGAAAGCAGGTTTTCGATGATCTGGGCGCGTGTGGCTGGGGTACCCAGGCCGCGACCTGCCATTGCCGCCCGCAACTCTTCGTCGTCCATGGCCTTGCCGGCGCTCTCCATGGCCGTCAACAAGCTGGCTTCTGAGTAGCGGGCCGGTGGTTTGGTTTGATGGGCGCTCAACAGCATTTCTGTAGCCATGACTTTCTCCCCTGGTGCAACGGCAACCAGATTGCCTTCGCCATCAGACTGCGCATCACGACCATAGACTGCCAGCCAACCCGGGTTGACCAAAACCCTGCCTTCGGTTTTGAATGGCTCGGACTGGACACGCGAAATGCGGGTGGTGATCAGAAACTCCGCAGCCGGATAGAATACGGCCAGAAAGCGCTTGACTACCATGTCGTACAGTTTCGACTCGGGTTCGGACAGATGTTTTGGAGCCTGGAGCGTAGGAATGATCGCGAAATGATCTGAAACCTTGGCGTTGTTGAATATCCGTTTGTTCGGAATGACCCAGTGACTGTCCAGGATCTTTTTTGCAAAAGGCGCATAGCGAGCCAGCACCGCTTCGTCGTGACCTTTGCCGACTCCCTCTCCGGTAAGCATCAAGAGCGTGCTGCTGACCGTCGAAATATAGTCCTCGGGTAGCGCGCGCGAATCGGTACGTGGATAGGTGAGGACCTTGTGCTTTTCATAAAGCGCCTGCGCCAGGCCAAGGGTGAGCTTGGCGGAGAAACCGTAGCGCCCGTTGGCCTCGCGTTGAAGGCTGGTCAGATCAAACAGCAACGGTGATAGTTGTGTCGAAGCCTTCGATTCCTCGGTGACCTCCCCCATCTTGCTTGCGCATTTCTCTTGCAGCAAGAGGCCTCTGGTCTCATCCCAGAGGCGATCAGCGCGTGCATGTTCGTCTTCCTCCTTGCCCTTGAATTTTTCGTCGAACCATTTGCCTCGGTACTCTCCGGCGTCACAGACAAAGACTCCCTCAAGCTCCCAGTAGGGGCGAGGTTTGAACTTGCGTATGCGATCCTCGCGTTCGACGATCAGTGCGAGTGATGGTGTTTGAACGCGACCGACAGTAGTCAGGTGGAAACCGCCAGTCTTGGAGTTGAAGGCGGTCATCGCGCGCGTACCGTTGATTCCGACCAGCCAGTCGGATTCCGATCGACATACCGCAGCGTCCCCCAGTCCTCGCATATCTTCGCCTTTTCGCAAGTGCATGAAGCCTTCCTTGATGGCTTGCGGAGTCATTGACTGTAACCACAAGCGCTCTACAGGTTTGCCATTGCCAGCATGCTGGGTGATGTAGTTGAAGATCAATTCCCCTTCACGTCCAGCGTCACAGGCGTTTACCAGACTGATCACGTCCTTGCGCTTGATGAGACGGATCAATAGCTTGAGGCGCGACTCGGTCTTGGCAATTGGCTGCAAGGTAAAGTGGGGTGGTATCACTGGCAGATGGGCGAATGACCATTTGCCGCGCTTGACCTCATATTCTTCGGGACAAGCCAGTTCCAGCAGGTGACCAATGGCCGACGAAAGGACGTAATCGTCATTCTCGAAGTAGTCTTCGTGCCGAACGAATCCACCCAGGGCGCGCGCAAGGTCGGCGGCGACGGAAGGCTTCTCGGTGATGATCAGTTTCTTGCTCATGGGGGGGTCTTCATCAGCCGGGGAGGGTGGCGAAATCAGTCATCGGAGGATTGGCTGAGTGGGTCATCATGATTCTGGCGGAGAGGCTCTCAGTTGTGGGAAATGCGTTGATAGCGGCCTCCAGGCAAACTGCCAACCTGGCCATTCATTTCCAAGTGCAGCAGCATCACCGAAACCACGTCAGCCGTCAAGCCACTGCGTTCTACGAGTTCGTCCAGGGCGCAAGGATCAAAACCCATGCTCAGCAATAGATCGTTAGTCTGGTCACCACTTGCCGGGGAAACTTTTTGCCGGGGAGAAATGCTGAACCAATGTAGCTCGTCGAGTACATCCTGTACGGTTTCGACAAGCTTCGCGCCCTGTTTGATCAATTGATGGCAGCCGCGTGCCTGCGGGGAGTGAATCGATCCGGGAATGGCAAAGACTTCGCGACCCTGCTCGGCGGCCAGGCGTGCGGTGATCAAGGAGCCACTTTCGGTCGTTGCTTCGACTACCAGCACACCGCGCGAGAAACCCGATATCAGGCGGTTTCGGCGAGGGAAGTTGGCGGCAATGGCGGGAGTGCTCAAGCGAAACTCCGAGATGATCGTGCCATAGTCCTCGATTTCGTGCGCCAGGCCTCGGTTTGCGGACGGGTAGAGGCGATCAATACCGGTGCCGATGAATGCAACGGTGTTGCCCGAAACCCTCAGTGCGCCGCGATGAGCGGCTGCATCTATCCCCAGGGCAAGGCCGCTGGTAATCGTCAGCTGGGCATCGGCAAGGGCGGCAGCAAAGCGTTCGGCATTACTAATCCCTTGTGGTGTAGGGTTGCGGCTACCGACTATTGCCAAGGCAGGCGTATTGAGCAGATCGAGACGGCCACGAACATAGAGCAGCGTCGGTGGGTCGGGTATTTGCAGCAGCGACTGGGGATATTCGGCGTCGGCCAGGCACAGCAGGTGCTGACCAGGCTTCTCCGACCAGCGCAAAGCTTCCTCAATCATGAGCTGATTGTCGGTATCAAGCACCAGGCTTGCGGTCTTGTCGCCCACAACATTGCGCAACGCGCTGCGACTCGCAAGGAAGACGGCTTCCGGAAGTCCGAAAGCGCTTAACAGCTTGCGCTGGGTCTCGCCGCCAATGCCCGGAATCAGCGTCAGTCGTAGCCAGTTCGCCAACGACTCGGCCGCATTCATTCCTAGGGTGTACGAGCGAAGTCGTTGACGTCCACGGTACTCTCAGACTGAACTACCAAACCGTACGATAGACGCTCAAATATCCGAAAGACGAACAGCAAGCCAATCCGTTCCGGAGGGATCGGTACCCTCACCTTTGTATCGTTCTCATCACGTTCAACTACCGTACGATTACGTTCGAGCGCCAGGACATGCCCAATCTCGATCCCGTCCCTGGCTCCACGGTTGAGCGTGACAATTGACCCTCGGCCTGCGGTGTCGACGCCGCCATAGACTGAAATCACTCGACCATTGACCTGAAATCTAGGTTTGTGTGGCACGTAGGCAACCAGCGGGGGACGTATCGCCGGCAGCAGGCGATCGCCACGGCCGATCTCCTGTTTCATCGTGACTACTTCAAAGGTTGCGGGGTTGCCAGGTTCGAGCTGCCTTGCGGTGCCAAGATAGAAAGCTTCGTAACCGAGGATCTGGTTATTGTCAGGGTCGTGTAATGGCCTGCCGTTGCGATAGATTTGCCAGTCTGGCCTGGACGGGTCGGCGCCGGCGACGTAGGCGAGGTCTCCATTGCCAAGGTAGACTCTGTCCTGCTGCGTTGCAACGATGCGTGCTGCTCGGTCGAGGCTGGAGACTTCGACGATCAGCGGGTCTGAGAGAAATGGCCTGATGAGGTTGGGTGGAATCGCAGGGATTTCATCCTTGACACCCGTCGAGTATATCTGAGGTACTAGCCGGATGCTTTGCAGACGCAACCGGGGTGTGCCCTGCACATCGCGTTCGAGAACAATCACATCGCCGGGGTAGATACGGTGCGGGTTGCTGATCTCTTCCTCATTCATTCGCCAGATTTCTGGCCATCTCCAGGGTTCTTTCAGGAATTTTCCGGCAAGGCCCCATAAGGTATCACCCGGCACTACGATATGGCGGTTCGGGGCACCCTCGGCCAACTGGATTTCCTGCCCGACGGCGCCACAGAGCGCACTGATCATGGCCAGAATGAACGCGGACATAATGCGGATCATCGTGTTATCCTCGTAGGAGCGGTTGGGGAACTCCCGGTCGAGATTTCTGTCCCATACGGTCATTTACCCAGTCTGCGCCAAAGTCATCGCTGGCGCCGTGCCAACGACGTCGGCATTGCCAAGACACCGTGCTGGATTTTGCACGTAGTTACTTCTTCGATCAAGCTTTTTATGTCTCTACTACCGATACTCCGCTTTCCCGATCCTCGCCTGAAGAAACTTGCGGTGTGCGTTCAAGAGGTGGACGACAGCATTCGTCGCTTGGCCCGTGACATGGCCGAAACCATGTATGAAGCGCCCGGGATTGGTCTTGCTGCCACGCAGGTGGATGTACACCAACGCGTGATCGTCATTGATGCCTCCGAAACCAGAGATCAGTTGCTGACCCTGGTCAACCCGGAAATCATTCTGCAGGATGGCCTACAGGTCTGTGAAGAAGGGTGCCTGTCGGTACCCGGGATTTACGACAAGGTCGAAAGGGCGGAACGTGTCGTTGTTCGCTACCTTGATCTGACCGGACACGAACAGATTGTCGAGGCAGTGGGTTTGTTGTCGGTATGCCTGCAGCACGAAATCGATCATTTGCAAGGGCGCGTCTTTGTCGACCACCTGTCGCAATTGAAACAGTCGCGCATCAGGAACAAGCTCGCCAAGCAGGCCCGCATCACCGCATGAAACTCGTCTTTGCCGGCACGCCGGAATTCGCTGCGCTTTCCCTGCAGGCTATCATTGCCGCGGGACATCAGGTGGTATTGGTTCTGACCCAGCCGGATCGCGCTGCCGGGCGCGGGCTTGCACTACATGCGTCGCCAGTCAAACAACTGGCGGAGGCATCGGGAATCGAGGTCTTTCAGCCGCCGACCTTACGGGATGCCTTGGTACAGGAGCGGATACGCACGGCTGAAGCCGAAGCGATCGTCGTTGCCGCCTATGGGCTGATATTCCCACAAGCAGTGCTCGACATGCCACGCTTTGGCTGTATCAACATTCATGCTTCGTTGCTGCCACGTTGGCGAGGTGCCGCACCGGTGCAGCGTGCGCTTCTCGCTGGTGACCAGGAGACCGGCGTGTGCATCATGCAGATGGACGCCGGGCTCGATAGCGGCCCGGTCCTTCTGTCAGCACGGCAGCCGATCAACGAGGACGATACGGCTTCTTCTCTACAGCATCGTTTGGCCGAGCAGGGCGCCTTGCTGATTGTCGAGGCTTTGGCCTGCTTGCCACTGCAGGCCCAGTCGCAACCACAGGCAGGGATTACCTACGCGGCCAAGATCAACAAGGCGGAATCGGCGCTTGACTGGCGTCTTCCAGCGATTCAGCTGGAACGGCAGGTGCGAGCCTTCAACCCCGTTCCGGGTGCGTCGTGTTGTTTCGACGGCAATCTGCTCAAGGTCTGGCGTGCCGAATTGGTGGATGGCGTTGGCCTTCCCGGAGAGATTCTTGCCGTACAGCGAAGAGGCATCGTCGTCGCCTGTGGAGAGGGGGCGCTGCGTCTTGTCGAGTTGCAGAAAGCGGGCGGCAAGCGGCTCACCGCGGCGCAGTTCCTTGCCGGTACGCCGGTCGTGCCGGGTTCCCGGTGTGCGTTGAGCATGCCTTGAAATGTGACATCGACACCCCATCTGGATGTGCAGATGAGAAACAAGCGGTATGGATGGAGGATTTTGAGATGCTCGGCAACTGGCTGAAAACGACTGTCCTGATGGCCGCGATTGTCGCGTTGTTCGGCGCCGTGGGGGCGCTCATGGGCGGCAAGTCGGGAATGCTGTTGGCGCTGCTCTTTGGCGGCGCGATGAATTTCTTTGCCTACTGGTTCTCGGATCAGATGGTGCTCAGAATGTACAATGCTCGCGAGGTTGATGAAAGCTCGGCGCCGCAGTTCTACGGCATGGTCAGGGAGCTTTCTCGGCGTGCCGCACTACCGATGCCGAAAGTCTACCTGATCGACGAAGCGCAACCAAATGCATTTGCTACCGGTCGTAACCCGGAAAACGCTGCGGTCGCTGCGACGACGGGAATTCTCCAGTTATTGTCGGCACGCGAGATCCGTGGAGTCATGGCACATGAGTTGGCGCACGTGCAGCATCGCGACATCCTGATCTCTACGATTTCAGCGACCATGGCTGGTGCCATTTCCGCATTGGCAAATTTTGCGGTATTTTTTGGGGGTCGTGATACTGAAGGGCGTCCAAGCAACCCCGTGGCCGGCATCCTTGTCGCCCTGCTGGCGCCGCTAGCTGCGTCGCTGATTCAGATGGCCATCTCTCGGGCGCGCGAGTTTGAGGCCGACCGTGGGGGTGCCGAAATTTGTGGTGATCCGAGGGCGCTCGCCGATGCCTTGATAAGAATTGAAGCCTACGCTCGCGGCATTCCCTTGGCGCCGGCTGAGGCGCATCCTGAAACTGCACAAATGATGATTATGAACCCCTTGTCGGGAGGTGCGATTGCTGGTCTATTCAGCACCCATCCGCCAACCGAAGAAAGGGTGGCTCGGCTACGCGCCATGGTTAGCGGCTAAGGTCAACAGGCCGTTCTTGTTTCACGTGAAACGTTGATTGCTGGCTAGAGCCGTCTTGCCGATCGCACTATCGCAACAACTGTCGCAATAGCGCGGCAAGACGGTAGCCTGCTTCGGTGACACGACGATTGGCGATGGTCAGCGCTTGATTGTGAAAGTCGGCGGTGATCGTTGGCACGGCATCGACTTCCGGTGGATAGGCGTGCTCGCTGGCAATCTGCCAGCTTTCATCGATCCATTGCTCGGGTGTCCCCGTGGCCGCAGGGGCCGGGTGGCGGCTGATCAGGGCAATGACTGTGCTGTGCAATCTGCTGCCGTTCAGCCAGGGAGGGGCCGGCAGATCATCCCAATACCGGTGCAGACTTATCGATGAAGCGTGTGCATGCAAGGGGTTGCTGATCGTCCTCTTGTTTCCGCCTTGATCGCTTTGTCCGTCCGGGCCATAGCGGCTTGCCGCGTGCAGTGGTTGATGTGCATCGCCAACAAGGTGGATCAGCCAGGGTAGCGCGTAGGCGCGCGCGCTGAGCTTTTCCTTGCGGTCGCCGACGGTTCGGGCGAGCGCCACCAGTTGTTGATCGATGACGCCTGGCGACGGCAGCAGACGTTCGTGTCGGCCCACTGGGCGATCGACGAAATGCCAGTTCAGTCGCCTTTCCATATCGGGGAAACCTGGCTGGGTCGGAGTGGGTTCCTCGCTGCCTGAAGTGTAGAAGCGCTTGTCGCGGCGAATGTCGTCGGGCCAGGTCGAAGCTTCGAGAAATGCTGTCAGGTCAGGGTCGGCGCCATTGGCCCGCAACAGCCATTGCTCGAAATCTGGGTGTTGCCGTAGGATTGTAGCAACTGCATCACGAGTTGGCACGTCCATGGATTCCCATGCGATCATGGCACTGATCCGATGCCCGGCAGCATTCCAGGCAGCAGCCGGCAAAGCCAACGCCCACAGCAGGCTCAGCGGCAACAGCCGCCCAAAGACTCTCGCGGCCATAGTTTGCCTAGCGGTCAAGGTTGATATCGTCCTGTGAGGCTGGATCGTCCAGCGGTTCGAGATGGGTGAATACCGACGTATGCGGGAGTGTTTGACGAATATCGCGTTCAATATTCTCGGCAAGTTGATGAGCACGGTCGATGCTCCACTCTCCCGGTACGAGAACATGCAGGGAAATGAAGCGGCGCGCGCCGGACTCGCGGGTACGCAAGGCATGATAGTCGATGCCCTGCGCACGGTACCGATCCAGGATGGTGAGTACCAGTGCGTACTGCTCCTGCGGCAGGCTGCCATCCATCAGCCCGGAGGTCGTACGTTGCAGCAGGCGCCAGGCAGTCCACACGATATTGCTGGCGACCAGCAGGGCCAGTAGCGGGTCGAGCCACAGCCATCCCGTGGCGGCCACTCCGGCAACGCCAAGAATCACGCCTGCCGATGTCCAGACATCGGTCAGCAGGTGGTGTGCGTCGGCCTCGAGGGTGATCGATCGCCGACGCCGACCAGCAAGAAGCAGGATGCGGCCGACGACAAGATTGATCAGCGAGGCCGACACCGATACCATCAGTCCAAGCCCTATTTGCTCGAGTTGCTGCGGATGAAGAAGGCGTTCAACCGCGGCAATGGCGATGGTCGCAGCGGCAAGCAGGATCAGCAGTCCTTCAAATCCACTCGAGAAGTACTCGGCCTTGCCGTGGCCAAAGGCGTGTCCCTCATCTGCGGGCCGTTCGGCGACCGTCAGCATCGCCAGCGCCATCACCGCGCCAGCCAGATTGACCACCGATTCGAGGGCATCCGAGAGTAGGCCGACTGAACCTGTCAGTAGCCAGGCCAATCCCTTCAGCGTGAGCGTAGCGAGCGCTGCGGCGATCGACAGCCATGCGTAGAATTTGAGTGGAGGCGAAGCCATGCACGTATTATCGTCTGTCAGCGACGATCTCGCCATCGCCAGGCATCGTGCTAAACTCGTAGGATCCCAAATCGCAACCAAATTCCCGGCCTTGCCTTCCACTTCTTCCCCTTCGCCGCGCGCGCTGCGCGTGCGCAAACCAACGCTTCCTGAGAACGGTTCTTCACCGTGCCTGGACGGGCCGGCACCATCCACGCTTGCTCCGGATTCACTAGCTTTGAGCCTGTCGCTGGCGGCGCGGGTGATGGCACGCGTGCACGCCGGACAGAGCCTGACGCAGGCGCTGGCCATCCTCGGCAAAACGGAGCCAGCAGCCCGTGCTGCAGCCCAGGACGTGGTTTACGGCAGCTTGCGCCGGTACGGTTGTGGTGAGTTCATCCTGCGGCGCCTGCTGCAAAGATCGCTGCCGCATCCAGAAGTGCAGGCACTCCTGCTGGGAGCGCTGTACCGTTTGCAAACGCGTCCTGAATCCGGCTACATGGTGGTCGATCAGGCCGTGGCGGCGGCTAGCGAACTAGCGGGCGGCGGCTTCAAGGGTCTGGTGAATGGCGTGCTGCGAAATTATCTGCGCCAGCGAGAGGTCCTGCATGCAGCCATGCTCGATGATGATGAAGCCGCGCAACAGCATCCTGGCTGGTGGCTGGCACGTCTGCGGCGTTGTTATCCGGAGAGTTGGCAGAACATCGTTGCGGTCGGCAATCTCCCGCCACCGATGACCCTGCGTGTCAATCGGCGACGTGCCACGCTGACTGATTATGCAACACGTCTGCAGAACGCCGGTTTGTCGGCCCGGACGGCGGGAGGCGACGCACTGATCCTTGCCAAACCGGTCTCGGTCGATGCCTTGCCAGGATTCGTCGACGGACTGGTATCGATCCAGGATTTCGGCGCCCAACGTGCTGTACACCTCCTTGCACCCCTCGATGGCCAACGTGTACTCGACGCGTGTGCGGCACCAGGCGGAAAAACCGGGCATCTGCTTGAAATGGCGGACATCCAGCTGCTGGCGCTCGACATCGACGGCAATCGCACACGTCGAATCGAGGATAATTTGCAGCGCCTTGGCCTGCAGGCGAAGGTACGGGTAGCCGATTGTCGAGCGACCGATCAGTGGTGGGATGGCCGGCCGTTCGAGTCCATTCTTGTCGATGTGCCCTGCTCGGCGTCGGGCGTTGCGCGTCGGCACCCGGATATCAAATATCTGCGACGGGAGAGCGATATCAGACGCTTCGCTCGCATCCAGACTGAAATTCTTGACAAGCTTTGGCCACTGCTGAAACCGGGCGGCAAACTGCTCTACGCGACCTGTTCGGTTTTCCCAGAAGAGAACGGTGCGCAGATCGACGCCTTCCTCTTTCGCCAGCCAACCGCCAGGCGCCTGGACGAAGAAAGACTCCTGCCTCAGGAAGAACATGACGGATTCTATTATGCCTTGCTACGGAAAGCGGTTTAGCGCCCTGCTCCTGGGATGGCTGCTGTCTGTTTCGGCTGGCTGTTGGGCTGCCGACATAAGCGTCCGCAACCCGAACATTTCCGCAGGCGACGACGGCTATACACTGGCCGCAGATTTCAACATCAATCTCAACGCCCGACTCGACGAGGCCATAGCCAGGGGCATTACCCTGTATTTTGTCGTCGATTTCGAGTTGAGTCGTTCGCGCTGGTACTGGCTGGACGAACAGGTGATCAGCCGCAGCCAAACTTATCAGCTTTCCTACCATGCGCTGACGCGCCAGTATCGTTTGTCGAGCGGTGCCTTGCACCAGAGCTTCACCTCGCTCGACGATGCGCAACGCATTCTATCGCGATTGCGTAACTGGCAGGTTCTCGACAAAGGATCGCTCAAGGTCGACCAGACTTATCTCGCCGCTGTGCGCATGCGTCTCGACCTGTCGCAGATGCCCAAGACCTTTCAGGTCAACGCCCTGGCCAACCGGGACTGGAACCTTTCTTCCGATTGGGCACGCTGGAACTTCACACCTGTCGAAACAACCCCATTCACAGCAGCAGGTACTCCGACCTTGGCGGCGCCTGGCATGGACGCCAAATGAAAGCACTGATCGTTGCCGCAGCATCGTTTGGCGGCATCCTGCTGTTTCTTCTGGCATCGGCAAGCGCCAATACCGCGCTCTTCGCCAGTCACTACCCGTGGTTGCTCGGGTTGAACGCGATTGTTGCCCTGTCGCTGCTGGCGCTGATTGCCTGGCAATTACAAGCACTCTGGCGAGAACATCGGGCGCAGGTGTTCGGTTCGCGCCTCAAACTTCGCCTGATGTTGATGTTCGGTCTCATGGCTGTCTTGCCCGGGGTGCTGATTTACGCGGTGTCGGTACAGTTCGTCACCAAAAGCATTGAAACCTGGTTTGACGTTCGCGTCGAGAAGGCCCTTGAAGCAGGCCTGAATCTCGGTCGCAGTGCGCTTGAATCCTTGCTCGAAGACCTTGCGGTCAAAGGGCAGGCGATGGCGATGGAACTAGGTGAACGTTCGGAAGCGCAGCGGCGATTCGAGCTCGGTCGCTTGCGTGAGCAGAATGGAGTGCAATCTGCAGCCTTGTTTTCGACCAGTGGCGAGTTGCTGGCAACGGCCACGGGTGATCTCGCCAACCGGCTGCCCGCACAGCCGTCACCCGAACAGTTGCGTCGTGCGCGCAGCGAGCGCAGGTACACGGTCATTGAAAGCAATGGTGAGAAGGACTTCAGCCTGCATGTCCTGGTGCCCGTCGCGCCGCATGGGCTCGGCGCCGAAACGCGCATTCTGCAACTCACGGAGCCTGTACCGAGTGCGCTCGCACTAAATGCCAACAGTGTGCAGGCCGTGTATGCTGATTATCAAGAACTCTCCTTGGGGCGTGAAGGGCTGACCCGGATCTATGCGATGACCCTCACCCTTACCGTTCTTCTGGCGTTGTTCACCGCCATCGCGTTGGCCTTTGTGCTGGCCCGTCGTCTTTCGGCACCCCTGTCAATCCTCGCCGAGGGCACCCAGGCTGTGGCGGCTGGCGACTACACTCCTCGGCAGGCGATCTACAGCCGTGATGAACTGGGCATCCTGACGCGCTCATTCAAGCAGATGACCAGCCAGCTGGATGAGGCGCGACGCGATAACGAACGCCACCGCGCCGAGCTTGAAGCCGCACGCGCCTACCTGGAATCGATTCTGGCCAACCTGTCTGCCGGCGTCCTCGTCTTCGACCGGCGCTTCGTACTGCGGACGGTGAATGAGGGCGCACTGACCATCCTTGTTGACGACTTTGCCGGTCTGCGCGGGGAGGTTGTAGCAGTCTGGCCTCGCCAGCAGGTGTTGGGCCAGGCCATCATTGATGCCTTTGCCGAGGGCCAACGCACGGAATGGCAGGAGCAGATCGAGCTTGAGCATCCCGATGGCCCACCACAGATCCTGCTCCTGCGAGGGACTCAGCTCCCGGATGAATCGCACGGTGGCTATGTCGTTGTTTTCGACGATGTGACGCGACTCGTCGCCGCCCAGCGCAGTGCCGCGTGGGGTGAAGTGGCCAGGCGGCTGGCGCATGAGATCAAGAACCCCTTGACGCCGATTCAGTTATCCGCCGAGCGTCTGCAAATGAAGCTTGCCGACCGGCTCGGCGCTGCCGATGCCGAGATGCTCGCTCGCTCGACCCAAACCATCATCATGCAGGTGCAGGCGATGAAGCGGATGGTCAATGACTTCAGCGATTATGCGCGCATGCCCGCGCCCGAACTGGCGGTAGTCGACCTCAACGTACTGGTCGTCGAAGTGCTCGGTCTCTACGAGACTTCACGCGCCTCGATCGAACGGAATCTCGCCGCCGGACTGCCTCCGGTTTGGGGAGACACCACCCAGTTGAGGCAGATCATCCACAATCTGCTGCGCAACGCCGAAGAGGCGCAGGAGGCCGTAGATTCACCCTGTATCGCGATCAGCACACGCCGTTCCGATCATATGGTCGAACTGCTGGTGAGTGATCTGGGACCAGGTTTTCCACCCGAAATCATGGCGCGAGTCTTCGAGCCCTATGTCACGACCAAGGCACGCGGTACCGGCCTGGGCCTGGCGATCGTCAAGAAGATCGTTGATGAGCATCATGGCCGCATCAGGATCAACAATCGTCAGCCAATCGGTGCCGAGGTCAGCATCATGTTGCCGCTGGCAGCTCTGCCGGCACCCCGGCGACGCGCAAGCCAACTTCCTTCCGAGGTCTGATCATGGCGCAAATACTGATCGTCGATGACGAAATGGGAATTCGCGAATTGCTGTCCGAGATTCTGGCCGATGAAGGCCACTCGGTGTGGTTGGCCGAGAACGCTGCTGCGGCGCGCAAGTTGCGCACCGATAAACGGCCCGATCTGGTCCTGCTGGACATCTGGATGCCCGATACCGATGGAATTTCACTGCTCAAGGAGTGGTCTGCGGGCGGCCTTCTGACGATGCCGGTGGTGATGATGTCGGGTCATGGTACGATCGACTCTGCAGTCGAGGCGACGCGCATTGGCGCCACCGATTTTCTCGAAAAACCGATCGCTCTGCAAAAGCTGCTGCTCACTGTCAAGAAAGCGCTCAAACACGAAACGGTGATGCTCAAGAAACCGTTGACGCTCGATGCTTTCGCTCGCTCCCCATTGCTCAAGGATCTCAAGAAGCGCCTCGAGCAGGCTGCAGCGAAAACCTCGGTACTGCTCCTCAAGAGTGCCTCCGGCAGCATCGCCGAAATTTGCGCGCGAACCTTGCAGACACACCGGGCACCCTGGCTGGATCTGTCGACATCGAGCGCGCCGTTGACGCAGGAAATGCTGCAGAACGCTAGCGGCGGTATCGTTTTCATCTCCGATCTAGCACAGCTCGGAAAGCTGCAGCAGATGAATCTGATCTTTGCGCTTGAAAGGCTCGAAAGACACAATCTGCAGTTGGTTGCTGCGTCGACCCGGCAACTGGCAAACCTGGTCGACGCCGGCTGGGATCCGGGGCTGGTCAATCGCCTGGGTGAAGTCTGGGTAGCGCTACCACAGATCTCAGGCCACGCCGACGACGTTCCCGAGATTGCCACCATGTTGCTGGCCCATCTTGCCGAGCGTGGCGAGGTCCCGCTCAGGCATTTCTCCAGCGGCGCCCAGAACTCACTCCGTTTGCACCATTGGCACGGTGAGTGGGCAGAACTGCTGACGACCGTCAAGAATCTCGCACTCTCGGCGCTCGACGAAGAAATCAGTGCCGATGACGTCGCCCGTATCCTGCAGATCGAGGGCGGACAGATCGGTGCCTCTACACCCCTGCCGGCGATTTTTTTCGATCAACCGCTGCGCGAAGCCCGCGAGGCCTTCGAAAGGATGTATTTCGAATATCACCTGACCGGCGAACGCGGTAGTATGACGCGTTTGGCAGAAAAGACCGGCCTTGAACGCACCCACCTTTACCGCAAGTTGAAGCAACTTGGGCTCAATGTTGGCCGGCGTGGTGACGAGCGCGAGTAAAGTCTAACCTTGAGGGTTATCGGGGGATCAAGAAAATGCACATCGTCATTCTCGGTGCTGGCCAGGTAGGTGCCAGCGTTGCCGAAAGTCTCGTCTCTGAAAACAACGACATCACGGTGGTCGATAGCGATCATGAACGGCTGGCGCATTTGCAAGATCGCCTTGACTTGCAGACGGTGGTTGGCAACGCGGCGCATCCATCGGTCTTGGCAAATGCCGGTTTGCGTGACGCCGATCTGCTGATCGCCGTTACGCAGAGCGATCAGACCAATCTCGTTGCTTGCAAGGTGGCACACAGCATCTTCAACGTTCCGGCGCGGATCGCCCGGCTGCGTGCTCGCGACTTCCTGGACAGTGAAAAGCTGTTGTCCTCGGAAAATTTCGCTGTCGATTATGCCTTGTGTCCAGAACAGGTCATCACCGAGTATATTGCGCGCCTGGTCGATTTTCCAGAAGCATTGCAGGTTCTGAGTTTTGGCGGCGGCCGTCTGGCGCTCGTCGCCGTTCGTGCCTACGCTGGTGGCCTGCTGGTTGGGCGCCCGATCAAGGATATGTCCGATCATCTGCCGGCGGGAATCGAAGGGCGCATCGCGGCGATCTTTCGTCGCGATGGGGCAATCACGCCGACCGGCGAAACGATCATCGAAGATGGAGATGAAGTCTTCCTGCTGGCAGCCGAAGAACATATCCGGACCATGATGAGAGAACTCCGGCGCTCTCTGGAGCCTGTCCGGCGGGTGATGATCGCCGGCGGTGGCAATATCGGGCTACGTGTCGCCCAGGCGCTCGAGAGCAAGTGCGAGGTAAAGGTTGTCGAACTTGACCGCCGCCGAGCTGAGTTTGTCGCCTCCGCTCTAAAATCGGTGCTGGTACTCAGCGGTGACGCCACCGACGAGGAGTTGTTGCAGCAGGAAGCGATCGATGAAATGGATCTCTTCCTGGCGCTCACCAACGACGATGAAGATAATATCATGGCCGGGTCGCTTGCCAAGCGGATGGGCAGCAAGCGCGTGGTGGCGCTGATCAACCGGCGCGCTTATGCCGAACTCGTCCAGGGCGGGCCGATCGACATCGCGATTTCGCCGGCACAGGTATCGATCGGTACACTACTTACCTACGTCCGTCATGGCGATGTGGCACAGGTTCACAGCTTGCGCCGTGGTGCTGCCGAAGCGCTCGAGATCGTCGCACACGGTGAGCAGAAGAATTCGAAAGTGGTTGGCCGGCGCATCGGTGAGTTGCCGGAGATTGCGGGCGCATTCATCGCGGCGATCGTACGCGATCTCGACAAGAGCCAGGAGGTCGGCTTTTTCGGCCTGGCTAGACAGAAGCAGATGGGCCACGTACTGATCGCCCACAAGGACGTGATGATCGAGTCCGGAGACCACGTGATCGTCTTCTGCCTCGACAAGAAGGTGGTCAAGCAGGTGGAGAAACTGTTCGCAGTCGGTTTCCATTTCTTCTGAGAGGCCCCGCCATGCAACGTTATTATCCGGTGATTCGGGTTCTCTCGCTGGTGATCTGCATGTTTGGCCTGACCATGCTGCTTCCCCTGGCCTTGTCCTGGGCGACGCAGGACGGTGCCGAGAGTGCCTTCGACGAGGCTGTCGTGTTGACGGTCGGGACCGGTCTTGGGTTGTGGTATGCGACTCGCAGGGAAAAGCGTGACCTGACGATTCGCGACGGTTTCCTGATGGTCGCGCTGGTATGGACGGTCTTGCCGGTCTACGCCGCACTGCCCTTGGTCTTACAACTTGGTGCGAGTTTTACGGATGCCTATTTTGAAGCGGTCTCTGGTCTGACCACGACCGGTGCAACGGTTTTCGAGGGACTGGACGCGGTACCTGTGTCGATCAATTTCTGGCGTTGCCAACTGGTCTGGCTCGGAGGCATGGGCTTGATCGTTCTGGCGGTGGCGATCCTGCCCTTACTCGGAATCGGTGGCCGCCAGATGTTCAAGGCGGAAACTCCAGGGCCGATGAAGGACTCGAAAATGACTCCGCGCATGGCTGAAACGGCAAAGGGCCTGTGGTTGGTCTACACATTGATCTCGATCGGCTGCATTCTGGGCTACCGTTGGGCCGGCATGTCCTGGCTCGATGCGATCATGCACATGTTCAGCACCATGGGGCTCGGCGGCTTCTCCAGCCACGACGCGAGCTTCGGATTCTTTGATTCGCCGACGATCGAAGCCGTCAGTATCGCGTTCATGCTGATCGCGGGCTGCAATTTCGCGACCCACTACATCGTTCTTTCAGGTCGTTCGCTGCGCCCTTATGTGACCGATCCGGAAGCCGGGTCCTTTCTCCTGGTCACCCTCGGCAGTGTCGTCGCGATCGCCGTCTTTCTCTATGAGCATGAGGTTTATCCGAGCTTTGTCGATGCGCTCAGGTTTTCCGCCTTCAATGTCGTCTCGATCGCGACGACCACGGGATATGCCAACACTGACTATGCCCTGTGGCCTATGTTTGCTCCGTTGTGGATGTTGTTTCTGTCGAGCTTTGCGACCAGCGCGGGTTCGACAGGGGGTGGTATCAAGATGATCCGGGCCATTGTGCTCTACAAGCAGGTCTACCGCGAACTGACACGCGCCATGCATCCCAACGCCGTGCATCCGATCAAAATCGGCAGCGAAGTGGTGCCTCCCAACATTCTCTTCGCGGTGTTAGCTTTTGGCTTCATGTACATGGTGTGCATTGTCTCGATGACGCTGGCGCTTTCCTTCTCCGGGCTCGAGATCATCACCGCCTTCTCGGCGGTCGTCGCGAGCATCAACAATACTGGGCCAGGTCTCGGCGAAGTCGGTCCGGCGAACAACTTCAGCGGTCTGAGCGACTTCCAGACCTGGGTGTGTACCTTCGCCATGCTGCTTGGGCGCCTCGAAATCTTCACCTTGCTGGTGGTCATGACTCCGGCTTTCTGGCGCAAGTAGAAGCGAAAAAGCGGATAATCGCGGTTTCGCAGCATATTTCCCGCTGCGGCGGAGCCCAATGTGACCCGACCCTGCAACGACACTTTCCTGCGCGCCCTGCTCAAGGAACCGACCGAGTACACCCCGGTCTGGCTGATGCGGCAGGCGGGCCGCTATCTGCCCGAATACTGCGAAACGCGCCGGCGTGCCGGCAGTTTCCTGCAGTTGTGCAAGAGTCCGGCCATGGCCTGCGAGGTCACCCTGCAGCCGCTCACGCGCTACAATCTCGACGCTGCAATCCTTTTCTCGGACATCCTGACGGTGCCCGATGCAATGGGACTCGGGCTTTATTTCACCGACGGTGAAGGACCACGCTTCGAACGTCCGCTGCGCGAGGAATGGGCGATCCGCGATCTGACCGCGCCGGACCCCTGGGATCATCTGCGTTACGTGATGGACGCCGTCGCTGAAATAAGACGGGCGCTGAACAATACCGTGCCGCTGATCGGTTTCTCCGGCAGCCCTTACACTCTCGCCTGTTACATGGTCGAAGGTGGCGCGAGTAGCGATTACCGGCGCATCAAGGGCATGCTCTACGATCGTTCGGACCTGCTGCATCGCATTCTGTCGGTCACTGCCGATGCCGTCAGCGCTTACCTCAATGCCCAGATCGAGTCCGGAGCACAGGCAGTGATGATTTTCGATTCCTGGGGCGGCTCGCTTTCGGCAGCCGCTTATCAGGAATTCTCGTTACCCTACCTGCGACGCATCGTCGGTAGTCTGATCCGCAAACGAGCAGGGGAATATGTTCCGTCGATCGTGTTCACCAAAGGAGGGGGACTGTGGCTGGAATCGATTGCAGACATCGGCTGTGATGCAATCGGCCTCGACTGGATGATCGATATAGGTGACGCGCGCCGGCGGGTGGGTCAGCGGGTCGCCCTGCAAGGCAATCTCGATCCTGGCGTGCTCTTTGCCTCTCCCGATCGGATAGCCGCCGAGGCCAGGAGCGTGCTGGACAGTTACGGTCCGTACAACACCGGTCATGTCTTTAATCTTGGGCACGGGATTTCCCAGTTTACGCCACCCGAAAACGTGGCCGCTCTGGTCGATGCAGTACATACCCATAGCCGTCTCCTGCGTATAAAAAACGAATAAATCGTGGTCTACCGGTTGACTTATTCACAGAAATGCCCACCACTTTTGCTGTCTGCTGAGAGCCCCTTGGAACCCCCGGCATGTTTTTTTAGTTTATTGATTTAAAATGATTTTGTAATCGCCTATTTTTCCAGCGATCGGCTGAAACCCTTGTGAACAGAGCCTTTGCTCCACTTTTCGGCAAGCTGATCCACAGAGTTATCCACAGAATTGTGTATAGGCCGGAAAGCTGAGATAACTGAATGCCTTAGCTCGCATCACGAGGAGTAGAGAGATCTTTTCCCTGCTGGAAAAGCGCGATGACCCCCAGCAAATCAGCATTTCCCGGATCGGATCCATTGCATGCAGATTGCCCGTGTCGCTCTTGACGTGCCGCTGCGCCGCTTCTTCGACTACCTAGTTCCCGAAGGAGAGCAGTTGTCGGTGGCGGACATTGGCTGTAGGGTTCGTGTACCTTTCGGTCTACGCCAGAAGATCGGTATCCTTGTCGGGATCCCCACCGCAACGGACGTTCCGCGTGCACAACTCAAACCGGTTTACAGCATTCTTCGCGAGTTGCCGCCGTTGCCGGCCGCCTGGTTCCGTCTGACCGAATTCTGTGCGGACTATTATCACGCGCCGCTTGGGCAGGTGATGCTGTCTACCTTGCCAGCCGGACTGCGTTCGCTTGCTCCACCGAAAGCCAGGCCACGCTGTCAACGGATCGGTGACCTGCCAGCACAGCCGGCGCCGGTTCTGACCTGCGAACAGAAAGCCGCGCTGACTCTACTGGCAGCAGGGGATGCCCGTGCCTACCTGTTGCACGGTGTGACCGGCAGTGGCAAGACCGAAATCTATCTGCGCTTGATCGAACGCTGCTTGGCGGCAGGACGACAGGCTCTCCTGTTGGTGCCGGAAATCAACCTGACACCGCAACTCGAAGCCCGGGTCACGGTTCGCTTCCCGAATGCTGGGCTGGTCAGCCTGCACAGCGAGTTGGGCGAGACTGCACGCAGCCGTAACTGGCGGGCCGCACTGACCGGCGAGGCGCGTATCGTCCTGGGCACCCGCCTTGCAGTGTTCACTCCCTTGCCCGAGCTTGGTCTGATCATCGTCGATGAAGAACATGACCCGTCGTTCAAACAGCAGGATGGGGTTCGCTATTCGGCACGTGACCTGGCCGTATTCCGAGCCCACGATAGTGCCATTCCGATCGTCCTCGGGTCAGCGACTCCCTCACTGGAGAGTTGGGCCAACGCCAATGACGGGACCGGCCGTTACCACCTGCTCTCGCTTCGCGAGCGGGCCTTCGAAGGTGCTCGCCTGCCGTTACTGCGATGTATCGATACGCGCTTCGACAAGTTGAAGGATGGACTCTCCGGAGCATTGCTGCTGGCCATCGAGCAACGTCTGGAGCGTGCCGAGCAGAGTCTGATCTTCCTCAATCGGCGCGGATATGCTCCGGTGATGGCCTGTACCGCCTGCGGCTGGACATCTCGTTGCCATCGCTGTGCCGCCAACCTGGTTCTGCATCTCGCTGACCACTGCCTGCGCTGCCACCACTGTGGCTTCGAGGAGCGCATCCCAAAACCATGCCCGACCTGTGGAAACCAGGACCTAAATACCTTCGGTCGTGGTACGCAGCGGATCGAAGCGGTCCTTGCCGAGCGCTTCCCGCAGGCACGCATCCTGCGCGTCGATCGTGACTCCGCAGGAAGCCGCAAGCAATGGGAAGCCTCCGTGGCGACTATTCAGAGGGGCGAAGCCGACATTCTAGTTGGCACACAGATGCTGGCCAAGGGACATGACTTTCCGAAACTCACACTGGTAGGAGCAATCGCTCCGGATGCCGCCTTGTTTGCCGCAGACTGGCGTGCCCCAGAGCGACTGTTCGCACAGTTGATGCAGGTGGCTGGCCGTGCTGGCCGTGCAGACCGACCAGGAGAAGTGTTACTGCAGACACAGTTTCCAGAACATCCGCTTTATGCCGCGCTGGTTCGACATGACTATCCGGCTTTCGCTGCCACGCAGCTCAAGGAGCGGCAAAGTGCCGGCTTTCCGCCCTATACCCATCAAGCCATGCTGCGCGCAGAAGCTCCCCGGATGGCTGAAGCTCTGAACTTTCTTGCTGCTGCACGCGCCTGCCCGGAGTCGGAAAATGACCCGCTGGTAATCCATTACGATCCAGTGCCCATGCGCCTTGCGCGACGAGCCAGCCTTGAACGAGCTCAGTTGCTGGTCGAGTCGCCATCACGGCGAGTCTTACAGCGATTCCTCGCCCGCTGGGTGACCCGGCTCGAAACCATCAGGGCACCCTCCCGACTACGATGGCACCTGGAAGTCGACCCCCTGGAGTTCTGAGCGTTGCCTGAGAGCCGTCGCCGAGGCTTTGTGCATTTCCCGGCAGTGCCTACGGCCGCCGAGATTGACTTCGGCCCGGGGGTAGAGATACTCCTGCTAAGGATGCGCATGGCTGCTTTTGAATGTGCGGAATTTCACGTTGTGGCGAGAACCGAGCCCTTATGCTTACTGATCCTTAGGTTAGAGATATGTTCTGTGCTGCTCAGACTTGGCAGTGCAGGAGCCGAATAGTGGTATTGCTTGAACCATTTGGAGAAAAGCCAAGGTGTCATCCAATTTTGTAGCGGCAATCGACCTGGGCTCGAACAGCTTTCACATGATCGTTGCCCGCATCAGTAATGGACATGTGCAGATTCTTGACCGTTTGCGCGAGATGGTTCAGCTTGCTGCTGGTCTGGACAGACACAACCGACTATCCGCGGAATCGCAACAGCGGGCGCTCGATTGCCTAGCACGTTTTGGCCAGCGACTGCGGCACATTCCGGCGGCGCGCCTGCGCATCGTTGGTACCAACACACTGCGACAGGCACGCAACAGCGCCGGATTCGTCGCCCGCGCAGAACAACTTCTCGGCCACCGGGTAGAGATTGTCAGCGGTCAGGAAGAGGCGCGGCTGATCTATCTTGGCGTCGCGCACAGCGTCGGCGACGTTGCCGCTCAGCGCCTAGTTGTCGATATTGGTGGCGGCAGCACGGAACTGATCATCGGCGAACAGTTCGACCCCCTACACTTGGCGAGTTTGCGCATGGGTTGCGTCAGCCTGACCCGTGCCTGCTTCACCGACGGTCGAGTTACCGCTGCGCGTCTGCGCAAGGCTGAACTGCTCGTCCAACTGAACCTCGAACCCGTTCGTGAGGAGTACCTGGTACACGGCCTGCAGACAGTCACCGGCGCATCCGGATCGATCAAGGCCATCCAGGATGTCCTCATCAGCGAAGGCTGGAGCCGCGAGGGAATCACGCTCGAAGGACTGCGGCAGCTGCGTGCGGCTTTGCTCGAAGTACGCGACAGCACGGGGGTGGCTCGCCGGTGGCATCTGGAACCGGCGCGTGCGCGCGTCTTCGTGGGCGGTTTCGTGGTCCTGCACGGGTTGTGTGAGGCGCTTGGCGTCGCACAGATGGATGTTTCGGAAGGGGCCCTGCGCGAAGGCCTGATCTATGATCTTCTCGGCCGCATCCGCCATGAAGATGTCCGCGACCGCACCATTGCTGACGTCATTCGGCGCTTCGATCTCGACGAGGCCCAGGCGGAGCGCGTGAGCGCGTCTGCGCTCGATCTGCTGCGGCAGGTTCGCGTACCCTGGAAGCTGGCCGGTAAGGAAGCCCGGAGCGTGCTCGAACGTGCGGCGCGTCTGCACGAGGTTGGCTTGTTGCTGACCCATGACCAGTACCACAAGCATGGGGCCTATGTACTGGAACATGCCGAGCTGCCTGGCTACTCGCGTAACGACCAGCAGTTACTGGCGGCGCTGGTCAGACGCCACCGACGCTCATTTCCCTCCGACGCCTTTTCCGATCTGCCCAGGGACTGGGAGCGCCGTGCCCTTCGTCTGTGCGCCCTATTGCGTCTGGCGGTAGTGCTGCATCGCGGTCGCAGCAACGATCCACTGCCAGCGATCGGTCTACAGGTGGAGCAGCAGAGAATGTACTTGTCTTTTCCGCCAGCCTGGCTGGACAAACACCCGCTGACCCATGCCGACCTGCAGATCGAAGCTCGCCTGCTTGGCAAGGCCGGCTTCGAGTTGCAGCTTGGCAGTGCCGCGGCGCTATCGCTGCCTGCACTCTCGTCAGATGCCTCAGAATGAGTGCGCGCTACGTGCCGACGCTGCTGTATGCCAGCGTGCCAGCACATCGGCCGTGTCAACCTGGCCGTGCGTTTCCTGGTCAGGGCGAGGGCCGCCGCCAATTGCGCCTGCGATGACAACGTCCCTGCCCGGTACTGGGCCGTATCTCTGATGTGTCGTCGTCGCTGGGTGTTTGCGCTGCTATCGCTGCCTATCGCCATGAGTTTCTTTTTGCTCGCCGCCAGTGATCCGGCACCATTGGTCAGCCGAGACGAAGCGATCTTGCCAACGTCGGTTGCCGCAGCCAGACGCCTGTTGGTCAGCAATGACCCGCGCCGGCTTCGGCGGGGTGATGAGCGAACGGCAGTCATTCCAGCGGCGTTGATTGATACCTCGATCAACTATTTCGCAAGCCGCAGCCTGCGGGGGCGCGCTGCCTTCATCCTGGGTGATGATCACGCCGAAATCCGGCTGACCATTCGGGCACCTGGAATTTCTGGACCCCGCTACTTCAATCTGAGCGCGCTCTTCCAGGAGGCAAGGGGTGAACCACGGATAGTCGCCGCTTCGCTTGGCGCCTTCCCGATCCCATCTGCGCTGGCCGAATGGTTGATCGCCTCGGCAATCAGTATCGCCGGTTTTTCGGAGGAGTGGACGATTGCCCGGCAGGCCATCCGGCGTCTGGCCTTCGAGCCCGCTCGTGACAGTGTCGAGCTGACCTACGTTTGGGAACCGCGCCTGCTCGACCGTGCCAGGTCGATGGCGTTCACGCCGCAGGATATCGTTCACATGTACGCTGCCCAGATGGCTCTAGCGGGCCTTCTCGACCACTATACTGCACGCGCTCGTGTTCCCTTGAGCCAAATCCTGGCTCCGCTGCTGGCCCCCGCAAGCGACCGGACCCTTCCGGATAACCGCGCGACACTGCTGGTTCTGGCAAGCTATCTGGCGGAAAAGAACTTGGCGATGCTGCTTCCGGAAGCAACAGGGTGGCCGCGTGCGCGCCGAGTGAAACTGACCCTGCTCGGCCGTGAAGACAGTGCCCAGCATTTCGGAATTTCGGCTGCCTTGGCTGCCTGGGCCGGCGAGCCGGCAGCGAATGCGATCGGGGTTTACAAGGAAATCGATGACTCCCGGAAAGGGAGCGGATTCTCGTTTGCCGATCTGGCGGCAGATCGTGCAGGAACACGCTTTGGCGAGCTTGTGGTCGATGACTATCCGCGCCTGTACAAGGTGCTAAGCGGGACCGTGACGGACGCGGACCTGCTTCCCTCCCTTGCCGGGTTTCCCGAGTACCTGTCGGAAGCCGAGTTCAAGCGCCGTTTTGGCGACCCGAATGCCTATTCACAACAGACGGCCGAGATCGAGCGTCGCCTGGCCGATCTGCCCCTGTATCGCTGACTGAACTGTTGCGCTTCGGGGTTCTCGCGAAGCATCCGGATTCCGATCCACGGTTCCTGCCGCGTCTGCTTAGCGCGGTCGGCAGCTGGCAATGCAGAACCAAGCATAGGCGGTCGATTGTATTCCGAGCAGGACCAGAAAAGCGCTGCGGTGAGCCAGGGCCGGATTTTGCCCCAGCTGTTGTAGCAGGTCGATCAACAGACCGAGTCCCCATTGCACCCCAAAGGCGCCGATGAAAACCATCAGGTTCAGGGCAGTATTGACTCGACCCGAGAGCGCTACCGGGAAACCGGCTGCCGCCTGCGAATAGACCAGGGTGCCAAAGCTCGAGAAAGTGCCGTAGGCGATCCAGAGCAGGTGTGTTTGGGAAAGCGCTTCGGTGGCGATCAGGGCGAGCATCAGCAAGGAAAGGCCGACTCCGGCAGCGAGCAGCATCACCGGCTGGATGCCACGTCTGGCCAGACCGGTCGCCAGCAGGCCAATCAGGATATAGGCAGTCAACATGGCGACGCTCATGCCGGCCATATGGTCGGCGGCGGCTGCGCGGCTGTAGCCGTTCACCTGCATCAGCCAGGAAATCGACCACAAGCTTTGCACGGCCATGAAGCCACCGGTCAGCGTCAGGCCTATGGGCACGAAGCGCCAGAAATGTGCGCTCCCGAACACCGCCTTGACGCCGGCCAACTGTGCAGCAAGGGACTCGGGTTTGCTCTGGCTGTACTGCTCCGGAATGCTGAAGAATAGCCAGATGGCGACGGCGAGAGTCAGGCCGGCCAAGGCGAAGAAAATCTCACGCCAGCCGGAAACCTGCAGGGCGAATTCAAGCGGTGCCGTGGCCGCCAGTGCTCCGAGGCCACCCGAAGTCATGATCCAGCCGGTCAGTGAAGCCTGTCGAGAGGGGGGAAACCACAGGGAAAACGCCTTGAACGCGGCCATCAGGCATGCCGAAACGCCGAGACCGATCAAACCGCGGCCAATCGCCAGTTCAGCAACACTCTGACCAAGGGCAAAAACCGTGGCGCCAGCCGAGGCAATCAACAACAGACCGGATTCGACACGGCGCGCCCCAAAACGGTCGAGCAGCATGCCGAGGGGAAGTTGTGCAGCAGCGAAGGAGAGGAAGTAGGCGCTGGTCAGCAGGCCCAGTCCACCCGCGCCCAGGGTGAGTTCCTGCGTCAGTACCGGACCGATCACCGCATTGGCCGTCCGGTAGAGATACGAAAGGAAGTAGGCGCCCGCAAAGGGCAGGAACAGCTTCAGCCACAGCATGTCAGAGTTCCTGCGTCGATGTCCGTCAGTCCGCCGCCGAGCAACTGGACGGTTGCCACCTCAACGCTCGTTCCAGAGCCAGGCGGCACCCCGCACGCCGGAGGAATCGCCATGAACGTTGCGCAACAGGCGCGTGTTTACCACATCGGAAAAGACATGCGCGGCCCACAGTTCTGGAACCCTGCGGTAGAGGCGATCGATGTTCGATAGGCCTCCGCCGAGCACGATCACGTCCGGATCGATGATATTGACCACCTGCGCGAGTGCCTTGGCCAGACGCCGCTCGTAGCGTCCGAGTGTGGCATCACTGCTGGGGTCTCTTGCACTGGCACGCGCCACGATTTCCTCCGCTGCTAGCGATGGACCGCCATGACGCAGGTGGTCAGCACACATTCCCGGACCCGAGAGCCAAGTTTCGATGCAGCCGTAGCGTCCACAGTAACACTTTGGCGGCATCTGGTTTTCCTCCTCAAGCAGCGGCAGCGGATTATGGCCCCATTCGCCAGCAATGCGATTGGCGCCAGTGAGTACGCGCTGGTGAACGATAATGCCACCGCCCACGCCGGTTCCCAGGATGACCCCGAATACAACTTCTGCGCCATATCCGGCACCATCGACTGCCTCCGAGAGAGCGAAACAGTTGGCATCATTGGCCAAGCGGACCTTGCGTTGTAAGCGCTCTTCCAGGTCGTACCGCAGCGCCTTGCCGATCAGGCAGGTGGAATTGGCATTCTTGATTCTGCCGTCAAGCGCAGACTCGGCACCGGGGATGCCCAAGCCGACACGACTATCCCTTTGCGCACGTTCGTTTTCGACCGCTTCAACCATTTCCGCGACTGCTTCGATGGTCTTCTGGTAATCGCCCTGCGGCGTTGCCCGGCGTCGACGTAGTAGCATGCGACCCGATTCATCCAGGGCCACCAGTTCGATCTTTGTGCCGCCGAGGTCGATTCCAATTCGTAACATGATGAATGATATAGATAAGGATAGCCCTATTCGGCATGGGTGGATTGGAGATTTGCTACGATAGCACGCGCAGTCGTGAATTTCGCAGTTGTCTTGCGAGCCTTGCAATAGGACGCTGTTCCCCAGTTCCTCGGCAACTGTCAGTACTCGAATAACGCCCGCATCATTGCGCTGGTCTGCGCCATGTTCGTCTCTATCACCTCAGACTTTCGGTACCGCGAGGGATCCATGATTGCTGTTACTACAATGCACAGCGGCGGGATTGGACTATAGTACCTTTGGCGGGATGCTCATCGCCATGGCTCTGGGAGAAAACCCATGGTCGCTCATCAGATTGACTTGCTGGCCTTGATCATTATGCCGGCCCCCAACCCGATGATGCGCCAGGTCTCTTCTACTCCTGCATCGCGAGCAGTTCCTTGTCGGCGTAGCTCAGGCGCAATGCCAGCACTTGGGCAATGGCCTGCATCAAGTGAAAGGCGAGCCGTCGGTGCTCTTCGCACAGTTTCTCGAAGCTCTCCCGGTGCAACACGTAGAGTTCGGTATCCTCCATGGCCGTTGCATCGGCGCTGAAGCTGACCGCCCGAGTGACGAAGGACAGGCCGCCAACAAAATCGCCACGCCCATAGGTCAGGCGGTGGCGGCTGCTGCTCGTCCCGGGAACGGGCGTGGTGATGCGCACGGCACCCTTGCGTATGAGAAACAAACGATCCGCCGCATCGCCGGTAGAGAACACCTTCTCGTTCTTGGCCACCGAACAACGTTCGAGGCACTCGACAAGCGCGATCAGTGAATCTTCCTTGGAGTCCTTGAAGATTTCCATTTCATAGATCTCGAGCGGCGGCACCTCGGCAACCTGCATCAAGTTCTCCGCGAGAACCTGATCTTCAACCCATTCGACCGCATCGTCGAGTTCTCCGAATATCTTGACATGATCGGTATTGGTCGTGAGTTCCATCTGTTCAAACAGTTCGGCAAGGTTCTTTCCGTTGGGCAGGGTATGCGTCAAGCCGCTGAAGACCAGGAAAGCCTCACGTTCAATCAATGAGTCCCTGATCTGACTCAGGAGATGCACCGCCGTGACGTCAACCGACTGGACACGGCGCATGTCGAGCACGATGTAGTTGCGCTTGCTCAATTCAGGCTCGAGGGCAGTGTAAAGCTGGTCCTTGGTGCCGAAAAACAGGCTGCCCTGCAGTTCCAGGATGGTGGTCCGGTCTCCGCGCTGTTCGAGCAGGTCCATCTCTTGTCCCAGACGCACCCGCTTCGAGAAACGTTCTCTACCACTGGCCTTGCGGCGAATGACCGTGCTCATCAACTGCTCGCGAATGAACAGGAACATCGCCAGGGCAATGCCCACCGCTGACGCTGCGATCAGGCTGTAGGCGAGCGCCACGGCTACCACGGCCATGATCACCGCGAAGTCAAGCATCGTCCACGAGGATTCGAGCAGGTGGAGGCTCTTGATGTCGATCATCCTGATCCCCACGACAATCAGAATGCTCGCCAGGGCAGCGACCGGTATCCAGGCAATGAACGCTCCCAGGGCGAGAAACGCGAGCAGCGCCAGTACGCCTTCAACGACTCCGGAGATGCGTGTCTGACCGCCACTCGCAAGATTGACCAGGGTCGCGCCCATTTGTCCTGCCCCTGGCATTCCGCCGATACAGGCCGAGCCGACATTGCCGAGACCTTGCGCGATCAGTTCGCGGTTGGAATCGTGGCGACTGCGCGTGAGTGCATCGAGCACGACGGCCGTCTTGAGCGTATCGATGGACAGCAACACGGCCAGCGTCAGTGCAGTCCCCATGAGAGAAGCGATCTGGCCGAGCTTGAGTTCGCCGATGTCCCGCCAACGTCCGGTAACCGCCTCAAGCATGCCAGCAGCGGAACCGCCAAGTGGCCCGATGATCAGTTTGTTGCCTTCAAGGACCAGCATCGACTCGTCCACGAAGAGTGCCAATCCGAAATAGCTGAGCACTCCAGCCAGCAGGCCGAGGATGGCTGCGGGTATAACGCGGGTAAGCAAAGGCGCTCCAAGCATCACAGTTGCCGTGACGCCGCCGATCAGTACGCTCTGCCATTGCCATGTCTGCGGTGAGGTCAGCGTCCGCCACAAGGACTGGTTGCCGAACACGCCGAGGAATTTTGGAATCTGGCTGCCAATGATGATCAGGCCCACCCCGGTCAGGTAGCCACTGACCACCGGAAACGGAATGTATTTGATTAGGCTGCCGATCCGCATCAAGCCCAGAAGAAGCTGAATCAGTCCGGCCACCAGGCCGAGGGCAGTGAGCCGCAGCACGATGAACGCCGGGTCTACGTCCTGTTGGACGAGTTCGATGGCAAACGCCGAGAGTACCGCTGCTGCGGGTGCACACGGCGCCGTGATCAGTCGATTGGTGCCTCCCAGACTCGGCGCCACCAGGCCGAGGGCGGCCGCTCCGAGAATCCCTGCGAGTGCGCCCAAACCGGCATAAGCTGGACCAATCGAGGCATAAATGGTGACGCCAAAAGCGATCGCCGATGGCAGGGCGACGAGCATCGCCGCGAGGCCTCCCCAGAAATCGCCGACCAGCTTGTCATTCTTGAAACTCATTGCCAGATCCATGGTACAGGCCCTCCATTCAGACTCTTGCTATCAAAAAAACCTCTTTCCGATACCCTCCCTTGTTCAAGCACAAGCGACAAATGACCAGGCATTTCGCCTAGCAAATTACGATCGTATCACGGTGTCACCGGCGGATCAGGTTTTTGACGCCAGAGCGGGCGATGACTGGAACTGATCGCAGTCATCAGTGGATGGTAGCCAGCGATCGTCAGACGGATCCGGGCAAGCGGTCAGTATTTTGATTCTTCGATGGAACGTTCGGGCAGAGAGCCGACGAATGTTATCGTCGCCCAGTGTGCTTGCCGGAAGATAGAGAGACCAGAGAAACGTGACGGTGGGGCTGTCGTCTCGGTGATCGAATGGGCGCGCTGTTCCGCTTCCTCGTTTGTTGCGGTTGCCGCTAAACCGCCAGCGCCGCCAGGACCCCGTCCTTATCCATGTCTTCGCCGCGTCCGCGCATGATGATCTCGCCTCGTTCCATGACCAGATATTGATCCGCCAGCGAGCGGGCAAAATCATAGTACTGCTCGACAAGCAGAATCGCCATTTCGCCGCTGGCGGCGAGTGAGCGTACGGCGCGCTCGATGTCCTTGATAATCGATGGCTGGATGCCTTCGGTGGGCTCGTCGAGAATCAGCAGTTTCGGCGCCATCGCCAGCGCGCGCCCAATCGCGAGTTGCTGCTGCTGCCCACCCGAGAGGTCACCACCGCGTCGGCGCAGCATCTGCCGCAATACCGGGAACATTTCGAAGATGCGCTCAGGAATCGGCGTGCGGCCTGGACAGATGGCGAGTCCCATCAGCAGATTCTCCTGTACCGTCAGACGCGGAAAGATCTCGCGTCCCTGCGGCACGTAGCCGATGCCGGCCTTGACGCGCTGGTGCGAGGCGGCGCGGGTGAGGTCGTGGCCGGCGAACTCGATACGCCCGCTCTTCGCCGGCAGCAAGCCCATCAACGACTTCAGCAGCGTTGATTTGCCAACGCCGTTGCGCCCGAGAATCGCCGTCACCTTGCCGGCTTCGGCAGTGAAACTGAGGTTGCGGAGGATGTGGCTGCCGCCGTAGTACTGATTCAGATTGTCTACATTTAACATGGTGGTTCTAACGCCCCAGGTAGACTTCAATCACGCGCGCATCGGACTGGACTTCCTCGAGGGTTCCCTCGGCAAGGACGCTGCCTTCGTGCAGGACGGTGACCTTGCTGCCGAGCTGCTTGACGAAAGCCATGTCGTGCTCGACGACGACCAGTGAATGCTTGCCGGCGAGCGACAGGAAGAGTTCGCCGGTACGTTCGGTTTCCTCATCGGTCATGCCGGCGACCGGTTCGTCGAGCAACAGCAGCTTCGGTTCCTGCATCAGCAGCATGCCGATCTCCAGCCACTGTTTCTGGCCGTGCGACAGCAGACCGGCCAGCCGGTCTGCCTGGGCATCGAGACGAATCAACTGCAGCGTTTCTGCGATCCAGTCGCCGGCCGCCGAATCGAGCTGTGCAAAAAGGCTCCGCCAGACGCGCTTGTCGGTCTTCATCGCCAGTTCGAGATTCTCGAAGACCGTGTGATTCTCGAAAATCGTCGGCTTCTGGAACTTACGGCCGATCCCGACATGCGCAATCTCGGGTTCGGAGAGACGCGCCAGATCAATCGTCTGACCAAAGAAGACACTTCCTTCGTCGGGCCGCGTCTTGCCGGTGATCACGTCCATCATCGTAGTCTTGCCTGCGCCGTTGGGCCCGATGATGCAGCGCAGCTCGCCGGCGTCGATTGCCAGTGACAGCTTGTTCAGCGCCCGGAAACCGTCGAAGCTGACCGTGATGTCTTCGAGATATAGGATGACCTTGTGCGACAGGTCGAGTTCACCCGGTTTGAGCAGGTGTCCGAGTTCGGCGGTGCCGCTGTCCCAGTCGGGGTTGTCATGATTGTTCAACTGGAGATCAATGGCGTTCATGCCTGGACTCCTTTTGCTGCCGGTGCCAGGGGATGGCTATCACGCTTCATCCCGGCGCGCAGTTTCCGGCACAGGCCGACGATGCCCTGGGGGAGATACAGTGTCGCGACGATGAACAGGGTGCCGAGAAAGAACAGCCAGTATTCGGGAAAGCTCACTGTAAACCAGCTCTTCGCGAGATTGACGATGAACGCGCCGATCACCGGACCGATCAGTGTCCCGCGCCCGCCGACGGCGACCCATATGGCGATTTCGATCGAATTGGCGACCGACATTTCGGACGGGTTGATGATTCCCACCTGCGGCACATACAGCGCACCGGCAACGGCGCACAACACCGCCGACAAGGTCCACACGAAAAGCTTGTACCACAGCGGGTTGTAGCCGATGAACATCACCCGCGATTCAGCGTCGCGGATTGCCGTCAGGATGCGGCCGTATTTCGAAGTCACCAGGGTACGGGCGAGCAGCAAGGTGCCGAGCAACGCCAGCGCTGAAAGGCCGAAGAGGACGACGCGCGTCTCGGGGGCAGTGATCGAGTAGCCCAGGATGCGCTTGAAGTCGGTGAAACCGTTGTTGCCGCCGAAACCGGTTTCATTGCGAAAGAAGAGCAGCATCGCCGCATAGGTCAGGGCCTGGGTGATGATCGAGAAATAGACGCCCTTGATGCGTGAACGGAAAGCAAAGTAACCGAACACGAAAGCGATCAGTGCCGGCACCACGAGTACCAGCAGCGCTACCCACAAGAAGCTGTCGCTACCGACCCAGAACCACGGCAATTCTTTCCAGTCGAGAAAGACCATGAAATCCGGCAGGTCGCTCTGGTAACTGCCGTCACGGCCGATCTGGCGCATCAGGTACATCCCGAAGGCGTAGCCGCCGAGCGCAAAGAACAGGCCGTGCCCGAGCGAGAGGATGCCGCCGTACCCCCAGATCAGATCCATGGCCACGGCGACGATCGCGTAGCAGAGAATCTTGCCGATCAGGGTGATGAAGTAGGTCGACAGATGCAGCGGATGGTCGGGTGGCAGCGCGAGGTGCATGATCGGAACGGCAAGCAGCGCGAACGCTGCGAACAACCCCGCCATCTGCCAGCTGCGCGCGTCGAAGCTCTGACCTATGCGGACGATCAAAGGGGTTCGTGCAGGCGAAGGGCGCATGAAATCTCCCGGACTTTAGGATTCGACAAAGCGGCCCTTGAGGGCGAAAAGCCCCTGCGGACGCTTCTGGATGAAAATGATGATGAACACCAGCACGACGATTTTTGCGACCACTGCCCCCGTCCAGCCCTCGAGAAACTTGGTGAACACGCCCAGACCCAAGGCTGCCCAGACTGCGCCGGCAAGCTGCCCGACCCCGCCGAGAACGACGACCATGAATGAATCGACGATGTAGCCCTGCCCCATGTCGGGGCCAACATTGGCAATTTGCGACAGTGCCACGCCGCCGAGTCCAGCGATCCCTGCACCGAGGCCGAAGGCCAGGGTATCGACGCGCCCGGTCGGCACGCCGACGCAGCCGGCCATGGCACGGTTCTGCGTCACCGCGCGGACGAACATCCCTAGGCGAGAGAGATTGAGAATCGCCCACATCACGGCGAGCACGGCAATCGAGAAGCCGACGATGATGATCCGGTTCCAGGGCAGCATCAGGTTGGGCAAGACCTCTATGCCGCCGGCCATCCATACCGGGTTGGCGACCTCGACGTTCTGCGCGCCGAATAGCGTGCGCGCCACCTGCATCAGAAACAGCGAGATTCCCCAAGTGGCGAGTAGTGTCTCCAGTGGGCGGCCATAGAGGTGGCGGATGACGATCCGTTCCATGAGGATGCCGACCAGTGCTGCCGATATAAAGCCGACCGGGATTGCCGCCAGCAGATACCAGTCGAGCAGCCCCGGCAGATGGGCTCGAAATACGCTCTGCATCACCCATGCCGAATAGGCGCCGACCATCAGCAGTTCGCCATGTGCCATGTTGATGACACCCATGACGCCGTAGGTGATCGCCAGGCCAAGGGCGGCGAGCAGGAGGATCGAGCCGAGCGACAGGCCAGTGAAAGCGCGGCCGAGATTGTCAGCCCAAGCCAGCCGCTGCTCTATCGAACGGATCGATGTCCCCGCCGCGGCGCGCACTGCGCTGTCGGGCTCGATCCAGGCGTCGCCGCGCTTTTCGGTCAGCGGCAGCAGCATTTGCCGGACGTTGGGGTCGCTGCTTTCGCCGAGGATACGGACAGCGGCAAGTCGCACCTCAGCCTCGGTCGAACCGAGGCTGGCTTGCGCATGCGCCAATTGCAGGCGGGTCCTGATCTCGGGGTCGGTTTCGATGGCCAGCGCCCTGTCGAGCAGCGGCAGCATTTTGGCGTCTGCGCTCAATGTCAGCTCCTGGGCAGCTTGCCAGCGCATTGCGCGTTCGTTCGAGAACAGCCGCAGCGCGGCGAGGGCGCCCGACAGCTCACGGCGCACGCGGTTGTTGATGCCGATCGTCTCGGTCGCCGCAGGTGTCGGCTTGATTTCGGTGTGGCTGGCTGCGTCGAGGACACGCGCGCCGTCGACGATCACCACCCGCTCGCCGGCCAGCGCCAGCGAGTCGTCGGCCAGTGCCTTGAGGACGGGCAGCGCTTCGTCGGGTGCTGCTTGCGCCAGCGCGGCAATCGCGGCGATCTTGGTCTCCGAGTCTTCGGACGCGAGTGGCTTGAGCAGAGTCGGGTCAATCGCCGCCAGGCAAGCCGTATTCAACAGCCATCCGCAAAGCAGTAATCCAGTGGTGCGCATGCTTTCTCCTAATCCCTCTGCCTCTTCCGGAGCCGGGAGGGGCAGAGGAAGCTGCGTGAGTCGCGGCCGCGACTCACGCGCTGCTTACTTGCCTTCCGGCTGATCCTTCTTCTTGTCGTTACCCGGAATGTACGGGCTCCACGGTGCAGCCTTGATCGGACCAGGAGTCTTCCAGACGACATTGAATTGCCCGTCGGCCTTGATTTCACCGATGAATACAGGCTTGTGCAGATGGTGGTTCTTCTCGTCCATCTTGATTGTGAAACCGGACGGCGCCTTGAAGGTCTGCCCCGCCATCGCCGCGATCACCTTGTCGACGTCGGTAGACTTGGCCTTCTCGACCGCCTGCTTCCACATATAGACTCCGATATAGGTCGCTTCCATCGGGTCGTTGGTCACCGCCTTGTCGGCGTTGGGCAGCTTCTGCTTGACCGCCCAAGCGCGGTACAGCTTGGTGAACTTGTCGTTCTCGGGGTTCTTCAAGGACATGAAGTAGTTCCACGACGCCAGGTGCCCGACCAGCGGCTTGGTATCGACGCCGCGCAGTTCCTCTTCGCCGACCGAGAAGGCGACCACCGGCACTTCGGTGGCCTTCAGGCCAGCATTGCCGAGTTCCTTGTAGAACGGCACGTTGGAGTCGCCGTTGATGGTCGAGACCACCGCCGTCTTCTTGCCTTCGCTGGAGAACTTCTTGATCTTGGCGATGATCGTCTGGTAGTCGCTATGACCGAAAGGCGTGTACTCTTCCATGATGTCGGCATCGGCGACGCCCTTCGACTTGAGGAAGGCGCGCAGAATCTTGTTGGTGGTGCGCGGATAGACGTAGTCGGTGCCGAGCAGGACAAAGCGCTTGGCTTCACCGCCGTCCTTGCTCATCAGATACTCGACCGCCGGAATCGCCTGCTGGTTTGGCGCAGCGCCAGTGTAGAAGACGTTGTACTCGAGTTCCTCGCCTTCGTACTGCACCGGATAGAACAGCAGACCGTTGAGTTCCTTGTAGACTGGCAGCACCGACTTGCGTGACACCGAGGTCCAGCAGCCAAAAGTGACCGCGACCTTGTCCTTGCTCAGCAACTGGCGTGCCTTCTCGGCGAACAGCGGCCAGTTCGAGGCCGGGTCGACAACCACCGGTTCGAGTTTCTTGCCAAGCACGCCACCCTTGCTGTTGATCTCGTCGATGGCCATCAGGACAGTCTCCTTGAGCGCCGTCTCGGAAATGGCCATTGTCCCAGAAAGGGAATGTAGAACCCCGACCTTGATCGTCTCCGCAGCCAGTGCGCTGACCGAGGTGAGTCCGAAAGCGGTGGTGATGGCGGCGGCTGAAAGCGTCTTCATGAAATTACGACGTAGCATCTGTTTTGGCTCCTCGAAGGTTAAGAACTGGGAAGAAAGGAAGAAATCTTCCTGTCCGGATAACAAAGCAACCACCATGCCAGACCTTCACGGAAACTAATGGATGCTAGCAGAGGGATGACTGGGTGTCCTTGCCCGGTCTGGTAGCTGAATCGCGCACCATAATGGTGCGTAGCCCCAAAACGGGCACCAGGATGAGACAATTGGAGGCCAGAGGGAACTGACGGCGCCAGGATTGGGACCGGCGACGGCAAACTCTCGGTGTTCATCGTTGGCTGCCTCTGGGCGATTCTCTTTGCCAGGGAGATCATCCTTTTCAATCGTAGCTGGAGAAGCAGACATGTTGCGTATCGTGGTGGCACCGGATTCATACAAGGGCAGCGTGTCGGCGATGGCGGTTGCCGAGGCCATGGCACGAGGAATCCTGCAGGTCTTCCCGACGGCCGAAGTGCGCAAGATCCCGATCGCCGACGGCGGAGAGGGAACCGTACAGGCGCTGGTCAGCGCTACCGCAGGCCAACTGCGCGTGCACGAGGTCAGCGACCCACGCGGCGAGAAAATCACCGCCCAGTGGGGAGTTCTCGGCGATGGCCAGAGCGCGGTGATCGAAATGGCGGCCGCTTCGGGCCTGACGCTGCTGAATGCCAGCCGCCACGACCCGCGCGTCACCAGTACCTACGGCACTGGCGAATTGATCCGCGCGGCGCTCGATGCCGGCCTGCGCAAGATCATCATCGGTATCGGCGGCAGTGCCACCAACGACGGTGGCGCTGGCATGGCGCGTGCACTCGGCGTTCGTTTCACCAACGCTCAAGGCCTCGAACTGCCGGCAGGCGGTGCCGCGTTAGCGCAACTTCAGCATATCGATCTGACAGGTCTCGACACACGCTTGCTGGAAACTGAAATCACCGTCGCCTGCGACGTGGACAATCCGCTCTGCGGTGCGCGAGGTGCATCGGCCGTTTTTGGCCCACAGAAAGGCGCGACCCCGGCCGTCGTCGCCGAACTCGATGCCGCACTCGCACATTTTGCCGCCCATGCACAGGCTACGACTGGTCGCCAGGTGGCCGAACTCGCAGGCGCGGGTGCAGCCGGCGGCCTTGGCGCCGGGTTGCTGTTCTTCACACCGGCGAAACTCAGCCCCGGCATCGACATCGTCCTCGACGCGGTCAATTTTGCCGAGGTCGTCAGCGACGCCGCTTTCGTGCTGACCGGCGAAGGCCACACCGATTTTCAGACCGCTTTCGGGAAGGCTCCGGTCGGTGTCGCGAGAATCGCCAAACAGTTCCAGGTGCCGGTATTCTGCCTGTCGGGTGGTCTGGGCCAGGGCGCCGACGCGGTCCTGGCCCAGGGAATCGATGCTGTTCTCAGCATCTGCGACCGGCCGATGCCGCTCGAGGAATGCATGCACCGCGGCAGCGCGCTGATCGAAGCAGCGTCAAGCCGTTTGTGCCGGATCATCCGGGCGGTTAATGTGCGAGCCGCTTCAGCGACTCACGACCGTGCGGCTGCGCTCATCCAGGGACTGTCCGCCAGCGCTGGCGCAGCAGGCGATTGACAAGAAGAGCAAGGGTTCGGAAAGTCACGCGCCAAGGTCGCAGCCACCGCTAACTCGCCTGTTTCTCGCGGGCGGCGTGCGCGATCAGCGCGGCGATCACGCAGGAGGCGATGCGCGTTTCGGCAGTGTCGGCGCGGCTGGTAAGGACGATCGGCACGCGTGCGCCGAGGACGATGCCGGCGCTGAGCGCGTTGCCCAGGTATTCAAGCTGTTTGGCGAGCATGTTGCCGGATTCGAGGTCGGGGACGACGAGGATGTCGGCACGTCCAGCGACCGCCGAGCTGATTCCCTTGGTCTTCGCGGCAACCAGCGAGACGGCGTTGTCAAAGGCGAGGGGACCGTCGAGTAGCCCACCTTTGATCTGGCCGCGGTCGGCCATCTTGCACAGTGCTGCGGCGTCGAGCGTGGACTGGATTTTGGGGTTGACGGTCTCTACCGCCGAGAGAATGGCGACCTTGGGTTCGGCGGTGCCGATGATATGCGCGAGGTCGATGGCGTTCTGGATGATGTCGACCTTCTCCTGCAGCGTCGGCAGGATATTTACAGCCGCATCGGTGATCATCACAGGCCGCGGATAGGTCGGCACGTCCATCAGGAAGACATGGCTGATGCGCCGCTCGGTGCGCAGGCCCGTGCTGCGGGCAATCACCTCGGCCATCAGTTCATCGGTGTGCAGGCTGCCCTTCATCAGGGCCTCGGCGTCGTGACTGCGGATCAGCGTTACGGCCATGGCCGCGGCTTCATGGCTGTGCTTGACGTTCACGATCCGGTGCGGTCCGAGGTCAAAGCCATGTTCCTCAGCGACGGCGCGAATCTTCTGCTCGGGTCCGATCAGGATCGGGTCGATCAGGTTCGCCTCGGCGGCAAGCAGGGCGCCCCTGAGCGATTCACGATCACAGGGGTGAACCACCGTCATGTCGATCGGTGCCAGGCCTTCGGCACGCTTGACCAGCACCTGCAGCCGCGCATATTTGTCGGATATGGTGATTTCCGGCATGGTCGTGCGCTTGGTGCGGATTTTTTCCCGCGGCGCCAGCACTTCAGCGCTGCCCGACACCACCAGCAACTGATCCTGATTGAAACAGGTACAGTCGAGGATGATGTGGTGGTTGTGGTCGAACTTCTGTTTGACGGTAAGCGTTACGGTAACGGTATCGCCGATGGTCACCGGCCGCGCAAAGTGCACGGTCGATTCGATCAGGACGGTTCCCGGCCCTGGAAACTGCGTTCCCAGGGTGGTCGACATCAGTGATGCGGTCCACATGCCGTGTGCGATGAAATCCTGGAACAGGCCGCTGTGGCGGAATTCGGCATTGGCCAGTGCGGGATTCATGTCGCCGGACATCAGGGCGAAGAGTCTGACATCCTCCGGGCGCAGTGTGCGGATCAGTGACGAGCTGTCACCGACATTGATCTCGTCGTAGGTTCGACTTTCGAGAAATTCGAGCGGGGTCTCAAAATGCATGCTGGGCTCCGAATGACGATTGCAGGGGTGATCAGAACGAGGCCGGGATATTGTACCCGCCGCCGCTCAGAAGTCCGTCACCGACCCGGCTGCAGGTTCTCGCAGCGATGTGGCAGGCTAGTCGCCGCAGTGACGCACTCTGGAATCGGCAATGACTCACTGATGGATGTTATTATGCTGCAACGCAGCACAAAATGCCATGACGATCTGAATCTGCGCGGCACGATCCGGTGGCTCATCGGACATTTTGTTGACCTGCATCAGTACGTACTGCGATGGAGAGGCTTAGGCTTCCTAGGGTGGATCGGAAATCGCTGCGCTCGGTGGGAGACTGTCGTGACGGAAGAATGTTTTGATGCCGCAAGGCTGGACGAACTGCTGCAGCCGATCATCGACCGTCATGGCGGTGATCCGGGCCAGTTGCTGCAGATTCTGCTGGCGGTGCAGGACGCGCTGGCTTACCTGCCCGCAGCGGCGCTGACCGCGATCGCCAGGGCGCTCAAACTGCCGCGCGCGCGCGTCGAAGGCGTTGCCGGTTTCTATTCCTTCCTGCACCTGGCGCCGGTCGGTCGCTATCGCGTACTGTTCTCAGACAACATCACCGATCGCATGCTCGGCAGCGCCGAGCTGATGGATCGCCTGTGCAACCGCCTGTGGATCGAGCGCGGCAAGGTTTCCGAGGAGGGGCTGGTCAGCGTCGATACCACTTCCTGTACCGGCATGTGCGACCAAGGGCCGGCGCTGCTGGTCAATGGGCGGGCACTGACACGCTTGTCGGCCGAGCGCATCGACCGTATCAGCGAACTGATCCGGGCAAAGGTGCCATTGGCCGACTGGCCAGAGGAATACTTTCGGGTCGACGACAATCTGCGCCGCCGCGATGCCTTGCTGAACGTGTCCTGGCCGGCCGGCGAAGCGATGCGGGCGGCGATTGCGCGCGGCGCCGAGGCGATGCTTGCGGAAATGAAGGCTTCCAATCTGCGCGGACGCGGGGGTGCTGGTTTCACCACACAGGTCAAGTGGGAGTCGGCACGCCGGGCGGAAGGCCAGGGCGAGCACCTAAGCCGCTACGTGGTCTGCAATGCCGACGAGGGCGAACCCGGCACCTTCAAGGATCGCGTGCTGCTCTCCAGCTATGCCGACCTGGTTTTCGACGGCATGAGTGTAGCGGGTTTGACGATCGGTGCTGGCAAGGGCCTGCTCTACCTGCGTAGTGAGTATGCGTACCTGCTGCCGGCATTGCGTGCAAACCTCGCGCGGCGCCGGCAGAGCGGCCTTCTCGGACAATCCCTGTGCGGCCAGGCGGGTCGTGACTTCGAGATCGACATTCACCTCGGTGCCGGGGCCTATGTCTGCGGGGAGGAGTCGGCGCTGCTCGAATCACTCGAAGGCAAGCGCGGCGTACCGAGGATTCGCCCGCCTTTCCCAGTCAGCGTTGGTTATCGCGGGCAGCCGACAGTAGTGAACAACGTCGAGACGCTGTGCAAGGCGGCACTGATCGCGGTCCATGGGGGCGCCTGGTTTGCCGGTCTGGGCACCAAGCAGTCGACCGGCACCAAGCTCTTGTCAATTTCGGGCGACGTCGAAACGCCGGGGATCTACGAGTACCCCTTCGGCGTTTCGGTGGCGCAGGTGCTCAAGGACTGCGGCGCCGGTAACGCGCAAGCAGTGCAAGTCAGCGGGCCTTCGGGAATCTGCCTCGGGATGCACGAGTTTTCCCGCCACATTGCTTTCGAGGATGTACCGACGGCAGGCGCTTTCATGGTTTTCGGCGCGCATCGCGACATGTTCGAGGTGGCTCGCAATTTCGCCCACTTCTTCGCACACGAGAGCTGTGGCTTTTGTACGCCCTGCCGCGTAGGCACAGCGCTGGTCGCCAACTGCATGGACAAGATCGCCGACGGCCGTGGCTCGCAGTACGACATCAACGAGATCTTCAAAATCCATCGCCTTCTGCATGCCGCCAGCCATTGCGGGCTCGGACAGTCGGCATGCAATCCCGTGTTCGATACGCTCAACAAGTTTCGCCCGGCGTATGAGCGACGCCTGCGCTCGCTCGACTTCGTACCGGCTTTCGACCTCGACCAGGCGCTCGACGCGGCTCGCCAGATGACCGGACGCGACGATGCAGCGGCGCACTTCGGTCTTGCCGCCCGAATGAAGGGATGTGCGCCATGAAAACGCCCAATATTCTGCTCGACGGCCTGGCGGTGCCTTTCGAGGACGGACAGACGATCATGGACGCGGCGATGGCCGCCGAGATTTTCATTCCACACCTCTGTCATCATCCCGGGTTCAAGCCGCAAGGCAGTTGCAAGCTATGTACGGTGAAGGCCAACGGCCGTTACGTGTCGTCGTGCACGATGCCGGCGAAGGATGGCATGGAGGTCGAGAACAATTCGCCGGATCTCAACGACAAACGGCGGACGATGCTGCAGATGCTGTTCGTTGAAGGCAATCATTTCTGTCCCTCGTGCGAACAGAGCGGCAACTGCATGCTGCAGGCCCTGGCCTACGAACTTGAAATGCTGTCGCCGCATTTCAACCAGTTCTATCCAAACCGGCCGCTAGATGCTTCGCACCCCGATCTGCTGCTCGACTTCAATCGCTGCATTCTCTGCGAGCTGTGCGTGCGCGCCAGCCGTGACGTTGATGGCAAGAATGTCTTTGCCCTCTCCGGGCGGGGCCTGACCAAGCATCTGATCGTCAATGCCGAGTCCGGGCGGCTGGCCGATACCGACTTTTCCCTGGCCGACAAGGCGGCGCATGTCTGCCCGGTTGGGGTGATCATCGAGAAACGAAAGGGCTTTGCGATCCCGATCGGCAGGCGTCGCTTCGATGTCGAACCGATCGGAATGCAGGTCGAGCGCCTGGCCAACCGGACTGCGACCGAGGAAGAGGCCTGAGATGAACGCTGTGCCCCAGAACCGGAAACTGCGGAAGTTACGTCTGGCAACGACTTCGCTGGCCGGCTGTTTTGGTTGCCACATGGCATTTCTCGACATTGACGAGCGTTTGCTGGAACTGCTCGAACGGGTCGAATTCGACCGTTCGCCGCTGACCGACATCAAGACCTGCGGCCCTTGCGACATCGGCCTGATCGAAGGCGGCATCTGCAATGCCGAGAACATCCACGTGTTGCAGGAGTTTCGCAGCAACTGCAAGGTGCTGATCGCCATCGGCGCCTGTGCGGTCAATGGCGGGCTGCCGGCGCAACGCAACCATCTCGACCTCGGTCGGTGCCTGCAGGAGGTCTATCTGACCGGGCCGGGAATCGTCAACGGGCAGGTGCCCAACGATCCGGAATTGCCGCTGCCGCTCGACAAGGTGCACCCTATTCATGAAATCGTCCGCGTCGATTACTTCATTCCCGGCTGCCCACCGTCGGGCGACGCGATCTGGAAGTATCTGACCGACCTGCTCGATGGGCGGACACCACGGCTCGAATATCCCTTGCTGCATTTTGATTGATGGAGGCTCGCATGGAAGACGCCTTGTTCGCACTCGAAACCGCGCCTGCCGACGCTGGCCCGCTGCGCCGGGTGGCGATCGACCCGGTGTCGCGCGTCGAAGGTCACGGCAAGGTGAGCTTGCTGCTCGACGAGAACGATCAGGTGCAGCAGGTTCGCCTGCACATCGTCGAATTCCGCGGTTTCGAGAAGTTCATCCAGGGACGACCCTACTGGGAAGTGCCGGTAATGGTGCAGCGGCTGTGCGGGATCTGCCCGGTCTCGCACCATCTGGCGGCCGCCAAGGCGCTCGACCAGGTGGTCGGTGCCGCGCCATTGACGCCGAGTGCCGGGAAACTGCGCCGCCTGATGCACTATGGGCAGATTTTGCAGTCGCATGCTCTGCATTTCTTTCATCTTTCTTCGCCGGACCTGCTTTTCGGTTTCGATAGCGAGGCTGGCCAGCGCAACATCGTCGGTGTCGCGGCGGCGTATCCCGAGGTTGCGAAGCAGGGTGTGCTGCTGCGCAAGTTCGGCCAGGAAGTGATTCGCCTGACCGCCGGCAAGCGCGTGCATGGCACCGGCGCAATTCCCGGTGGCGTCAACCGCGCCTTGAGCCGTCCCGAACGAGATCGCTTGCTGGCTGAAATCGAGTCGGTCATCTGCTGGAGCCGGCAGGCGGTACAGCTCGTCAAGCGTCTGCATGCGGCTGACCCGGCGTTCTACGACGGCTTTGGCACTTTTCGATCGAATCTCCTGTCGCTGGTCGGCGCCGACGGTGCGCTCGACTTTTACGATGGTGCGCTGCGCGCGCGTGACGCCGACGGCAAAATCCTTGTCGATGCTTTCGCTGTCAGCCGATACCATGAGCTGATTCGCGAGGAAGTCAAGCCATGGAGTTACATGAAATTTCCCTTCCTGGCGGCGCTTGGCTCGCAGGAAGGGTGGTACAAGGTCGGGCCGCTGGCGCGCGTGCAGAATTGCGATTCGATTCCGACGCCACTCGCCGAAATCGAGCGCCGCGAGTTCATCGACCACGGCCATGGCGAACTGATCCACGCGCCACTGGCCTATCACTGGGCGCGCATGATCGAGATGCTGCACGCGGCAGAGAAGATCGGGGAGCTGCTGAACGACGACGATCTTTCCGGGACTGAACTCTGCAGCAGCGGCACCCGCAAGCGTGAGGGCGTTGGTGTCATCGAGGCGCCGCGCGGCACGTTGATCCACCACTACCGTGTCGATGACGACGACCTGGTGACGATGTGCAACCTGATCGTCTCGACGACGCACAACAATCAGCCAATGAACGAGGCGATCCGCCGCGTCGCTCGCCGTTACCTCAACGGTCGCCAGCTCAGCGACAGTTTGTTGAACCATATCGAGGTCGCGATTCGCGCTTTCGACCCCTGCCTCTCCTGCGCCACGCATGCCCTCGGCAAGATGCCGCTGCAGCTCGAATTGCACGATGCCAGGGGGCAACTGATCGAGCGCTTGCGCCCTGTTGCCTGAGATCCCGGAGGCGCTGCCCTTGTCACTCGCGCCGGTGGTCATTCTGGCTTGCGGCAATCCCAGTCGGGGTGACGATGCGCTTGGGCCGCTACTGCTCGATCGTCTGCAGGAGTGGCTCGATGCTGCTGGTCTGGCTGAAGGTTTCGAGCTGATCAGCGACTTCCAGTGGCAGATCGAGCATGCGCTCGACCTCATGGGAAGACGGCTGGCGCTGTTCATCGATGCAGGCATGCAGACGCCGGCGCCGCTACGCTTCGGTGCGGTGCCGGCGATCGACGCCGCAATACCCGGCACGCATGCCTTGTCTCCCACAGCGGTGCTCGCCGTGCTGCCGCGCATCGCTCAGCCAGCCCCGCCCGCTTTCGTGCTCTGTGTCTCCGGTCAGCACTTCGAGCTTGGCGATGGTCTGAGCGCTGTCGCGATCCGCCATGCCGATTGCGCTTTCGAACTGCTGCAAGCCCTGTGTCGTTCTCCCTGGATAGACGCCTGGCAGGCGAGCATATCCGGGGATTGAAGTTGGCTGGCGCCTGCCGGTCGCCAGGGGCTGCGCGTAGCGCCACTCCGACTCGCCCAGCCGCGCCTGCGGTTCGGGTTGCCTTTGGGTATCCCTCCGGCCTGCCGGATATTCCCCTTCAAGCCGGCAAGCTCTGGGTCGCCGCCAGGCCACGAACCAGCATGCAGTCGAATTCGATGATTGCCATGGTTGTTTTGTCGCGCGAGACGGGGAAGAAGCCGGATGGCAGGAATCCCGCCTCCTTGAAAACGGCCAGAGATTCGATGAAACCGGGGGTTCCCTCGTAGAGTGGGATCACCGAACACTCGATAAGGACGGCCCTGATCTGTGGCAGCAAGGCCGTCGCCCCCGAGAATACCTTGAGGTCGAATCCCTGCGTGTCCAGTTTGAGGAGCAGGCGATTGTCCGGCCCGGCAATACCCTCGATGCCGTCCAGGCGTCTAACCGGCACCTTGATGATTTCTTTCAGGCCGGTGCGGTGAGGGAAATACTGCTCGGATTTCTCGTTGGTTTTCAGGAACGATGAAAAATCGCTACCGGCAAGGATGTTGAGTTCCATTACGTCGTCCTGTTCGGCCAGCCCGCAAGAATGGGCCGTGAACAAACGATCCGCTGCGAATCGCTCGGCGAGCGCATGGGCCATCGCCGGAATGGGCTCGAATGCCTCGATGCGTCCGGAAAATCCAGCGGCGCGCAGCCGCAATGAAAATTGCCCGGCATTGGCGCCCACATCGATCACCGTATCAATCGCGTGCTTGTCGAGGACGTGCAGCAGGTGCCTGTCGAGTTGCAGGTGATTCTTGCGGCGGGAAATCGCATCGTAGCCAAACAAGCCGGCCAATGCAGGAACAAGTTTCATCTCTCTCCTTACAGTTGAACAGGTAGCGAGTCAGTCCCGTTAACGGTCATGGCGATACCGACACCCCACGTCCGGAAGTCATGGCGGTTAGGGATGGCCTGCCGATGGAGACTATTCAGCAAACAAGATCCAATGCTATATTGGGTCTCCGGAAGATTGTATCCTCCCGCAACCGTCGGTGGCCGGTGCCTCATGCTTTGCGGCTGATCCGTGTGGGCGCCTCTTTCCAGCCTGTCCGCACCAGCCACATGATCCTAAGGCGCAGTTGTAAATGTGGAAATCAATTCTTGCCATCGCCGTCGGTGCTGCGTTCGGCGCACTATTGCGCTGGCAACTCGGGATCAGGCTCAACGCATTTTTTCCAACCATCCCACCCGGCACGCTGGTCGCGAACCTGATCGGTGCCTACGTGATCGGTCTGGCGATTGCTTTCTTCGCCTCTTTCTCGGCCTTCTCCCCGGAATGGCGTCTGCTGGTGATTACCGGATTCTGCGGCGGGTTGACCACTTTCTCGACTTTTTCCGCCGAACTGGTAACACTGCTGCAGCAGGGGCGTGTCTTGTGGGCTCTCGGTATTGTCGCGGCGCATGTCGTGGGCTCGGTTCTCATGACTATTGCCGGCATGGCCACCATCGTCTGGGCAAGGATTTGGATCTGATGCTACCCCACAGGGCAGGTAGGAGTGACGCAACAAAGCGGGTTCAAGGACAGGGTGACAAGCATGGAAGGCGCATTTTTGAGATTTTACGTCAGTGAACGCGAGGCATGTCACGGTGTTCTGCTCTGGGAGTGGTTGCTCGAACGAGGCAACCAACTCGGAATCCGGGGCGGCTCGGCGTTCCGGTCGATTGGTGGTTTCGGGCGACGCCATGCCTTGCATGAAGACCGTTTCTTTGAACTGGCAGGAAGCGGTGGTATCGAGGTCGAGTTCGTGGTTACCGAGGAAGAAGGAAAACGCCTGCTCGATCTGATTCGCCGGGAGAATTTCCGCATCTTTTACACGCGCATCCCGGCCCAGTTCGCGATCATTAATCCGGATGTCCAAGACCCGCCGGGCATGAGCACTGACGATTGACGCAAAAGCCGTGAATATGCTCGGAAGCCTGCGTGAATTGCCGCGAACCGTCTGGCTGCTCGGCTTGGTAAGTTTTTTCAACGATTCCACCAGCGAGCTGATCTACCCGCTGCTGCCGATTTACCTAGCCTCGGTATTGATGGCCGGCCCGAAGGCCTTGGGCATCATCGAGGGGATTGCTGAAGCCACAGGGAGTCTGCTCAAACTTCTTTCCGGCGTGCTCGCGGATCGTCGCGGCTCGGCCAAGCCCTGGGTGGTTGGCGGCTATGCGCTGGCTGCGATCGCACGCCCGCTGCTGGCCTTCGCCACTTCCTGGCCGATACTGCTGTTGCTGCGCTTTGCCGACCGGGTCGGCAAGGGCTTGCGAAGTTCGCCGCGGGATGCACTGCTGGCGTTGACGGTGGATCCGAGCCGGCGCGGACTGGCCTTCGGATTTCATCGTGCACTGGACAACGCCGGGGCCGTCGTCGGGCCGCTGCTGGCGGCCTGGCTTCTCGCCGAGCGAGTACCATTGGCAGACATTTTTCTTTGGGCTGCGCTGGGGGGTGCGATCACGGTTGCCCTGACGCTGGCGGTCAGGGAACCGCAGCGGAACGCAGCGACGCCAGGGAAGCCCTTCAGCTGGACACTGCACGGCTTGCCGTCACCGTTCAAACGTTACCTGGGGGTACTGGCGCTATTCACCCTGGGCAACTCGTCGAACATATTCCTGCTGCTGCGGGCAAAGGAACTCGGTCTTGCCGAATACCAGATACCACTGCTCTGGGCGCTGGTGTCCTGCATCGCAGCGCTCTTTTCCACGCCGCTCTCGGCATTGTCCGACAGGCTCGGCCGCACCCGTCTGATTGTCGGCGGCTGGAGTGTCTATAGTATTTTCTACTTGCTGCTCGGGATGAATCCGCAGCCTCTGTTGCTGTGGCCGCTGTTCGCGTTCTACGGCCTGTTCCTGGCTGCGACCGAAGGGGCAGAGAAGGCGCTGATCGCTGACCTGGTGGGCAAGGAAATGCTGGGCACCGCTTACGGCTGGTTCAACCTGACAACGGGTCTTCTGCTGCTGCCTGCCTCGGTGATCTTCGGCGGCTTGTGGCAATCCGTCAGTCCGCTCGTGGCTTTCGCCTTCTCTGCGGCCTGTGCTTGGTTGGCGGCGCTTCTGCTGCACCTGTGGGTGCTGCGGCGGAGTTGATCAGGATACATATTTTCAGCGAACCGTGACCGCCTACTCCTGCAAAGCCGCTTGCTGTTGCCGGTAGGCGGCATGGAAAATGTTCCAGTCGCCATCATTCCAGCCGTCGGTGTGGCGCAGCAACTGATCGAGATCATGCCTGCGCACGCGCTCACGGCTGATGCCCTGGCGCAGCTTTTCCAGATCGATGAAACGAACGTCACTTTCCTGATAGGTGTTACCCATTGCCGGCATGCGACGGACAAACACATGCTTGCCATACAGACAACTGTGTTGCAGGCCATGATGATGGAGGCGGGCGCAGGCACGGGCAGTGGCGGTGATCAGGGATTGGCGCTGCAATGGCTCGCCATTTCCAGCTGTGACATTCCACTCATCGAGGCTGATGAAGCTGTCGAGCGCGCGCGTCACCAGAATCGCACGCCAGCGGGCGGATTCCTGCCGGTCGCCGTAATAGAGTGCCTCGACGGTGCCGACTTGGTGTGCGCCAAGGCGCAGGATGTTCAGGTACTCGCGGTAGAAGGTCGGGATGCCGCGCCACGGGTGACGTAGCGTTCGGCACAGGTGGTTTTCCTGTCGTTTAAGGAAGATGGCGCTGCCATCATTGAGCACATGTCGGCTGACACCACTCCAGCCGCCACGGCGTTCATTGGGGGCTTCATGCCAGTCGGAGCTGAGTGACCACAGCCCTTCGAAGTCGGCGAGCTGGCTGGCGCTCAGTTGCTCGCGCGCCAGCTGGTCCGGAAACAGATCACGAGCCTTCACCGGGAATACCATGCGATGCAGAGGTTAGACGGCTTTCTTGCGCAGGACGTAGGTGCGCCACATGAACAGGCGGGGCAGGAAATCGATGTGGCCGACGATCTCGAAGCCGGCATTACGGCACTCACGTTCGAACTGGGCGCGCTGTACGACGAAGCGGTTGTCGCTCATTTCGCCTTGTTGCAGGCGTTTCTGTTCAAGTCGGCGGCGGCGCCAGGCCTTGTAGTTGCCATCGACCCACAGCGACAGCACCACCGTATCGCGGGTCACGCGACGAAATTCCTTCAGCATTGCGAGGCGGTTGGCCGATTCGCCAATGTGGTGCATGAGGCGAATCGAGAAGATGCAGTCGACACCGTTGTCGGGCAAGGTAATCTCGAAGGCGGAACACTGCAACAGACGGAAACGCCGAACTACGGCCGGGTCACGGACTTTTCTGGCGACTTCGAGCATGGCTGCGCTGTAATCGGCGGCCAGCAGTTCGCGTTGTGGGTTCTCGGCCAGCATGGACCAGAAGCGCCCCGTGCCACAGGGCAGGTCAAGCACCGACACCGGGTTGCCGGCCAGGGCCAGGGCGCGGGCGGCCATGCGGTGCTCCATGCGGTCAGAGAGCTTTTTCTCGTTGTGCTTCCGGAAGTACTCCTGCGAATGGGTGTCGGTGTACTTGTCCGAAAAGGACAGGTGAATGGCCGGTTTCTGCTGGTCGCTCATGTCATCGCTTGGCGTAGGGGGGCGTGGTGTGGCGGGTGTTTAGTGGAAGGCCAAGCATACCATAGAGCCGGCTGTCGGCACTGTCGGCAGGGCCCTTGCCTCAGGGCAATTGCATGAATGTTTTGTACGTAGAAACGACGTTCAATGGAATTTTTCCCTTGATTGTCCGCTCGCGAGTGAGCACTGTGAATGACTTCCGGTCAGGACAGAGGTCAGGTGCGTGCAGGCAGTCGACCGGGTTGAAAACGTGGCAGCTGCGGACTTCGAACCGGCTGTGATCTTTCTCGACGACTTCGTGAAAATGATGCGTCGTTTTGTCTGAAACCGCTTCGAAGGCGCCGACCAAATCCTTGAGCGACGCGGCCAGGGTGTGCTGATTGTCCTTGACCGGCAGGATATAAAGCGTAAGGCAACCTCCCGAAGAATGTCAGTACTCCAGGATCTTCTGGGCGCCACCAAGCCGTGGCTTGAACGCCGACTGCGCGAGCCTGGGTTGCTTCTCGGAGTGGACGACGCGGAATCGATGAAGAAATTGCGCGCAGGCTTTGATGTAGCATGATCGGCTTCAATCGTATTGAAACCGGCTACAAACATGCTCGCCCCACTTTTATTCGGCAACTACCGTCAGCAAGTCCTCGCCCGCTTGCTGCTGCTCCCTGAACATCGCTATTCTTGAGGCTGATGAAGGCGAACGAGCGCCTGAAGCTGCTGGTGGCGAAGCGCCGTTGCCAACGGTTCGGCCGGGGTTCCGTACGCATGGCGGGGCCGCTGGGCCAACTGGTGGAACGTGAAAGCGGCGAGGCCGAGGCCGCCACTCACCTTGATCCCCGCACCCCATCGCGCTGTTCCCGGATACCCCGTGCCCTGCCAGACCCGTTCTCCCGGAGACTTCTGTCCACGGAACTGAGGGCACCGCCTGCGACCCGATGGCAAGCGCGATACTCCTGGTTGTGTTAATGCCCGTAGATTGCTGAACTGGTGATCGTCGCCAGACGTTCTGCGGACCGACGCGCGACGCCGGTGGCAGAATGGATGACTGCTCGACGACACTTGGCTTCCCCTTGTCGTTGAGGAAGGAAAGCAGCGCCTCGCCGACACCGAGTTCGGGAATCGCCGTCTCGGTGTCGAACTTCGGGTTCAGGCGGTGGTCAGGTGAGAATCAGGTTGTCGCGATGGATGATCTCGGGCTCGTCAATATAGCCGAGAATGTCTTCGATATCCTGGCTGGCGCGGCGTGCGATACGCCGACCATCGCTGCTGCCGTAGTTGACCAGGCCGCGGGCAACTTCGATGCCTTCGCTGGAGACGCAGGCAACCGCTGCGCCGCGTTCGAAGTCGCCCTGAACCGTCAGGACGCCAATCGGCAGGAGGCTTTTCCCATCTCTGAGCGCATGGATGGCGCCGCCATCGAGGATCAGTTTCCCATTCAGCTGCAGGTGGTCTGCAAGCCATTGCTTGCGTGCCGTGAGCGGCGGAGTTTCCGAGACCAGCAAGGTTCCGAGCGGCTCCCCACGTGCCAGTCGAACAATGACGTCGGTCTCGCGCCCGCTGGCGATGACGGTGTGTGCGCCACTGCGTGCCGCGCGCTTTGCGGCAATTACCTTGGTGATCATGCCACCTTTACCGAATGCGCTGCCGACGCCGCCGGCCATCGCTTCCAGGGCGGGATTGCCGGCCCGCGCTTCACTGATCAGCGTGGCGGTCGCGTCTTTGCGGGGGTCGGCGGTGAACAAGCCTTGCTGATCGGTGAGAATGAGCAGGCAATCGGCTTCGATGAGATTGGCCACCAGCGCGCCAAGCGTGTCATTGTCACCGAATTTGATTTCGTCGGTCACGACGGTGTCGTTCTCATTGATGATGGGCACCACGCCGAGCTGCAGGAGAGTGCTCAGCGTCGAGCGGGCATTGAGGTAGCGCTTGCGGTCGGCGAGGTCGTCATGGGTGAGCAGGATCTGCGCGGTATGCAGGTGGTAGCGGGCAAAAGCGCGCTCATAAACCTGCGCCAGTCCCATCTGGCCGACGGCCGCAGCCGCCTGCAGCTCATGCACGGCGCGCGGGCGTTTGTGCCAGCCCAGACGTTGCAGGCCGCAGGCAATCGCTCCCGAAGAGACAAGAACGACCTGTCTCCCGGTTGCGCATAACTCGGAGATCTGTCTTGCCCACTCATCGATGGCCGCCAGGTCAAGACCTTCGCCGTTGTTGGTGACCAGTGCCGAACCAACTTTAATGACCAGCCGGCGGGCAGAAGAAGTACGGGTGGTGGCCATGTTCAGGAGGTTTGCCCGTCTTCGCAGAAGCCGTTCGGGAAATGCGCGGCGGTGGCTGACTTTATGGCAGTCGAGGCGGCGCGGGGCAGTTGGTCCAGCGCCTCCTGGAGTTTCTTCACCAGCAGGCGACAGCCGTCGCCGCTGATGGCACTGACTCGAAAACTCGGAGTCTCACTCGTGTCGGCGGCCTTGTAGGCTTCCAGAAAGTCGGCAATACGCTGCTCGCGTTCGTCCTCGGGAATCAGATCAAGCTTGTTGAGGACCAGCCAACGTGGCTTGCTGGCGAGTTCCGGGTCATATTTTTCCAGCTCACGGACAATGGTCATTGCGTCACGAACGGGGGTGGCCAGAGGATCGAACGGTGCCAGGTCGACGATATGCAGCAATAAGCGTGTGCGCATCAGATGCTTGAGAAAGCGGATGCCCAAGCCGGCACCTTCAGCGGCGCCGTCGATCAGGCCGGGTACGTCGGCGATCACGAAGCTTTTGTCCTGGTCCACACGCACGACGCCGAGATGCGGTTCGATGGTTGTAAACGGGTAATCGGCCACTTTTGGACGGGCTGCCGAGACTGCGCGCAGGAAGGTGCTCTTGCCGGCGTTAGGCAGGCCCAGCAGGCCAACATCGGCCAACAGGCGCAGCTCCAGCCGCAGGTCACGCTGCTCGCCGGGTTCTCCGCGCGTACATTGACGTGGTGTGCGATTGACGCTCGACTTGAAATGGATGTTGCCGAGGCCGCCACGGCCGCCTTTGGCCAGCAGCACTTTCTTGCCATCCTCATCGAGGTCGGCAAGTATTTCGTTGGTATTGACATCGGCAATCAGGGTGCCGACCGGCACGCGTAGCGTCAGGTCCTGGCCGCGCTTGCCATAGCAGTCGCTGGAGCCGCCGTTCTCGCCGCGCTTGGCGCGAAACCTGCGTGCGTAACGGTACTCGATCAGGGTGTTGACGTTGCGATCGGCAAGCACGTGTACATTGCCGCCGTGTCCGCCATCGCCGCCATCCGGACCACCCTCGGGTTCATATTTCTCACGCCGAAACGAGACAATGCCGTTGCCTCCGTCGCCGGCGCCAACAAGAATCTTCGCCTCGTCGATGAATCTCATGTGTGCTTCCTGTTTCGAGAGATTTGAAAGCAAAAAGCCCTACCGGCAAGGATAGGGCTTCGTGCAGGGCTGGCTGGCCTTGGCTGCCAGCGTGGTTCAGACGGCAACCGGGATGATACTGACGGTGCGCCGGTTCAGCGCTCCCTTGATCGCGAACTGCACGTGCCCATCGATCAGCGCGAATAGGGTGTGGTCCTTTCCAATGCCCATATTATCGCCGGGATGATAGGCGGTGCCACGCTGGCGAACGATGATGTTGCCAGCGCGCACCAGCTGCCCCCCGTAGCGTTTGACACCCAGACGTTTTGCTTCCGAGTCGCGGCCGTTACGTACGCTGCCGCCTGCTTTCTTGTGTGCCATGAGTCAAGTTCCTTCCAAGTCAGGCCGAGGGTTCGAGCTTAGAGCCATCGGCGATGGCGTCAACGCGAATTTCGGTGTAATTCTGGCGATGCCCCTGATGCTTCATCGAGTGCTTGCGACGGCGCATCTTGAAAATCCGGATCTTGTCGTGACGACCATGCGACAGCACAGTGACCCTGACCGTGGCGCCGCTGACGATTGGCGTGCCGACCTGCACGGTCTCGCCCTCGCCAACCATGAGAACCTGATCAAGGGTGAGTTCTGCGCCAACTTCTGCCGGTATCTGTTCTATTTTCAATTTTTCGCCGCTGACAACCCGATACTGCTTGCCACCGGTTTTTATGACCGCGTACATGTTGGACTCCAAATAACAATGCAAAGAACCGCATATTGTAAGTATTCATTGGTGCATCGTCAAAGGGTTTGCGTGCTCGGCGTGCTTCCGCCAACACCGAGCGCTGCCGGTCTTGAACACTCACCGGTCAAGCCCCAGAATCTCTGCCCGGCAGACCGCTTTCTGCCAAAGTCCATGAATCGCAGCAGGCTATGCAAACCTCGACCAATCGCCCTTTCCTTTCGCTGATCCTCCCGGTTCTCAATGAAGCGGCGACGATCTGCGAACAATTGGCGTTGCTTCAAGAGTTGCGCAGTCGCGGCGTCGAACTGCTGCTGGTCGATGGCGGCAGTTGCGACGGGACGCCAGACCTGGCGCGACCTGGGGTCGACCGACTGCTCGAATCGCCTCGTGGCCGGGCGACGCAGATGAACGCAGGGGCGCACGCTAGCCAGGGTGAGGTGTTGCTCTTTCTGCATGCTGATACCACGCTGCCGCCCGCGGCCGACGAGCTGATCCGGGCCGCGATGACTGCCAATGTAGCCTGGGGACGCTTCGACGTGCGTATTGACGGTCACCAGCCACTGCTGCGCGTTGTCGAATCGATGATGAATTGGCGCTCGCGCTTGAGCGGTATTGCCACCGGTGATCAGGGGATTTTCGTTCGCCGTGAGGTTTTCGAGCGCCTCGGTGGCTATCCAGAACTGCCATTGATGGAGGACATCGCCTTGTCCAGGCAGCTCAGGCGAATCGCTCGACCGGCCTGCCTGCGCGAACGGGTACTGACCTCCGGACGACGTTGGCAGAAGCACGGCGTTCTGCGAACGATTCTGCTGATGTGGCACCTGCGCGCGAGTTATTTTTTTGGCGCGGACCCGCAGCAATTGGCGATTCGCTATGGCTATCGGCCACGCCAGCGCTGAGTTGCCCGGCATCGCCGTCTTTGCCCGCGCGCCACAGGCCGGTGCTGCCAAGACCCGCCTGATTCCTGCCCTCGGTGCGGCCGCCGCCGCCCGCCTGCAACGCCGGTTGACGTTGCAGGCACTGACGGTCGCGCAGCATGCGGCGCTCGGCAGGGTAACGCTTTGGGGAGCGCCGGATGACCAGCAGCGCTTCTTTCGCGCCGTGCAACGCGCTTGCGGCGTTGATCTGCGCAGCCAGTCGGGCTCTGACCTCGGCGCACGCATGGCAGCGGCCTTTGTGGCGCAGGCCGGACCATTGCTGCTGATCGGCAGCGATTGTCCGGCGCTGCAGCCGGCACATCTTGTGGCTGCCGCTCAGGTCCTGCTCGACGAGCACCCGCACGGCAAGGATGCGGTGTTCATTCCCGCAGAAGATGGTGGTTACGTGCTCGTTGGCCTGCGTTGTCCGCAGCCACAGCTTTTCGAGGCCATCGAGTGGGGGAGCGAGCGGGTCATGGCACAAACGCGGCGCCGCCTGTCCGAGTTGGATCTGAGCTGGATCGAGCTGCCCCGGCTGTGGGACGTCGATCGGCCAGCCGACCTGCTGCGTCTGGCTACACTGGAAGGATTCGTCGAATGGAACCAAGGAATCCCGGACGCCGGCGGGCTGCGCTGGCGCTGTTGACCACTCCACTCATCGGTGTTGTCGGCGGGTTTTCGGTGCTGCTGGCACGTGCCGATTTCCGGCGCGTCGTGCTGCCTGGTTTTTCTGGCGGGCTACCGGGAAATCATTTGCCGAAGGAATGGCTGCACCAGACCTTGCCCTCGGTCGAACGGCCGAACCGTTTCGATCTGTTGGCCGATGATGGTATCACGGTGCTGCGAGTGATCTCCGATCACTCGGCGTCGAGCCTGGCGATCGCACAGCGCATCGACCCGACGGCGACGCCCCTGCTCAGATGGCGCTGGTGGGTTTCCAACGCTGTTGCGGGTTCGGATCTGCGGCGCAAGGCCGGTGATGATTACGCCGCGCGTGTCTATGTTCTGTTCGATCTGCCAGCCGAACGGCTCAGCGTCAGTGACCGCATGAGGATCGCTGCAGCGCGCCTCCTGTACGGCGCCGAGCTACCGGCGGCAGCGCTGTGCTACGTATGGGGTACGGCACAGGCCGCCGGCGAGTCGGGATGGAATGCTTATAGCGACCGCCTTCGGATGATCGTCGTCGATTCCGGCAACGCCCATGCCGGACAATGGCAGGCGGTCGTTCGCGATGTTGCCGCCGATTTTCGCGCTGCCTTCGGCGATCCAGTGCCGGCGATCTCGGGTGTCGCTCTCGCAGCCGACACCGACAACACCGGCGGGCGAGTCGAAGCACGGTTCAGTGACCTGTGGTTCGAGGCGCGGCCATGAAATGAATGAAGCCCGCAGGGATCGGTGATCGCCAGGGCCGCGGCTGATGCAATGATGAGCGCACGCAAGGCCGGAGCCCGTCCTGCATCAGGATGGCTCCGGACTGTCGTTGGTTGCAGCGGCTTAGTGCGTCTGCGTCTGCTGAATGCCAGCGACCACCCAACCGGAATGGCCGTCGCGTGGCTTGACCAGGTGCCAGATCTCGTCGAAAGGTTCTGCGGCAGCGTTCGGGTCTTCGCGGATCAGACCGTTGAAGCGAGTGCTGACGATATAGCGGTCTGGCTCTTCTGCGACATCGAGCACAACTGCCTCGACACTGACGACATCGGTTTCCTGCTTGGCGTGGCCACGCTCTCGAATGTGCAGGCTGATTTCGGCAAACATCTCCGATGTAGTAAATGCGCGGATGTCGTCGAGATTGCCAGCGTCGTTGGCGGCTTGCAGGCGGATGAAGCTGACCTTGGCGTTGCGCACGAAACCGGCAAGGTCGAAGTCGGCCGGGATGTGGCCGGCGACGGCGGCGGGTGCACTACTGCCACCGGCGTCCGGCAGGGAAAGCGCATGGCCACCGGCCGGCACGCCGCTTGCACCGGCCGCCGCGTACTGTAGGCCACCGCCAGCGGGTTCGCGGGCCGCAGCGCGGCGACGCATGACCAGGCCGATCACCACCAGCACGGCCATGACCAATAGGCCAATCATCAGCATCGAAGCGAGTTCCTCGCCGAAGCCGAAGTGCGAAGCCAGCGCGGCCAAGCCCAGGCCGGCGGCGAGTCCGGCCAGTGGCCCCATCCATGAACGCTTGGGTTGGGCTGCTTGCACCGCGCCCGTTGCCTGCGTCGGAGCGACGGCGGCTTTGTCGGGCATGGTCGACTGACGTTGCATGCCAGTGGACTGACCGCCACCGAAGCGTTTGCTGGCGGCTTCCGCATCGCCGAGCACAAGGGTGCAGCCCAATGCCAGAACGGCGGTGAGCATAGAGAAGGTTTTCATGGTTGTCTCCTGTGAGTAGTGAAACAGGGGGTGAGCATAGACGCCCGAAGATTAATAAAAAAGAAGAATTATCCGTAACGACACTTCGAATAAAACTGATGATCAGGGAGTCGCCGACGCGACTTCCACATTAAAAACCTCATTGTGCGCCGCTTCGCTGATGGCGATGATCGCCGGGTGGGTCAGCCGGCGTTGGTTGGTGATTGCGAAGATCTGTTCGCTGATGGCATCGATGCGCCCGACGATGTCGACGTGATACTGTTCGCAAACGTAGGCGGTGATGGCGGTCGGGGCGACGAAGAGCCCGGCGCCGGCTTGGCCGAAAGCCTTGAGCAACGCGCTGTCGTCGAATTCACCGACGATGCGCGGGTGCAGTCGCTGTGCTTCCAGCCATTGTTCGAGCCGCGGACGGATCGCGACATCCTCACCCGGCATCAGGAAGGGCGCACCGTCGAGCAGCGCCGGGAAGTCACCGTGCAAGGTCTTGATTCGTGCCGCTGCGCCGAAAACCGTCAGTGTGCTCTCGCCGAGCAGATGGCTGTAGCCGCGGACATTGAGATTGGCCGGCATCGGCCGATCGGCAATCACCATGTCAAGATGATGAATGGCAAGTTCCGCGAGCAGCGAGCTCAGGCGGCCTTCCCGGCAGATCAGCCGCACCGGTTCCGGCAGTTGCAGCGCCGGTTCGACCAGCCGGTGCGCAACCGCTTTAACCACCGAATCAGCAATGCCAACGGCAAAAGGCAGGCTCTTCCTTGTACTCTGGTCGCGCGCCGCGTCGAGCAGTTCGTCGCCGAGAGCGAAGATTTCTTCGGCGTAGCCGATAATGCGCCGGCCGGCGTCGGTCAGTTCCAGAGCACGTCCGGCGCGGCGGAAAAGCGCGACGCCGAGACTTTCCTCCAGCTCGCGCAACTGGCCGCTGATCGATTGCGGCGTGAGATGCAACTGTTCGCCGGCGCGGGCGATTGAACCTGATTTGGCGACTGCCCAGAAATAGCGCAGGTGCTTGTAATTGAGCATGGCCATGCTTCCAGAAGCATCCAAAAAATCGATGTATTGTTAAATTATATTCGATTTGTTGGATTCTTTTTCCTGCGCTACATTTCCCTTCGCCGTCAACACTCAACTCTCCAGGAGCCCTCTTATGCAGATATATATCCAGGCCCGCGGCTTTGATCTCAGCGCAGGTTTGCGCGAGCATGTCGAGCGTCGCATTCACTTCGCACTCAACTGGGCCCATCAGCACGTACGCAAGGTATCGATCCGTCTTTCCGATCTCAATGGTCCGCGCGGTGGAGAAGACAAATGCTGCAGCATTCAGGTGGCGGTTCTCGGTTCCGCAGATGTGCTGATCGAGGATATCCAGCCCGACCTCTATGTTGCCATCGACCGCGCTACCGACCGCGCAGGAAGGACGCTGGCGCGCCAGGTGGCGCGCCAGCGCGAACATCGCCATGGCAGTCCGCGTGATGGCAGCACGAAGAATGCAGACATCGTCGGGGAAGCCGAAAGCACGAGGGCTGCTTCCTCCTCGTTCATCACCCGTGGCAAGTGACACGGCCAACTGTTCTCAAGGGAATCGAATCATGAAACGGATCATGCTGCTTATCGGCACCAACCTGGCGATCATGCTCGTCTTGGGTATCGTCAGCACACTCACTGGTGCGCACAAGTTCTTTTCGGGCAGCGGCCTCGATCTTGGCAAGCTGCTGTTCTTCGCACTGCTGATGGGTTTCGGCGGCTCGTTCATCTCATTGTGGCTGTCGAAAACCATCGCCAAGTGGAGTACCGGTGCACGCGTTATCGACACACCGGCCAATTCCACCGAACTGTGGCTGATCGATACCGTTAGACGTTTTGCCGAAAAGGCCGGCTTGCCAATGCCCGAGGTGGCAATCTACGAGGGTGAGCCAAATGCTTTCGCCACCGGTGCCAGCCGCAACAGCTCACTGGTCGCGGTATCTACCGGTCTCCTGCAAAGCATGACGCGCAGCGAGGCAGAGGCAGTGATTGCTCACGAAGTCGCGCATATTGCCAATGGCGACATGGTTACGCTGACGCTGATCCAGGGGGTGGTGAACACCTTCGTCATCTTCATTGCCCGCGTCATAGGCTGGCTGGTCGACTCGGCCTTGCGCAAGGGCGGCGACGAGCCGTCGGGACCGGGCATCGGCTACACGATCACTGTCGTCGTCTGCGACATCCTCTTCGGCATCCTGGCCAGCATCATCGTCATGTATTTCTCTCGGCAGCGCGAATTCCGCGCCGATGCCGGTGCCGCGCAACTGATGGGGTCGCCCCGGCCGATGGCGGCGGCGTTGCGCCGACTCGGCGGCATGGAAGCCGGCGAACTGCCACAGAACGTCGCTACTGCTGGCATCAACGGTCGCCCTGGCTGGATGGCCCTGTTCTCCAGCCACCCGCCGATCGAGGAGCGCATCGCGGTGCTGGAAAGCCGATCCTGACCACCAGGCAGACCATTCCAACCATCAGCAAGCAATTAAAGGGAAATGAAGTGAAGGATATCGCCAGGTTCATCGCCGGTTTCGAACGTTTCCAGGAGAAGTGTTTCACTGAGGAAGGGGGGCTGCTGGAGTTCGCCGTTCTGTCGCTGAAGGTTGAGCACAGCTTCATTCTTGACCATGCCCGGTGCGGCGGCATCCACGCTCTGCTGCACTATGATCCTGCTTGCAACGCCTTTGAGGAAGCCCGCCCGAGCCAGCAACCCGCTCCCGGAGTCAGCGCGTGAGCGCGGTCGAAACCTTTGCCACCGGCCCGATGTGGGTCGGCTTCATTGTCTTCGTCCTGGCCATGCTGGCGCTCGACCTGTTCGTTCTCGGCGGACGCCAGGCGCATCGCGTACCGGTCAGGGAGGCGCTGGCCTGGGTGCTGGTCTGGGCGACCCTGGCCATGGTCTTCTCTGGCCTCATGTGGTGGTATCTGGATGGCGCGCTCGGCCGCGAGATTGCCAACCGCAAGACACTGGAGTTCCTTGCCGGCTATTTGATCGAGCAATCGCTGTCGGTCGACAACATGTTCGTCTTCGTGATGATCTTCAGTTACTTCGCGGTCCCTCCCGAGTTGCAGCGTCGGGTGTTGCTGTATGGCGTACTCGGCGCGATCGTCATGCGCGCGACGATGATCCTCGCCGGCGTCTGGCTGGTTTCGCAATTCTCCTGGCTGCTCTATGTCTTCGGTGCCTTTCTGGTCGTCACCGGCATCAAGATGCTGATCTTTGCTGATCATCAGTCCGATCTCGAAAAGAATCCGCTGCTCCGCTGGCTGCGCGGACACCTGCGCATCGCCAGCAGTTTCCACGGCGAACGATTCTTTGTGCGCCAGAACGGCATCCTCTGGGCGACGCCGATGTTCCTTGTGCTAGTGCTGATCGAGGCCAGCGACGTGGTCTTCGCGGTAGACAGCATCCCAGCCATCTTTGCCGTCACCACCGATCCGTTCATCGTCTTCACCTCAAACATCTTTGCCATCATGGGCCTGCGCGCGCTCTACTTTCTGCTCGCCGACATGGCCGATCGTTTTCACCTGCTCAAGTACGGCCTTGCCATCGTGCTCGTTTTCGTCGGCGGCAAGATGCTCGCGGCGCCCTGGTTCCATCTGCCGATCCAGTGGTCCCTGGGCATCGTTGCCGGTGTCATTCTTGTTTCGGTCGCCGCAAGTCTAGCCTTGACGCAGGCAAGAGTGAACGCGACCAGTGCCGGAGATCGAGTTTGAGTTGTTCATCCTGAAATGTTCCCGGTGCTCTGCAACGCTTAGAAATCCGTGACCGTGCGACGGGGGCCGGAGCGATCGCTGGCCACCCGCATCAATACCTGGCGCACGGCTCTCTCATCGCGTGCCTCCAGCGCCACGCCGAGCTGCCCAATCAACCCGCTCAACTCCTCCGCGTCGAGACAAGGCTCGTCGCCTTTCATGATTTTGGGGTGCAAGGTGCCCTCGGCGTTACTGCTGGCGATGAGCAGCTCCTCGTAGAGTTTTTCGCCGGGACGCAGACCAGTGATGGCAATCTCGATGTCGCCTTCGGGGTTGTCATCATCACGCACCGAGTGGCCAGCCAGCCGGATCATGTTGTGGGCCAGGTCGAAGATTTTCACCGGTTCGCCCATGTCGAGCAGGAAGACCTCACCGCCGAGCGCCAGGCTGCCTGCCTGGATGACCAGTTCCACGGCTTCATGAATAGACATGAAATAGCGCGTCACTTCGGCGTGCGTGACGGTCACCGGACCGCCTTGGGCAATCTGGTCCTTGAACAGTGGAATCACCGAGCCGCTGGAACCGAGGACGTTGCCGAAGCGCACCGCACAGAATTGCTGACCGCTGCCTTGCGCGCTGGCCTGCCGGGCGATGCCCTGGACGACCAGTTCTGCCCAGCGTTTGCTGGCCCCCATGATGTTGGTTGGGCGCACCGCCTTGTCGGTCGAAATCAGGACAAAAGTTTGTACGCTGGCAGCAAATGCCGCCTGTGCCAGGGTCAAGGTGCCGAGCACGTTGTTGCGGGCGCCTTCGAGGGGATTGGCCTCGACCAGCGGTACATGCTTGTAAGCGGCGGCATGGTAAATGGTTTGCACCCGATGTTCGGCCAGCAGCCCTGACACCAGAGCGGCATCGCCGACCGATCCCAGACTGGCGATGATCCTGCAATCCGCGATGGAACGTAGCAGGCGGTCGATCTGGTACAGGGCATGTTCGCTCGTTTCCAGCAGAACCATCCGGGCCGGGGCGAGCGCGGCAATCTGCAGACACAGCTCCGAGCCGATCGAGCCTCCTGCACCGCTCACCAGCACGCTCTTGCCGGTGATGCAACGTCCGAGCAGGTTTGGATCGGCGCCGACTGGGTCGCGACCCAGCAGGTCGCCAATATCCACTTCGCGAACCATGTTCACCAGGTGCCGGCCGGTGGCAATGTCGGTCAGTGCAGGAAGAATGCGTACCCGTACCGGGTGCTCTTCGAGAAACGACACGACTTCACGCCGCCGGGCACTGGAGGCAGAAGGCAGGGTGACGATCACATCGTGAATATCGAAACGCTCAACCAATGCCGACAGGTGCTCGGGAGGATACACCCGCAGACCGCCCATGTCCTTGCCTTGCAGGGCGGTATCGTCATCCAGGAACCCGGCGGGGAAGAGATCACGCCCACGTCGAAGTGAAGCGGCCAGTTGCCGACCGGCTTCGCCGGCACCGTAGATCAGTACCTGTCGGCCAGAAAAACGATTGCGCAGTGGAAACCAGAGCAACCAGCGTGCGGAAAACCGGGAACCACCGACCAGCACCATGCCAATCAGCCAGTATAGCAGCGGCACGGCCCGGGGAACGCCTTCGAGTCCGGTCATCTGGGTCATGAAGGCCAGCACCGCCCACGACAGGGCTGCCAGCGACATCCCCTTGAACACCGACCACAGTGCTTGTTCGCCCAGGTAGCGAATGACCGAGCGATATAATCCCATCTTGAGGAAGACAGGCATCGCCAACAGGGGTGCAACGGCCATCAAAACCAGTTGCGAACGGTTGGGGACGAACCATTCGCCCAAACGTAAGGCATACGACGCCCAGACAGCGAATATCAGCAGCAGCGCATCGGCAAGCAGCATCAACCCCTGCTTGCCCCGGCGTGGCAAGAGGATCAGTGCGCTCGAAATATGCTCGGGAACGAGTCTATGCATCATTCATCCTGACTGGCTGCCAAGGCCGGGAGGGTGACACGCGCAGCCTGCGGCTTCATCTCGGCAGGTCATTCTGCCCGAGCAGAAAAGGGCGCGGAGAGAATCCGAGATCACGCGCTGCATCGGTATGATCGAAAACCAGGTCCCGATTCATGCGTTCAGCCATGCTGCCTGACCAGTGCCGGTATCTGGGCAACAATCGCAAGAGTGACACCACCGACTTGAATGCCACCAGTGGGATTGCAAACAGCCGCGGTCGAAGATGAAGTGCGGCAAATACGCGCCTCACCATCTCCCGGTAAGGCAGAGTCTCACCGCCGGAAATGTTGTATGCCCGGTTTGCCGCGGCAGCACAGTGCAATCCCTTCAGGCACGCCAATGCGACGTCTTCGGCATGAACGGGCTGGCGAGCCCCTATTGCCTCGCCCAGCAGTGGAAAGAAACCAAAGCGTTGGATGAAGCGGGCCAGTTCCGCAATGTTCTTGTCCTGTCCGTGACCGTAGATCAGGGTTGGCCGCAGGATCACCCATTCCACTCCGTGATCTTCAGCCCAGGCCTGCAGGCGTGCCTCGGCCTCGGCCAGGCGATGGGCCACGGAACGTTCCTGCAGATCGGAGGAGTCATCTTTCGTGAAGCGACTGGTCGAAGACAGTGCGACCACGCGCCGTACTCCATGCGCCGACAGCATGGCGAAATGTTCGGGCAATACCCAGATCGGTGCCACGCAGATCCACAAGGGTAAACTCCCTGCCGTTGGCAGAGGCTGGGGGCTTGGGGATGAGAAAGAATTCGCGTTTGACAGGCATTTCCACTCCACCCCATCAGCCACTTGTCCAGTCTGCCGTCGCGAGAAGGCGACGACGCGCCACCCGGCCTGCGTCAGAAGGGGCAACAGACATTCACCCACCAAGCTGGAGGCACCGAGGACGCCCATCTGAGACTCAGGCACGGCCCATTCCCATTCTGACCAGAGCGTAGCGGATGCCATGGTAGCTGGCAACCATGATGAACCGCATCCATACCCCCGCCACGACCAGCCCCCAGAGGAGGCCGGGGTACTGATGATGATAGAACTTGCGATAAAACCGCAACATCCCATGATGCTTGTGCCATTCCACGAACAGAGGACGATTGCGGCCACACGCCCCCCGGACATGAACGACCTTTGCATCGGGAACGAACATCACTTTCCAACCCCGTTGTGCAAAGCGCATGCACCAGTCGAGATCCTCGCAATGGAGAAAGTACCCTTCGTCCCAGAGCCCCACGTCATTTATCGCCGCACGTTTGACCAACATGCAGGCACCGGAAATCGCCTCGACAGCCGCCGGCTGACTAGGCAATGGCTCGGCGTGCTGCAGAAAATCCGAAAATGCCTCAGGGAAGAAGCGGGCCAGGCGAGACAGGCCAAAAGCCCGCAGGAAGGCTCGCTGGGGGGTTGGGAAGGAGCGTCGGCCTCCAGCCTGTTCAGACCCATCGGGATTGCACAGGAACCCCCCGACCATTCCAATCGTCGGTGAAGAATCCAGCACCTCGATCATGCGTGCCAATCCATGCTCGGTCAGAACACCGTCGGGATTCAGGAACAGCAAGTGGCTGGCCGATGACACTCTTGCACCAATATTGCAGGCAACAGCAAATCCCAGATTCTGGTGGTTGCGGAGTAGCGAAAGTTTCTTGCTCGGGATGACACGTTCGAGACATTCCAGGCTGTCATCTGTTGAACCGTTATCCACGACGATCACCCGCGCAGCATTCGCGCGGAGCACTGAGGAAACGCAGTTGGTCAACAGTTTGCCTGCGTTGTAATTGACAATGACTACATCACAATCAGGAGGGGATGCCGTTGGCGTCAAGAAGCCCCCTGTGGATTGCTTTCCCAGTGTCGTTATTCATTTATGGCAGATTTCCAGGTGATTGCCGAGTGAGCCCGTCTGGCCGGAGAGGGTGAATTCTATCTTGATCCCCTCGCTGTGGTGAAATTGCCAGTTTTTTTCGGGGGGTCCGACCGCCAATTTTGGCAACTTCTCCGCTCCGCGTACTGTGTCTGGACGCTCCCAAGTGGTAGACTCGCAGGCCATTCCACTGATGATCCGTCTTGACTGGAAATATCTGCATGAAACGTAAAGGCATCATTCTTGCTGGTGGTTCTGGCTCCCGGCTTCACCCAGCCACCCTGGCAATCAGCAAGCAGTTGCTCCCGGTATTCGACAAGCCGATGATCTATTATCCGCTCAGCACCCTCATGCTGGCGGGAATACGTGACATCCTGATCATCTCGACGCCACAGGACACGCCACGCTTCGAGCAACTGCTCGGTGACGGTTCGCGTTGGGGTATCCGTCTTCACTATGCTGTTCAGTTCAGTCCCGACGGTCTGGCGCAAGCGTTCATCATCGGGGAGTCGTTCATTGGCGATGACCTGTCGGCCCTGGTGCTGGGCGACAACATCTTCTACGGCCATGACTTCCACCACCTCCTGGCGAATGCCATGGCTCGTGACGAGGGAGCAAGCGTCTTTGCCTACCATGTGAAAGACCCCGAGCGTTACGGAGTGGCCGAGTTTGATTCCTGCGGCAAGGTGCTATCGCTGGAAGAAAAACCAAGGCAAGCAAAATCCAATTACGCCGTCACCGGTTTGTATTTTTATGATCGACAAGTAGTCGAGCTAGCCAGGAACCTGCAACCCTCGCCGCGTGGCGAACTCGAGATCACCGATCTCAACCGCCTGTATCTGGAACAGGGGAAACTCAAGGTCGAAATCATGGGACGGGGCTATGCCTGGCTGGACACCGGTACCCACGAATCGCTGCTCGATGCCAGCCAGTTTATTGCCACGCTGGAAAACCGCCAGGGACTCAAGGTGGCCTGCCCGGAAGAAATCGCTTATCGACAGCGATGGATTGATGCCGAGCAACTGGTCAACCTGGCGCAGCCAATGGCCAGGAACGGCTACGGGCAATACCTGCTGCGCCTACTGAACGAAAAAAATCTGGCCGGTTGAAGCGGATTGTTCCGGTCGCCGCTACCAACGCCCCTTGTCGCGGCACCGTCGACCACTGTGAACTTGCCACATACCCATCACGAAAGGCAGCCCAGACGCAATGAAAGCAACCGCTTTGGCTATCCCCCATGTCATGTTACTCGAACCCAAGGTATTCGGAGACGACCGGGGCTTTTTCTTCGAGAGCTTCAACCAGGCACAAATCGAAACCGCGCTTGGCAGGAAAGTCGATTTCGTGCAAGACAATCACTCCCGCTCGGCAAAGAACGTACTGCGTGGTCTGCATTATCAAATCAAGCAGCCTCAAGCCAAACTGGTACGCGTTGTGCTTGGCGAGGTTTTTGACGTGGCGGTGGATATCCGCAAGTCCTCACACACCTTTGGTCAATGGGTGGGCCAAATCCTGAGTGCAGAAAACAAGAGACAGATGTGGATCCCCGAGGGCTTTGCCCACGGCTTCGTCGTGCTCAGCGATACAGCCGAATTCCTTTATAAGACCACTGACTACTGGGCGCCGGAGCACGAGCGCTGCATCGTCTGGAATGACACCAATCTGGCGATCAACTGGCACCTCCAGGGTGAACCGGTGCTTTCCACGAAAGACGCGCAAGGAGTGGCACTACATAAAGCTGAACTCTTTGCGTGATAGGGCACTTCGCCGTCTCTCCACTCGTTGCACGACCAAGCAATCGCCGGGATAGTTCATCGAATTACGATGCGCATCACGCGTTGCCGGTTCTCGCCGGTGAACCAGTCTCTCAACCAGGAATACCACCCTTGAGCGCCGACAACCATTGACAGCCATTATATAGATTATGAATCCTCATCAAAGACATCCCGCCACGCCATCGGCGATGGTACTGAGCCTGTGGCATAACCGACAACTCATCATCCAGATGACTCGTCGAGAAGTCATTGGCCGGTATCGTGGCTCGATCATGGGCTTGGCGTGGTCTTTCTTCAATCCAGTATTGCTGCTCCTCGTCTACACTTTCGTCTTTTCCATTGTTTTCAAAGCCCGATGGGGAACTGGCGCTGAGGAAAGCCGCGCAGATTTCGCCATCCTGCTGTTCATCGGGATGATCATCCATGGCGTGTTCTCAGAATGTGTCAATCGGGCTCCGTCTCTGATTGTCGGCAATGTAAGTTATGTCAAAAAGGTGGTCTTCCCGCTGCAAATACTACCTTTGGTGGCCCTGGGCTCAGCCCTTTTCCATGCGGCTGTCAGTATTGTAGTGTTGCTCGTTGCAAAGTTGCTCGTCCATGGTTCTGTACCCTGGACGCTGCTCTTTCTACCGATGGCACTGCTTCCTCTGCTGATCGGCACCTTGGGAATCGCCTGGGTACTTGCAGCGCTTGGCGTCTTCATTCGTGATATTGGGCAGATCACCTCATTATTGACCACCGTCCTGCTGTTCATCTCGCCGGTGTTCTACCCGATCTCCAGTCTGCCTGCGAAGTATCAGCAAATTCTGTTGCTCAACCCTCTGACTTTCGTGATCGAGGAAAGTCGCAGGATCATGTTTTTCGGTACCGTTCCAGATTTCCAGGGGTTCCTGCTGGCTACCGGTGTTTCCCTACTGATGTCTTGGGCAGGGTTCTGGTGGTTCCAGCGGACACGGAAAGGCTTCGCTGATGTCCTTTGACGATCCCGTCATTCGGGTCAATAAGCTGTCCAAGTGCTATCAGATCTACGATAAACCACAGGACAGACTCAAGCAGGCCATTATGCCTCGTTTGTGGCGCCTGACCGGGAAGACGGAACAACCCTATTACCGGGAATTCTGGGCGCTGAACAATGTTTCCTTTGAGGTCCGGCGCGGCGAGACCATGGGAGTTATCGGCCGTAATGGTTCAGGAAAATCGACGCTGCTGCAGATACTGTGCGGCATCCTGACGCCTAGTTCGGGTTCGGTAGAGATTGCCGGTCGAGTAGCTGCCCTTCTTGAACTGGGTTCCGGCTTCAATCCGGAATTCACCGGACGGGAAAATGTTTTTCTCAACGCATCCGTACTGGGTCTCACTGACGAGGAGATACGCGCCCGTTTTGATGACATTGTCGAATTCTCGGAGGTTGGCGAGTTCATCGATCAACCCGTGAAAACCTATTCAAGTGGAATGTACGTTCGTTTGGCCTTCGCCGTCATTGCGCATGTCGATGCCGACGTACTCATCATCGACGAGGCGTTGTCGGTCGGGGATGTCTTCTTCGTCCAGAAATGCATGCGCTTCCTGCGCAAGTTCATGGAGCGTGGAACCGTCCTGTTCGTCAGTCACGATTCAGCTGCCGTAATTAACCTGTGCCACACCGCCCTCTGGCTGAGCCACGGCGAAGTGGTGAGCCATGGGGAGCCCAAAGCGGTTTCCGAAAAATACCTGGAAAACCTGGCCAGGTCAGCCATTGGCATTGACCATCAGCCGGGGTCACGGTCTGTGCAGCCTGCCGCGACATTGCAGCAAGTGCGGCGGGGCATCCCAAGGGACATGCGCCAGGATTTCCTGAATAGCTCAAGCCTGCGCAACGATATCCAAATTTTCGCGTTCGTTGAAGACGCACACAGCTTTGGTGCCGGTGGCGCCACGATTACCGGAGTCTGCCTGACGGACAGGAATGCTCAGCCGCTGAATTGGGTGGTGGGTGGAGAGGACGTCTGTCTGATCATTTCTGGTGTGGCACATCAGGGAATTATCGGTGCAATTGCCGGTTTCCATTTGAAGGACAGGCTGGGACAGGTTCTGTTTGGCGACAATACTTTTTTACGTTACCTGGATACGCCTGTGAGGCTTCACGGCGGGCAATGTTTCGAGGCACGATTTGCCTTCCGTATGCCCATTCTGCCCGCTGGTGACTACACGGTCGGTGTCGCTTTTGCTGAAGGCAGCCAGGCCCAGCATGTGCAGCATCACTGGATACACGACGCTCTGGCGGTTCACTCCATCAGTTCCAGCGTAGCAACCGGTCTGATCGGCATTCCCATGGAAGAGATTGTTCTGGAGGTATCGGCATGCGCCGTTTCCGGATTGCCAGGCAATGATCATGACAATTCGGTGTCTGCGGCAGGAAACGGGGAGGGCAAATGAAATTTACCGGTGAACGCTTCATCCCTACGGAACACGGGGAAATCTCGTTGGAACACTACCATCGCTATGCGGCTACCAGCGAGTACGTGAAGGACAAGGTGGTTCTCGATGTCGCCTGCGGTGAAGGCTATGGCTCGGATCTGATGGCATTGGGGGCGGCAAGTGTCGTTGGCGTAGACCTGTCTGCCGAGGCTGTGGAGCACGCCAAACGGACGTATGCCGAACGGGGAAATCTTAGATTTCTGCAGGCCAGCGCTATCGCCCTGCCATTTCCCGACAGCAGTTTCGACGTCGTTGTCTCGTTTGAGACCATCGAGCATCTGGCCGAACAGGAGCAGATGCTGTGTGAACTGCGAAGGGTGCTTCGCCCGGCAGGGATTCTGATGATCTCGTCACCCAACAGACCGGTCTATTCGGAAGAAAGTGGGCAGCACAACGAATTCCACGTCAAGGAGCTGGATTTTTCCGAGTTCGACAGCCTGTTACGCAGCAAATTTTCACGCATTCGATACTTTGGTCAGCGTTTCATGATGGGCTCAGTTCTTCAACCGCTTGAGGGGGGAGGCAAGCATTTTGACGCGCTATGCGAACATAAGGGTGGGATCAGGAACAGTATTACGCCCCTGCAGTATCCGGTCTATTTCATTGCAGTCTGTGGTGACGAGGCATCCGCTTTCCCGGAAGTACGTTCATCCTTCCTGCTTCCCAGGGAACTCGATCTCCTGCGGCAGTATCAGGGTTACGCGAAATGGGCCGTGCGAGTCGATGCAGAACTCGCTACTTGCCGAGAGCTGTATAGTAATCTTGACGAAGAACATCATCGCGTCGCCAATTGGGCGAAGAGCCTGTATCAAAGATGTGAGCTTCTGGAGCGCGAAGTGGCCGAGACAGAGGCGAAGCTCAGCGCGACCCAGGCGAAACTCGATCAATCGATTCGTTCCGGGTCCAGTAGCGTTGCCAGACTCTCACCATTCGCTGCAGGTCTTGCCCGTGGACAATGGACTACGGCCATGAAACCGCTGCGCACTTGGCTGCGCACCTGGCTGCGCACCTGGGTGCGTTCCCAAGGGAAGAGGCTATACCACCAACTGCCGCTATCGCAAACATTCAAGCTCAAGCTTGTTGGCGGGATGTACAAGTTCGCCGGTCCTCTTTTTGCAGGTATGAGCCATTACGAAACGTGGCAACACCAGCGGAATGGAGTACCCCTCCCCATGGCAATGCAAGGTGCCGTGAAGCTGGATGAGATTGATTCCGTACTTCAGGAGCTAAGCTTCGAACTGCCAGAGCATCCGCTGGTTTCGATCGTCATTCCAGCTTATGGCAATCTGCCCGTTACCCTTGGCTGTCTTCGCTCCATCGCGAGGAATCTTCCGGCTGTCCCGGTTGAAGTCATTCTCATGGAGGACTGTTCGGGAGATCCGGAAATCAATCGTTTATCGGAAGTACTAGGGCTGCGCTACCTGCGGAATCCACAGAACCTTGGATTCTTGCGCTCCGCCAACCGGGCTGCCGATTTCGCCCAAGGAAACTATTTCTATCTCCTCAATAGCGATACCGAGGTCACAGAAGGCTGGCTGGATGCGATGCTTGCCGTATTTAAATCCCACCCTGACTGTGGATTGGTAGGTTCCAAACTGGTATATCCGGACGGGCGCTTGCAGGAAGCTGGTGGCATCGTCTGGAACGACGCATCTGCCTGGAATTACGGCAGGTTCCAGGATCCGTCGCTACCAGAATTCAATTACCTGCGCGAAACGGACTACTGTTCCGGCGCCTCAATCATGATTCCGCGGGAACTGTACAAGAGTCTCGGCGGATTCGACGAACGCTATGTCCCAGCCTATTTCGAGGATACCGACCTGGCTTTTGCGGTTCGTTCTGCTGGAAGAAAGGTGTATTACCAACCTGCTTCCGTCGTCATCCACTACGAGGGTGTTTCACATGGCACGGATACTGGTGAAGGTGTCAAGTCCTATCAGGTGCAAAATCAGCAAAAATTCAGGGAGAAATGGCGAAACGTACTTGAAAGAGACCATTTCCAAAATGCGCATCACTTATTTCAGGCACGTGACCGTTCCCGCTCCAAAAAAGCGGTTCTGGTGATTGACCATTATGTACCGCGACCGGATAGGGATGCCGGTTCCCGATCCATGCTGGCGATCATGCAGGAATTGCTCGCCATGGGTTTCAATGTCAAGTTCTGGCCTCACAACCATTGGCAGGATCCTGTCTATACCCCGCGCTTGCAAGCCCTGGGTATCGAGGTTGAATATGGTTCCCGTTACTGGGGGCGTTTTGCGACCTGGATCGAGGAGAATGGTAAATATCTTGATTATGTTCTGCTCTCGCGTCCAGACGTCGCTGCGGATTTCGTCCAGGCTTTGAGGAAATATACAAAATTACCACTCATTTACTATGGGCACGATATACATCATCTCCGATTGAAGGAGCAATTGAAACTGGAGCCGGAAAATCATACCGTCCGCAATGAGATGAAGCGCATCGAAAAGATCGAAAAACAACACTGGCGACAAATGGATGCCATTTATTATCCATCCAACCTGGAAACCGAGGAAGTTGCCAAATTCCTCAAGTCTGAAGGACTGGAAGATAAATCGGTAACGCTGCCGGTTTATGCGTTCGACTCATTTTCATATAATGCGGCAGTCAATCTGGCCGATCGCCACGATATCCTTTTCGTGGCAGGATTCGGTCATCCGCCTAATGCTACTGCCGCCCGCTGGTTTGTGCACGAAGTCTTGCCGCTGGTACGGGAAAGCTTTCCCGATGTGCGGCTCACGCTGGTAGGTTCCAATCCAACACCAGAGGTGCTTGCTCTGGCTTGCGCGGATATCGCTGTAACTGGCTTCGTTACTGACGAGCAACTTGCTGAATATTATCTTAATGCTCGAGTTGCGGTTGCCCCTCTGCTGTTTGGCGCCGGTATGAAAGGCAAGGTGGTTGAAGCGATGCGCTTCGGTATTCCGATGGTGACCACGCCGATCGGGGCGCAGGGGTTGGTGGAGGCAGGAAGCGCTCTGGGGGTTTTCGAAGATCCCTCGGCTTATGCCAAAGATATAACTCGCTTGCTGTCCGATGACGAGGAGTGGCGAATGCGATCAGCGGCCGAACTTGCTTATGTCCAGGAGCACTTCTCTTTGGCTGCGATGCGTTTTTCATTGGAGAGATGGTTCGTTCCGTAAGGCTGCCGAGCATGGTCGACCGCTTTCGTAGATTATCTCCTGCACTTATTTCGATGATTGCATATATTGATTCGTCCTATCGGAATGATGCTCTTATCCATCAGGCGCCAGATTTCACGCACCGTTGTAATGCGGGATGATTGAATAGACCGCCGCTTCCACCACATTTTCGGAATACCCCTGAGCGCATCCCGTTTGGCGCGCAGCATTGTTCGTCCCTGGCCGCGACATGAGAACACCATCAGGGCCACCAGATTCATCGCCAGATGCAAGGGCAGGAACGCCCAGAACAGTACCCATGGCATGTTTTTGACGTAGGTCCACACCAGATTACGATGACCGTGATACACGGCAAAATCGCTATGCTGCCCACTGGTTGTACCCGAGCCCACATGATGGGCTACCGATGCGGGCACATAGAGGCAGCGATACCCTGCCAGTCGTAAACGGAAACCGAGGTCCAGATCCTCCAGGTAGCAAAAAAAATCCTCATCAAAGCCACCTGCCTCAACCAATGCACTTCGCCTATACAGCGCCGCCGCTGCACAGGGTGAGAACGCTTCCCGCTCCTGCTCCGAAACTGATGTGACAGGCGCCCCATGCCCTCGCCGCCAGACCAGTCCGCTGACGTGATAGGCATCACCGGCTCCATCCAATATGGCCGGATCGGCAGCAGCAACCAGTTTGCTACCGAATATTTCAAAAGCCGGATAGTCGCGCGTTGCCAATAGTAATGCTTCCAGCCAGCGCGGCTCGACGAATGCATCCGGATTGAGCAAGGCGATCCATTCAGATTCGGCTGTTGCCTCTTCGATTGCCAGATTGTTGCCGCGCGCAAATCCGAGGTTTCGGTCCTGTGCCAGCAAACGTACCGCAGGGAATCTCCGCACAAGGTCCAGTGAGCCGTCGGAACTCGCGTTGTCTACAAGCAGAATCTCATGCGGTACTACCGTCTGAGCCAGCAGCGCTGAAATACATCGGTCAAGGAATCGTTCGCCATTCCAGTTGACAATGATCACGGTTACCTTGGGCCATATCACATTCATCTGATCATTCAATGTGATCCTTACAAAGATCCAAAAATTCAAAATGGTGCGTCTTTATCAACCAGTCCTTGGGAGGAACACACTGCTGGATTTAGGGAACCGCTGATTAATTCACTTTCCCATCTGGTCGAGTAGTGCAAGTCATTGATTGTATGGAGGCTAGAGTTTCGTGATCCGATTAAATCAGCGCCTCCTTAGAGAGGCTGGTCACGGCAGCGAAAAGACGCACATCACGTAATAGACTTGACTGGAAAGAATCGGGCTTGACGGCCATGACATTACCCAGCCAGAGCATGGAAATCATGGCCGTCAGTCACCAGCCACCTTCATTTCCTCTATGAGCAAAGAGCCCACCTGCTTCGAGCCGCGCACCAGGACGTCGTTGCCGACAGCCGCAAGATTCCTGAATATGTCGCGCAGATTGCCGGCAATGGTGATTCCTTCCACCGGGTATACGATCTTGCCGCCTTCAATCCAGTAACCGGCTGCGCCGCGCGAATAATCGCCGGTCACATAGTTGACGCCTTGGCCGAGCAACTCAGTGACCAGCAATCCACGCCCCATCTTCCTGAGCAGACCCTGCAGATCGCGTTTCCCCGGTCGTACGATCAGGTTGTGGCAGCCACCAGCATTGCCCGTGCTCTGCATCCCCAGCTTGCGTGCGCTGTAGGCGCTCAGGAAGTAGCCCTGCAGCCTGCCGTCGACCAGCACTTCACGGTCATGCGTCGCGACCCCGTCACTATCGAAATAGCCACTCGCCAGGCCACCTGGCAAATGTGGCCGTTCGCTGATCTGTACCTTCTTCGAAAAGACGCGCTTGCCTAGACTGTCGACCAGGAAGGACGTCTTCCGGTACAGGCTGCCACCGCTGACCGCATGCACGAAGTTGCCGATCAGCGAGGAGGCGAGTGGCGCCTCGAAGACGACCGGTACCCGACAGGTCTTGATCTTGCGCGCGGCGAGTCGCGATACGGCCCGCCGCGCGGCGATCTCGCCAATCGATTCGGGAGAGCCGATCGCCGAAGGATTGCGAGCGGTCGAATACCAGTCGTCACGCTGCATGTTTTCGTTCCTGCCGGCGATCACCGAGCACGAAAGATAATGCCGCGAGCTCGGGTAGCCGCCCATGAAACCCAGGCTGTTGGCTGAAATGAACTGCCCTTCCTGGATCGACACCGTCGCCCCTTCCGAGTTGCTGATCTTCGGGCTGACGGCAAATGCCGCCTGCTCGCAACGCTGGGCAAGCTCGACGGCCGCCTCGACCGAGAGCAGCCAAGGGTGGTAGAGATCGAGATCCGGTAGGCTGCCGGTGTCGATGGCCAGCAACTCCAGGTCGGGCAGGCCGGCACAAGGGTCGGCGGCAGTAAAGCGAGCAATGTTCAACGCTGCGTCGACGGTCTCGCGCCAGGCCGTCGAAGAAAAGTCGGAGGTGCTTGCTTGCCCCTTCCGCTGACCCAGATAGACCGAGACCGAAATTCCCTTGTCACGGTTGTATTCAATGGTTTCGGCCTCACCGCAGCGCACCGTCACGGACTGACCAAAGCCCACCGAGACGTCGACCTCGCAGGCGCTTGCACCCTGCTTTCCGGCATACGCCATGACCTCCTGTGCCAGTTGCTGAAGAACTTCGAGACGATGGCTGAAGCGTGATTCGCTAACGGCCATGGGGGCGGATGAACGGGGCATGAGAGCGGTCGCCAGAGGAAAAAAACGTTATCATAGCAGTTCCCCGAAAGGCGCCGCTTGCCGCATTGCAGGCCTTTCCAGTTTCACCCGCCCTAACGAAAGACACGTCGTAAGCCGATGAGCACCCCCGAAGAAGCGCTCGCACCCCCATCGAAAACACAACGCAAGCGGGCCATCGAAGAACTCCAAGCGCTCGGCGAGGAACTCGTGGAACTGGCCACCGATCGGCTCAACAAGATTGCACTTCCGGATGATCTACTCGCTGCCGTCCGTGAAACCCGGCGCATGTCCCGGCACGACGATGCGCGGCGGCGCCAGCTACAGTATATCGGCCGCCTGATGCGCGATGTTGATCCGGCACCAATCCGCCATGCTCTGGCGGCGGTGCGCGGCGAATCAGCCGAAGAAACCGGCAAACTGCACCGCCTCGAACGACTGCGCGCCGAACTGATGACGGATGAGAAGGTCCTCTTCCGAATCGCCAGTGCGTCCCCGTCGATCGACCTGCAGCAACTGCGCTCGCTGCGCCGGGCCGCCCTGCTTGAGCAGGCACAGGGCAAGCCACCACGCAGTTTTCGCGCCATCTTTCGGTTCCTCAAGGAACTCGAGCAGGGCGCCCCCCCACCAGACAGCCACGATGAACACGAACTCTGATGAAGAATTGCTGATCGGCCTGGTGTCGATCAGCGACCGCGCCTCGCAAGGCCTCTATGAGGACCAAGGCATCCCGGCGCTACGCGAATGGTTTGCCAGCGCCTTGTGCAGCCCCTGGCGAATGGAAACCCGTCTGATTTCTGACGACCAGGCGACGATCGAAGCGACGTTGACCGAATTGGTCGATGCTGTCGGCTGCCACCTGGTGCTGACCACCGGTGGCACCGGCCCAGCCGCGCGCGACGTCACGCCAGAAGCCACGCTGGCGGTCGCCGACAAGGTGATGCCGGGCTTCGGTGAAGAAATGCGGCGCATCAGCCTCCACTTCGTTCCGACCGCCATTCTCTCGCGTCAGGTCGGGGTGATTCGCCGGCAGGCCCTGATCCTCAATCTGCCGGGGCAACCGAAGTCGATCCGGGAAACCCTGGAAGGGGTCAAGGCTGCCGATGGTGTGGTGCTGGCGAATGGCATCTTCGCAGCGGTCCCTTACTGCATCGACCTGATCGGCGGTCCGTACATCGAAACGGTCGACGCAGTGATCCAGGCCTTCCGGCCAAAATCCGCGCGCCGGCCTGCCCCGAAGGAGCCACCCCGGACGCCGGACCTGGGCGAGCAGGCGAGTACCGCGGACGCAACCGCGGCACGGCGATCCGGCGTGGACGCGTGATTCGAAGCTGACGCGACGCTCGCATCAAGCGGAGGTATCGACCCGATTACCCAGATGCAACGGGTTGTTGGGAACTTTTTGCGCAGCCGCTTCCACCAATTGCAGTGCGCCTTGCGCCTGTACGTCGAGCGCTTTTTTCAGTACCGCCATCTGGACCGCATCGGCCGTTCTGGCCTGGCTCATTTCAGTCGCCGCAGCGGCGATTCCGGTGACGTTCATGATCTCTACTCCAATGAATTGATGACCCTTGAGATTGTCTCTACGGCACATCCGGCCGACTCTTGAGGCCGAGCCATACCTCTTTTGCTCACCGGCACGACAGTTCGCTGACTGTCCTGCGCCTGCAGCGCTTACAGGATAGTCCGTCGGCCCGTGTGGTCAGGAACGCCCCGCATTGAGGCAGCCGCGAGACGCGGCGCACCATGACGAGGCGCCATTGCCGGGAAACCCCCACGAAACATGCCATCCCCATGATATATCATGGTGGCACGTCTATTGCTCTGCACAATCAGGAGCAATCATCATGAACCAGCAAATCAAATCCACCTGTTGTTACTGCGGCGTCGGTTGCGGGTTGCTGATCGAAACCGAAGACGGACAGATCGTTGGCGTACGCGGCGACCCCGACCACCCCGCCAATCTCGGCCGGCTGTGCAGCAAGGGCGCGACGCTGCACCTGACGGCGAAGCCAGACAATCGTCTGCTGCATCCGCAACTGCGCCTGGACCGCAATCTGCCGCGCCAGCGCGTCGGCTGGGACACGGCGCTCGATCATGCGGCCGACCGTTTTGCCCAGATCATCCGCACGCATGGGCCGGACAGCGTCGCCTTCTACGTCTCGGGGCAGTTGCTCACCGAGGATTATTATGTCTTCAACAAGCTCGCCAAGGGGCTGATCGGCACCAACAACATCGACACCAACTCGCGCCTGTGCATGTCGTCGGCGGTGGCCGGTTACAAGCAGACGCTCGGCGCCGATGCCCCACCTTGTTGTTACGAGGACATCCCCCTGGCCAACTGCCTGCTGATTGCCGGCGCCAACCCGGCGATCGCGCATCCCATCGTCTTTCGCCGCATCGAGGACGCACGCGCAGCCAATCCGGAATTGCGGATCATCGTCATCGACCCACGCCGCAGCGAAACCGCAGCGCTGGCTGACCTGCACCTGGCGCTCAGGCCTGGCACCGACATTGCACTTTACAACGGTCTGCTCAACGTCCTGCTCGGCGAGCAACTCGTCGATCGCGACTATATCGCTCGGCATACCGAGGGCTTCGACGAACTCGAAGCAATCGTTGCTGCCTACCCACCAGCGGCGGTAGCCGGGATCTGCGGCCTTGCTGAAACCGACATCATCAAGGCGGCACGCTGGTTCGGTACTGCCGGTGCGGCGCTGTCCCTGTACTGCCAGGGACTCAACCAGTCATCGCACGGCACGCACAACAACGCGGCGCTGATCCACCTGCATCTGGCAACCGGCCAGATCGGCCGCCCCGGCGCTGGCCCCTTCTCGCTGACCGGACAACCAAACGCCATGGGCGGCCGTGAAGTTGGCGGCCTGGCCAACCTGCTTTCAGCGCATCGCGACCTCGCCAACCCCAAACACCGGGACGAAGTGGCACAGCTGTGGGGCGTTCCGTCGGTCCCGGCAGCGCCCGGAAGGACCGCAGTCGAACTGTTTGCGGCACTCAAGCGCGGGGGGGTCAAGGCAGTCTGGATCGCCTGCACCAATCCTGCGCAATCGTTGCCCGACCAGGCCGAAGTACGCGCCGCACTGCAGGCTGCCGATTTCGTCGTATTGCAGGAAGCCTACGCCAGCACCGACACCGCCACCTATGCTGATCTTATGTTGCCGGCGACCACCTGGGGCGAAAAGGAGGGAACGGTCACCAACTCCGAGCGCTGCATCACCCACCTGACCCCGGCGGTCGCCCCGCCCGGCGAGGCACGCCACGACTGGCAGATCGCGGTCGATTTCGCGCGTCGTCTTGGCACCCGCCTCGAACAAGCGCTGACCACGAAGCTGTTCCCCTATGCCGACGCCGAAGCGATTTTCATCGAACATCGCGAAAGCACGCGCGGTCGTGACCTCGACATCACCGGCCTGAGCTATGCGCTGCTCGATACGGCTGGCCCACAGCAGTGGCCCTTTCCCGAGGGTAGCAGCCAAGGACGCCAGCGCCTGTACGAAGACGGCGTCTTTGCGACGCCCAGCGGACGCGCCCGTTTCGTCCAGGTCGAACACCAGCCGACTGCCGAAAGTACCGGCGACAAGCGCCCGATCAGCCTGCTTTCCGGACGTCTGCGCGACCAGTGGCACGGCATGAGCCGTACCGGCAACGTCGCGCGGCTGTTCAACCTGGATGACGAGCCGCTGCTGTCGATGCACCCGGACGACCTGCGGCAGCACGGCCTCATCGCTGGCGACCTGGCTGAGGTGGACAGCGCACGAGGCGACATCGTTGTGCGCGTCAAGCCGGATGTCGGGTTGGCGCGTGGGTGTGCCTGGCTACCCATGCACTGGGGCAGTCAGTTCATGAACAGCGCCGGCGTCAATACGCTGACTACCTCGGCTCGCGACCCTTACTCGCAACAACCCGAACTGAAGCACGCCGCAGTCGCGGTCAACAAGGCCGACCTGCCGTGGCAACTGGTGATCCTGCGCAAGACCGGTTTGGGCGAACTGTCCGCACTTACCCTGCTCGCCAAGGCAAGGACCCTGCTCGGCGAGTTCGCATTCGCCAGTGTTGGACTCTACGGCCGCGCCGAGCCGCTGGTGATCTTTCGCGCCGCTCACCCGCAGGCACTGCCGGAAAGTCGCCTGCAGGAAATTGACACCCTGTTCGGCCTCGGCGACAACGCGGCAGTGATCGTCTATGCCGACCCACGCCGCCAGATCAGCAAGCGCGCGCTGGCACCGGACGGCAAGCTGACCGGTGTTCGCCTTGCTGGCGAGACGCAGGCAGAAGTGTGGCTCAAAGAGGTAATGGCCGACGACACGCTCGATGCCGAGCTGATTCGCTGGGCCGTCGCTCCGATCGGCCAGCGCCCCGGCAAGCTGCCGCCACGCAGCCATGTGGTCTGCAAATGCGCCGATGTCACTGCCGCGCAGATCACAGGCGATCTCGCCGCTGGGGCGACGCTGGCCGTGCTGCAGAAGCAGCGGAAATGCGGTACCTTCTGTGGCTCATGTCTGCCGGAACTTCGGCAGATGATTTCTGGCCAGGCGTTGCGCGCCAGTAACGCCGCAGTGCTGTGAGCATACCAGGAGAGGGCATGGATTTCTCGTTGATCATCGGATCAGTCGGACGTGGCGCGACAGGCGCTCGCGACCTGTCTCGCAGCGACGCCCAGCAACTCTACGGTGCGATGCTCGATGGCGAGGTTCCGGATCTCGAACTCGGGGCGATTGCCATCGCGTTGCGCATGAAGACCGAAACGGTCGATGAAATGGGCGGTTTTCTCGCCGCCGCGAACGCGCGCCTGCCGACCCTGCGACGTCCACCTTGTGGAAAGATCCGGCCGGTGGTCATCCCGACCTATAACGGGGCACGCCGCAATGCCAATCTGACGCCGCTGCTGGCGCTGTTGTTACAACGCTTCGATGTTCCGGTGCTGCTGCATGGCTTGAGCGACGATTACGGGCGGGTCACCAGTGAGCAGATCCTGTGCGAGTACGGCCTGCGGGCGTGCGGCAGTGTGCAGGAGGCACAGCATTTGATCGATCAACGCCGTATTGCCTACCTGCCGCTGCCGTTGCTTTCTCCTGGCCTCGACCACCTGCTCGCCCTGCGCAGTCGCCTCGGCCTGCGCAACAGCGCGCACAGCCTGGTCAAGATGATCGACCCTTTCGCGGGTGACTCTCTGCTGGTCACCGCCGCGACACACCCGGATTACCTCACCAGCATGCGCGCGCTGCTCACCGGTACCGGTGCCAATGCGCTTCTGTTGCGCGGCACCGAGGGCGAACCCTTTGCCAATCCCAAGCGCCGCCCGCTGATCGAACACATCCACGGCGGTGTCAACGATATCCTCTTCGAAGCCGAGCACGACAGTCTCAGAAACCTGCCGCAACTCCCCGAGAACTGTGACGCCAAAGCTACCGTCGCCTGGATGCACCGCGTTCTCGTCGGCGAAGTCTCGCTGCCGCTACCGATCGCCAACCAGCTTGCCTGCTGTCTTTATGCCTGCGGTCGGGCAAGCAGCTTTTATCAGGCAAAGGCGCTGGTAGCGGTGGAAGGGAAGGGGGTGGCAATGGTTTAGAATGACGAAGTCATCGACCGTGCTGCGCCCCGCTTCTGACCACGACCCCATCCCTGTTCCCCGACGAACCAGCGTGTTGGAACAGGCTTCATTCCCCGAGAACCTCTTGCGCCCGAACAATTTCAGTAGTTTCGCCGGTCGGTCTTACAAACCGCTACCATGGCGTCCACTCTGTCTGCACCGGCAATTCGAGCCACTTGCCAATCGTGTCGGCAATCTCCTCGATCTCCGCTTTTGAATAGCCAAAGAGCAAATCCATTGCGCGCCCCGTTTCGTTAAGTCGGGCATAGTACAAATAAGAGCCCCCATTTCTGCTTTCGGCATCCTGAAACTCCCGGTATCGTAAGGAGATTACTCCCGCCCCAGAAGCCCGGCAGAAACGAGCCGCAAGCTGCCATACGCGACCAAAAACGCGATGGGCAGAACTGATCCTACGTGAAGAACGGTCTATGTGCAGTATTTGCTCTCCTGTCAACAGGTAGAGCCCAAAGACAAGAACACCGACAATGCTTAAGACATGCACGAGGACGGGAATATCCCCAGATCCGGTCACCATACCGACCGCACCGAACAAGCCCGAGAAAAGGATGAGGACCTTGCCCGCATGGCGTGCAAGGATTGGAAATGGTTTTCGGATCTCCAGAAGGTTTTTCGAAGGGTAGAATAGTTCCATATGGACCTTTCTCTGCAACTCTCTCTGCAATTTCTGCATTGGGATGCCGGGTTTTTGGAGGGTTTCCCCCTCATTTTACCTACTGCGGACGGAATACGGCCATGCGCTTCAAGTTCCACGCGAGGCAAACCGGCGTCCACTCGTCGGTGACCTTCTATCAAGCTGATCGACCACCTCCACGATGAATCTGAATCACGCCAGGTGATCCGGGTTCAGCCAGTCGTCCAGCGACGGCGGCGGCAGATAGGCGGTCTTGCGGTCGGTGACGATGAAATGGGGCATGGCAGGCCCCGGCGGTTTGAACCTCCATGATTTTGGCATGGCCAGCCCCGGACAACTGAAAAGTCCGACAGGCTGCTAGACTGGAAGGCCGTGTTCACTGAACGCGCAGTCGTGGGCACGGCGGGTGCAAGGTCATGCGATTATCGAAAGGTGCGATCATGCGGCGACGTGCGGGGTGGTGGGCAAGGATTGTACAGGTCATTATGCTGCTGGCGGTGGCGCTGGTGGTAGGTGCGGCAGGTACGCCGCAGGTGGAGCGTTTTACTCCGCAGGGTCAGGCGAAGGGCGTGCGCCAAGTGGCCGTGCGCTTTTCCGAGTCTATGGTTGCTTTCGGCGACCCGCGGCTGGCCGATCCCTTCAGCGTGAAGTGCGAAGGCGATCCCGAGCGCACCCAGGGGCGTGGCCGCTGGGCCGACCAGAGGAACTGGATCTATGACTTCGCTGCCGACCTGCCGGCAGGTCAGCGCTGCCGCTTCACACTGAACGCGGGTGTCAAGTCTGCAGCCGGGACTGCATTGGCGGGCAAGCGGGAGTTCACGTTCGACACCGGTGGCCCGGCGGCAATGTCTTCGCTCCCCGGCGAGGGAGAAGAAGACATCGATGAAGAGCAGATCTTCCTGCTTGCTTTCGATGCACCGCTCGACCCGGCGAGCTTTGCCGGTGCCTGGTGCGAAGCGGACGGGATCAACGAACAGATTCCGCTCAAGCTGCTGCCGGAAAAGGAAACCCGTGAATTGCTCACGGCCAACCGGGACAATGCGTTCAACCTGTTCAGGCTATATTTCCCGGATGGCCATGATTTCTCCATCGGCAAGCTGAAGGTCGAGGACAAACGCTTCCGCGATCTGCCGGTGGCCGGCGCGAAATGCGCGCGGCGGCTGCCGGCCGGTGCGCAGGTGTCCATCGTGATCGGCCCCGAGGTGAAATCGAAGACCGGTCTTGCGCGCGGGGCGCCGCAGCGTCTCAAGTTCCGGGTGCGGCCCGATTTCGTGGTCGACCTGACTTGCCAGCGCGTCAAAAAGGATGCGGCCTGTCTGCCGATCACACCAATCATGCTGGCATTCAACGCGCCGGTGCCGCGCGCAGCGGCGGCGGGCATCCGGTTGAAAAGCGAACCCGGGCAGACCTTCGAACCGGTGTTGGAGCCGCACGTCAAGACCGTTGACAGCGTCGAGTTCCGCGGCCCGTTCCCGGAAAAGACCCGGTTCACCGTCGAACTGCCGCGCGGCTTCAAGGATGATGCCGGCCGCGAACCGAAGAACAAGGCATCCTTCCCGCTGCCCACGGCCACCGACGAGCACCCGCCGCTCGTCAAGTTTCCGGGCCGCTTCGGTATCCTCGAACTGAAGGCCGAGCCGGTGTTGCCGGTGACGGTACGCAATGTGGAGCCCACGCTGGCCGGGCAGACGATCGCGTTGCCGGCGACCGCTGCTGTTCCCGGCCGCTCGCTGCGCCTCGCCAACGACGAGACGCAGATCATGCAGCGACTGCAGCGCTTCCTGAACAAGGAATCGGAGTACTTCGACCGGCTGCGCGGTGAGAACCGCCCCTATCCGCGCGAGGGCGAAATCTCGGCCATCCGGGAGGGCGACCAGGCGACCGCCTTCGAGCTGCCGCGCGCTGGCGGCGACAAGCCGATGGATGTGATCGGCATTCCGCTGCCGAAGCCGGGGTTTTACATCGTGGAGCTGGCAAGCCCACGCCTCGGGCGCGCACTGCACGATGCGGAGAAGCCTTATTACGTGTCGACCAGCGTGCTCGTCACGAACCTTGCCGTGCACCTCAAACATGGCCGTGAAGGGTCGCTGGTCTGGGTAACCGCGCTCGACAACGGCAGACCGGTGGCCGAAGCAAAGGTCAGCGTGCGCGACTGCACGGGCCGGGCCTGGTTCACGGGCACCACCGATGCGAACGGCATTGCCCGGGCAGGCGACCAGCTGCCTTTCGCGCAGGACGTTGCGAGGTGCGGCGACTACCGGCGCGCGCTGGTGGCGTTCGCGCGCGTGGGCGAAGACCTGTCGTTCACGTATTCGGACTGGAACGAGGGCATCCAGCCGTGGAATTTCAACCTGCGCCACAACGCCGACCGCAGGACGCCGCTGTCCATCCACACGGTGTTCGACCGCACGCTGTTCCGCGCCGGCGAGACGGTCAGCATGAAGCATGTCGCGCGCGTGCCGGTCAGTGCCGGTTTCCGCGTTCCAAGCAATGCCGAATTGCCGTCCGCGATCGAGATCGAACATCTTGGCAGTGGCCAGAAATACAAGCTCACCACGCACTTCGACGACCAGGGCGTGGCCGACGGTACCTGGAAGATTCCGCCCGAGGCAAAGCTCGGCAGCTACCGGCTCAACTGGCCAGGGCGTGCCATCCAGGGACAGGCCGAGTTCCGCGTGGAAGCGTTCCGCGTGCCGCTGATGCGTGCTGCACTCGCCGCACCGAAAGAGCCGTTGATCCGCCCATCGGCGGCCAAGCTCGACGCGGCGGTGAATTACCTTTCTGGCGGTCCTGCCTCCGGCCTGCCGGTGAAGGTGCGCCATCGGATCGAGAACCGCGGGGTGTCGTTCGCGAGTTACCCCGGGTTCCGTTTCGATAGCGAACCCCTGCAGGAAGGAATCGTCATCGGCTCGTCCACCGACGCCTTCGGTACCTACGATCCTGACGAGGACGGCGGTGCTCCCGGCAACCAAAGCGCGGGCCCCACGGCCGCACGCACATTGACGCTCGATGGCGCCGGCACAGCGGCGATTTCGATTGACCAGCTCGCACCGGTCGTTCGGCCTGCCAGTCTGTTCGTCGAGATGGAATATAACGATCCGAATGGCGAACGCCTGGCCGTCGCAACCCGCGTCGCCTTGCATCCGGCAGCGCTTTACCTCGGCCTCAAGCCAGACGGCTGGGTGGCCAACAAGAACGGCGTGCGGGTGCAGGTGGTGGCGCTCGATCCGGCCGGCAAACCGCTCGCCAGCCAAGCGGTGCGGGTCGATCTCTACGAGCGCAAGAGCTTTTCCAGCCGGCGGCGTTTGATCGGCGGCTTCTACGCTTACGAATCGACGACCGAAACGAAAAAACTCGGCGGCGGCTGCTCGGGCACGACCGACGAGCGCGGCTTCCTGTTCTGCACGGTCAAACCCGGTCTGTCCGGCGAGCTGATCCTGCTGGCGCGCGCGCAGGACAAGCAGGGTCACGAGACGCAGGCAAGCACCAGCGTCTGGGTCCGCGGTGTCGACGAATGGTGGTTCGAACCCTCGGACAGCGACCGCATCGACCTGATTCCGGAGAAAAAGCGCTACGAGCCAGGCGAGACGGCGAAGTTCCAGGTGCGCATGCCGTTCCGTGCGGCAACCGTGCTGGTGACGGTCGAGCGCGAAGGCGTGCTGGAGCAGAAGGTGGTAGCGCTCGATGGCCAGTCGCCGGTCATCGAAGTACCGATCATCGGCAGCTATGGTCCCAACGTCTTCGTGTCGGCTCTCGCCGTGCGCGGGCGCGTCGACCCCGAGGTACCGGGTCCGTACGCGTGGCTTAAGCGCGCGTTCTACCGTCTGGGCTACTGGCTCGGCCTGGTGGACGAAATCCCGGTCGAGCGCGACACCCGCCCGACAGCGCTGGTGGACCTGTCCAAGCCCGCTTACAAGCTCGGCATGGCCGAGATCAAGGTTGGGCACCGTGCTTACACGCTCGCGGTGAAGGTCACCGCCGACCGCGACGTTTTCCGGGTTCGTGAAACGGCGCGAGTCAATGTACAGGTCACGGATAGCGACGGCAAACCCGCTGCCCACGGTGAGATCGCACTCGCCGCGGTGGACGAAGGGCTGCTGGAACTGTCGGACAACCCCTCGTGGAATCTGCTCGATGCCCTGCTGGGTGAGCGTCCCGTGGAAGTGAGCACCGCGACGGCGCAGGGACAGGTGATCGGCAAACGGCACTTCGGCAAGAAGGCGGCGGCGCCCGGCGGCGGTGGCGGACAGGGTGGCGCGCGTGAATTGTTCGATACGCTGCTGCTGTGGAAGGCTCGCGTCCCGCTCGACGCGCAGGGTCACGCCGTGCTGGACGTGCCGCTCAACGATGTGCTGTCCGCCTTCCGCATCGTGGCCGTCGCGCAGGCCGGTGCCGACCGGTTCGGCACCGGCCGCACCAATATCCGCACCACGCAGGACCTGATGCTGCTCTCCGGCCTGCCGCCATTGGTGCGCGAAGAGGACGAATTCACCGGCATGTTCACGCTGCGCAACACCACCGGCCAGGCGCTGGCGGCACGTTTCGAGTGGTTGCTACGCGACCTGCCAGCGGATGATCCCAACGGCCACGTGATCGCCCACGGCAATGCTGCGGTGGCGCTCGCGGCCAATGAAGCGAAGCTCGTCCCCGTGCCGGTCAAGGTGCCGGTCAACATCACCGGCCTGTACTGGGAAGTGACCGCGACCGCCAAGGAGAGCACGCGCGACCGGCTGCGCGTGGCGCAGAAGGTCATCGAAGTGCATCCGGTGCGGGTTCATCAGGCGACGCTTGCTCAGCTCGACAAACGTCTGGAATTCCTGGCAGAGCGTCCAGCCGGCGCGGTGCCGGGGCGCGGCGGCATCCGCGTGGAAGTGATGGGGACCCTGGCCGGCGAAATGTCCGGCGTGCGCGAGTATTTTCAGCGCTACCCCTACACCTGCATCGAACAGCGCACCTCACGGGCCATCGGCCTGGGTGATGACGCCTTGTGGAAGAGCGTCGCAGGCAGCCTGCCGAATTATCTGGATTACGACGGGCTGGTCCGTTACTTCCCGGTGGACGCGGCTCAGGGCAGCGATGCGCTGACGGCATACCTGGTACAGATCGCGAACGCCAGCGGCCGGGAATGGCCGGAACAGGCGCTGGATCGTATGCTGAGGGGACTGGAAGCATTCGCGACGGGCCGCATCGTACGCGGCAGTGCGTTGCCGACGGCGGATCTGACGGTACGCAAGCTCGCCGCCATCGAAGCCCTTGCACGGCACGGCCGCGCGAAACCGGAGATGCTGGAGTCCATCAGCATCGACCCGGCGCTGTGGCCGACCTCGGCCTTGCTCGACTGGATCGGCATCCTGCAGCGGGTGGACAAGTTGCAGCGCCGCACCGAGCGGCTGCAGGAAGCGCTGGCGCTGCTGCGCGGACGCCTGAACTTCCAGGGCACGGTGATGACCTTCTCCACCGAGCGCACGGATGCACTGTGGTGGCTCATGGTGTCGGCGGACGTGAACGCCAACCGTGCGCTGCTGGCGGTGTTGAACGAAGCCGACTGGCGTGAGGACATGGGACGCCTCGTGCGCGGATCGCTGGCGCGGCAGAAGCGCGGGCACTGGGGCACCACGGTTGCGAATGCCTGGGGCACGGTCGCGATCGCGCGCTTCGCTCAGGCCTTCGAGCAGGTGCCGGCAAGCGGCAGCGCGGTCGCCACGCTCGGCGGCTCGACGCTCAACCTCCCGGTGAGTAACGTAAAGCAGACGCGCGACTTCGAATGGCCCCCGGCGCGCGAAATGTTCTCGCTGACGCATACCGGCCAGGGTGCACCGTGGGCGATCGTGCAGGCGCGTGCGGCGCTGCCGCTGAAGGCGCCCTTGTTCACCGGCTACCGCATCCAGCGCACGCTGACGCCGGTGGAGCAGAAGGACAAGGCGGTCTGGTCGCGTGGCGACGTCTACCGCGTGACGCTGGAAATCGACGCGCAAAACGACATGACCTGGGTGGTGGTCGATGATCCGATCCCCAGCGGCGCAGCGATCCTGGGCAGCGGTCTTGGCCGCGATGCCGCTGTCCTGACGGCGGGCGAGATGAACACTGGCACGGCAGGGCCGATGTTCATCGAGCGCAGCTTCGAGGCTTACCGGGCTTACTACGAGTTCGTTCCCAAGGGCCATTTCAAGCTTGAATACACGGTGCGCGTGAACAATCCTGGCCGCTTCGACCTTCCGGCCACACGGGTGGAGGCGATGTACGCCCCGGAAATGTTCGGCGAGGTGCCGAACTCGGTGCTGGCCGTGGCGCCGTGAAACGCCGCATCCTCCTTGCGCTTGCCGGTGGCACGCTCGTCACCGCAGGCGCATTGACCCTGTCGATGTTCATCGCGCCGTATCCGGTCGTTCCGCTCGACTCGGTGCGCGCGGCCTGGCGCGCCTCCGATGCCTGGTTGCTCGATCGTCATGGCGAGCCGCTGTCGCGCGTGCGCGTGGACCACCAGCGCCGCCGCGGCGACTGGATTACGCCGGCCGAGGTGTCGCCCGCATTCGTGGCGGCGGTGCTGGCCGCCGAGGATCGCCGCTTCCACGCACACGCCGGGGTGGACTGGCCCGGCATGATCGGCGCATTCTGGCAGACCTTGACCGGGGGGCGGCGCGGCGGCAGCACGCTGACCATGCAGGTGGCGGCGGCTGTGCACCCGAAACTCGCCAGGAGCGGCGCGCGCGACGTGCTGCAGAAATGGCGGCAGATGCGACAGGCGCTCGCGATCGAGCGCTCATGGCGCAAGGACGAAGTGCTGGAAGCGTGGCTCAACCTCACGCCTTTCCGCGGAGAACTCGAAGGCACCGACGCGGCCGCGCGCGCGCTGTTTGGAAAACGGGCGGCAGGGCTGGACCGCAGCGAGAGCGCCCTGCTGGCGTCGCTGGTGCGCGCGCCGAATGCCCGCCTGGTGCAGGTTGCGCGCCGGGCCTGCGCGCTGCTGGCGCTTGGCGTGGACTCGGAAGAATGCCTGCTGATCCAGTCGATGGCGGCGCAAGGACTGCGGCACGGGCCAGCGCGGCATGCCATCGGCGGCGATGCTCCGCATCTCGCGCGCCGGCTGCTCTCCGCGCCGGGACAAAGGCTGGTGAGTACGCTGGACGCACGTGTGCAACGCTTTGCCGTCGAAACGCTGACGCGGCACCTGCATGAACTGAACGGGCGCCAGGTCGAGGACGGAGCGCTGCTCGTGCTCGACAACCCCACCGGCGAGATCATCGCCTGGGTAGGTTCCAGCGGCGGCCTGTCGAACGCCGGAGAGGTGGACGGCGTCACGGCGCGGCGGCAGGCGGGCAGCACACTCAAGCCCTTTCTTTACGCGCTGGCGATCGAGAAGCAACTGCTGACCGCAGCGTCGATTCTGGATGACTCGCCGTTGGCGGTCACGACACCGGCAGGGCTATATGTACCGCAAAACTACGACCACAGTTTCCGAGGCAGCGTGTCGCTGCGGCAGTCGCTGGCCTCTTCGCTGAATGTGCCTGCAGTACGCACGGTCACGCTGGTGGGGCACGAGGCATTCTATCGGCAATTGAAGGGGTTGGGCTTCGATACGCTCGACCGTGATGCCCACCACTACAGCTACGCACTGGCGCTGGGGGGGGCAGACGTGACGCTGCTGCAGCTGACGAATGCCTATCGCACGCTCGCCAATGGCGGTTGGTCAGGGGCTGTGGTCACCACGCCGACTGCGCAGACGCGGGACGATGAAGGAGAGCAGGTCATGACGGCGCAGGCGGCATTCATCGTCGGCGACATCCTTGCCGACCCGGCTGCGCGTGCGCTGACCTTTGGTCTCGCCAGTCCGCTGGCCACGCGCTACGCGGCAAGCGTAAAAACCGGCACCAGCAAGGACATGCGCGACAACTGGGCGGTAGGCTACAGCGACCGCTACACGGTGGGAGTGTGGGTTGGCAACTTCTCGGGCAAGCCCATGCATGATGTCTCCGGCGTCACCGGCGCCGCGCCGGTTTGGCGCGAGGTGATGGACTTTCTGCAGCAAGGCGTCGAGCCTGCCCAGCGGGAGCCGCCGGAGGGCCTGGTCCGCCAGCGCGTCGTCTATGCGGATGGCAGCGAGCCGGCGCGCGAGGAATGGTTCGTAGCGGGAACCGAAACGGCGACGGTCACCCCGGTAGGTTCCATGGCCGGCCGTCCGCGTATCGAGTCGCCGGCCAACGGTGCGATTTACGCCGTCGATCCGGACATTCCCCGCGACCGCCAGCGCTTGACGCTGAGGGCACGCGCCGCAGCGCGTACCGCAGCGCGCGGCCACTGGTTCGAGTTTGACGACGGTACGCGTCTGCGCGCGGATGCGCCGCAGCTCTGGCCGCCGACACCGGGCCGTCACGAGATGGCCCTGGTGGACGCGCAGGGCACGGAAATCGACCGGGTACGGTTTGAGGTGAGAGGATTGCGAAGGCCCGGATCGGGGCTTGCATCCTCGCGCTGAACATCCGTCGCGCACGCCTTGGCGCGCATTGGTGCACTCCTGCTGGAGATCGCAGCCGTGGCTGATGGGGGAATGGCTGCAATCCGTGACCTTTGATCCTGCTGAAATCGCTACCGTGTCCGACGATGCAACACTCGTTGCCGGAAGCCCGGTGCTACAGTCGGTCGGCAGGAATCGGCCGGCCGGTGAGGTGGCCCTGGATCAGATGGAAACCCATGTCGCGGCAGATTTGCGCTTCCTCTTCGAGCTCGATGCCTTCGGCCAGCGGCACTGAGCCCAGGTTCAACACGAGCTTGACCAGATCGCTGATCACTTGGCGTTTGCGTTCGCTTGCCAGATGGATGTCATGCAGCAGGCCCATGTCGAATTTCACGAAGTGCGCCGGCGCTTCGCCAAGTTCATTCAGCCGCGCCTGTCCTGCCCCAAAATCGTCGTAGGCAAAACGCACACCGATGTCGCGCAGGAAAGCGCTTAATTCACGTAAGCGCAGCAGGTCGGTGACCGCAGATTCATGGATCTCGACGACCAGTTGTATTTCCGGTGTCTGCCGGCGCAAGGCCGTCAGCGATGCGAAAAACGGCTTGCTGAAAGTCTCCTTGGGGTGAGTGTTGATAAACAAGGGAAATTTGTGCAAGCGTGGAGCCATCGAGGTGATCGCGAATTTCCGGAAAGCGACGCTGAGGTCGATTTCGCGGTTCAGCGCCGTCGCCATTCGGAACAGGCGGATCGGGCTGCCGGACAGTTGCGGATGATTCGCTCGCCCGAGCAACTCGTAGGCGAAGATACGGCCATTGTGCGCATCGACGATGGGCTGTGCAGCACCGGAAATCCCCTGCCCGTTGAGCAGGTCGAGAAACTCGCCCTCATTCGCGACGAAGAGTTCGGACAGGTTCGCGCCCATCGGCATCAGCATGGTTCGCGAGTCGTTCGAGGGGATGAAACGCGTCTGATCAGGATGGTGCCGGCGGAGGCGAAACTCCGCCGTAAAGAAATGGATGATGTCGTTTTCCTGCAGCAGGCAGGAGCCTTCGATACGCTTGCGGTTCACGAAGGTGCCGTTGGTACTGTTCAGATCGGTCAGGCGAAGTTGCGCGCTGATGTCATCGTAGAGCATGGCATGCTTTCGGCTGAGGCCGGGCGTCGCCAGAACCAGATCGTTTTCCTGACCACGACCGATCCGGAAAGGCAGGTCGTCGATGTCGTAGTTCAAATGAGAACCATCGGCAGCAATGGATTCCAGAAACCAATGACTACTCTCCACAGGACACTCCAGAGACTATCCGCTGACAGGCCACGGCCCTTCGCGATGGGATGTGGTCGGGACGCCGAACTTCACCCACTCTGCCCCGACGGGTCGTGCGCAAGTCACGGTGCCTATCGCCTGTCGGCGTGACCCCCGCATGGCACGCGCATGAGTATGCCCAGCCCTCTCGGTTACTGTCAATCCTGTTGAGTGCGAAATGGGCAGGCATGCCCGCTGCGCTGGCTGAAGCCGGGGTAAAGGCGCAGTTCAAGGTGTGGCAAATACCCACTCCCAGAGTGCGCGAACGGCTGCGATGCGGCGGCTGACCGAGCCGCGTTCGACGCGTGCCCGACGCTTGGCGTTGAGCCGCAGAACGTGTTGCAGGCGGCGAAACTCACGGTAGGCACTCTGCACAGGTTCGGCCAGCTCGACCGGAATCAGGCCGATTTCGACGGCAATCCCGAGCAGCGCGATGTTGCCGAGGTTGCCGCAAAGCCGGTCATGGCGATGCGCATGCCCGAGAACCAGATACTGAACGATGAACTCCACATCGATCAGGCCGCCACGATCGTGCTTGATGTCGAAGTCTTCTTCGCTGCGCGAAGCGTGCTGGTCAAGCATGCGCTGGCGCATGGCCAGGACTTCGTCCCGCAGCGTGGCGAGATTGCGCGGCTGGCGCAGAATCTCGATCCGGATGGCCTCGAACTGTGCCCCGACGGCCGGGTCACCGGCGCAGAAGCGGGCACGCGTCAGCGCCTGGTGCTCCCAGGGCCAGGCGTGTTGCAACTGGTAGTCGCGAAAGGCTGTGATCGGACAGACGAGCATTCCCGAATCACCGTTGGGGCGCAGGCGCAGATCGACTTCGAAGAGCATCCCGGCCGGCGTCTGGGACGACATCCAGGTACTCATGCGCTGCCCGAGACGCGCATAGAGTCCTCCGATGTCGGGTTCCGGATCATCGTGCACATAGACCAGGTCGAGATCCGAGGCGAAGCCGAGTTCCTTGCCGCCGAGCTTGCCATAGGCGATGACCGCGAAGCGCGGCGGCCGCTCGGGATGCGGATGTCGCTGCCGCAGCTTTTGCCAGCAGAGGTCCAGCGTCGTCTGCACCATGATGTCGGCGAGCTCGCTGAGCCGGTCGGCGAGGTGTTCGACACTGTGCAGGCCAACGATGTCCTGCGCCAGGAAGTGGAAGACCTGCGCGTGGTGGGTTTCGCGCAGGATGTCCATTTCGCGCTCGACATCGCCGACATGCTGCGCCAAGCGCATCTGCAGCTCCTGCTGGAAGTGCTGCCAGTTGGTGCGGACGTCGAAGATGCGCGAATCGAGCAGTTCGTCGAGCAGGATCGGATGACGGGTCAGGTAGTCGGCGGCCCACGCCGAACTGCCGATCAGTTCGCAGAGTTTCATCAAGGCCTGTGGATACTGCTGCAGAAGGGCCAGGTAGGCGCCGCGACGGCTGATCGTATCGAGAAAATCGAGTCCACGCTGCCAGGTGGCGTCGGGCGTTGCCGTCGCCGCAGCAGCATCGATCAGGCGCGGGCCGAGCGCGTCGAGACGCTCGCGATTGCTCGCTGGCAGTTGCAGGTAGCGACCGCTCTGACGAAAGCTCTGCAGACGCTGCAGCAGCGCCTGCGGAGTACGGAAACCCAGATTGGCCAGTCGATCGAGCGAATCGTCAGCCGCAGCTTCCTCCCAGATGCCGGCCAGCGGGTGCCGGCCTTCCTCGGGTTCCGAAAATACCTGCTCGAAGTGCCGGCCAACAGTCGCGCGGTGTGCGTCGAGCACCGCCATGAAGGCTGGCCAGTCGGCAAACCCCATCGATTCGGCAATCTGCAGTCGATCGGCGTCGCCAGTCGGCAGTTTGTGCGTCTGGGCGTCACGCACATACTGTAGACGGTGTTCGAGGCGGCGCAGAAATACGTAGGCGGCCGTCAGTTCTCGCTCACTTTCGGCCGGCAACCACTGACGCTCGGCAAGCAGCGCCAGGACCTGCAAGGTCGGCCGGATCTGCAGGGCCGGCTCGCGGCCGCCGCGGATCAGCTGGAAGACCTGCGCCATGAATTCGATCTCGCGAATGCCGCCAGGTCCCAGTTTGATGTGCTCGGCCATGTCCTTCCTGGCCACTTCGCGACGAATCTGAGCATGCAGATCGCGCATCGCGTTGATGGCGCCAAAGTCGAGGTATTTGCGGAAGACGAAGGGGCGTACGCTGTCGTACAGTGCCTGATGCCATTCCGGTTGCAGATTGACTCCCTCATTCATGACCCTGGCCTTGATCCAGGCGTAACGTTCCCATTCGCGGCCTTGCGTGATGAAATAGTTTTCGAGCGAGCCGAGCGAACCCACCAGTGGCCCGGAGTCGCCGTTGGGTCGCAGGCGCATGTCGACGCGAAAGACCTGTCCGTCGGCGGTACAGTCGCCGAGCGCAGCGATCAGGCGCTTGCCAAGGCGCAGGAAGAAATCGTAGTTGTCGATGTGTCGGCGACCGCCTGCCGTCTGCCCCTCCTCGGGATAGACGAAGATGTAATCGACGTCGGATGAGACATTCAGCTCGCGTCCACCCAGCTTGCCCATGCCGATGATCAGCAGCCGCTGGGCCTGACCACGGCTGTCGAGCGGTTCGCCGAACTGCTCGCACAATTGCCGATGCAGGAAGTCGAGCGCGAAATTGGTGGCGACATCAGCGAACTGGGTCATGCCTTCGACGACTTCGCTCAACGGCGCCGCGCCACCGAGGTCACGAACGATCAGCGTGGCCATCACGCGCTGGCGCAACTGGCGCAGGACGCGCTGCAGGCCCTCCTCGCTGCTCGGCACGGCGGCGGCAAGAAAGTCGCCCATCTGTCGGGCGGTGAGTGGCGACGAGGCGTGTTCCATGAGCCAGGAGGCGATCTCCGGGCGGGCAGCGAGCAGATCGCGCAGATAGCGGCTGTGCCTCTGTGCGGCCGGCCAAAGGGTTGCCGCTGTGTTGGCGCAGAGGGGATTGAGGGTGGTGTCCAATTCGTCTCTCACAGAAGGGTTTTCCGGAACGGATCAGGGGCCGGCAAAGCCGCTACAATCAGGGGGTGGGTCTGACCAGATACTCCGACATTCTAGTCATGCCTACCGACTGTTGGCAAAAGTCTCCCTGCGCTGGCCACCTCTGAAAAAGCCGTGCCGCCTCTTGACGGTGACCACTTTGAAGACTATGGTCACCAATATGGTTAATCGATTGGACTGTACCATGCCGACAATTCAAGCTTCCGAATTCAAAGCCAAGTGCCTTGCCTTGATGGACGAGGTCGCCAGCAAGGGCGAAATCTGGGTCGTGACAAAGAACGGCCGCCCGATCGCCGAGTTGCATCCGTACCGCGGTGGACGTTCCACCTCACCCTTCGGCTTGCACCCCAAACTCGAAATATCCGGCGACATTGTCGAACCGCTCGATGAGGTCGAATGGAAGGCGCTGGCGTGATCGTTCTCGACACCCACGCCCTGCTCTGGATGGATCGGGATGACCCGGCTCTCGGCCCGTTCGCGCGGTGCCTGATCGAAGATGTCTGGCGCGCAGGTCAAGTCGCCGTGAGTGCCATCAGCTTTTGGGAGGCGGCCATGCTCGCGCAGCGCGGGCGTATCGTGCTGCCCCTTCCAGCGACAGAATGGCGTTCCGAGCTGCTACAGGCCGGCCTTCGGGAATTCGCGCTGGATGGCCGCATCGGCATCCTCGCCACCCAACTGGAAAACATGCACCGTGACCCCGCCGACCGTTTCATCGTGGCTACTTCGTTGCAACACCAGGCAACGCTGATCACAGCCGACGTGAGCATACTGGCGTGGGCATCGCATTTGCCGCGACAGGATGCGCGCTTGTGACGACCGGAGCACATCCTTCTCGCAGCGACCGCTGTGCCAAGCCGGTCGTCTCAGGGGATGGAGGGAAGCACCGGAGGAAGCGATCCACCATTGAGCCGCATGCAACGTCTGGGCGCTGCTGCTCGTGCCGATCGATGAGTTTTTTCCGCTCGTCTGTCCACACTACGGCGGCGAGATGCGAATCATCGCCTTCATCACCGACGCCGGTGCCGTCCGCGAGATCCTGAGCCATCTGGGCGAACCGACCTCGCCGCCACGTCTGATGAAAGCCCCTGCGCCCCCGCTCTGGGAGAGGCAGGGCGCCACTCTGGGCGAGGACGAATCGCAGCCCCAATCGGCGCCGAAGTACGAATTCGACCGGCGCATTGCCGGGTAGGTGCCAATGCGCAAGGGTCCAGACTGAAGCAAGACGAGTGGTCATCGCTCGTGCTGGGAGGACTCATGCCTGTGGCCATCCGCCCGGCCGGGCGGATGGCCACAGGCACTGAGCGGGGCCGGATTCGCATGACTTTTCAGAGGCTTCCGGGTCCAAATGCGAGGTTGACGCTGCTTGATGAAGGCTCATATACTTTCAATCTGTCGGTGTCGTTGGATTTCCTATCCTTGCTTTGACGACGTCGCCGCGGAGACGACTGGAAGCTCTACGGAAGAGACGGAACAGGCTTCACCGGCCGATAGCCAGCTGCCATAGATCTTGCCGTTCGGGGAGGAATCATTTCTTTGTTAAAGATCAGCGGGGTGCTTGTCGTCTGCTGGTTGATGTTGGCCGGCTGCATGCCGCAGCGCGCCCAGGTCACGATGCTGCAAGCGCCTGAGATTGCGGCGGCAGCCGCCTACAAGTCGATTTCGGTGGCCCGTTTTTCCGGGCAGTATGGCGATAGCGTGGCGCTGGCCATGGAAAGCGAGATGATCAACGCGCGTGTTCAGGACAAGCCCGTTTACCGCTCGGTGAGCCGCGCACCCGAGGGGCGCTCGCTCGCTGGCGACAACCGCTCTTTAGCCAGTACAGCGCGTTCCCAGGGAAGCGAAGCGATTCTTGTCGGTGAGGTGATTCTGGCTAACGTCCAGGATCGACGCAGCAGCACGACGCAGTTCATCTGCGATCAAGCGGCCAACCCGAAGAAACTTGTCAGCAAGTGCGTTTCTGGTCGCAACGTCACCGTTCCTTGTCTTTCCCGTAGCGCCAGCATGCAGGTTCAAGTCCGGCTGATCGATGCGAAAACCGGCAACACCGTTTTCAGTCAGGCGATTGCCAAAGACGCCAGCAGCGAGGCCTGCGGTAACGACTCGCCGGCGGATGGCGGCGTGCTGCTAGGCAAAGCGCAGGCGGCGGTTGTCGACGAAGTCATGCGCAAAATTGTTCCCCACGAGCGCCGCATGGCGATTTCGCTGATGGACCCCGATGACCAGATTCGCTCGCCGGCCAACAAGGAGCGCTTTGCCGGCGCGATCAAGTTCGCCACTGGCGGACGCATGGACCGTGCCTGCGAGATGCTGCGTGAAGTTTATGAGCAAGAGAGAGAATCGGTAGCGCTCAACTATGACCTTGGCGTTTGCGAGGAGGCGGCGGGGGCTTTCTGGAAGGCGAACGAGCACTACCGGATCGCCGACCGCCTGACCAATGCGCCAAACACCCTGATTACCGCCGCGTTGGCGCGCAACGAGCAGAACATCAAGAAAGCGGGGGCGATGGCCAACGTGCGCTCGGACCTCTTGAAAACCGACCGCATTGAGGCCGGCGCTGCGCCGCAAACGATCAACCAGCCCGGCTCTCGGCCATTTGTTCAGCAGCCTCCGCCGAGGCCGCCGACGAACATCAGTCCCGATGATCTTTTTATCGGCCAGCGCAGCGCCTTGGTGATTGGCAACGCGAAGTACCGGCGCGGCGCGCTGCAAAACCCCGTCAACGACGCGCGCGCCATGACTGCCGAGTTGCGGAAAGCGGGCTTCCAGGTCATCGCCGTCGAAGACGCCGGGCTCGACCGCCTCCAGGCGGCGATCGACGAGTTCGGCAGAGCGATCAAACCTGGCGGCGCGGCTCTAGTTTTTTACGCCGGACACGGCATGCAGGTCGGCGGTGAAAACTACCTGATCCCCGTGGACGCCGACCTCAAGCGAGAGACCGACGTGCAGGCGAAGACACTCAATTTGGCGGCGATTCTCAGAAAACTCGAAGACTCGCAATCGCGGGTCAATGTTGTCATCCTGGACGCCTGCCGTGATAACCCATTTGCGCGATCGTGGCGTTCAGCGGGCAGAGGGGGTCTTGCCTCGATCGACGCGCCGACCGGGACAGTCATCGCTTTCGCCACGGCGCCAGGCAAGACAGCCGAGGACGGCGCTGGCAGCAACGGCCTATTCACGACGCATCTGTTGCGACAAATCAGAATCCCCAATCAGAAGATCGAGGACGTCCTCAAGAACACTCGCAAGGGCGTCGCCGCAGATTCCCGCAACGAGCAGATTCCATGGGATTCTTCGTCGCTGACCGGCGACTTCTATTTCAAGGTCAGCAACTCTGCCATGAGCCCCAAGCCTGCTATTGTGGCAGCGGAAGAAGCTCCCGCAGAAGCCGCGACGCTGGCTAGGAGAAACCTGACCGTCAATGATCAACAAGCCGTGACTCACGACAATCCGCCAGCACAAGCCGCTTCTTCTGACGGGGGTTCGCTCGGTGGCTTGTTCAACTCGCTCAAGGGGCTTTTTCGGCCGATCGATTGATCCTCCCCTCGGGCGATTCAACTTAGGTGATTTCCTCATTTTTCTATACCTTTGTGTGCGATACTTAGAGTAGATTCTGAGTGGAGGGATGTTAGGGATGAAGCTCGGTACTGATGAAGGAAGTCACGTTCGTCTCGAGGCCAGTCACCTGGAAGATATCCAACTTGCTTCGAGCAAGATGACGGGTGCGGACCGCCGGGCGTTTCAGGCGGAGATGGCGTTGAAGTACTGTGGCGGCAATCCTCGACGCGCGGAGGACGTCTTCGGATGGAGCCGGAAGGCGGCGCAGCTTGGCTTGCACGAGAAGCGTAGCGGGATGGTTTGTTTGGGGCATCACCAGTTCTGCTGCGGAGCCAAATTGTGGGAAGAGAAGCACCCGGAGGTGGCACAGGCCCTCTGGGCAGTGGCACGCAGCCATTCCCAACAGGATCCGACCTTTCGCCCGACGCTGTCGTTCACCCGCTTGACGGCCGAGGAAGCGATCAAGCAGTTGCGGGCGCAAGGATTTGCCGAGGACGTGCTGCCCTCCAGGAGCTGCATGTCGGAAGTGTTGAACCGTAATGGGTACCGGCTGCGTCCGGTGATCAAGGCCAAACCCCAAAAAAAGTCCCCGAAACCGACGCCATCTTTACCAACATCCAGCGACAGGACCGGGCTTGCGAAGGCAAAGCCGTGATGCGCTTGAGCATCGACTGCAAGGCGACGGTGAAGATTGGCGAGTACTCGCGAGGCGGCCAGACGCGGGGCGACCCTAAAGCGGCCGACCACGATATGGGATGCGAGGAAAAACACCCCCCGTTTGGCGTGGTCAACGAAGACAGCGGACAACTGCACCTGTCCTTCGGAAGCTCGGCCAAGACCAGCGATTTCCTCGTCGACAGCCTCTACGCCTGGTGGAAGTGTCAATCGCCAAAGGAGCAGGCTCGTGTCACGGACCTGCAGATCAAGACCGATAACGGGCCGGAGAGCAGCGGCCGACGCACCCAAGTCCTCAAGCGAATGGTCGAGTTTGCCGATCACACCGGCAAGTCCATCCACCTTCTGTACTATCCGCCCTACCACAGCAAATACAATCCCGTCGAGCGTTGCTGGGGAATCCTCGAAAAGCACTGGAACGGCGCCAAACTGACCGATACGCAAACGATGCTCGAGTGGGCCAAGAGCATGACCTGGAAAGGGCTTCATCCCATCGTCGAGTTGAGCCGCACAGCCTATCAGAAAGGAGTTTCCCTCGGCAAAGACGCCATGCAAGCTGTCGAATCCAGACTGGAACGAAACCCGCTTCTACCCAAGTGGGACATCTTGATCCGACCGGCTTGCTTGGTATAAGGATTTGCGGAGATCACCTTAACTCTGGACCGCCATTTTTTGGCGGGTAGTCGAGAAAGGTCTCGTTGTGATCAGGAAGAGTTTGCGTCTGACCGCCTTGCTGTCGATGTTGTTGGCAGTGGTCGCGTGCGCACCGGCGCTAACGTTTAACTTGGGCACCCGCGACGAGATCATCGATACGCTGCAAAGTGGCAGCATCCGGCTCGAATGCACACTCCCTTGCGCATGGACTTGGGGCAACGAGCGGGCACGTCTGCGCACGCTTGACGCCAGCGGCAACTGGGAAAGCCTGGCCATCGAAGTCGCGCAAATCGGGTACCAGAAGGACCTCGCGTATTACTACCTGGGTCGTGCCGCCGAAGGGCTCGGCCATCGCGACGCCGCTCGGCGCTATTACTACGAAAGTTACGCGCTGGCCACTGGCAGCCAATCTGGCCCAAAATGTCGTAGCGTTGCTGACGACTGCAACGGTGTCGACTTACTGGCGATTTTGCCGATGAAGCTCAACCCGCCGGGAGCGGCAAATTCATCAGCACTGAAACCCGGCGTGCCGACAACAGTCGTTACCACGACAAAAAACGAGAATATGGCAATATCAAAATACATTTCCAGAAAAGCTTCTGCGACTGGCTCAACAGAGTACGAGGAAGCTCGCACTGTTGTTACCGGCGCGAGAGATGACGAAGGTGCATTTGGACTGGCGGTGACGTACACGCTTGAAAGAGGAAATTCGTCTGACTTTTACCTCGCCGCTTTCGTTAGTAGGAAAGGGAAGTTGGAACTTCTCGGGGACGCACAAGTGGGCAACAGATGTAGCAGATTCGTTACTCTGAGAAAAATTGAGGGTTCAACGATTAGTCTTGATTTTGAAGAACATTCACAACAAGACGCTTGTTGTTGCCCGAGTCGGAAAGGGACGACACAATTCATACTTTCTGGGAATGGCGAGAAAAAAGCCTTGAGGGAAGTACGCAAAACCTATTTCAAGTAGTTTGGTTGGGCGTTTTTTAGTATATTGGCATACTCTCGGAAATTCTATCCCACAGGCTGATATTCCTGGTGATTGGCGAGCACTCCCTCATTTCCCACCCTTCCTCATGCCGCAGGCGCAATTTGCCCTAGCAGCCTGTCGGACTTTACCCTTGCCGCCCGCTGAATATGCTACAATCATAGCCGTTCCAGGAACGGAGGTCCGGCATGTCCCATTTCATCGTCACCGATCGCAAGACCGACTACCTGCTGCCGCCGTCACTCGACGATTGGTTGAACGAGGATCATTTGGCGCGATTCATTGTGGAGGTGATCGACTCGCTTGATTTGTCGAAGCTGACGCGGCAGTACGCTGGACGGGGATCGAAGGCGTACCATCCGGCGACGCTGCTGGCCATTCTGGTCTATGGCTACGCGACGGGTATTTTCTCCAGCCGCAGGCTGGAGCAGGCGACCTACGATTCGGTCGCCTTTCGCTACATTGCCGCCGGCAGCCATCCCGATCACGACAGCCTGGCGACGTTCCGCCGGCGTTTTCTGGAGGAACTGAGCGACTTGTTCGTGCAGGTTCTGGAGATGGCCCGGGAGATGAAGCTGCTGAAACTGGGCAATGTCTGTCTTGACGGCACGAAGATTCAGGCCAACGCCTCCCGCCACCGTGCGCTTTCGCACGGCCACATCGAAAAGCTGGAAGCGCAACTCAAGGCGGAGGTGCAGGAACTGTTCGCGCTGGCCGAACAGGCGGATCAGGCGGAGGTTCCGGACGGCGTCAGCCTGCCGGAAGAAATCAAGCGCCGCGAAGATCGGCTGGTGGCGATGGCGGCGGCCAAGGCGAAGATTGCGGCGCGGGCCGAGGAGCGCTATCAGCGAGAGAAGGCGCAGTACGACGAGAAGATGGCGCGGCGCAAGGCGAAAGAAGAAGAGACCGGCAGGAAGTGGGGGGGCAGAGTGCCCAAAGCCCCCGAGCCCGGCGTACGGGACAGTGACCAGATCAATCTGACCGACGAAGAATCGCGCATCATGCCGGTGGCCGGTGGCGGCTTCGAGCAGGCGTACAACGCCCAGGCGGCGGTTGATCCCGCGACCCTGCTGGTGGTGGCGGTCGGCGTGACGCAAGCCCCCAACGACAAGGAGCAGGTCGAGCCGATGCTGGCGACGCTCCAGGCGCAGGCCGATGGGCTGGGTTCCGTGCACGGGATGATCGCCGACACGGGCTTCTACAGCGAGAAGAACATCAAGGCGTGCGAGGCGGCCGGCATCGTCCCCTTGATCGCGGTGGCGCGCGACGAGCACCATCCTGACTGGCGGGAGCGGCATAGCGAACCGGCCGCGCTACCGGAGAATGCGACACCCGTGCAGGCCATGTCGCATCGTTTGAAGACCAGAGCGGGGCGAGCGCTCTATGCGTTGCGCAAGCAGACCGTCGAGCCGGTCTTCGGCATCATCAAGTCGGTCATGGGCTTTCGCCAGTTTTCCTTGCGGGGTTGGCAGAAGGTCACCGGGGAATGGATGCTGGTCTGCCTGGCGTGGAATTTGAAGCGCATGGCCAAGTTGCGCCCGCAGTAGAGAAAAACGAGGAAAAAACCTCAAAAAGGCCGGAAAATCGACAAATTCCGGCCTTTTTCATGCCGAAAAGTAAAATTTGTCGGTTTCCCGGGCTCCAAGTCCGACAGGCTGCTAGGGACAGGAACGTCCGCCGTACCGCAAACGGCAGGATAATCCGGGGAAAAGCGCGCAAAAAGGGTAGATCCAGGCCGAACCGCTAGTCAAGACATGCATTCAGCATACTTCGCCCCAGGCTGGCGCCGGCGTCCGGTCGCGCCGATTGTGGCGCAGAAGTAAATAGATCACAGCCTCTGAGCCGGCTCCAGCAGGGCTGGCTGAGTTTCTGCCTGACTGGGCTGTTGCTGACGGGGAGCCTGAACTGGTCGGCCTTCGAACGTATGGGCCTGGGCCGCTACCGTATTAGCGCTCTGTCGTGGATGTTTGGCTGTGGCCAATGGCTGTGATTGAAACTGCTCCAGACCAGTGTCTCTCTTCTTCTGCGCCGGTTCCACCTCAAGCGCGGCGTCTTGGTGGACGATGACACGGACCACCGCCGGGCGAAGAAGCCCCTCCGGATCTACGGCGCCTATAAGATATTCGACAAGAAGACCGGCGGCTATTTCAACGGGCAATGCGTGATGTTTCTCCTGCTGGTGACCGATCTGATCACCTTACCGGTGGGCGGGTGTTTTTACCGGCCGGACCCGCGGCAACAGGCGTGGAAAAAAGAGAAGGCGCGGCTGATCAAGGCCGGCGTCAAGACTGCTGACCGGCCGAAACCGCCGCATGCCGACCCCGACTATCCGGACAAGGTGAGCCTTGCTCTTTCGCTGATCGACACCTTTTGCCAGAGCCATCCTGATTTCACTGTCCAGGCGGTGCTGGCCGATGCCGCCTTTGGCCACCAGGCCTTCATGGACGCCGCCTGTGCCAGGGCCGGATGTCGTCAGACCATCAGCCAGTTGCATGCTGATCAACTCGTGCTGTTCAGAAACAGGGAGAGGCCGGTCCAGGACTATTTCGCCAGGCATCAGGGCACGCTGCAAACGCTTGCGCTGCGAGGTGGGGAGTCCGTCCAATTGTGGATCAACAGTGCCCGCCTGAAGGTCAAGGCGCATGGCACGAAGCGTTTCGTGATGGCGGTCAAGCGCGTTGATGAAGCGCAATACCGCTATTGGGTGGCGACTGACCTGTCCTGGCGAACACTTGATCTCGTGGGTTGCTATACGTTCAGGTGGCGGGTGGAAGTTTTCCTGGAGGACTGGAAGCTTTATGAAGGATGGGCAGGCTTGGCCAAACAGCCGGACGAAGACGGGTCAGTCCGAGGGTTGATCCTGAGCCTGCTGCTAGACCATGCTTTGCTCATCCACCCCGAGCAACGTGCCCGCCTGGAAAACAGGGGACCCGCGTGCACCGTGGGCAGCCTGAAGCAAGCCGCCTGTGCCGAAGCCATCATGCAGTTTGTCCGGAAAATTCTCGCCGCCGCAGAACCTGCACGAATGCTTGATGAACTGGCTGAAAAACTCAGGACGCTGTTCCCCTTGGCGCCTTCGGGAAAACACATGAGCGGGCGGGATCTCGGCCGACTGGAACCTTCGGCCTCACTCCGCTATCGTGCCGCTGCTCCATAACTTCGACAATGCCAGCATGAAAACTTGAATATCGAGTCAGCCGCGTCTGGAGGGCGATCTCCGAGTACCGCCCAGGGGAGCCGCGCCCCTCCGGGGGGGCGGAGGGGTCAGTGGTCCTGAAGGCTTTCTTTCATTGTCGAACCAGATCGTCAAATTGCCGCGGTTGACCAGCGCTCGGTCGTACTCCGATCAGTTCGTCACCCGATACCGCTGCTTCTGCCCCACCTCGCCTGTCTCCGGCTTCACCCGTATGACCATCTCGCACCTCCTCTTGCCGCCAAACCCCGCACTCCGAGTGCTCATGTCAATATACTACATACTACACCAACGCCAATCATCACCTTCATCACCGACGCCGGTGCCGTCCGCGAGATCCTGACCCATCTGGGCGAACCGACCTCGCCGCCACGTCTGATGAAAGCCCCTGCGCCCCCGCTCTGGGAGAGGCAGGGCGCCACTCTGGGCGAGGACGAATCGCAGCCCCAATCGGCGCCGAAGTACGAATTCGACCGGCGCATTGCCGGGTAGATGCCAATGCGCAAGGGTCCAGACTGAAGCAAGACGAGTGGTCATCGCTCGTGCTGGGAGGACTCGTGCCTGTGGCCATCCGCCCGGCCGGGCGGATGGCCACAGGCACTGAGCGGGGCCGGATTCGCATGACTTTTCAGAGGCTTCCAGGTCCAAATGCGAGGTTGACGCTGCTTGATGAAGGCTCATATTCTCTCGTTGATACCGTTGGATTTCCTATCCTTCTGATCAGGGGCCGGCAAAGCCGTTACAATCATGGGTTGTCTGACCAGATACTCCGATATTCTAGTGACGCCTACCGACTGTTGGCCAAAGTCTCCCTGCGCCGGCCACCTCTGATGCGGCAGGACGAGCTGCGCCCGGCGGTCTACCATCGCCTGCATCATCTGCTGCCCGTGATTTCGCATCCGGCAGCGCGGTGGCTCGGGCGTATCGCGGTGCGTGCCTTCTGGCTGCTCTATTTTGCTTTCGTGCTGCTGGTGCTGGCGCTGCGCTATCTGATCCTGCCGAACATCGAGAGTTATCGGCCGGAAATCGAACGCCAGGTCAGCCAGGTGCTTGGCCTGTCGGTCGGCATCGGACGCATTGAAGCTCGCTGGCAAGGGATCAATCCCGACCTGATCCTCTCCGATGTGCGCATTGCCGACGCGCAGGGACAGCCGGCGCTGACCTTTACACGCGTCGAGAGCATCCTCTCGTGGTCGTCGCTGCCACGTTGGCAGTTGCGGCTGCGCCTGTTGCGGATCACCGAACCGACGCTGCATCTGCGGCGCGACCGCGACGGGAATTTGTTTGTTGCCGGCATCGCCGTCGGCAAACCGGACAACGACAGCGGTATCGCAGACTGGGTGCTGGTCCAGAAGCGCATTCGCATCAACGGCGCAACGGTGGTCTGGGAGGACGCGCAGCGCAATGCGCCGCCACTGATTCTCGAAGATGTGAACCTGGCGCTCGACAACGACGGGCGGCGGCACCGCTTCGGACTGACCGCGTTGCCAACAGCGGAACTGGCGTCAAGAATCGATCTGCGAGGGGATTTTCACGGTAGGGACAGTACGCGCATGGCCTCCTGGAAAGGTCAGCTCTTTGCTCAGATCGACTATGCCGATCTGGCGGTCTGGCGCACCTGGATCGATTACCCGCTGGCCTTGCCTTATGGCCGCGGCGCCGTGCGCGCCTGGGCCGGCTTTGCCGACGGAAGCCTGCAGGAACTGACTGCGGACCTTTCGCTCAACAAGGTCAATCTGCGCCTGGGAAAAGATCTCCCGGCGCTCGAACTCGAACACATGTCCGGCCGCCTCGGTGCGCGCTTTTCAGCAACCGGAGCAAGCGTTGATGGGCGGCGCATCGAACTGGTGACGCGTGCTGTCGAAGGCGACGCACCGGTGCCCGCCATTTCTATCGAGCCGACCGATTTTCACGTCGACTGGCAGCGTCCAGCCACGGCCGGCAGCGTACCGCGTGGTCACGCTACGGCCAGCACGCTGGAACTCGACGCGCTCGCAGCACTGGCGGCCTATCTGCCGCTCGGCGCCGGGTCACGGCAGTTGCTGAATGACTTTGCACCACGCGGACGCATCAGCGAACTGCGTGCCGGTTGGCAGGGCGACGCCGAGAACCTGCAGGCTTATTCGCTGACAGGCCGTTTCGATGGCCTGGCGCTCAAGCCTGGTGGTCGTTTCCCAGGCGTCACGGGCTTGTCCGGCTCGCTCGAGGCCAGCGAACAGGGAGGGACCGTGCAGCTGCGTTCGCAGCAGGTAAACATCGCACTGCCCGACATATTTCCCGAATCATCGATCGCGCTCGACACCCTGAATGCACAAGCCCGATGGAAAATCGGCAAGGGCCAGGTCGAGGTCGAATTGGCGCGCGCCGAGTTTGCCGGACCCGATGCGGCCGGTATTGCGCAGGGCAGCTACTTCAACTCCGGCGAAGGACCGGGCAGCATCGACCTGACGGCAACACTCAGCCGCGCCGACGCGCGCGCGGTCTGGCGCTACCTGCCGGCAGCGATCAACGTCGACGCGCGTCACTGGCTGCGTGACGCCCTCAAGGCTGGGGCGGCGAGCGAAGCCAAGCTCATCCTGAAAGGCGATCTGGCGAAGTTCCCGTTTCTCGACCGCAAACAGGGACAGTTTCTGGTCACCGTCAAGGCGCAGGGAGTGACCCTGGATTACGGAACCGGCTGGCCGTTGATCAGCGGTATCGATGCCGATCTTCGCTTTGAAGGGACCGGCATGGTGGTGATGGCGCGGCGTGGCACGATTCTTGGCGCCCGATTGACCGAGACGCACGCCGAGATTCCCGACTTTGATGCACCGGTGTCCACCCTCAGAGTGAGGGGGCGTGCCGACGGAGAAACGTCGGAATTTCTGAAGTTCATCAAGCTCAGCCCGGTCGCGGGCCAGATCGACCACTTCACCGACCAGATGAGTGCCATCGGCAAGGGTCATCTGGATATTGCGCTGGAGATTCCGTTGGCCGAGGCACGGCTCGGCGAATCCAGGATTGCCGGCACCTATACCCTACTGGCCAACGAAGTGAACGTCGACCCCGCGCTGCCCCCCCTGCAGCAGGTCAAGGGAAGCCTGCAGTTCTCCGAAACCAGCCTGCGCGTACCGGAGATCAACGCCCAACTGTTCGGTGGCCAGGTCAGGATTAGCGGTGGGTTACAGGACGGCAAGGTGCTGGTGATGGCCGAAGGCACGCTGGCCGTGAACGACTTGCGTCGGCGCGCGGAATGGCCGCTGCTCGACAAGCTATCCGGAAGCACCGCTTATCGTGCCGAGTTAAGGGTCCGCAAGCGCGATATCGAGCTGATGCTGGACTCTAATCTGGTCGGCGTCGCGTCGACCCTGCCGGCACCCCTCGGCAAGAGCGCTGGCGACGCACTGGCCCTGCATTTCGAGATGGCGCCGCAGCCGGCGACCAATATGCGTGCCGCAGAGCCGATTCGCCGCGAGCAGTTGCGCGCAACCATCGGCAATGTGTTCAACATGCAGTTGATCCGCCGCAAGCAGGGCGACGAGACTTTTCCGGAACGGGCGGCGATCATGGTGGGGCGGCCATTGGCAGTGTTGCCGGAACGCGGATTCAACATTGGGATCAGCGTCCCGTCACTGGATGTCGGCTATTGGCAAGCACTGCTGCAGCGCGGCGGCGATGAAGAGGGTACCGGTTCCGGCCTTCCGGTCTCGGTCGATCTCAAGGCGGACGAAGTCATCCTGCTTGGCTCCTCCTACACCCGGGTCAGCATGGGGGTGTCGGGGGCGACTTCACAATGGCGGGGGGCAGTGCAATCGGATCAGGCGGTCGGCAACTTTGTCTGGGATGGATCGGGCAGCGGCAAGCTGAAGGCGCAGTTCAAGAAATGGCGCCGTCCCGAGAAGGTGAGCAAGGACGCAGAACCCGGAGAGGCGCTCAAGAAGCTGCCGGCCCTCGACATCGTGGTCGATGACTTCACGGTCGGCAAGCATCGCTTTGGGCGTCTGGATATGCAGGCGCACAACGATGGCGGGATTTGGCGGCTCGACAAGATCGAATTGCTCAACCCCCATGCAAGGCTGTCTGGCAGCGGGCAGTGGCAGATCAGCGCGGCCAACCGCACGCAACTCGATTTCACACTGGAGAGCAGCGATGTCGGCAAGTTGCTCGACCGGCTGGGATACGCCGGAGCGGTACGTGCCGGCAACGCGACGATGAAGGGGAAAATCGGCTGGAACGGGGAACCGGATCGGCTCGACTACGCGACGCTGAGTGGTGACATGGAACTCGATGCCAGCAAGGGACAGTTCCTGAAGCTCGACCCAGGGGCTGGCAAGCTGCTCGGCCTGATCAGCCTGCAAGGCCTGCCGCGTCGCCTGAGCTTCGATTTCGGTGATGTCTTCAGCGAAGGTTTCGCTTTCGACAGCATTCACGGCAAAATGACGGTCAGCAGCGGGCTGATGCACACCCAGCGCCTGCAAATCGATGGCCCGGCGGCGCACGTGGTGATGCGTGGCGACGCCGACCTGAAAAATGAAACACAGCATCTCAGGGTGACCGTGCAGCCCGAACTCGGCAGCAGCGCGGCTCTGGGAGTCGCCGTGATCAATCCGCTGGCCGGCATCGCCACCCTGCTGGCGGATAAAATTTTGCAGGGTCCGCTCAACAAGGTATTTGCTTTCGAGTATCTGGTTACCGGCAAATGGGACGACCCCAAAGTGGAGAGAATTTCCCGCTCGGGGGCCCCGACGCCGCCCGCTGACTTGCCAATCCCCGCCAACCCCGACCGGAGTCCGCAATGAACCCCCACCTCAGTGATCTGCCAGGCGACCCGCCCGCTGTCCCGACACTGCGGGTCGCTGCGCTGCAAATGGTTTCGACACCGCGCGTCGAGGAGAACCTGCGCGCCGCTGCCCGCCTGATCGACGAAGCGGTCCTGCAGGGCGCCGAACTGCTCGCGCTGCCCGAGTATTTCGCGATCATGGGGATGCGTGACGACGACAAGGTCAAGCTGCGGGAAATCGATGGGCATGGACCCATCCAGGACTTCCTGGCAGCGAGTGCCCGCGCACACGGCATCTGGTTGATCGGCGGCTCGCTGCCGCTGTGCAGCGAGCATCCCGACAAGGTCCTCAATTCGAGTCTGGTCTACGATCCGCAGGGGCAGCGAGTCGCGCGTTACGACAAGATCCACCTGTTCGGCTTCCGGCAGGGTATCGAGTCCTACGATGAGCGGGCGACGATCGAAGCCGGTCGTCAGCCGGCCGCCTTCAGCACGCCTTTTGGCCGGGTTGGCTTGTCGATCTGTTACGATCTCAGATTTCCGGAGCTTTATCGTTCGCTAGGCGTTACCGAGTTGCTGGTCATTCCGGCAGCCTTTACCGAAACCACCGGGCGGGCACATTGGGAGATTCTGTTGCGGGCGCGGGCAATCGAGAATCAGTGCTATGTGCTGGCCGTGGCGCAGGGCGGCCGCCACCAGAACGGGCGCGAGACGCATGGCAACAGCATGCTCGTCGATCCCTGGGGAACTATCCTTGATCGCAAGCTCAAAGGACCAGGAATCGTCATCGCCGACCTCGAACGAGCCCGCCTCGACGAAGTCCGAGCCAGCCTTCCTGCACTCGGGCACCGTGTCATGTAAGCGACGGTGCGATCCCTCACCTCCGGCCCTCTCCCGCATGCGGACAAGGGGAGATTCACGAGTCGCTGACGCGACTTGCACGGAAACGGCAGCAACCATGGAAATTCAATGACCACAAACGCTCAAACCCTTCTCGCACAGGCCAAAAAAACCCTGCTCACGCCCTACGGCCTGGATGTTGCAGACCTGACACGGGTATTCGGCAAGATCATGGCGCACCAGGTCGATTATGCCGACCTCTATTTCCAATACAGCCGTTCCGAGGCCTGGAGCCTCGAGGAGGGAATCGTCAAGGCTGGCAGTTTCAACATCGACGAGGGGGTCGGCGTACGCGCCCTGTCGGGGGAAAAAACGGCTTTTGCCTACTCCGACGATATCAGCGTCCAGGCCCTCGGCGATGCCGCCGCGGCAGTGCGGGCGATTGCCGCGGCCGGGCAGGAGCGGCGCGTGCCGACGCTGAAGAGACGCAGCGGGCATCGCCTGTATGTGCCACAGGACCCGCTCGCTTCGCTCGACGCAGCCAGCAAGGTCAGACTGCTCGAACGTCTGGAGACGCTGGCACGCGCCGAGGATCCTCGGGTGACGCAGGTGATGGCACATCTCGCCGGCGAATATGAGGTGATTCTGGTGGCCGGCAGCGACGGCCGGCTGGCGGCCGACATTCGGCCGTTGGTACGGGTCTCGCTGACGGTCATCGTCGAAGCAGCCGGCCAGCGCGAACAGGGCTCGGCGGGCGGCGGTGGCCGTACCGATTACGACTGTTTCAACGATGCCGTGCTGCAGGGCTATGCACGCGAAGCCGTGCATCAGGCGCTGACCAATCTCGTCGCGCGTCCGGCGCCGGCGGGTACGATGACGGTTGTCCTGGGTTCTGGCTGGCCGGGCATCCTCCTGCACGAGGCCGTCGGGCATGGACTGGAAGGCGATTTCAACCGCAAGGGCAGTTCGACCTTTGCCGGCCGCATCGGCAGCCGCGTCGCCTCACCGGGAGTCACCATCATCGACGATGGCACGATGGCCGAACGGCGTGGTTCGCTGAACATCGATGACGAAGGCCATCCGACGCAGCGAACGGTCTTGATCGAAGACGGCATCCTCAAAGGCTACATGCAGGACAGTCTCAACGCCAGGCTGATGGGTGTTTCCCCGACCGGCAATGGTCGCCGCGAGTCGTTTGCGCACCTGCCGCTGCCCCGCATGACCAACACCACGATGGCAAACGGCGACAAGAGCGTCGAAGAGATCATCAAATCGGTCAAGAGGGGCATCTATGCGGTCAATTTTGGTGGCGGGCAGGTAGACATCACCAACGGCAAGTTCGTCTTCTCGATGTCCGAGGCGTACCTGATCGAAGACGGCAAGGTGGGCTCACCGGTCAAGGGAGCGACCCTGATCGGTAGCGGACCGGAGGCCATGCAACAGGTGTCGATGATCGGCAACGACATGCGTCTAGACCCCGGCGTCGGTACCTGCGGGAAGGATGGCCAGAGCGTGCCGGTGGGCGTTGGCCAGCCGACCCTGCGCATTGAAGGTTTGACAGTTGGCGGGACGGCCTAGTCATGTGGGCGATCCCGCTCCTGTCGAAGTTATCCGCGACGCTGTCATGGCTGCTGTGCTGTCTTTTCCTGGCAAGTACGGGGGCGCCGGTCATCGCCGCCGAATCGGCCCATCTGCAGGAAGCGACCCTCCACTATCATTTCCGGCCGATCGTCACCTTCCGAACGACCCTGATGGGCATGACCCCCGAGACGCGTGTCCGCAGGGCGCTGGCTCGCCTCGATACCCTGGCTGCGAACCAGATGGGGGAGCCGGTCGAAGTGACGCCATTCACGGTTGACGGCAAGCGTGGAATCAATTTGCGGATTGGGCAACTGGTTCTCTTCAACGTCCTGGAGGGGGACCTGGACCCCGAAGAGAAGCTCTCGCTCGACGAAGCGGGGCGGCGTGCGGCCAGTGAGATGCAAGCAGCGCTGCAGGCGGCAAGCGAGCAAAATCGTCCGATGGTGCTGCTGAAGGGGGCCGGACTATCGATACTGGCCACCGCCATTGCGCTGCTGCTGCTGTGGCTGATTCGTCGCGCGACGACGCTGATGGTACGCCATTTACAGGTAGTCATCGAAGCCGAGAATGCCTCCAGCCGGCTTCGCTGGGCACGTCACGGCTGGTTGTTGGTGAAGCGACTCGCGCAATTGCTGATGGGCTTTCTGTGGTTGAACGTCGCCTATCTCTGGCTGACCTACGTGCTGGCACGCTTTCCGCTCACCGAGCCGCTCGGTGACCGCCTGACCGACTTTCTGTTCGGGTTGCTCGAAACACTCGGTGCCGGCCTGCTCGGCGCCATGCCGGCGCTGACCACGGCACTGGTGATTCTATTCCTGACCAAGGCCTTCAACGATGCGCTCGGCAACTTCTTCAAGGCCGCCAAGGAAGGCCGGGTGCAGGTACCTGGACTACACCCGGAGACGGTCACCGCAACCCACCGGCTCGTCAACATCCTCGTCTGGGGCTTGGGAATCGCCATTGCCTACCCGTTCATTCCGATGTCTGACAGCGACGCTTTCAAGGGCTTGTCGGTAATGTTCGGCTTCATGTTGACGCTCGGCTCGGCGGGGATCGTCAACCAGTTGATGAGTGGTCTGGTGCTGGTCTATTCGCGTGCTCTGTCGGTCGGTGATTTTGTCGACATTGGTGAACATGTCGGTGTGGTCAGCGAGGTCGGCGCGCTGTCGACCAAGATGATCAACATGCGCAACGAGGAGGTGACCATTCCCAACGCGGTTCTGGTCGGCAATCCGATCCGGAACTACTCGCGTCTGGCCGGCGCGCGTGGCACGCTGGTGTCGACCAAGGTGACCATCGGCTACGATACGCCGTGGCGGCAGGTGCATGCGATGCTGATTGCCGCCGCCGAGCAGACACCGGGTTTGCGGGCGCTCCCCAAACCGTTCGTCTATCAGCGTAGTCTCGCCGACTGGTATGTCGAATATGAACTGTTCGCGCACATGGACAAGCCGCTCGAGCGGGTGCCGGTATTATCGGCGCTGCATGCCAACATCCAGGACCAGTTCAACACCTACGGGGTGCAGATCATGTCGCCGCACTTCGTCAGCCAGCCCCGCAACAATGTAGTCGTTCCTCCTGAGGGGTGGCATGCGCCGCCGGCAGCGCCGGACGCCCCGCCACCGCAGCCCTGACCGCAGCGCGCAAGCCTCGAAAGTCTCGATGATCAGCTTCGCCACCACCGTATTCCTCTCGGCCTTTCTGCTGTTCCAGATTCAGCCGATCATCGCCAAGATGATCCTGCCGTGGTTCGGCGGTTCGTCGTCGGTGTGGAGTACCTGCCTGGTCTTTTTCCAGGCCGAACTGCTGCTTGGCTACCTGTACGTACACCTTCTCCACGAGTGGCTTTCTCCTCGCCGCCAGAATGTCGTGCATGCCGTCCTGTTGCTCCTGAGCCTGGCGACCCTGCCGGTGATTGCCGATCCGGCGTGGAAGGAAGCGGCGTTTGCCCATCCGACCTGGAACGTACTCGTCGTTCTTGCCTCGGCGGTCGGCATGCCCTATTTGCTGCTGTCAACCACCGGGCCGCTGATGCAGGCCTGGTACGCACGATCATTCACGAGCCTGATGCCCTACCGGCTGTACGCACTCTCAAATTTGGCATCGATGCTCGCACTGCTGAGCTACCCGGTACTCGTTGAACCATACTTTCCGGTTTTCGAGCAAGCCTGGGCCTGGTCGGTGGCATACGCCCTCTTCGTCCTGGCGTGTCTGGGCAGTGCCTGGCAGTCGTGGAAAGGGGTAGCCAGCGAAGTCGAAAGGCCACATGCCGATGCGGCACCTCGCCCGGCATGGAGCGAGTGTCTGTTGTGGGTTGGTCTGGCGATGACCGCCTCGATCCTGTTGCTGGCGATGACCCGCCATCTGACGCAGGACGTCGCGCCGATTCCTTTCCTGTGGGTCTTGCCGCTAAGCCTCTATCTGCTGAGTTTCATCCTCTGCTTTGATGCCCCAAGGTACTATTACCGGCCCGGATTCCTCGTGGCGCTGCCGATCGCCTTGCTGGCTCTTGACCGGGTTCTCGACGGCGGCAGCCTGCCGGTACCGATCCTCATTGCCGCGATGTCGCTGTCCCTGTTCATCTTCTGCATGGTCTGTCACGGCGAGCTGGTCAGGCGCCGGCCAGCGGTTCGCCATCTGACCCTGTTCTACCTGATGCTCTCGATTGGCGGCGCGCTCGGCGGGAGCTTTGTCGGGTTGCTGGCGCCGGCCGTGTTCGAGGCCTACTTCGAACTGCCGATCGGCCTGTTCCTCTGCGCTCTGCTGGTGGTCATCGTTCTCTGGCACGATCTCAAACCGGCGTGGCGCTGGCTGCTGGCGGTCGTGCTGCTTGCCTACGGCTGTCGTCTGGTCGGGATCTCGGTCGACTACGTCCAAGACTACCGACATGTGCTGCGCAACTTCTACGGCCAGTTGCGTGTGCTCGACAAAAACGACGAAGCGCTGGGTCTGAAGCGCACGATGTTGCACGGGGAAATTTACCACGGAGAACAGTTCATCTCCCCCGCCTACAACCGGCGACCCACGGCCTACTATTGCGAGAAGTCGGGGATTGGCCAGGCGCTACTCAATCTCGCCATCGACCGGCCACGGAAGATCGGGGTTCTTGGTTTGGGCGCCGGGACACTCGCCAGCTACGGCCGGCCGGGGGACGAAATGCGCATGTACGAAATCAACGAACAGGTACTCGACCTGGCTCGCAGGGACTTCAGCTACCTTGCGGATAGCGCAGCGCAGATTGTTCCGGTGCTCGGGGATGGTCGCCTGATGCTTGAAAGCGAAGCGGTCCAGCACTTCGATCTGCTGGCGATCGATGCTTTCTCCGGCGACTCGATCCCGACGCATCTGCTGACCATCGAGGCCATCCGGGCCTATCTGCGCCACATCAAGAACGAGGGTGTGCTGGCCATGCATATCACCAACCGCTATCTCGATTTGCGACCGGTCGTTGCTGCCGCCGCCCGGCAGCTCGACATGCACGCCCTGATCGTCACACTCGATGCGGATGCGGACGATGCCTTCTGCCGCGATTCGGTCTGGGTGATGATGGCCCGACCCGAAGCTGCGCTGGGCCTGCAGGAAAAGATCCGGGGGGCAGCGCCGCTTGTCCCGCGACCGGGCTTCGCGGTGTGGACCGATGGTTTTTCCAACTTGCTGAAAATTCTGAAATGAGTGCCGGGTATGGAGCCATGGCGTAGTGAATTGGGAGATGGCACATGGACGAGCAAGGCATCACTTCCAGAGCCAAACTGACACCAGTCACGGTACTGGTGGTCGACGACCACCCGGCCCTGCGTGCCGGCCTGCGCAGCCTGATCGATTCCGATCCTGCCCTGCGTGTACTGGCGGAAGTGGAGAGCGGCGAGGCGGCCTACGCCGCCTACCGCACGCACTGTCCGGACACCGTGGTCATGGACCTCAGCATGGAAGGCTTCGGTGGCATCGAAGCCATCCGACGCATTCGCAAGCTTGATCCACAGGCCGCCGTCCTGGTCTACAGCGTGCACGATTCGCAGGTGTTGCTCGAACGAGCGCTCGAGGCCGGAGCCATGGGTTTCGTCACCAAGGGCAGCAACGTTGAAACACTGTTGCTGGGGCTCAAGAAAGTGGCGAAGGGCGAATCCTTCGTCAGCGCCGACCTGTTGCCGGCACTGCTCGACCGCCACCGTCCGTCGGGTGCCGCGCAGTTCAACCGCCTGACGCAGCGTGAATTTCAGGTTTTCAGGCTGCTCAGCGAGGGGCACTCGCTGTCCGAGTGCGCGAGTATTCTCAATTTGAGCAGCAAGACGGTCAGCAACCATTTCACCCAGATCCGGGCCAAGCTCGGTGTTTCCAGTCTTGCAGAAATGGCACATATGGCCATTCGTCAGGGTCTGATCGAACCCTGACGCGACCCGACCGCCATTTCTGCAGGGGGCCCCACGCTCGGCAGGAGCACCCGCACGCGCGTGCCAGCGCCGTGCCAACTGCGGATCTGCAGCGAGCCGCCGAGACTGAGGACGCGTTCGCGCATGCCGGCCAGACCGAAGCCCGCATGCGGTGCGCCCACGTCCATGCCGACGCCATCGTCCCGGATGAGCAGCCGAAGGGAGTCTCCGTGCTGCCGTCTGGCGAGGACCAACCGCAGCCGCTTGGCGTGCGCATGTTGCGTGACATTGTTCAGGCACTCCTGGACGATGCGATAGATGGCCACCCGCACTGGCGCTGTCGGGCAAACCAGCTCGTGATCCAGTGAGGCCCGCCACTTGATTTCAGGATGCTGTTGTCCCCAGACCTCGAGTAGGCTGGCAAGCGCTTCGACGATGCCAGCAGCATCGAGAATGTTGGGGCGCAGACCTTCCATCAGGCGGTGCGACACCTGGTAGATGGCGCGTGCGGAATCCTCGATCGCCTGCGCTGCGGCCTTGATCCATTCGCGATCGTGTCCGCCATTATGTTGAATGGCCCCGGCAAAGGCGCGAATCGCCGTCACGTGCTGGGAAAGTTCATCGTGCAGTTCGCGGGCCAGCTCCGCTCGCTCATGTTCCTGCACCGAGATCAGTTGGCGCACCAGGCGAGTGTTCTCGTCAAGCAGGAGCTTCGTCGCCTCCTCGGCCAGCTTGCGCTCGGTGATGTCCTGGACGGTGCCGACCATGCGCAGGGCTTCTCCATTGGCGGCGCATTCGACCTGACCGAGGCCGTGCATCCAGCGCAGCGTGCCGTCGCTGGGCCGAATGATCCGGTACTGACGATCGAATACTCCCCGCTCGGCAACGACCTGGTGGAAATAATCGAGCGTTGCTTGCCGATCCGCTGCATGGAGCAATTCGCCCCAGCCGCTGACGGTATGTTCACACGTCGGGCAGATGCCGAATATCCGTTCCAGCATCGGACTGCCGATCCAGGATTCCGAGGGCAGTTCGATCAGGAAACTGCCGAGCCGGCCAAGCTCCTGGGCGCGCTGCAGGGCCTGCTCGCTGCGCTTGATCGGGGTCACGTCCACGACCTCGACGAAGAACCCCTGTACCTCCCCGTTAATGATGTCGGGGATATAACGGGCCAGTGCATGGTTCACCGAATGGCCATCGGGTGACGGGATGGCGCGCTCGAACTGCTGTGCTGCTCCCCCCAGTACGGCTTCGATATAGGGCAGGTTGAGACGGTAGCGTTCCTCGCCGATCACCTCCCGGATATGCTTGCCAGGGATCGTCGCCGGCTCGATGCCGAACCAGTCGCGATAAGCGTGATTGGCGAATCGGTTGCGTAGATTGCGATCCCAGTAGCCGATCATCGACGAGACGCTGTTCAGCAGCGCGTTCAGGTCGCGCTCGCTCTGGCGCTGCCCGAAGCGATGCTCCTTGGGCACACTTTCGGCCAGCTTGTGGGCGCTGATATCACGATGACCGACGACCATTCCCTTGATGGCACCCAGCAAGGGAGTGGCGTAACATTCGAACCAGCGTTCGCGATCTGGGGAATGGCAGGGGTACTCAAGCGAGAACAGCGTCTGCCGTCCCGCCAGAACCTCTTCACAGCCGCGCAGGGCAGCCGCTGCCAGCGAATCGATAGCGGCCGCCCTGCGCAATGCCGCCAGATAATCGATGCCGACCCCGGCCGCCAGTGCCGCACTGCCGCCGTAGCTTTCGGCAAAGGTGCGCCACACTTGGTTGATGCTGATGATCACGCCGTGTTCGTCGAGCACGGCGATTGAATCGTACTGTGAGTCGATCAGAGAGTGCATGCGGCCTCCTGGCGAATCCGTATTGGCAACTGCCGCCTTGGTACGTTCCTTAAGCAGCTGCGCAGGGTCGGGTCGCCTGGCAGCCGACTGGTCGAACTAGGTGACGACCGCGCCAAGGGCTATCGCCGCCGCCCGCCCTGCTGCAGGCAGAGATGTGATGAGCTGGCAGTGCCTTCTCAGTCTGACGGGTGGGCGATGTGGTCACCCGCTGATTATCACTCAAACGCGCACCAACAGCGACTTGTAGTACCACCTAATGAATGTGCAAGGCTGAGCAAGACGGGCATGCCCATTTGCCAAGTGCCCGAAGACAATCAGGATCAGTGGAACCGGCCTCCCGCCGCTGATGTGCTTCCTGCACGTCACCGGGAAATATTCCTGATAGCAACAGGAGTATTACCACTGGTTGAGTTGTTAAGTGAGCGAGAGAATCAATACTGGAGTTCCATTGGTGGAGCCGGGTATGTCTTGTTATTTTGCCGGTCCTTTAATTCCTTCCATCCATCCACATCCGTCTTCGGACTTGTCGGCTGTTACAGTGGGCCAGCGAATTAATGGGCCTCACTTAAAAGTGAAAAAAGTAAAGGAGTTACGCATGAACGACATGACACAGCCAGAAACTGATCACGAGAATTGTGTTGAGGCCTTCATAGCAAGTGCGTGTGCGGGAAAGATCGGTGCGATCCGTCCCCAGGTGGCCGCGGGTTTTGACCTGAATGGCACGGATCGCTTCGGCGATACGATACTTGAACGAGTGATCGGTGACCTGGAGTTTTGCCCCCAAACGCCCAAGTACATGGTGGTCAAGGAATTGTTACGCCTGGGTGCTGATCCCAATGCACGCAGCCGGGATGGTTCCAGCCCACTGATCGTGGCGGTTCTGCACATGGACACCGAGATGTTGCGCCTCCTGCTTGACGCTGGTGCCGATCCCAACGCCGTGCCAATGCACGCCAGCGACGAGTTGCTGTACGACTGGGCGGTCTTCGTTTACCGCTACGAGGTCTGGAATGTCAAACTGCCCGAAACAGCCAAGGTGGCAGACCAGGTCGATCCGGACGCTTGGCTTCGTTACTTGGATCGTCTGGCAGTAAAATACGGCAAGCGGCGCCCCGATTATCTGCGGCTGTTGCGCAATCGCGGCGCGCTTTCCATTACCGAATTGCGGCAGGGCAGGGTCTCCGGAGGAAGGTACACGCCAGGTCAACAAACGCGCAGGCATGTTGCCCCCCGTGTTTGCGAGCCAGTACCCGCTGAGTCCCTGGCCAAACAGGTGCACTGAATCAGACAACCTGGTTCTGCGGTTCACCGCGGTTGAAGGCTTCGAGATTTGCCGTCAATTGGTCGGCTAGCGCCTGCATCGCTGGTCGACTGGCCCAGGCTACATGCGGGGTCAGCAGGAAATTGGGTAGCGCGAGCAGTTGCGGCGCCAGCAGAACATTGCCGGTGCTCGGCGGCTCGACGCTCAGCACATCGAAACCGGCACCGGCGATCCAGCCCTGCTGCAGCGCTCGGGCTAGCGCCGCTTCATCGACCAGGCCACCGCGCGCCGTGTTGATCAGCAGTGCTGAAGGCCGCATGGCCCGCAATTCGGGTTCACCCAGCAGGTTCTTCGTCTCGGGGGTCAGCGGGCAATGCAGCGAGACCACGTCGGCTTCGTGCAAGGCCTGGTCGAAAGGGGTATAGCCGGGGCGCACGCTTGGCGCGCCCTTGCGCTCGCAGCGCAGCACGCGCATGCCGAACGCCTCGGCGAGCCTGATGACGCCTCCGCCAAGATTGCCGCTGCCAATGACCGCCAGTTTGGCACCGTGCAGGTCGCGAATCGGATAATCGATGAAACAGAACTGCCTGGAACGTTGCCAATTGCCGGCGGCCACCGCTTGTCGATAGGCAACGACATTGCGCGACAACGCCAGCAATAGCGCGAAGACATGCTCGGGTACGGTATGCACGGCGTAGCCGCGGATGTTCGAAACGACGACGCCGTGGGCGCGGCAAGCATCAAGGTCGATGTTGTTGGTGCCGGTCGCCGCGACCGCGACCATTTGCAACGCGGGCAGTACCGCAATCAGTTCAGCCCTGATCGACAGCTTGTTGACGATTGCAATCGTCGCCCCGGCGAGCCGCTCTGCGACCTGCAGTTGCAGTGTGGTCGCATGTTCGACCCAGTGATGGGGAAAATCCGGCCGGCGCAGGTCGGCGATGATCGACTCTCCTTCGAGATGGACAATTCGGTGCATGGTTCAATATGGAAGTTGCGTCAGCGACTCACTATTTTCCTCTCTCCCCTGGCGAGGGAAGGGTCGGGGGAGGGGGAAAGTGGTCGTGACTGTAAAGATCGGGGGCTGGAAAAGTCGTGACCGTTAGTCCACAAAGGGCTTGCCGTGGCGACTGGCGATGGCCGCCACCTTGCTGCCCAGGGCGGGATCACCGGTAAACAGCAGCAGGCCCACCGCGGAGGCGGTACACAGGCCCTCGATCGCCGCCAGGTCACCGTGCAGGATGTTCACCACACCGCCAGGAAATCCGTTGCGCGCCGTCAGTTCGGCCAGCGCAAACGCCGCTGATGGGGCCTTCGGACTGGGTTTGACGACCACTGTCGCCCCCGCCAGCAACGCTTGAACAGCAAGCCGCAGGGGTCCGAGCAAGGGCGCCTGGTCATCGCAGACCACCGCCACGACGCCGCTCCCTCCAGTCGCTACGCTGCCGGTGCCCGCCGCCTTCAGCACGCGTAGCGCTTGTTCGACCTCGGCCGACGCCGACGCGGCGTTTTTGCCGGTTTCCTCTGCGATCAAGTTGGCGAAGTGTTCTGCGTATGCTGCCAGCGCCGCCGCCAGCGCTGCCAGTAGCGTTGCCCGTGCCGCGATCGTCAGCGCCGCCCAGGCGGGCAATGCGGCCTGGGCCGAGGCAACGGCGGTCAGCGCCTGATCCGTGCCGCACAGCGGAGTACGGCGCTTGATCTGGCCGGTGCACCGATCACGGACATCGAAAAAGGTCGGCGTCATCGTCAGATAGGCGTGGCCGTTGATCCACAGCGGTATGGCCAGAATTTCGTCATTTTCGGTCATGGGGTGCCTTGGTATTGCGGAAAGATTAAGAAAACGGTCACAAGTGACCTGCCAGGGGCGATCATAACTGGTCACGAGCGGTAGCGCGTCAAACGCGTGTCAGGCGCAACCGCCCAGCGGCTGTCGCAGGCGATCGCTTGTCGATGGCGATGCGGCGTATCAGACGGGTATCCAGGCTTCCGGAGAGCTCACTTGCCCTCAGTTTTCGGGTTAACCTCATATCTAGAGCCATCACTCCTCTGGTTTAGTCGATCAACGTTTCGACAGCGTCGTCGTACCGAAGCGAAGCTGTAGCGATCGCTACTCGTATTTACAGCAGTTTACTGATTTGAACTTTATTTCGCGGATCAATGCTTTCGCTATAATCGACGGGCAGTTCGTTTACAAAAACCTATAGGAGACAAATTGTGGAAAGACGTTCCTTTTTGAAGAATGCGGGTGCTGGCCTTGCGGTCGGTACGATGGCCATGCCGGCGATTGCCCAGAACGCTCCGACGATCAAGTGGCGCCTGGCTTCGAGTTTCCCGAAGAGCCTCGACACCATCTACGGAGGCGCCGAGCACATGGCCAAACGAGTTGCCGAAGCGACTGGCGGCAAGTTCCAGATTCAGGTTTTTGCCGGCGGCGAAATCGTTCCCGGGCCGGCGGTGTTCGATGCCGTCAAGGACGGTACCGTTGAAATGGGGCATACGGTCTCCTACTATTTTTATGGCAAGGATCCCACCTACGCGCTCGAGACGGCCGTTCCCTTCGGAATGACCAATCGCCAGATGGACGCCTGGATGCGTTACGGCAATGGCAGCAAATTGCTCGGCGAAGTGTTTGCCAAGTCGAACATCATGACCATTCCTTGTGGCAACACCACGACCCAGATGGGTGGCTGGTATCGCAAGGAAATCAAGACGGCGGCAGACCTCAAGGGGCTGAAGATCCGCATCGGTGGCTTCGCCGGTGCCGTGCTCAGCAAGCTGGGCGCCGTGCCACAGCAGATCCCCGGTGGTGACATCTATCCGGCACTCGAGAAGGGAACCATCGACGCGGCCGAATGGATCGGCCCTTACGATGACCAAAAGCTTGGATTCAACAAAGTGGCCAAGTTCTATTACTACCCCGGCTGGTGGGAGGGCGGCCCGCAGGTGTCGGCTTATGTCAGCCTCAAGAAGTGGGCTGAACTGCCTAAGGAATACCAGGCGATTCTGCAAATCGCCTGTGCCGACGCGCACGTTGACATGGTCGCCAAGTACGACTCGAAGAACCCGACGGCGCTCAAGCAACTCGTCGGCTCGGGAACACAGTTGAAGCAGTTCCCGAAAGAAGTCATGGACGCCTGCTACAAGGCGGCGATGGATCTGTACGCTGAAACCTCGGCATCGAATGCCCAGTTCAAGAAGGTCTACGACGACTACAAAAAGTTCATGGACGACCAGAACCTCTGGCACCGCATCGCCGAAGGCTCGTACGCCAGCTACATGTACAGCAAGCGCTAGGCAGGCGTATCGAGTGAAGCTGGCTGGCGGCAAGGCAGTCACTGCCGCCATCCGCTAGACTGCGCAAGAAAAGGAACGAAGACCAAGGCCTCCGTTCCTTTTTTCATGGCCATCAGCCATGAGGTTGCCCGACGATCTCCGACCGTCGGGCAGTCACCGAGAGGCGGCAGGGGTTACTTCGCCTGATCCTGCTTCATCGCATCGAGCACGGCCTTGCTGGCCGCATCTTCCGGAGCCGCAGGGGAAGAAGCCTCTTTCGGGCTCTCGAAACCCTGGGGGGTGGAGGGGGCGCCGTAATCGGAAGTCGGCATCTCGATCTGTACCGAATCGAGATCGACTTTGGCGTCCTGGTCGAGGCCGAAGGTCACGAGTTGCGGAAAGATAATGAGGACCCCGACCATGATGATCTGGAGACAGACGAAGGGGATTGCTCCCCAGTAGATGTCGGTGGTCTTGACCGACGCCGGTGCCACCGAGCGCAGGTAGAAGAGCGCAAAACCGAAAGGCGGGTGCATGAACGAAGTCTGCATGTTGACCGCCAGCAGAACGCCAAACCAGATCAGGTCGATGCCGAGCGCCTGCGCAACCGGGCCCAGCAGCGGCACGACGATGAACGACAACTCGAAGAAGTCGAGGAAGAAGGCAAGCAGGAATACCAGGACATTGACGACGATCAGGAAACCGATTTCGCCACCCGGCAGGCCAGTGAGCAGGTGCTCGACCCATTTGTGGCCATCGACTCCATAGAAAGTCAGCGAGAAGACGCGTGCGCCCACCAGGATGAAGACCACGAAGGTGGTCAGCTTGGCGGTCGTGTCCATCGCCTGCCTGAGCAACTTCCACGACAGGCGCCGGCGTGCCAGCGCCATGATCAGGGCACCGGTTGCACCCATCGCACCGCCTTCGGTCGGCGTCGCGATGCCGAGAAAGATCGTGCCGAGTACCAGGAAGATCAGCAGCAGCGGCGGGACCAGTGTCGTCAGTACGCGCAGCAGCAGCTTGCCGCCGCGCAAGGTCCGCGCTTCGAGCGGCAGCGCCGGCGCCCAGCGCGGTCTGAAGATCGCCACCAGTACGACATAGCCGACATAGAAGGCGGTCAGGGTCATGCCCGGTAGAAAAGCGCCCTTGTACATGTCGCCTACCGACTTGCCCAGCTGGTCGGCCATGATGATCAGCACCAGCGAGGGGGGAATGATCTGCGCCAGTGTTCCGGAAGCGGCAATGACGCCGGATGCGAGTCTCTTGTCATAGCCGTAGCGCAGCATGATCGGCAGCGAGATCAGACCCATCGAAATCACCGAGGCCGCGACGACGCCGGTCGTTGCGGCGAGCAGCGCGCCGACGAAGATCACCGCGAGGGCCAGGCCGCCACGCAGCGGTCCAAAAAGCTGGCCGATGGTGTCGAGCAGGTCTTCGGCCATGCCTGATCTCTCCAGGATCAGTCCCATGAAGGTGAAGAACGGGATCGCCAGCAAGGTATCGTTGTTCATGATGCCGAAGATGCGATCCGGCAGCGCCTGGAATAGTTGTGGGCCGAGCAGACCGAGTTCGATGCCGACAAAGCCGAAGAAAATACCGTTTGCCGCCAGGGCAAAGGACACCGGAAAACCGATGAGCAGGAACAGGACCATCGAAGCGAAGATGATCGGCGCCATGTTGGCGATCAGGAATTCGGTCATCACAGTTCTCCCTTCTGGGCCTTGATAGCGAGCGCCAGTTCTTCTTCAGGAGTCGGTTGGTGCGACTTTGCGCTCGGGTCAGGGCACCTGCCCTGCAGGAAACCGATGCGTTTGATCAACTCGGAGATGCTCTGGATGACCAGCAGGAAGAAGCCGATCGGTACCAGCAGGCGCACTGGCCAGACTACCAGGCCGCCAGCGTTGCTCGACTGCTCGTTGTTGTGCAGCGCGAGCAGGAAGATCGGCCATGACAGGTACATCACGGCGATTGCCATCGGCAACAGGAAAAAGATGATGCCGAAAATGTCGATCCACGTCTGGCCTCTTTTCGACAGGCGGCCGGCAATCAGGTCAATGCGCACATGCTCGTTGCGCTTCAGTGTGTAGCCCGCGCCAAAGAGAAAAATCGCCGAAAACAGGTACCACTGGATCTCGAGAAAGGCGTTCGAACTGTAGTTGATAGTGTAACGCATGACCGCATTGCCGGCGGCGATCAGTGTAACGACCAGGACCAGCCAGATGATGGTCTTGCCGATGAGTTCGGTGAGCCCATCGATCAGGCTGGAAAGCTTGAGTAAACTGTTCACGGGATATTCCTCCTTTGACAAGCAAAATATTCACTCCTCCTGGGCCCGATCGCTTGCGCTTTGCCTCATTGCCGGGCAATTCATCAGGCCATTTTGCAGGATGCGAACTTGCGTCCGCTCTATCAAAGCTGCAAAGGCGGTGATTATGGCACATCTTTGATTCAACTATGCGAGATCGATTGCGTACTGTGAAAATTTGTTTGACATGTAAAAAGTATATTTCAATCAGACAGATGACAGCCTAAAATAGGGTTCATTCGTACGCTGATGGTTACGGCGGGTGTGCGCAACGCATCCGCCACCGCACGATCATGGTGGGCGTATGGGCGCGCCATCGCGGGATTCGCAGAGCCGAAGGAGGTCGTCAGTCTCGCGATCAGCGGCTCGCCAACCCGCTGCACGGCGCAGGCCTTCCGGGTTGGGCAAAGACCTCCAGGTACATCTTGTCGTCGAGTTGGGGCCGCGCAGGCATTCGAGCGGAACCTCCCGAAGTGGCGTTGGAACTCTTTTCCTTCATTCGACAATGCCTACCTACCGCATTCCACCACCCGGAATTCCACCCTGCGGTCGATGGCGTCCTGGGCATCGTCGCTACCGGTGCCGATGATATTTTCCCGGAAACCCTTGCCGTAGGCCTTGGTCTTTTGCATGACCTGGGGGAAATCCTTTTGCATCAGCTTCTGAACCGCCAGGGCACGTTGCTGAGAGAGCTGATCGTTGTAGCGCTCATTGCCCGAGCGACTGCTGTGACCCACGATGTTCAGGCAGACTCCAGCTGTCGCCACCCGGCGGGCAATCTGGCGCAGCCATAGGGCATACTGGCTGCGCAGCGAAGAATCTGCGACGAAATCCGTGGTTTTGACGGTGAATAGGAAGCGGGTACTCAGATTGTTATTGACCAGGCCCACATCCACCAGATTGGCGAAGGCTTTTTCCGCCTCCTGGTTCTGGCCCAGCTTGCGATAGCTCTGGTACAGGGCAGAATAGGTCTTCATCGTCTTGCCGTCGGCCCGACTCTCGGCCAGTTGGTAGAGATCGAGAGCGTTGGCGAAATCGCCGGCATCGAAACGGACGTCGGCTTCCGATAGCACCGCGGCTGTGGGCAGGGTATCGAAATAGGACTTGTCCGCCAACTCCCCGGTGTTCGACAAGGTGGTGGCGATATAGCCCTCAACCCGCTTGTCCTTCAGGTACATGGGGCTTTCCTTATAGGAGGCAATGGGTTCGAAATTGAGTTTTTCCTTGGTCAGCCAGACTTCGGAATTGGCGATAATCATGCCGGTCTTCAAATCCACCACCGAGGACGACACCCTGTAATAGCCGGAACCGGAGGCCTTATCCAGACGGATGGTGCCATTGACCACGTATTGCGAAGTCCCCAAGTTTTTGACCGACATGTGTTCGATGGGGAATTCTGGGAAGGCGGACCGCACCTCACGCATCAACACCTGTTCGATCTGGCGACTGGTTTCATTGACTTCGGCCGTGTAGGCATCAATGAAAGGATCCACCACGAACGCCTTCTTGCCCATGCGGCCGACGAAATTCTGGCTGGCCCGTACCTGACCGAAGATGTCGGCGGCCAGGGCCTTGACGGCTGGCTCCAGCTCCATCGGGGTTTTGACTGTCGGCGACAGGGGCGCCGCGCAACCGGCCAGGAAGCCGAGTGAGGCCAGCAGACAGAGAACCCAGAAGCTCAGCGTGGGCAAGGTGCGTCTCCCTCATGAATGGCTACGTTCATCGGCAGTTCTGACGATAATGGCTCATTTGTACATCGGTCAGGGGTTCCACGCCCATCGACAAGCGGGCCTGAAGGTCGCTGCACGTGCAACCGGGACAAACACCACCACTGGGTCGTGGGCCAGCAGCGATGGGCGTTGGTAGGAGGGCGGCCGTGGCGGGCGGGCGTGACGGCGGCTGATAGGTATTGACGGCAACCGGCGCAGGCGTTGTCGGGGGCGTTGATTCGGGCTTGGATAAATCCTTGAGCCGCGCCTTGGCCAGGGCAGCGAAGCGGCCCTTGGGATATTGGATGAGGTAGGCCTGGTAGTCCGACGCGGAGCGGCTGTTCCTGACATTGTCCCAAAAGGTCAGTTCTATCGCCGCCGGGTCCGCCGCGCTGGTGCCTACTGGAATGGGCGTGGCGCTACAGCCGCCGAAACAGAAATCACCCTCGATGGCCCCCTCCATCCAGGGTTCCTGCTCCCCTGCGGAGTCGGACTTGACGCCCCCGATGACCCGTTTCAGGGCCTGCTCGATGGCCACGCCGGGTTTGTCCATCTGGTTCAGCAGATGTAGGGTATAGAGGCCGTTGCGTCCATTGCCATCGGAGGCCACGCTGCCAGGACGGGTAGCGAAGGAAAGCAGGGTACCCGAGGGGACATTCACCTTGGCCAGACCGCCGGCGGCGGAACGGAAACGCCGGGCGAAGGGATTGTTGCGGCAGGCATCGAGAAACATCAAATTGAGCCGGGTCTTGGCCTCTTCCATGGTCTCCAGCACCAGGCTGACAGACATGCTTTGGCTTGGCACGTCTTCCTCACCCGCGATATCTGCATCCACCACCGGCAGGTAATTCACGCCCTTTACCTGAAGACCGTGTCCGGCGTAAAAAAACAGGGCCACGGCACCGGGGGTGAGTTTGGATTTGAATTCCCGCAGAGTCGGGCCGATCTCCTTTGTGGTCAGGTTTTCCCGCTTGATGACGGTGAACCCCAGGCCGAGCAACTTGGCCGCCATGTCCCGGGCGTCGTTGACAGGATTGGTTAGGGGAGATTTTTTGTAGTTGCTGTTGCCGATGACCAGGGCCACCTGTACCATGCCATCCTCAGACGCCAAAGCGATCCGCGGTGCCAGAGGCAGTCCCAGTGACAACAAGGACGCGAGGTAGATAAGAAAAGCCGGGCTCCGCATTGCTCGAATGTCGAAGAGGCCACGGGCGGGGGCCGGGCCCAGAGAATATACGAAAGAAATGGGCTTGTTGCAAACCCCCCCCCCCGATGCGGCTGTGATTGCTTGGCGCCAGCGCTTGGGAAGCGAGGTGGCAGACGGCCCTTTCTGGCATGATCGAGTGTCGAAAACCTGATCACGTCTGCCATGACGAACGATAGCACAACTTTCCGGAACTTGGCTCGCCGGGAGGTGGTGCAACACAAATTGATCCCGGAATTGGGGGATACCTCAGGGGGATACCTCAGGGTCAGCACGCGATTCCCTGACGAAATGCATTCTGCACCCGTTACATGGCTACATACCCGCGCAAGAAAATGACCGTAGCCCGCATGAATGCTGGGTTACGGCCGGATCAGAGGGGCAGGGCAGGGTTCGGGCTTAGCGCTCAACCCGTGCAGGCGGAGATGCAGTAGGTATCGCTTCCGCGGGTTGTCGTGTCGTGATGGGGAAGTGAGTAGATGCGCGGCGTCAGCCGCAACGTTGCGATTCATGATGAAAGGAGGTTGCACGTGCAAGCAAGCAAGAAAAGTGTCCAGGTCTCCGCGATGCTGGCGGCGGTTGCGCTGGCGGGTTGTCAGACCGGCGGGTCGGACACCTCCGAATCCAAAAGCGCGGCGCCGCTACTCTCCGGTTATACCTGCTGCAACATACGCCACGAGGCGGGCAGCGACTGGATCAACGAGTTGAACTATGTCGGCTGGCCGATGATTCCCCTGGGCACCCAAGCGTCGATAACTTCGTACGGACGCCAACGGGCTGCTGTCACCATCGGCGGCAAGCCCATGCGCATCGGTCAAGACTACACACGCGAACAACTGTCGCTAGAGCAGTACATGGCGCGCTGGATCGTCCCGCGAGATCCCAATATCAAACTGGCGACCTTCCCTGCCAACATCCAGGCCTCCATCAAGGCCGGCAAGGTAATGAAAGGAATGACGCGCGAGCAGGTGATCATGTCGGTCGGTTATCCGCTCACGCAGGAAAATCCCGTACTTGACGCACCGATGTGGCGCATGTGGATGTCGAGTTTCGGCGAGTATCAGTTGATGTGGGGCAGCGATGGTAAGGTAAAGGACATCATCGGCGATCCGCTTACCAAGAACATGATTGTGCAGCAGTGATTACGGTAGCTTGCCTGCATTCGGTACCGGTCCGTCGGCGCGGGGATGGCAACACAAATCGCAGGTATCTGAGCCGGTATCAAGGCCGGTTATCTGGAACCATAGCCACATAGAACACAAGGATAGTCGCGATATGCTGCTGATGATCGATAACTATGACTCATTCACCTATAACCTTGTCCAGTATTTTGGCGAGCTAGGGCAGCATGTCAGAGTCTTCCGTAACGATGCCATCTCGATTGCCGAGATCACGCGCCTCAATCCGGCCTTTCTGGTGATCTCCCCTGGCCCGTGCATGCCCGCGCAGGCCGGAATCTCTCTGGAGGTGATTCGTGAGTTTGCGGGCAAGATTCCCCTGCTCGGCGTATGCCTTGGCCATCAGGCGATCGGCGAGTCTTTCGGTGGCCGTGTCGTGCACGCCCGCAAGTTGATGCATGGCAAGGTGTCGCCGGTCCAGCACAGCGACCAGGGTGTCTTTCGTGGTCTGCCCAGTCCGCTGACCTGCACGCGCTATCATTCGCTGGCCGTTGAACGCGATACTTTGCCGGCCTGCCTGGAGATCACCGCCTGGACCGACGACGGCGAGATCATGGGCCTGCGCCACAAAACGCTGGCCGTCGAGGGGGTCCAGTTCCATCCCGAATCGATCCTGACCGAGCGCGGCCATGATCTCTTGAAGAACTTCCTTGAGGAGTACGCCAAATGAAGCCCCAGGATGCACTGACGCGGGTCATTGAACACCGCGAAATCTTCCACGACGAAATGGTTTCGCTGATGCGACAGATCATGAGTGGTGAAGTCACCCCGGTGATGATTGCGGCGATTATCACTGGCCTGCGCGTCAAGAAGGAAACGATCGGTGAAATCTCGGCGGCGGCGCAGGTGATGCGCGAGCTGTCGACCAAGGTGCAAGTCAGTGATCGCAGCCGCCTGGTCGATACCTGCGGGACTGGTGGCGATGGCGCCCAGACCTTCAACATCTCCACCGCCGCAATGTTCGTTGCGGCAGCGGCCGGCGCGCGTGTTGCCAAACATGGCGGGCGCTCGGTCTCGTCGCAGTCGGGCAGTGCCGATGTTCTCGAAGCCCTCGGAGTCAATATCAACCTCACGCCGGCACAGGTCGGACAGAGCGTCGACGAGGTCGGCATCGGCTTCATGTTTGCTCCCAACCACCACAGCGCCATGAAATACGCGGCACCGGTCCGACGTGAACTTGGTGTGCGCACGCTGTTCAACATCCTCGGCCCACTGACCAACCCGGCCAACGCAGCCAATCAGGTGCTGGGCGTCTTTCATCCCGACCTGGTCGGTATCCAGGCACGTGTCCTGCAGCGCCTCGGCAGTTCGCACGCGCTTGTCGTTTTCGGTCGCGAGGGTCTCGACGAAATCTCGATTTCCGGTGAAACCCTGGTCGGCGAACTGCAGAACGGCCGTGTTGATGAATATACGCTTCATCCCGAGCAGTTCAACCTGCCTGTGCACGACCCGAGGGCTCTGCGCGTGGCCAACGTTGAGGAGTCAAAGGGCATGTTGCTGGCCGCGCTTGAGGGGAACGCTGGCGCCGCGCGTGACATTGTCGCCCTCAATGCCGGCGCCAGCATCTACGTCAGCGGTCTCGCCGGTACGCTTGCCGATGGCGTCGACCAAGCCTTCGAAGCCATTGCTTCAGGTGCTGCACGCGCCAAGCTCGACGACTTCGTGGCCTGCACGCAACGCTTTTCGACCTGATCGCCTGCGTGTCGGCGAGGAACAACATGATACTGCCCGAGATAGAGGAACGGTTCGAAGTCGGTTGCGAAGACGACAAGGCGATTTTGCCATGAGCGATATTCTCAAGCGGATTCTGGCCGTTAAACAGGACGAAGTGGCCGCCTCCAGGGCTGACACATCGTTCGAGGTCATGCGTGCCACGGCTGAAATGCAACCCGCCACGCGCGATTTCTTCGGTGCCATCCGGGACCGCATTGCCACTGGCAAGCCGGCAGTCATCGCCGAGATCAAGAAGGCCAGCCCATCCAGAGGTGTCCTGCGTGCCGATTTTCATCCCGCCCGGATCGCCGTCAGTTATCAGCAGCATGGTGCGGCATGTCTGTCGGTACTGACTGATCGTCAGTTTTTCCAGGGGGCTCCCGCATACTTGCAGGCGGCGCGCGCAGCCTGTGGATTGCCGGTTTTACGCAAGGATTTTCTGGTGGATGCCTATCAGGTTTACGAAGCAAGGACAATGGGCGCCGATGCGATCCTGCTCATTGCCGCGGCGCTTGATCTGCCGGCGATGCGCGAACTTGAAGCCATCGCCGACAGTCTCGGTATGGCGGTGCTCGTTGAAGTGCACAATGGCCAGGAACTGGATCTTGCCCTGCAGCTTCGCACCTTGCTGATCGGCATTAACAACCGCAACCTGCACAGCTTCGAAGTCAGCCTGCAAACCACCCTCGGTCTCCTGCCCTACCTCCCGGCCAACCGCCTCGTCGTTACCGAAAGCGGCATTCTCTCCCCTCGCGACGTGCAGCGGATGCGTGACCATGGCGTCAACGCCTTTCTCGTTGGCGAAGCCTGCATGCGTGCTGTCGAGCCTGGCGAAGCGCTGGCCGAGTTGTTTGCCTGATGATCGCCAATGTACAGGACGACCATGGACGAAGTGTGCGCCGCTCGTCCGATCCTCCGATACGCCAGGCATCTTTCAAGCCTGGGATACTAGCCAACCCATGAGTTCTGTCGTTTCGCCATCGCCCCTTGAGGCTCGTGCTCTGGCCACAGGCTCGCCAACGGCGTTGCCCGCTGCCTGGGCAACGCCGCTCCAGACACAGCTTGCTGACGGTGAGCGCGTCCTGACCTGGCTTGAAATCGACCTCGACACCCGCTTGCGTTTCGCGCGCGGGCTGGTGGTAGTGACCAGCGAGCGCCTGCTGGTGATGCCGCCGGGAGACTCCCGGTGGCAAAGCTGGACCTACCGGGCGGGACTGTCGCTGTCTCGGCGCGATCATTCCGGGGTGGGTACCCTCGAACTCTGCGACGAAAATTCGCTGTTGGCGCACTGGCGCTACACGCTCGGCGCCGACATCACCGCCGGTCGGCTGATCGAGCACTTCACGCGTCAGCTCAGCTTCCGGGTCACCGGAATCATGCCGCCTCCCTCGTCCGTAGCGCTCTGTCCGAAGTGCGAAACCCCGCTGCTTGAAGGACAGGAAGAGTGCCCGGCGTGCAGCAAGGAAATCCATGAACCGCCTTCGACCTGGACACTGTTGCGCTTGGCGCGTTTCGCCAGGCCCTACCGGGGACAACTGCTGACCGCCTTCGTGCTGTCCCTGCTGACTACCGCGGCAACGCTGGTGGCACCGTACCTGACGATGCCCCTGATGGACAAGGTGCTGATCCCCTACCAGAACGGCCAGCCGATCGACTCCGCGCTGGTTGCATTCTATCTCTCGGGTCTGCTCGGGTCGTCACTGCTCGCCTGGGTGCTCGGCTGGGGGCGTACCTATATCCTGGCGCTGGTTTCGGAACGGATCGGTGCCGACCTGCGCACCACCACCTACGAGCATCTGCTGAAACTCTCGCAGGAATACTTCGGCGGCAAGCGCACCGGCGACCTGATGGCGCGCATCGGTTCGGAAACCGACCGGATCAACATCTTCATTTCGCTGCACCTTCTGGATTTCGCCACCGACGTGCTGATGATCGCCATGACCACGGTCATTCTGGTATCGATCGATCCCTGGCTGGCGGCGGTGACGCTGTTGCCACTGCCGATCATCGGCTGGCTGATCCATGTCGTCCGCGAGAAACTGCGCACCGGCTTCGAGCGCGTCGACCGTATCTGGGCGGAAGTCACCAACGTGCTTGCCGACACCATTCCCGGCATCCGGGTAGTCAAGGCCTTTGCACAGGAAAGCCGTGAAGCGGCGCGTTTTCAGGCAGCCAATGCGCACAACCTGGAAGTCAATGACCGGGTCAACAAGGTGTGGTCGCTGTTTTCACCAACGGTCACCCTGCTCACTGAAATCGGCCTCCTGATCGTCTGGGCTTTCGGCATCTGGCAGATTGCCAAGGATCAGATCACCGTCGGTGTGCTCACCGCCTTCCTTGCCTACATCAGCCGCTTCTACCTGCGCCTCGATTCGATGAGCCGCATTGTTTCGGTGACCCAGAAGGCCGCGGCCGGTGCCAAGCGCATTTTCGACATTCTTGACCATGTCTCCAGCGTTCCCGAGCCGATGCACCCGGTGCACCTGCCACAAGTCTCTGGACGCATCGAATTGCGCAGCGTTGGCTTCCGCTACGGGACGCGTAGCGTGACTCGCGACATCAACATCGTCATCGAACCCGGCGAGATGGTTGGCCTGGTCGGACACAGCGGTTCCGGCAAGAGCACGCTGGTCAACCTGATCTGCCGTTTTTACGACGTCAGCGAAGGCGCCATTCTGATCGACGGCGTCGACATCCGTTCGCTGCCGGTTGCCGAGTACCGCAAACACATCGGCCTGGTGTTGCAGGAACCCTTCCTGTTCTTCGGTACGATTGCCGAAAACATCTCCTATGGCAAGCCCGAGGCAACGCGCGCCGAGATCGTCGCGGCCGCCCGCGCCGCACACGCGCATGAATTCATCCTCCGCCTGCCGCACGGTTACGACTCGCTCGTCGGCGAACGCGGGCAGGCGCTTTCCGGGGGCGAAAGGCAGCGCATCTCGATCGCGCGCGCGCTGCTGATCGACCCGCGCATCCTGATCCTCGACGAAGCCACTTCATCAGTGGATACCACCACCGAAAAGGAGATTCAGAAAGCGCTCGACAACCTCGTGCGCGGACGCACGACGATTGCCATCGCGCACCGCCTGTCCACCCTGCGCGATGCCAATCGCCTGGTCGTTCTCGATCGTGGCAGCGTCGTCGAGGTCGGCAGCCACGACCAGCTGATGGCTTGCGAAGGCCACTACTACCGCCTCTATCAGGCGCAGGCGCGCAACGTCGACACCGAAGACGAACTGCGCAGGATGGAGATCAACGCCAGGGACGAGGAAGAACGCGAATGACTGGAACGCATGACTATCAGTTACGCCGTAACTGCTTCGGCAAGCTTGAATTCATTGCTCCAGACGGCGAAATCCATGCCGGGGTGGTGCCGGTGCGCGCCTTTCCGATCAGCGCCCCCGCTGACGGCATCGCCCTGGTCGACCCTTACGGCCATGAACTGGCCTGGATCAACGAACTCGGCGACCTGCCGGAAGAGCCGCGCAAGCTGGTAGAAACAGAGCTTGCCCAGCGCGAGTTCATGCCCATGATCACGCGTATCGTCAGCGTCGCGAGTTTCGCGACGCCGAGCACCTGGCAGGTCGAAACCGATCGCGGTGCGGCGACGCTGATCCTCAAGGGTGAGGAGGACATTCGCCGCCTCACCCCGCCGGCGCTGCTGATCGCCGACAGCCACGGCATTCATTTCCTGATTCCTGACCGTTCTGCGCTCGATCAACATAGCCGGCGCATTCTCGACCGCTTCCTGTGAGGCACGCCACGGCAATCGTTTTGCTGCGCCGTCAGCCGATTGACGAGAGCCTCGTTATTTCGACCATGATATTGACCTGGCTGTTCGCTTGCCTTGCGCCTTTCTCGCGCCGACGCGCGCTCACTTCCCCGTGCCTGGACTGACGACATGAAAACGAAAGACATCAAGTTTCTCGAGATCCGCTACCTGCGCGGCCCGAACATCTGGACCTACCGTCCGGTCATCGAGGCCGTCGTTGACATCGGCGAACTCGAAGACTTTCCGTCGAATACCATCCCGGGTTTCTACTACCGCCTGACAGCCCTCCTGCCCTCACTGATCGAGCATCGCTGCAGCTACGGCGAGCACGGCGGCTTTCTGCGGCGTGTCCGGGAAGGCACCTGGCCGGCGCACATCCTGGAGCACGTCACCCTCGAGCTGCAGAACCTGGCCGGCATGCCCGGCGGTTTCGGCAAGGCGCGCGAGACTTCGGCGCGTGGCGTGTACAAGGTGGTGGTGCGCGCCTGGCACGAAGATGTCACTCGCTCCTGCCTCTATGCAGGACGCGATCTGCTGCTGGCGGCAATCAAGGATACTCCCTTCGATGTCGCCGGAACGGTCGCACACCTGGCCGACCTGGCCGAGCGCAAGTTGCTTGGGCCGAGCACCGGTTGCATCGTCGAAGCAGCGACCGCCAAGGACCGCCGCATTCCGGCGATCCGCCTGCTGGCCACCGGCAATCTCGTGCAACTCGGTTACGGCGCCCGCAGCCGACGCATCTGGACCGCCGAAACCGACCGCACCAGCGCGATTGCCGAGGGCATCTCGCGCGACAAGGATCTCACCAAGACTCTGATCAAATCCTGCGGCGTGCCGGTTCCCGAAGGACGCCTGGTCGATAGTCCCGAGGATGCCTGCGAAGCTGCCGCAGAGATCGGTTTTCCGGTGGTCGTCAAGCCGTCGGACGGCAACCATGCGCGCGGCGTGTTCACCAATCTGATGGCACGGGAGGAAGTCGAGGCTGCGTATGCAGCCGCGGTCGTCGAGGGCAGCGGCGTCATCGTCGAACGCTACGTGCGTGGCTCGGAGCATCGCCTGCTGATCGTCGGCGGCAAACTCGCCGCCGCCGCCCGCGGCGAGGCCGCCAAGGTCATCGGTGATGGCCGATCAACGATCAACGAACTGATCGACAGCCAGATCAACTCCGACCCGCGCCGCGGCGCCGCCGAGGAATTCGTCCTCGACGTCATCGACCTCGCGGACAATCCGGTGGCCCGGCTCGAAGTGTCCCGCCAGGGATTTACCCCGGACGCCATCCCGCCGGCGGGTCGCGAGGTTCTGATCGTGCGTAGCGGCAACCATACCGATGACGTCACCGACCTCGTCCACCCGGAAACCGCGGCCACGGCCTCGCTCGCCGCCCGCATCGTCGGACTCGACATCGCCGGTGTGGACCTGGTCTGCGAAGACATTGCGCAACCTCTCGATGAACAACGGGGGGCGATTGTCGAGGTCAACGCCGGCCCCGGCCTGCTGATGCATCTCAAACCGGCCATTGGTCAGCCGCGCCCGGTCGGTCGCGCCATCGTTGATGAGTTGTTCCCCAACGGCGAGGACGGTCGCATTCCGGTGGTCGGCATCACCGGCAGCTTCGGCAAGACGACTGTCGCCCGCCTGATTGCGCGCCTGCTCTGCCTGTCCGGAAAACAGACTGGTATGGCTTGCAGTGACGGTCTGTTCATCGACCGGCGCTGTATCGACCAGGGCGATAGCGCAACCTGGGGATCAGCGCACCGTATCCTGATGAATCGCTCGGTCGAAGCGGCCGTCTTCGAGAACGGTAGCGACAGCATTCTCGGCGAGGGGCTCGCCTACGACCGCTGCCAGGTCGGTGTGATCACCAATGTCGAAGTCGCCAAACATTGTGGCCGCTACGACATCGAGACTCCCGAGCAGGTATTCACCGTCCTGCGCACGCAGGTCGATCTGGTACTGCCGGCGGGCGCCGCGGTCCTCAACGCCAGGCAGCCGATGCTGGTCGACATGGCGCCGCTCTGCGACGGTGACGTGATCTTCTTCGCCATCGACCCTGACCTGCCCAGCCTCGTCGAACACCGGGCACAAGGTAAGCGGGCGGTGTTCGTTCGTAACCGCCAGGTCATCCTGGCCAATAATGGTGAGGATGAAACCGCAATCGTCAGCCTGCAGAACATTCCGCTGACCGAGGGCGGGCGTGTCGACTTCCAGATCGAGAACGTTCTGGCCGCTAGCGGCGCCGCCTGGGCACTGGGCATCGGCTCGGAAATCATCCGTACCGGGCTGGAAACCTTCACCCTTGCCTGAGATGGAAACCACCCGCAACCGACCGGGCATTGCCTGCCTGCCTGCAGACTGAACCAGAAAGAGGACACTGTTCATGGAAGTATCGCGTATCCGCGCGCTGCGCGGTCCCAACCTCTGGAGCCGGCACACGGCGATTGAGGCGATTGTCTACTGCGATGAAGAGGAGCGCAGTATCGACCAGATGCCGGGTTTCGAGACCCGTCTGCGTGAACGTTTCCCCGAGCTGGCGATGCTCCGGCCGGCCGGCCATGATGAGGCGATATCGATGGCGCAGGCCCTGGAGTTCGCTGCGCTTGGCCTGCAGGCACAGGCCGGTTGTCCGGTGACCTTCAGCCGCAGCACGCAGACCCTGGAAACGGGCATCTATCAGGTCGTCGTCGAATACAGCGAGGAAGCCGTCGGCCGACTGGCCTTCGAACTCGCGCAGGATCTCTGCAAGGCAGCGGTTATGGCCACCCCTTTCGCACTCACCGAAGCGCTCGATCGCTTGCGCGAACTCGACGAGGACGTCCGCCTGGGTCCCAGTACCGGAGCGATCGTTTATGCCGCCATGGCACGCAATATCCCCTACCGTCGCCTGACCGAAGGCAGCATGGTGCAATTTGGCTGGGGTAGCCGGCAGCGACGCATTCAGGCGGCAGAAACCGACCGCACCAGCGCCGTTGCCGAATCGATCGCCCAGGACAAGGAACTCAGCAAGGAACTGCTGCACGCGGCCGGTGTCCCGGTTCCCGTCGGCCGGCCGGTGTTGAGCGCCGAGGACGCCTGGGCGGCCGCCTGCGAGATTGGCGCTCCGGTCGTCGTCAAGCCGCAGGACGGCAACCAGGGCAAGGGCGTTGCGGTCAATCTCAACACCCGCGAACAGATTGAAGCCGCCTACGCGATTGCCTTTGAGGTCAGCGACGAAGTCCTCGTCGAGCGTTACCTGCCAGGCCACGACTACCGCTTGTTGGTCGTGGGCGACCGCTTGATCGCCGCGGCCCGACGCGATCCCCCGCTGGTCATCGGTGACGGGCTACACAACATTCGCCAGTTGGTCGAACGGGTGAACAGTGACCCGCGCCGCGGCGAAGGGCACGCCACCTCACTGACCAAAATCCGCCTCGATGAGGTGGCGCTGGCCCGCCTGGCCGATGCAGGACTGACTCCAGAATCGGTTCCCTTCAGAGGCCAGCGCATCATCCTGCGCAACAACGCGAATCTCTCGACCGGTGGTACGGCAACCGACGTCACCGCCGATGTTCATCCCGAGTTTGCTGCGCAGGCGATTGCCGCCGCGCAGGCCATCGGTCTCGATATCGCCGGGGTCGACGTCGTCTGTGACAGCGTCCTGCGCCCCCTCGAAGCCCAGGGCGGTGGCATCGTCGAAATCAACGCTGCGCCGGGATTGCGCATGCATCTGCAGCCTTCGTTCGGCAAGGGTCGGCCGGTCGGCGAAGCAATCATCGCCAACATGTTTGCCGCCGGCGAGGATGCGCGCATTCCTCTGGTTGCCGTTGCGGGAACAAACGGCAAGACCACCACCGTCCGTTTGATTGCCCACATCCTGGGCCAGCAAGGTCTACGCGTCGGCATGACCACCACCGACGGCGTCTATGTTCAGGGCCGGCGTATCGATACTGGTGACTGCAGCGGCCCCAAGAGCGCCAGGAATGTCCTGCTCCACCCCGACGTCGACGCGGCCGTCCTCGAAACAGCACGCGGCGGGGTGCTGCGGGAGGGACTCGGTTTCGACCGTTGCGATGTCGCCGTGGTCACCAATATTGGTCTCGGTGACCACCTTGGGCTGTCGTATATCAGTACCGTTGAGGACCTTTCGGTCGTCAAGCGGGTGATCGTCCAGAATGTCAGACCGGGGACCGGCGTCGCGGTGCTCAATGCCGCCGATCCCATGGTCGCCCGGATGGCAGACTCATGCCCGGGCAGCGTCACCTTTTTTGCCTGTGACCGAAATCATCCGCTGATGGCCATGCACCGCGCGCAACGCAAGCGCGTTGTCTATCGCGACGGCCATTCGATTGTCGCGTCCAGCGGCGGTAACGAACACCGCATCGCCCTGACCGAGATCCCGCTCACGCAAAACGGTGCCATCGGCTTCCAGGTCGAGAACGCCATGGCAGCGACCGCCGCCGCCTGGGCTCTGGGGGTAGATTGGCCAACGATTCAGCGCGGCCTCGGCAGCTTCATCAACGACGCAAGAACCGCACCCGGGCGCTTCAATCTCTTCAGCTATCGCGGGGCAACGCTGATTGCCGACTATGGCCACAATCCGGACGCCATTCTGGCGCTGGTCAAGGCCATCGACAACCTGCCATCACAGCCGGGCAGCCAGCGTTCGGTGGTCATCAGCGGCGCTGGCGACCGGCGCGACGAAGACATTCGCCAGCAGACCGAGATCCTTGGGGATGCTTTCGATCGGGTCCTGCTTTATCAGGATCAGTGCCAACGTGGTCGGGCGGACGGAGAAGTGCTGGCACTCCTGCGGGAAGGTCTGAAAAATGCCCGGCGAACTTCCGAGGTCAGGGAAATTCGCGGCGAGTTCCTGGCCATCGACAGTGCGCTTGCCGAAGTGCGGGCAGGTGATCTTTGCCTGATCCTGATCGATCAGATCGAGGAGGCCCTTGAACACATCAGCAGGCGAATCGCCGAGGGCTACGCTTTCCGATGCGGCAGGCAGGTCGCCTCATCATCAGTCGGTGATCAACTGTAGACCCAGGAAAAACTTCCGGTCGAGCCGCCGAAAAGCCGTTTGGTGGCCGCATCGGTTCTCCGTAGGCGCGCTTTCAAGTCCTTGTGTGGCAGATCGCTGAGCGGTGGATCAGCCAATCGAACCAACATGGCATTGATTCTCGTCTCCCCTTCAATACGATCGACGGTGCATGCCAGGCCGTGACAGGACTGCTCCCGGGCAGCGACGACCTCGTTGATTTGTGTCTCCAGTGCATGCCACTCCGCGTCCTGTTCCTTGAGCAGGTCGGACAGTTGCGAGAGCGTCCGCAGGGCCGGTGCGACCCGTTCCGAGAGTCGGCGCCAACTCAGTTGCTGTTCCGCGTTCAGCGTCAGTTCATGGCGGCGCAGTTTGCCGCCGACCAACAGGTAGCGGGTCACATCCTTCTCACCACGCAAGGCATCGATTTTGGCGCGGGAATCAGCCATCGCTTTCTCCAGCAGCGCACGCTTCTGCTGCAGGGTGGCGATCCGTGTCTCATAAGACGACAGATCGGGTAACAGCACCAACAATACGTTTTCGAGTTCCCGGTAAGAACGGGCAAGACCGAGGTGGAGGTTCCTGCCAGCCAGAGCACAGGCTTCCGAGACCTCGACAGTCAATTCGTCGGCAACAATATCGCAGTTTCTCGCCTGACCGACGACCACCTGATGACCCAGGATCACACAGTTGTCCACGTGCTGCACCCTGATGCAGCCATTCTGCGCAATCAGTGTCGATCCGGAGGCGCGTCCTTCGACGATGATGTCCCCATGATCATTGCTGGCGCTCCCACCGATCAGATTCCGTTTCAGACAGACGCGACCGCCGCTGGAAATGATGTTCCCGAAAACATCGGCGTAAGCGGTGATGCTGCGGCACCGGACGACGCGTTTCTCCTGAATCTCGCCATGTTGTTCATACTCCTCGCCGGTCAGCAAGAGGTCGCCGGTCGTGCGTAAACTCACGCCTTCATGGCTGATGATCTTGTCGGTCACAGAGAACTGATTGCTGCTCAGATCGATATTGAGAAAGCCGCAGACCGACGCCAGCAGGTATTCGCTGTCCTTTTCCCGGACGACATGGGTGCCGGGACCGGCCAGCGTCTGCAGATCGAAATCCTTGGGCAGTGATGCCGGCAGCGCAATGCCAGTAATGTCGCGCCCATCCACCCCAGCCTGGCGCGGGATTTTCTTCACCAGACGCAGGCCGGCAGCGACCTGTGGGTAACGCGTTTCGAACTGCCGCAGATCGACCCGATCACCAAACAGCCGCCGCGGTGCGTTATTGCGGTGCAGCCCAGGAGCCAACTCGACGATTTCGGCATCCTTGCCGGGGACGTATGGCCGGTTGAGAGCAACCACCCGCTGTTCGGGTTTGTCGAGTTCGATGCCTTCACGCACGGCTGCGACGTCGATGCCGAAACGCACTCCCTTGGCCCACGCCGCGGCGATGAATTCATCGATGTCGAGGTAGATGCGTGTCTCGGACGACTGCTGCCCCTTGGCAGAATGCGCAGGGTGATTGCCCTGATCGATCAGGGCCAGATCACTCTCCGCGTCGCAATACAGCGGTTCGAACAGATAGGACGCTTCTCCAAGTGTTATCTTGCAGGGTTTGTAGAGCGCCTGGCGCTCTGCCCGGAAAGCCGTGATATCGGCAGCCAGGAAAATTCCCTCGTCGGCATCGTCGTGACGACCGATCCAATCATCATAAAGCAGGGCCAGGAACTGTGGGTAATCCAGTCCCCGAAAGTACAGGCCTGAGGCGATCACGCGGTTGACGAAGTCGGCAAAAGCCGTCGCCGATTCGAGTCGCGCGCGCAGGACGTACAAGCCGTTATCATGCTGAACGACAAATCCCGAGAGTGCGATCTGTCCTTCCTCAAGGTCGGCCAAGTTGCCGATTGCACTTTGTGGTAATGGTGGCATGACGGCACTCGCATTCAGGTTGGTGATTGAGACCCTCAGTTCTTGCGCGAGAAGCGTAACAGAAACTGTCGGCTGCGGCACCTTGTGTGATGAGTTTGTTGCCTGACAGTTCCCTGACATTTGTTGCCCGTCAGCCTTTGGACGGCCAATGCGTTGGTCCGCGCCGCGCTTTGGTCTATCGATATATAATGACTGACGAGTACCAAGTAAGTGTGCCAAAATACATATGGTCAGCTTGTTGGTTCCTGTATGTTCACATGAGTTGAATGGCAAACGGGACGAAAGTCCCGGACGCAAAGCTGCAGGCCCTAACCCGAAGTCCGGGAGGGTGGCTGGGTTGCCCTATGTTGGAACGCCTGTTCCGGCATCTGCTCCGATCCGCCGTTGCCTAGTGGTTAAATCACTCACGGGAGGATCTCATGCAAGACCGATCATCAAAGATGCTTCCTGTCGGCCCCGCTCCGCTGTTCATTGCCGCCGTTGCCGGCGGTCTGCTGGTCTGGAAGAGTGAGATACCGCTGGCCGTCGCTCTTGTATGGACACTGGCTCTGCTGGTGCTTGCCGCGGGCGCCTCTTATTGGGAGCGTCGTGCGATCCGGATCGCTGTCGACCAGTCTGCCGCCAAATACGGTCGGACCGACGTGGCACAGCCGGCCATCGCCCCCTATACGAAGAGTCTGCATCAGGTGGCTGCCGCTTCACTGGTACGCTGGGCCGAGCATATTGCGATCGCACGCCGACAAACCGAGAACGCGGGCAACGCATTGACCAGTGACTTCGCGGCCATTCTGAACCAGTTGGGTGTCATGCTCGATACCCGCGACCGTGAAGCAGCGGCCGGCGTGGTCGCGGTGATCGAAGGGGCACGTAGCGAATTGGCCTCGATGCTTGACCGTCTCAAGGACGCTTTCGATGCCCAGAAACCGATGCTCCGTGAATTCGAGAACCTGGCTGAAGTGAGCGCCGATCTCAAGCGCATGGCCAGCGGGGTTGCCGAGATCGCCAAACAGACCAATCTGCTGGCGCTCAACGCGGCGATCGAAGCAGCACGGGCCGGTGAGACCGGGCGTGGTTTTGCCGTCGTTGCCGATGAGGTGCGCAAGCTCTCGGACCAGTCGGGATCGCTTGCCAAGCAGATCGGGGATAAGGTCGAGACGGTCAACGCGGCGACTGGGTCAGCGCTGCTTTCCGCCGGCCAAATGTCACGCCAGAACGAGTCACTGATGGCCAGTTCGGACGCGACCATGGGCGCCGTACTGGAACGATTCCGCAGCGTCGTGCAAGGACTCAGCGATTCGTCGCAGCACATGGCAGAAGGCAGTCAGAGCGTCCGCGAAAAGGTCGAAGCGGTACTCGTGCATCTGCAATTCCAGGATCGCATGAGCCAGATTCTGAGCGCGGTTTGCCAGGATATCGAGCGTCTTCTGGCGCGCACACGTGCAGAAGAGGCACGCATCGAATGCGGTGAGACACCGGAACCTTTCGACGTGCAGAAATGGGTTGCTGAACTCGAACAAACCTATACCACGCTCGAACAGCACGACACTCGGCACCCGGCTGCACAGGGACAGGTGTCGGCGAGTGAAATCACCTTTTTCTAACCTGGACAATGGGAGATCGACATGGGCAAGACCATTCTGGTCGTCGATGATTCCGCTTCGATGCGGCAGGTCGTCAGCATGGCGCTCAAGGGCGGCGGTTTTGAGGTGATCGAGGCCTGTGATGGCAAGGACGCGCTGGCCAAACTGATGGGGCAGAAGGTGCATCTGGTGATCAGCGATGTCAATATGCCCAACATGGATGGCATCACCTTCGTCCGGGAAATGAAGAAGAACGCCGCCTATCGCTTCGTTCCGGTGATCATGCTGACCACCGAAGGCAATGAAGAGAAGAAGAAGGCCGGCCAGGAGGCCGGAGCCAAGGCCTGGGTGGTCAAGCCTTTCCAGCCCCAGCAGATGCTGGCGGCGGTTTCCAGACTGTTGATGATGTGAAGTGGCGATGAGCCTGGTTACCGAGCGCAGCGGGAAAACGGCGCGGCTGACTCTGGACGGAGAACTGACCATCTATGAAGTCGCCGGAATCAAGGCCGAACTGGCGGAGGTCATGCACGGTATCGACGAAATCGAGATCGATCTGGGCGGTATTGCCGAGATCGATACGGCCGGTCTGCAACTGATGCTGATCGCCAAACGCAATCCGGGCAAGCACGTGCGCTTCGTCAATCATCCGCCGTGCGTTCTGCGCCTGATCGATCTGGCCAATCTCGGCGGCATGCTGGGTGATCCCCTGTTCATTTCGGCGACGGAATCGGCCAGGAATATGCCATGAACGACGCTGCCAAAGACCTCGCGCAGGCACTCGGAACCTTCATGGAAGAGGCCAGGGAACTCCTCGCCGAGATGGAGTCTATCCTGCTGCGTGCAGAGGACGGCAATAGCCTGGAAGATGACCTGAATGCCCTTTTTCGCTGCGCGCATACCATCAAGGGTTCAGGCGGCCTGTTCGGTCTCGACGAGGTGGTGCGTTTCGCGCACGTCGTCGAGAACGTCCTTGATCGCCTGCGCAACGGCAAACTGCAATTCGACAGCGATCTGATCAGTCTGCTGCTCGCATGCCAGGATCACATCGCCAACCTGATTGCCGCAATCGCCGAGGACACCGAGGTTCCGGTCGCCCGTAGCGACCAATTGCTGTCGCGCCTGCAGACCGTTCTCGGAATTGCTAGTGGTGCTGTCGTGGCGACGCCCGCTGCCGAACCGAATTCCTCCGAAGCCGGGATCGGTGCCGGCGGCGGTGGCGCGATGGGCTCCGACCACTGGCATATCTCGCTGCGTCCGGGCAGGCAGGTGTTGCAGGACGGCATGGATCCGCTAGCATTCATCAATTACCTCTCCCAGTACGGCAAGTTGCTGCATGTTGAAACGATTGTCGACACCGTGCCGGAGTTTGCCGCTGCAGACCCCGAGATCTGCTATCTGGGCTTCGAAGTGGCCCTGGCCAGCCGTGCCAGCAAGGCAGAGATCGAAGGCGTCTTCGATTTCATCCGGGAGGGCTCGCAGATCACCATCGTGCCGCCTCAAAGCCAGATTTCTGCGTACCTCGCGCTGATCGAATCCCACTATCAGGATGCCGAGCGTATCGGTGAGATGCTCGTGGCCTGCGGTTCGGTGACCGCCAACGAATTGGCAGAGGCGCTGGCGGTACAGAAGAACCAGGAGCCGCATGCCCGTATCGGCGAGATCCTGGTCGAACAGGGCGCGGTGCCGCCGCAGGTTGTCAAGGCGGCCGTGGATCAGCAGAAGCGAGTCGAGGAAAAGCGCAGCGGCGAAGCCCGGATCGTCAAGGTTCCTTCCGATCGGCTCGACGCACTGATCGACAGGGTCGGCGAACTGGTCATCGCCGGGGTCGGGACACATTTGCAGATCAGTCGTATCCAGCGACCTGACATTCAGGAATCGGCGGAAGTGCTGCTGTCTCTCGTCCAGGACATTCGCGACATGACCCTGCGCTTGCGCATGGTCGCCATCGGCGAGGTATTCTCCCGCTTTCCGCGCGTCGTTCGCGACGTTTCCAGGGAACTGGGCAAGGATATCGAGTTGCGGGTCCGGGGCGCCGAATCCGAGCTCGACAAGTCGATGGTCGACAAGATCGGCGACCCCTTGATGCATCTGGTGCGCAACTCGATCGACCATGGCATAGAGCCGGCCGAAACGCGTATGGCGCGTGGCAAGCCCGCACGCGGCACGGTCGAACTGCGTGCCTATCACGAGTCCGGCAGCATCAATATCGAAGTCAGTGACGATGGCGGCGGCCTCGATCGTGATCGCATCCTGAGGAAGGCGATCGAGAATGGCATGGTCGCTCCGGATGCCCATCTTTCCGATCAGGAGGTCTATCGGCTGATTCTCGCACCCGGGTTTTCGACGGCAGCAAAAGTGACCAGCCTCTCCGGCCGCGGGGTGGGGATGGATGTCGTGCGCAGCAATATCGAAGCCTTGCGCGGCACGCTCGACATCGAGTCGGTGCCAGGCCAAGGCACGACCATGCGCCTTTGTCTGCCGTTGACGCTGGCGATCATCGACGGCTTTCACGTCGGCGTCGGCAGTTCGCACTTCATCATCCCGCTCGACATGGTCGTCGAGTGCATCGAACTACCGCCGGATGTCGGCGATCGGGGATACCTAGAACTGCGTGAGCAGGTGCTGCCCTTCATTCGCCTGCGCGAACTCTTCGATGAACAGGGGCCACGGCACCCTCGACCGCGCGTCATCGTCGTCCGTTACGGCAGCCGGCAGGCGGGTCTGGTCGTCGATCGCATTCATGGCAAGTGCCAGACGGTGATCAAGCCGCTCGGCCCCTTGTTTGCCGAAGTGCCGGCAGTGTCGGGCTGCACGATTATCGGCAACGGCGAGGTCGGCATGATCCTCGATGTGCAGGCACTGGTACGGCTTTGCGCAGACGCGGGCCACGGCAAGCATGCGAAGAATTGATCGACGGCACTAGCACGGCTCGTTGCCGGCGGCAGCAAACGCCTGCGGGCATCATTTCTTGTCCAATTATTCAGAATGTCGAGGTGAAAGATGAACTGGTTACGGTCGATGAAGGTGAGCACGCGCAACCTGCTCTGGGGAGGTCTCACGGCGATTGGCCTGTTGCTTTTCTGCATGGTTTCGCTGATTTCGATCCACGACAACATGCTCGAGGACCGCAAGCAGCGGATCAAGAGCCTGGTCGAGGCAGGGGTCGGTGTCCTTGCTCATTATCATCAACTATCGACCACTGGCAAAATCGCCGACAAGGAGGCCAAGACCGCCGCACTCGATGCCCTGCGCTACATGCGCTATGAAGGGGGCAACTACCTGTTCGGCTTCGACCCTGAAGGAAACTATTACCTGAGCCCAGCCAGTCCCGACTTTGAGGGAACCAACAAGATCGACCTCAAGGATGCCAATGGGAAATTTCTGATCCGGGAACTGATCAGCGTCGCCAAGGCTGGAGGCGGCTATGTCGCATACGACTTCCCCAAACCGGGCACGCAGACCGCTTCGCCGAAGATTGGTCATGCGGTGCTGTTTGCGCCATGGAATCTGGTGATCGGCACCGGCATCTACATCGATGATGTAGATGTCGTCTTCCGCCGTGTCCTGATTCAGTTGGTATCAATCTCCCTTGCCTTGCTGGCGCTATTGACGGCCATGGGTTGGGCGATTTCACGTTCGATTTCTGGCCCGCTCAATTCGGTTGTCGAAGTTTCCGGCCGCATGGCGGCAGGTGACTTCGACTTCAAGCTCGACACGACCGGGCGAGATGAAGCCGGGGCCGTGTTTCGTGCCGTGATGATGGTCAAGGAGGCGGTGCACGCGATGATCAGCGATGCCGGCGCGCTGTCGACCGCAGTGGCGAAAGGCCGGCTGGAAACACGTGTCGATGCGGCCAGGCACCAGGGCGAATATCGCAACATCATCGAAGGCCTTAACTGCACGATGGACGCAGTGGTGGAACCGATCAACGACGTCAAGCGGGTCATGGCGGCGGTTGAACGGGGCGATCTCGGCCAGAGCATCGACGCAGAATATCAGGGTGACTTTGGCGCCCTGCAGGCGAGCGTAAATAATACGGTGGCCAAACTGTCGGCGACGATCGCGAAGGTAAACACCTCGGCTGGCGAGATCTCGAATGCCTCGACGCAGGTATCGGCCACTTCACAGCTTCTTTCGCAAGCGACCTCCGAGCAGGCGTCAAGCCTCGAACAGACGACCGCGGCGATGGAGCAGATGTCGGCGTCGATTGCGCAGAACACCGACAATGCCAAGACCACCGACTCAATCGCCCGCCAATCGGCGGCAGACGCGCTGGCTGGCGGCGAAGCCGTTCGTTCGACGGTCGCGGCGATGAAATCGATTGCCGGCAAGATCTCGATCATTGACGACATTGCCTACCGAACCGATCTGCTGGCGCTGAATGCGGCGATCGAAGCGGCACGGGCCGGCGAACACGGCAAGGGTTTTGCCGTCGTCGCAGCCGAGGTCAGGAAACTGGCCGAACGCAGCCAGATCGCTGCGCAGGAGATTGGCGAACTGGCCAGCAGCAGCGTCGAAACCGCCGAGCGTGCCGGCAGCCTGTTCGAAACCATGTTGCCATCGATTCGCAAGACGGCTGATCTGGTGGGCGAGATCACCGCCGCATCGGAAGAACAGACGACCGGCGCAGACCAGATCAGTCAGGCAATGGCGCAGTTGAACACCGTCACGCAGCAGAACGCCGCGACCGCCGAAGAACTCTCGGCCACGGCTGAAGAGATGAACGCCCAGGCCGAAAACCTCAACGAGTTGATGGCGCAGTTCAAGCTTGCCGGCAACAACCAGGTCATGCCGGCGCGCCCGGGCCGGATCGCCAGACCGGGCAAGGCAAAACGCGAGTCTGCGGCAAATCACTCGCTGAAAGACTACGAACGATTCTGAAGGGCATGCCATGAACCCAGAACCATTGGCAGCCGCCCGGCAGCACGTGGCCAGCAAGGCGGCTCCGGATGTCGGCGACACTTTGGCGCTGTATCTAGCGTTCCGCCTGGCCGATGACGTATATGCCATCGATATCCTGCGCATCCGGGAAATCATCGAGTACAGCGTGCCCACCGGCGTGCCGATGATGCCGCGCACGGTTCGTGGGGTCATCAACCTGCGCGGCTCGGTGGTGCCGGTGATTGACCTTGCGGTTCGCTTCGGTCGCACGGCCACCGGCGTGGGAAAACGCACCTGCATCGTCATCGTCGAAACTGAACATGCGGGGTCGCTCTACACCCTGGGACTGATCGTCGATGGCGTCAATGCAGTCATGGAGATTTCAGCCGAGAGCATCGAACCTTCTCCCGCTTTCGGTACGCGTGTAAACGCCGACTTCATCGCCGGAATGGCACGCGTCAATGGCCGCTTCGTGATCATTCTCGACATCGCACGCGTACTGTCGATCGACGAAATGGTGTCGATCACCCCGCCGACGATGATTGCAAACCTGTAACCCATCTGAAACGGGAGGCGGTGATGGCACGAGAAATCAAGGTCATGGTCGTCGATGACTCGGCCGTGGTACGCCGGGTCATGAGCACCATCCTGGAACGCGACCCCGGAATCCGTGTCATCGCAACGGCCCATGATCCGATCTTCGCGATCGAAAAAATGCGCCGTGACTGGCCTGACGTGCTGACGCTCGACATCGAAATGCCACGCATGGACGGCATTACCTTTCTTGGCCAACTGATGGCGGAACGACCCACGCCAGTGGTGATCTGCTCATCGCTGACCACCGCCGGGGCGGAAACGACCCTGCAGGCCCTGGCAGCCGGGGCGGTTGCGATCATCAGCAAGCCCGGCCTCGGCGTCGGAAGTTTTCTTGAAGATTCGAGCGACAATCTGATCGCGGCCATCAAGGCCGCTGCACGTGCCAACATGAGAGCCGTGCAGCATGGCGTCCGCACGTCAGTGCGCAGTCCGGCAACGCCGCGTCTAGCGATGGTACAGACGACCGAGCGCCTGGTAGCCATAGGCACGTCCACCGGCGGAACGGTTGCTCTGGAAGCCCTGCTGACAGAATTGCCGCGAGTCTCACCAGGAATCGTCATCGTCCAGCACATGCCGGAGATGTATACCGCTGCTTTTGCCGCGCGCCTGGATGGCCTCTGTGAAATCTCGGTGCAGGAAGCGAGGAACGGGCAACGTGTCCTGCCCGGTCTGGCACTGATTGCGCCCGGCGGAAAGCACATGCAACTGACGCGCAGCGGCGCGCAATACCTGGTCGAGGTAAAGGATGGACCACCGGTCAATCGCCATCGCCCGTCGGTCGATGTGCTGTTTCGATCGGTTGCCAAATATGCCGGCAAAAATGCCATGGGTGTAATCATGACCGGTATGGGCGATGACGGCGCACGTGGACTGAAGGAGATGCACGATGCCGGATCTTATACGCTGGCACAGGACGAGGCGACTTGTATCGTTTACGGCATGCCAAGGGAAGCGGTCAAACGGGGCGCGGTCGATCGCAGCTTGCCGCTTGCTGCGCTGGCAACGGCGATCATGAGCGGGCCTCCCGCTGCGCGAGCCGGGATGGCTGGGTTGTAGGAAGTGATCCACTTCTGACGTAAACTAAGCGGTCGAACCAACGGAAGGCCACGCCATGCCCCCCTCCACTCTGAAGCTGCCTAACAAGAAGCCTGTCGCTGTCGTCGGCGACACCCGGGCAGCCACCCGCAAACCGATCCGTGGCGGCTCCCAGACAGCAAAGCACACCGCGCGGCGTACCAACAGCCAATCGACAGCACCGGTTGTCCCAGGCGGCAAGCCCGGCCAGCGAACCAGTCATCCAGCGCATTTCCACAGCGAATTCCCGGGGGCAGCGGACAGCCCGATCAAGCAGCTTGCAGCCGCCCTGCCAAAGAGACAGGAAAGCGCAGTGCCCGCCCCGGAACCTCGCAGCATAGCTACCGACCGCCAGGCACCTGGCCCGGCCCGGCCCGGCCAGCAGGCGAAGAAGACCTATCCTGAACGTGGCATTGCCCGCAGTACCGGCGCACGCGCCTTTCCCCCGGCGCCGCTGCGCGCCCGCCATGACGCCGTGCGACCGGCGCTCGGCGCGCCGGTCGTTGCCGAACAAGCACCGATAAAACGACCGGCAGAGGCGCCCACTGCCGCGCCGGCAGTGACCTCCAGCACGCCGCATGGCTTGGCAAAGGAGTCGCCACGGCTGGCAAAACGGGTCAGCGAAATCGCCGCGTGCTCCCGCCGCGAAGCCGATGAATGGATCGAGAACGGCTGGGTCAGCGTAGATGGCGAGGTCATCACCCGCCTCGGGGCACGCGTCAACCCCAAAGCAAGGATCAAGATCAAGGATGCCGCCGACAAACACATCAGCGAAAGCGTCACCATCCTGTTCAACAAGCCGAGCCACCCGGTGGCTGCCGGGGCCGCAGGCGAGCGCGATGATGCCGTTGCCCTGATCCGTCTCGACAACCACTGGGCAGAAGGCGGCACCATGTTCCGCTTCCAGGCCAGGCATCTGCGCGGCCTGGCGCTGGCCGGCAAACTCGATGCCGACGAGGGCGGCCTGCTGGTGTTCACTCAGGAAGGTAGTGTCGCACGCCGCCTGACGGGGAGGGATGCAAGACTCGAGAAGGAATACCATGTCCATGTCGAAGGCGAATTGTCGTCGGTCGGCCTGGAGCGGCTCAGGCATGGCCTGTCACTGGACAAGGTCAAACTGCTGCGCGCACAGGTCTCGTGGTTGCACGAGCAAAAACTGCGTTTCGTTCTGCACGAGAGCAGAAAGCGGCAGATTCAGAGCATGTGCGAACAGGTTGGCTTGCGCGTTACCGAGATCAAACGCGTGCGCATCGGCGGCGTTTCGCTCGGCAAGCTCGCTGTCGGGCAATGGCGCTATCTGCGCGCCGATGAGCGCTTCTGAAATAGACCCAGCCGATGCCCGATAATCCCTCGCCACAGGATCTCGAAGGCTGGCTGGCCTTCATCAGCAGAGCCGAATTGCCCATCCTGCGCCAGACGGTGCGCCACCTCGACGAAGCGCGACAGCAAGCCGACCAGATCAGCGGCCGCGACATCACTGAAATCGTGCTGCAGGATCCGCTGTTGGCCATCCGCGTGCTGGCCTATATTCAGGAGGTCAGCCACGGTCGCCTGCACAGCGACATCACGAACATTGCCAGTGCGGTAATGATGCTTGGCATCGATCCGTTCTTCCGGAAGTTTGAACAGCCGCTCACCCTCGAAACAATGCTGCGCGGTCAGCGGCAAGCCCTGCTGGGCGTCCTGCAGGTGATCCTGCGAATGCAGCGCGCAGCGCGCTATGCACATGACTGGGCTTTTGCGCGGCATGACATGAATGTTGAGGAAGTCGCTCTTGCCGCGCTGCTGCACGACCTTGCAGAGAGTCTGCTGTGGTGTTTTGCCCCGGACCGCGCGATCGAGATTCGCTCCCGGCTGCAGGCTGACTGCCGGCTGAACGACACCGATGTCCAGCGGGAAGTGCTCGGGATTGCGCTGGCCGATCTGCAATTGGCACTCTGTAGAGCCTGGCACCTGCCCGAACTGCTGACGACCTTGATGGATAGCGGCAATGCCGCTCTGTCCAGGGTTCAGAACGTGCAACTAGCGGTCAATCTTGCCCGCCACTCGACCGAGGGCTGGAATCATCCGGCGATCCCGGACGACCTCAACGCCGTCCAGAGTCTGTTGCACATCAGTCGCGAGAAGCTGCTCAACCGCCTGCAACTGCCGACGGAAGTCCTGCCCAGGTTTCTCGGCGAGGGCTAGGTCATTTCGGAAAAAGGGGGCTCGGACAAACGCTTCATTTTTACTGGCTGTAATGGTTGAGCGGGTCGGCGGGCGGGGCGGGCCTTCGGCGGCAGTCAGGGGACGAGATCAGCAGGTTACTGGTGGATCGGCCTCGGGAGCCTCGACGATTCGTCAGCGTGTTGCCCATAGCGCAGCACGACTGCGAGGTGATGGCCGGCAACTAGCGCTGCTGCGGTATAGTGCCCGCCTCATTCCGCTTGGCGATATGCCCCCATGTTACGTGTGCAACTCTTTGCCGTTATCTTCATCGAAGGATTCTGCTCGCTTGGCGCCGAGGTCATCGCGCTGCGCCAGATCATTCCGCACATGGGCAGTTCGATCGTCGTCACCGCGCCGACCATCGCGTTCTTTCTGCTCGCGTTGGCGCTTGGCTATCATGCTGGCGCGAAAATCGCCGAGGACTATCTCGAAGTTGTCGCCAGGAACTTCCTGATCGCGGCGCTGCTGATCGGCATCGGTCTGGCGGGAGTCGGCGTTGATCTGATCTTCGCTTCGCTGCGGCCACCCGAAATTGCCTATCTGGCGCTTGTCACCGGCGTACTCTGCCCGATCGCCTGGCTGCTCGGGCAGACCGTGCCGATCCTCAGCAACCTGCTGCAGCACCAACGCGTCGGCGAGGCCAGCGGCCAGGCGTTGTACTACTCGACGCTCGGATCTTTCCTGGGTTCGCTGTCGCTGTCGCTGCTGGTCATGCAATGGCTCGGCGTTTCCGCAGCCATCGCGCTCTGCGCGCTGTTGCTGGTCGTTGGCTACGCGCTGCTGCGTGGCCGCAGTTGGACGACGGCAGTGTCCGGCCTCGCCGTCGCTGCGCTGGTGCTGGCCGCCAACGCCTGGCTGCGCCCGCAGATCGAGACTGCCTACGCCAGCTATCTGGTGATGCCGGTCCAGTACGAGGGCGCGATCAACGGGCGCGCCCTGAAAAACAATAGCTCATTCGCCTCATTGATCGACGAGGCCGAACCGCCGCACTATGCCCGCTATATCCGGCATATCCGCAGCTTCCTGCTCGACGATATGGGCTTCCGCGACCGCCGGATCCTGGTTCTCGGCGCCGGCGGTTTCACGCTCTCGCATCGTGAGACGAGCAACCACTACACCTATGTCGATATCGATCCGGCGGTGCGCACCATTGCCGAGACCCATTTCCTCCGCGATACGGCAAACGGAGAGTTCATCGCCGATGACGCCCGCCGCTTCGTGGTCCGTACCGGGCAGCGCTTTGCGGCGGTGCTGCTCGATGTCTATGGCTCGCATACCTCGATCCCCGGCCACCTCGTCACCCGTGAATTCTGGCAGGCGACGCGCCGGGTGCTCGAAGCCGACGGCGTGTTGATTGCCAACCTGATTCTCGACAGCGCCCTCGCCACGCCCTATTCGCGCAACCTGCTGGCGACCATCGAGAGCATTTACGGCCGCTGCGCCGTCGAAGTGCTGCAGAAGCGACAGCAGCTTGCCAATGTAGTCGTCATCTGCCGCAACGGCGAACCGCCGGAGCCCGTCAGACTCTTCGTCGACGAACGCAACAGCGCCGATTTCGACTTCGCGCGTTCGCGCTGAGCGGCCGTTGCGCGTCCATGACGAAGGCACCCTGCTTACGGACCAGCGAACGGTCCTGACTTTTTCAAGGTACCCCGATCATGAAAGTCATGACCCTTTCCCCTTTCACACGAGTGGGAGATGAATGCAGACACAATCCTTGCTGTGGCGAGCGTTGCCTCCGCCACAGATTTTAGTGGAATGAATCCTGTCGAGGTGGCAGAATGGGATCCCCATCGTCGATTCTCAAAGGAAGCACCATGTACGCCAATCCTGTACGTTCGATCTGCATGGTACTGGCCATGCTCCTGTCTGCGTTCATTGTAGCGCCCGCTGTCGCAGACAGCACCACCGAACTCGACCGAGCATCGCGAGCAGCGCTCAACAGGCTGCTGGCCAAAGTGCCTGCGGCCAGGACACTCAACGCCAAGGCCTCCGCCGTGCTAGTGTTTCCCAGCATCACTAAGGCTGGACTGGTCGTCGGCGGCCAGTACGGTGAGGGCGTTCTGTGGCGTGACGGCAAGGCCGTGGGGCGTTACAGTACCGCTGGCGCGTCGTACGGGCTGCAGGCGGGAGCACAAAAGTACGGCTACGCGATGTTCTTCATGAATGAAAAGGCGCTGCAAGCGCTTGATGCCAACGAAGGCTTCGAAGTCGGGATCGGTCCGAGCATCGTGATCATTGATGAGGGAATGGGCCAATCCCATACCACCACCACCATGCAGGACGACATCTACGCCTTCATTTTCGGTCAGAAGGGGCTGATGGCAGGGATCGGCCTGCAGGGCAACAAGATCAGCAAACTCAATCCGTGAGCGCCTGCCGCCAGAGAGCGGCGATTATCGCGAGCTGCCGAGCTGCTGCTGAAACGACGGCCCGGAGAGGCATATTCCGGGTTTCCGCCACCGGCGATGAAGCTTTCCGGTTTAACGCTACGCCCTGGCTGGATCGAGGCACGGAGCAAGTTCGGCCTCATCACACCAGTCCAGGCCCGAGCTTCGAAATTTTTTCCGCATGGCCTTGCAGGTCAGGGCGCGCTCATCTTCTACCCCATTTCTTTCGCACTAAGATTACGTTAAGGATGTCGCGATAGGATGGCGTCCGTGTTTGCAGTTCCGGTCAAAGCACCGGGCTCGCAGGCCGAAGTTGCTTTTTTCGCCAATCTCCATTCGCCATGAAAGACCGATCAGATGAACAAGCCTCGCGCATTTACCGCCGCCGCCCTGCTGGCCATCACCACCAGCTTTGCTAGCAGCACTTTCGCTGCTGACAGCAAGACCGCCGCCCCGGCACCAGCTGCCGCCACTGCCACAGCGCAGGAAATCAGCAAGGAACAGGCGGTCGAAATGGCCCTCAGGGCGCACCCTGGCACGGTCACCAAGGCCTATGAAGACACCAAGAAGGGCAAGAAGACTTGGGAAGTCAAGATCAATGGCAACGACGGCAAGAAGTGGGAAGTCCACTACGAAATCAAGACCGGCGCTCTGGTTTCCGAAGAAGGCAAGTAAGCAGCAGCTCTTCGTCAGTGAGCTGATCCACACACGCGCTTTCTTGTTGTTGGCAGGGAAGCGCTGTCAAAAACCGTCCACTCAATATCATGGGCACGTCAACCGATTCGACTGAAATCCCTGTCTGGGACCCGCTGCTTCGCCTGTTTCACTGGACACTGCTACTCAGTTTCTGCACGGCTTATCTTTCGGAGGGCGAGCTGTTCGAAGGTCTCCAGGACCGATTGGACGGCGAGTTGCTGCAGGTTGTGCATGTATGGGCGGGCTATGGGCTTGCCGGGCTGTTGCTGTTTCGTCTGCTCTGGGGCTTCGTCGGCCCGCGCTATGCCCGCTTCAGCGACTTTGTTTATCGCCCCGGCGAAATCCTCGCTTATCTTTACGGGGTGCTGACGCTGCGCGCTCCCCGCCACCTCGGACACAACCCTGCCGGTGGGGCGATGATCGTCGCCATGCTGCTGGCCTTGACGGCGACCGTCGTCACCGGCCTGGCGCTGTACGGCGCCGACAAGGGGCTGGGACCACTGGCGGGATGGTTTACCGGGAGCAGTGACACCCTGATCGACGCCATCAAGGAAGCCCATGAAGTGGCCACCAACGGCACGCTGCTGCTGATCGCAGGCCACCTGATCGGCGTCGTTTGGGAAAGTCTTTTGCACCGCGAAAATCTGGTACGCGCAATGATCACTGGCCGCAAGCGTATGTGAGATGACAGCTTGCAGCGATGGCTTGATGCCTGCACAAGGCGATCTTCACGAATAGCGATAGCACGTGCCATCGCGTCACGGTCAGCCCCAGCCCGATACGATCAGGGGGCACCGGCGGCGCGTCGGCACCCCGACCCCCGGGATTTGCTCGTAGGTTGGGCTGCGTTCCTCCGCCGAACCTACGGCTACTGATGCTCATCTACACCACTGCTTTTCACACGGAATACCATCGTAGTTTCCGTCCATCTTTGTGCCAGGGCAATTCTTCAAGAAATAAGTCGCCTCCGCACATGAGGTCATCTGAGCACAATGGGTTCGTCCGTCGCATTTGAACTGGGATGAGGTGGTAGCGTCGGTGGTGGCGTCGTTGCTGCGCGAAACCCCTGACCTGCCTTGTGTACCACTGTCCGTTGTGCTCTGATCGGCTAACCTGTTGATCCGCGAGTTCTGGTACTTGACGTACCCTTGCCAACCAATGACGGCGAAAATTACGAGAAGGATAAGCCGCTTCATCATATACGCGTCCAGACCGCGCGTTCTCACCAGTTGATAGGCGAGGAGTGGGCGAACAACGCCGCAGATCGGCCGCACAGTATCACAGTATATATTTACGGCCTCTGAGTCGCGGCCTGTCCGGCGTTGCAGCGCGGCGCCGGTATTGATACGACCGCGACACCAAGTGTATTAGCTAGCCGACGAAGTTCTGCTCGGCGAAGCGCCAGTTGGCGAGGCTGCCGAGAAAGGTTTCGACGAACTTTGGGCGTAGGTTGCGATAGTCAATGTAGTAGGCATGCTCCCAGACGTCGACACACAGCAGGGCCTGGTCGCCGGTAGTCAGCGGCGTGCCGGCTGCGCCCATGTTGACGATGTCCACCGAGCCATCGGCTTTCCTGACCAGCCAGGTCCAGCCCGATCCGAAGTTGCCGACGGCGGAAGCCTGGAAGGCCTTCGCGAAATCCGCGAAAGAACCCCATTTGGCGTCAATGGCTGCGGCCAGGGCGCCAGTCGGTGCGCCGCCGCCGTTGGGTGCCAGGCAATTCCAGAAAAATGTGTGGTTCCAGACCTGCGCCGAGTTATTGTAAATCCCGCCTGCCGGTGCCTTCCTGACGATCGCCTCGAGGTCAAGGGCCTCGTATTCACTTCCCTTGATCAGGTTGTTGAGGTTGGTCACGTAGGCCTGGTGGTGCTTACCGTAGTGGTATTCCAAGGTTTCCTGCGACATGTGCGGAGCAAGAGCGTCGATGGCAAAGGGGAGGGGTGGCAACTGATGTTCCATGGATGTTCTCCGTAAGGCTTGTTATGGGGCGAAATAAGGACGACGTGCAAACTCGGGGGGGCCTTGCATGGCCATGACCGTCCGCTTGGTTGCTGGATTCTATTCGGGGCTTGCGGCGCTGGCAATGGCGGGCGCTGCGAAAGCGATGCCATCTTCTTCGGAAACGTTCAGTACCACCGCCTCGGCACGTCCACGGTGGAAGAAGACAGCGATTTGCTGCCCAGGTTCCAGGGCCTTGCTCGCGCGAATGATCTGTCCCTGTGCATTGCTGACAACACAGTAGCCGCGGGCGAGTACCGCCGCCGGATGGAGGTGCGAGAGACCAGCCGACAGGAGCTCGAGGTCAGCGTGCCTGGCCTGCGCGGTCGTCTGCCAGGCGCTGCGCAGTCGTGCTACCAGCGCTTCGAGGTGGCCGGCCTGGCGCACTGGATCGGGGCGGATCAGCAGCAGGTGACGGGTGAGGCCGAGCAGTGTCGCCCGCGCCTGCGCGTTGGCTTGCAGCAGGCCAGCGCGCAGGCGGCGTTGCAGCTTGTACAGATTATCCTGGTGGCGGGCCAGGTACTGCGATGGGCTCTGCAGTCGGTGTGCGAGCCAGTCCAGATGTTGGCCTCGTTGGTTGAGGTGCTGATCGATCAGGCGGCGCAGGGTAAGTCGATAGGCGGCGAGGCGGGCGAGCAGCGCAACCTGTTCGGGTGCGGCCAACTCGGCTGCGGCGGTGGGGGTTGGCGCACGTTGATCGGCAGCGAAATCGGCGATGGTGAAGTCTGTTTCATGACCAATACCGCTAATCACCGGCAATGGACAGGCGCGCATCGCCCGTGCGACGGCCTCGTCGTTAAAAGCCCAGAGGTCTTCGATACTGCCCCCCCCTCGACACACGATCAGCACATCGCATTCCCGGTGCTCGCCAGCGCAGCATATGGCTGCGGCGATCTGGGCGGCCGCGCCGTCACCCTGTACCGGTGTAGGGTAGATGACGATGCCGACCTGGCCGGCGCGGCGTCTGAGCGTGCTCAGGACATCGCGTAGCGCCGCCGCCTGCGGTGAGGTGACGATGCCGATGCAGCGTGGAAATGCCGGCAGGAGTCGCTTGGCAGAGCTGTCGAATAGGCCTTCGCGCGCAAGTTTGTCCTTAAGGCGAAGAAATTGTTCGTAGAGGTGGCCGACACCGGCGCGACGAGCCGCTTCGACGTTGAGCTGGAAATCGCCGCGTGCCTCGTAGAGCGTCACCAGCACGCGGGCTTCGATGTTCTGGCCGTTCTCCAGTCGCCAGCCGAGCAGTTGCGCACGGCTGCGGAACATGACACAACGGACCTGCGCGGCGCTATCCTTGAGCGAGAAGTAGACATGTCCGGAAGATGCATGGCTGAGATTGGACACCTCTCCAGCCACCCAGCAGAGAGGAAAGACTGCTTCGAGTCGCTCGCGGGCAAGGCGATTGAGGACGGCCACCGGGAGCACCGGCATCGGCGCGACCAAGTCGTTGGTGCTGGCGGGAAGGTCTGACATGCGGGAATTCTACAGGGCAGTCGGCGCCTTGCGCAGCCAGCGATGCAGGCATCGCGTCCCCTTGTTGGCCGATGCGCAGCGATCGGCACCGGTCTGCTCGCTGCACGCTTTCCCGGCAGGCAGAAAACACCTTCCATGATAAGCACTTGGTCGTTTCACCAACAGGCTAGTGGCATGCTTATCCACAGATTCTGTGGAGAGAGAACGATTGGCAATACAGGTGCTGAAAAACTTCGGGGCTTGCTGCAAACGCCGGTGCAGGCTAAAGTGCCCATTTGTGAAAATCTCCCGGAGGAAAACGTGTTTTCCATCGTTCAGGCCGCTGGTTGGCCAATCTGGCCCTTGCTTCTGGCGTCGATCATCGCCGTCGCACTGATTCTCGAGCGTCTGGTGGCGCTGCGACGCAGTAAAGTCGTCCCGGCCGGCCTGCTGCAGAGGGTCGTCACCGAGTACCGGCAGAATGGGGTGACCGCTGCCATGGTCGGTGATCTCGAAGCACACTCGCCGCTCGGTCGCGTCCTCGGCGCCGGTTTGCGCAATGTCGGCAGCTCGCGCGAGATCATGAAGGAAGCGATCGAGGAAGCTGGTGGCGTCGTGTCGCACAATCTCGAACGTTATCTGACGACGCTGGGCACCATTGCGTCGATCAGCCCCCTGATGGGCCTGTTCGGTACCGTGGTTGGCATGATCGAGATTTTCGGTTCGCAGGCTCCGAGTGGCAGCAACCCCATACAGCTCGCGCACGGCATCTCGGTGGCGCTGTACAATACCGGATTCGGGCTCCTGATCGCGATTCCGAGCATGATCTTCTGGCGGCATTTTCGGGCCTTGGTGGATAGTTTCGTGGTCGAGATGCAGCAACAGGCGGTACGTCTGGTCGAGGTTCTGCACGGCCAGCGCAACTCCTGAGAGGGACGGGTCATGAACTTTCGCCGCGGTCGCGCCAGTGACGTTCCCGAAATCAACCTGATCCCGCTGATCGACGTGCTGTTGGTGATCATCATCTTTCTGATGCTGACGACCACCTACGCCAAGTTTTCCGGCCTGGAGATCAACCTGCCGACTGCCGACGCCAGCAAACAGGCCGAGACGCCCAACGAAATCAGCGTTGGGCTGACGGCGGCGGGCCAGGTGTTGGTGAACAAGGTGCCGCTGACCACAACCAGCGTACAGGCGATCAGCGAAGCCCTGCGGCGGGCCGCTGGCGATACCAAGGAACCGGTTATCGTGATCAATGCCGATGCCAAGGCGAACTATCAAAGCGTCGTCGATATCATGCAGGCGGCGCAAACGGCCGGCTATCCGCGGATTTCCTTCGCGACCCAATCACCGCCCTGATGGCTCGTGCCGGTATGGCGCAGCGCCTGACCGGCCGCTGGTACCAGCGCCGTCTGGCGCTGGCTCTCTGGCCCTTGCTGCCGTTTTCCTGGCTGTTCGGCGGACTGGTCGTACTGCGCCGCTGGCTGTACCGCGCCGCGCTGCTGCGCTCACAGCGCTTGCCGGTGCCGGTGGTGGTGGTCGGCAACCTGACTGTCGGCGGTAGCGGCAAGACCCCCTTGGTATTGTGGTTGGTGAACCGCTTGCGCGAGCAGGGCTGGCGACCGGGGATCATCAGTCGTGGCTACGGCGGCAGTGACGGGCAGGTGCGTCCGGTGGACGCTTCCTCGACGTCTTCACTGGTCGGTGATGAACCTTTGTTGCTGGCCAGACGCAGCGGCGTTCCGGTCTTCGTCGGCCGTGACCGGCCTGCCGTCGGGCAGGCCTTGCTGGCAGCGCACCCAGAATGTGACGTGATCGTTTCCGACGATGGCCTGCAGCACTACCGCCTGCAACGCTCGATCGAACTGGTGGTCTTTGACGGACGCGGCGCAGGCAACGGCCGACTGCTGCCGGCCGGCCCCCTGCGGGAATCCTTGCGGCGTCTGGCGGGGGTGAGTGCCGTGGTGTGGAATGGAGGCCCACCGGAGACACGGGTGGTGGAAGCAGCCCGGCGCTCACCGCAATTCGACATGCGCCTGGTCGGCCGGCATTTCGTTGCCGTGAGCGGAGAACAGCGCCGCTGTGCTGGGGCCGATCTGCAGGATCGCAAGCTTTACGCGGTTGCCGGGATTGGCGATCCGCTCCGCTTCTTCCGGCAGCTGCAAGCTCTCGGGCTCGAGTTCACAGCGCATCCCTTTCCCGATCACCATGCCTACCAGGCCAGCGATCTGGCCTTTGCCAGGGACGGGGTACTGCTGATGACCGAGAAAGATGCGGTAAAATGCGCGTCGCTGGACATCGGCGAAGCCTGGATGCTACCGGTCGAGGCGGTCATCGGTTGTTCACCACCCGGCCAAGCCACCCTGTTCGAGACCATTCTGGAGAAACTGCATGGACGCACGCCTGCTTGATATTCTCGTCTGCCCGATCTGCAAGGCCAATCTCGAATACCGCAGGACGCAATCTGAACTACTGTGCAAGCCGTGCAGGCTGGCTTTTCCGATCCGCGACGGGATCCCGATCATGCTCGAAGAAGAGGCACGCCAGTTCTCGAGCGACGAACTCTGACCGCGGGGCAAATGAAGCTTTGGGGATTGAAAGTGCTGTCCGCTGGACGGAGGAGGGGATGATGCACTTCAAGGTCGTCATTCCCGCGCGCTATGCCTCGACCCGTTTGCCGGCCAAGCCTCTGCTCGACCTCGGGGGCAAGCCGATGGTCGTGCGGGTGGCCGAGCGTGCGCTGCTTTCGGGGGCAGAGGAGGTGGTCGTGGCGACCGACCACGTGGAGGTGCTGGCGGCTGTCGAGCGGCACGGCCTGCGCGCCTTGCTGACGCGAGCGGAGCACGCGAGCGGCACCGAGCGTCTGGCCGAGGTGGTCGAGCTGTCGGGCTGGCTGGACGATACGATCGTGGTCAACGTACAGGGCGATGAGCCATTGATCAATCCGGTCTGGATCGTCCACGCGGCCGCTCGGCTGGAGGGGAGTGGTGCGAAGATCGCTACCCTGGCTCATCCACTGTCGGAGGCGGCCGATTTTTTCAACCCGAACATTGTCAAGGTGGTCCTGGCGGCCAGTGGCGACGCCCTCTATTTTTCGCGAGCGCCGATTCCCTACGCGCGCGATCACTTCGCTCGCGAGGCCGGCGGTGAGACCTTGCCGGTCGGGCTGCTTGCCTATCGGCACATTGGCCTGTACGCCTATCGCGCGCATTTCCTGCGTACCTACTCTGGCCTGGCCCCGTCGCCACTGGAAAACCTGGAAGCGCTCGAGCAGTTGCGTGCCTTGTGGCATGGTCTTCGCATCAGTGTGGCAATTGTCGATGATCTGCCGAGTGCTGGCGTGGATACCCCGGAAGATGCACAGCGCGTGCAGAAATGGTTCAAAAACGTTTGACCGTACGCGCATTTGAGGGTAAGTTTCGGCCTGTTGATCACGACAGCGTTCTGCCACAGTTCGGTAGCTGGAGTGCAAGTATATGAAGTTTTGGATAAACCGCTTGATTTGATGATCTCAGAGGGTGAACCATGAAACTCATTCTGCTCGGTGCCCCAGGCGCTGGCAAAGGCACTCAAGCCCAGTTCATTCGTGAAAAATTCGGCATTCCGCAAATCTCCACCGGTGACATGCTGCGTGCAGCGGTGAAAGCCGGCACCCCCCTAGGTGTCGAGGCCAAGAAGGTCATGGATGCGGGTGGTCTGGTCTCGGACGAGATCATCATTGGTCTGGTCACGGATCGCCTGCAGCAGGACGACTGCCGGGGCGGTTATCTGTTTGACGGTTTCCCGCGCACCTTGCCGCAGGCCGAGGCGATGAAGGTCGCCGGTGTGGCTCTCGACTTTGTGCTCGAAATCGACGTGGCCGACGAAGAAATCATCGATCGAATGAGCGGGCGGCGCGTGCATCCGGGTTCGGGTCGCACCTACCACCTCCGCTTCAATCCACCCAAGCTGGCTGGAAAAGACGATGTCACCGGCGAGGACCTCGTTCAGCGCGATGATGATCAGGAAGAAACGGTCAGGAAGCGGCTGCAGATCTATCATTCGCAGACCAAGCCGCTGCTGGAGTACTACCGCGCCTGGGCGGCAACGGGCGATCCGAGGGCGCCGAAGTGTCGCAATATTGCAGGGGTCGGGAGCGTCGGGGAGATCATGAAGGCGGCTTTCGATGCCTTGCAATGACCGTAATCGATGAGACTGCGGCGCAGTAGTAACATCTTCAAGGTTTGAACGTTGTTCGTTTCGTGTAGCACTGAGGTAAATCCGGCTCCCAGGGATTTTCCGGGGAGTCTGGGTCACTTTAAAGAGGGAGGTTGCTTATGTCGTCAGGTTTGATGTTCGCGCTGGTGTGCGCAGTCATTGCAGTGCTTTATGGCGCGGGGATGACGAAATGGATTCTTTCGTTGCCAGCTGGCAACCCACGCATGCAGGAGATCGCTAAGGCCGTACAGGAGGGCGCTTCTGCCTATCTGGCCAAGCAGTACACGACGATCGGTCTGGTCGGTGCCGTGCTCTTCGTGCTGATCTGGTTTGCGCTCGGCAAACTGATGGCCGTCGGCTTTCTGATCGGAGCAGTGCTTTCGGGTGCGACCGGCTTCATCGGGATGAACGTTTCGGTACGCGCCAATGTGCGTACAGCCGAAGCCGCGCGCAGTGGAATTTCCGCGGCGCTCAGCGTCGCTTTCAAGGGGGGCGCGATCACCGGCATGCTGGTCGTCGGTCTCGGCCTCCTCGGCGTGGCCGGCTACTACGCCTTTCTCAAGGGTAGTGGCGCCGACTTCCAGCACTCGGTGGAACCGCTGGTCGGTCTGGCCTTCGGCGGATCGTTGATCTCGATCTTCGCTCGGCTGGGCGGTGGCATCTTCACCAAGGGGGCGGACGTTGGCGCCGACCTGGTCGGAAAGGTCGAAGCTGGTATCCCAGAGGATGATCCACGCAACCCAGCCGTCATCGCCGACAACGTTGGCGACAACGTCGGCGATTGCGCCGGGATGGCTGCCGACCTTTTCGAGACCTACGCGGTGACCGTGGTGGCGACGATGGTGCTCAGCGCGATGATGCTCAAGGGAGTTGCCGGTGCCACCGACAATCTGATCGTATACCCGCTGGTACTCGGTGGCGTGTCGATCATCGCTTCGATCATCGGTTGTTTCTTCGTGAAGGCCAGCGATGGCGGCAAGATCATGAACGCCCTCTACCGTGGTCTGGCCGTGGCCGGCATACTGGCCTTGATTGCCTTTTATCCGATCACTACCATGCTGCTCGGTAATGGCATCACCCTTGCCGACGGCAAGCTGATCAGTTCGATGAATATCTTCTGGGCAGCGGCAATCGGTCTGGTGCTGACCGGATTGCTGGTCTGGATCACCGAGTACTACACCGGTACCGATTTCTCGCCGGTCAAGCGCGTCGCCGAAGCTTCGACCACCGGCCATGGCACCAACATCATCGCCGGCCTTGCGGTTTCGATGAAAGCCTGTGCCTTGCCCGTGATCTGCGTCTGTGCGGCGATCTATATCACCTATGCGCTGGCCGGCCTGTATGGCATCGCCATTGCAGCCACTTCGATGCTGTCAATGACCGGCATCATCGTCGCGCTGGATGCCTATGGTCCGATCACCGACAACGCCGGCGGTATCGCCGAAATGTCCGGTCTGCCGAAATCGGTGCGTGACGTGACCGATCCGCTGGACGCGGTCGGCAATACCACCAAGGCCGTCACCAAAGGCTATGCCATCGGTTCAGCGGGTCTGGCTGCGCTGGTGCTCTTCGCCGACTATACGCATGCCCTGGAAATCAACTGGGGCGGGCTGCGCTTCGATCTGTCTGATCACGAGGTGATCATCGGCCTCTTTCTCGGCGGTCTGATTCCTTACCTCTTTGCCGCCATGGCGATGGAGGCGGTGGGCCGTGCCGCCGGTGCGGTGGTCATCGAAGTGCGCAGGCAGTTCAAGGAAATCAAGGGCATCATGGAAGGCAAGGCGAAGCCCGATTACTCGCGCGCCGTCGGCATGCTGACCGTCGCTGCGATCCGGGAAATGATCGTTCCGTCGCTGCTGCCAGTGCTGGTGCCAGTGCTCGTTGGTCTGCTGCTTGGCCCGAAAGCGCTGGGTGGGCTGTTGATGGGTACCATCATCACCGGCCTGTTCGTGGCCATCTCGATGACCACCGGTGGTGGTGCCTGGGATAACGCCAAGAAGTACATCGAGGATGGCCATTTTGGGGGCAAGGGCTCCGATGCTCACAAGTCGGCGGTGACCGGCGACACCGTCGGCGATCCCTACAAGGATACGGCGGGTCCTGCGGTCAACCCGCTGATCAAGATCATCAACATCGTCGCCCTGATGATCGTCCCCTTGATGGTGCCGCCGCCTGCCACGGTGGCGGCCAAGCCTGCGGCTGCGGCAGCGGTAGCGGTAGCGGTACCGGCGGCGGCCAAGCTGTACTTTGCGATAGGTGCGGCGGAAATCCCGGCCGATGCCGGCAAGACCCTCGAAGTCGTCGTTGCCTATGCCAAGGACCATCCGGCCGCGAAGCTCGCCATCTCCGGATTTCACGACACCAGTGGCAGTCAGGCGGCCAACGAAGAGGTCGCCAAGAAACGCGCGATCGCCGTACGTGATGCCCTGAAGAACGTCGGTATCGCCGAGGAGCGCATCGAACTCAGGAAGCCCATGGTGACGACCGGTACCGGAGATCCTGCCGAGGCGCGTCGTGTCGAGGTCAGCGTACAGTAATAATCGCCCTCCTTCATACTGCGCGGGCAAGCTCTCTGCCCTGATCAACGAAAAAGGCCGCTTTGCGGCCTTTTTCGTGTCCAATTGCAAGAAGACCTGCGGCTCTCTCTCAGCTAAGATTCAGTAATGGATTGAGGGTATAGGTACCGGTCAGACTCGCCTCGGCAAGAATGTGTCCCTGCATTGCCGCGCGCAGTTGCTGGCCGGTCAGCTTGCCATCGATGTCCAGCCTGGCGACATCCAGTGCGAAAACCGTAAATACGTAACGGTGGACAATCTCGTCGTTCCAGGGCGGGCAGGGTCCATCGTAGCCGTAGTAGTCGCCACGCATGTCATTGTCGCCTGCGAACCATTGGGTATAGTCATTGATTCCCTGGCGGGCATCATGCGGGGCGTGCGGACCGGGTTTGCCGCGCGGCGTGACATCATTGGAAAATTCGCCTGCCTTGATCTCGCCGAGTGTGGCCGGCAAATCAAGCAGCACCCAGTGAAAGAAGTCGACCCGCGCCAGCGATGCCGGAACCGTGCGATCTTCCTGGTTGACATCATCGCCCTGGCTCGGTACGTCCGGGTCGTGACAGATAAGGGCGAACGAGCGTGTTCCCTCCGGCGCACTACGCCATGCCAAATGCGGGTTGCGATTGCTGCCCAGGCAAACGTGGTGTTCGGGGTCGGGAATACAGAATGCAAACTCACCCGGGATCGGTTGCCCGTCACTGAAGCTGCTGCTGATCAATATCATCGTAAATCTCCTCCTGATTGATTACTCGGCCGCGCTGCGTTTGAAGTCGCGCAGGCGGAAACCTGCGGCCCATAGTGTAGCGAAATAGACGCTTGCACCGAAGCCAACCGAGACGGAAAGACGCAGCAATCGTTCTCCCAGGCTCCAGTTGAGCCAATCAGCCGTTGGGCCGATCACAAACCACAGCGTAGCGCCCATGCTCAGCATGGCAAGAGCGAGTCTGCCGTAGAACAGCAGCCAGCCAGGTTGCGGGGTATAAATGCCGCGCTGGCGAAGGCCACGGTAGAGCAGCGAGGCGTTGAGACTGGCAGCAAGCCCGATCGCGAGGGCCAGGCCGGCATGTTGTAGCCAGCCGATCAAGAGCAGGTTCAGCACTTGCGTAACGAACAGGGTCAGCAGTGCGATCCTGACCGGGGTGCGGATATTCTGCCGAGCATAAAAGCCTGGCGCCAGCACTTTGACCAGAATCAGGCCGAGAAGCCCGACACTGTAGGCAACCAATGCATCGCGCGTCCTGAACACGTCATTGGCGGTGAAAGCTCCATGATGGAACAGCGTGGTAATCAGCGGCACAGCGAGAATGCCGAGTGCCAGAGCAGCCGGCGCCGCCAGCAGAAAGGTTAGCCGCAAACCCCAGTCGAGCAATCGGGAATACTCATCGTGTTGCTCAGCGGCATGGCATTTGGCCAGTGAGGGAAGCAGGATGGTGCCGAGTGCGGCGCCGAGCATGCCTGCAGGAAACTCCATCAGGCGGTCTGCGTAGTAGAGCCAGGAAACGCTGCCGGTACTCAGGAATGAAGCAAAAACGGTGTTCAGCAACAGGCTGACCTGCGCCACGGAAACGCCAAGTACGGCCGGCGCCATCAGGCGGAAAATGCGCCTGACCCCCTCGTCGTGCAGATTGATCGAGAATCGCGGCAGCATGCCAAGACGCCGCAGGCTGGGAATCTGGAAAACGAGTTGCAGGGCGCCACCAAGAAAGACAGCCCAGCCCAGGGCCATGACCGGTGGATCAAAGTAGGGGGTGGCAAGGAGCGCCATCAGTATGAACGAAACGTTGAGCAGCACCGGCGTGAATGCGGGGACGGCGAAGCGGCTCCAGGTATTGAGAATGCCACCGGTCAGCGCGACCAGCGACATGAAAAGGATGTAGGGGAAAGTGATGCGCGTCAGTTTGACGGTCAGGGAAAACTTCTCGGGGTCATCGGTAAAACCTGGGGCTGAAAGGTACACAAGTACCGGTGCGCCCGCCATGCCGAGCAGGGTCACCGCCAGCACGACGAGAAACAGCAGACTCGCGACACGGTCTACCAGCTGCCGGGTCTCCCCGGCTGAACGCTGGTTCCGGTATTGCCCTAGGACCGGAACGAAGGCCTGCGAAAAAGCGCCCTCGGCAAACAGGCGGCGTAGCAGGTTGGGGAGTTTGAAGGCGACAAAGAATGCGTCGGTCAGCGCTCCGGCGCCGAAAGCGCGGGCGATCACGAAATCGCGGACAAAGCCGAGTATACGCGACAGCAAGGTCATGCTGCTGACGGTGGCGAGGGTCTTCAGGAGGTTCATTGTCTATCCGGGGGCGCCACTCGGACGCAAACCCGTCATCTTAGCGCCTGGGCCTTGGCACGCAAAACGCGGGACACGTATTCCGGGCAGCCAGCGGGCATTTGCCTGCCTACTGGCTGGTCGCCGTTTGCTGGACTGACGGATGGTAGCCGCTCAGTTCCATAAAACCGACGCCACGATGCGAGCCACTCAACTTGACCGCACCTTCCCAATAGACGTTCAGCGTCGTTGTCCGGGCGTCGAACTCACTGGCGCGGATCACCGGGTCGACTTTCAGCTTGAGGCCCGTGGCGGGTACTACGATCGTCCAATGGACCGGGTAGAGTACCCCCCCTGAAGAAGGACTTTTCCAGGTGCCGCGGGAGGTCGCCTGGAAGTCGGATGCGCCGAGTGCACTGACCTCGCCGTCCTTGCTATAGGTTCCCATGCGCAGTACTGGCTCGCCCTGGCGATCGAAAAGTTCGAAGATCATCAAGTCCGCGCCATCTGTCAGTTGCAGCGCAAACCAGTTCCAGCGCAGCTTTGCCGCTTCGAAGTCACCCCACTGATGATCGAACCAGACTTCGCCATGCACCTTCCTGGCAGTGCCGCCAATGGTCAGAATTCCCTGGGCAGCCATGCGTGGACGCGAAGTGTAATAACTCATGCCGGCGACACCGAAATCCAGCAGGCCGGCGATCGGCGTACCCGGTGCCTGGTGCAGGAGCGGTTGGCGGCTGTCATTGAGCTGCAGATCGAGCGCAAAATCCTTGCCGGCCATCTTCGCCGCATGTTGCGCGCCATCGCCCTGCAATTGCCAGCTACCGAACTTGAAAGAAAATCCGTCACGGCGTCCGTCCGATGGGTTGCCTGCGGTGCGTGCCTGCTCGGTATAAAGCTTCTCGGTCTGATGGTCGAGTAGTGAACCGTGGAATACGGTATGGGTGAGAGTCCCTTTACGCAGGAAGGAAGCGATATGAAACGAATAACGTTCGCCTGAGTCGGTTTGCAGGTGGCCACTGTAGTACCACCATTCAGTGAGCATTTCATGTGCAGCATCATCGGCGGGTAGCTTCACCGGTGGCATCGTGTTGGACACCATTGTCGCCGACTGCTCGGTTGCCCCACCTGCACTTGCAGCCAGAGGTATCCTATTGGAGCTGGTGAAGAAAACCCAGCCGACCGCCACCATCATGATCAGCCAGCCGGCAATGACCAGCCAGCGATAGCGTCTGAACCAGCGCGACGAACCGGGGCGGGCCTTGCCACGGCCTTGCTGCCGAATTCCATACGAGCGACTTGTGCCAGTGTTCATTCGAACAGTTCCTCTCGTGTCTTCAGTATTCGACCGGTATGCGTAGTGTCTGCGATCCCGATCTTTCCGCCAAGACTATCCGGCGAGAGGAGGACGGTGGCAAGGGCCTGGATGAATGCTCAGTCAGCCAGTTTGCCCGCAACGAAGTCGATCAGCGTCGCCAACGAAGCGAACACCGATCCGTCGATCTCGTCATCTTCGACCGTAAACCCGAAATGTTCTTCGAGCGTGGTAATCAGGGAGACTACCGCCATCGAATCCAGTTCGGGAATTGCGCCGAGCAAGGGGGTGTCGAGCGCGAATTCACTCGCCCGGCCCTTGAGGCTCAAGACCTCGTCAAGAACGGCGACCACTTCGTTTCTGATATCCATGTAAGCTCCTGTAAGGGGATTTCCCCGCTTGCCGCCCGCTGGACAAGCGAGGTTGGTGATTTAGCGGCGATTATACCGGTCGAAATAGGGCACTTTGTGCAATAGGTCACTTTGCTACCCTTGCTAGGCCGATTCAGCCCTGCACGGCAACGCTTCAGAGGTTCATAATAGAGCGCTCGATGAACGCCTCTCCAACCCACTTGATTCCCGATCGGGCGCAGACGCTCGTGGTGCTTCGGCTCCTGCGGCAGCGTCGGTCCATGCTGATGCTGAGGGGTGACGACGATGGCTATGGCAGCCGTTGGTTGCTCGATGGTCAGCAGATTCAGCCGGTGATCGCCAAGTACCTGATGGATGCTGGCTTTATCGCCGATACCGGGGCGACCGAATTGGGTGCCCGAAAGCTCGCCTTGACCGAATCCGGCACCCGGCTTCTGGAGAATGGCCAGCTCTGGTGGGAGAGCCTCGGCTTACTTCAACGCTTGAAAATCATGATCCTCGGTTGATGGAAACAGAAGCCTTCCAGCAACGGGAGGCACGCACCAGGGAACCCTGTTAGACCCGGTTCTGATCACTGGTCTAGTCTTCGCCGGCACGAACCCGGAAAAAGTCCATCAATTGACCGCAGTTGATGGGGGAACATATACTCCCTGCGCTGCCATTGCGTTTTTCATCCCATCCTTGCTAGGGACAGTGCTCATGGGTCTGCGACTGAAATTCAACCTGGTGCTTCTGCTGGTCTTTGGCGCCGGCATGGGCATGTCGGCGTACGTTTCGCACCGCCTGCTCGACGAGAACGCCAAGCAGGAGACGCTGCGCAATGCCGGCCTGATGATGGAGTCCGCGCTTTCGGTGCGCGGCTACACGGTCAGGCAGGTGAAGCCGCTTCTCGACTCCCAGTTGGAACAGACATTCCTGCCGCAGACGGTGCCTGCCTATGCCGCAACAGAGGTGTTCAGCAACCTGGCCGTGAAGTATCCGGACTTCACCTACAAGGAGGCGACGCTCAATCCTACCAATCCACGCGATCGTGCGGTGGAATGGGAGAGTGACCTGGTGCAGAAATTTCGCGCTGACGGCAGTGCCAGAGAACTTGCAGGCGAGCGAGAAACACCGACCGGCCGCATGCTCTACCTGGCACGGCCGATCACCATCACCGACCCTGCGTGTCTGATCTGCCACAGTGTTCCCGACGCGGCACCGGAATCGATGATCCGAATCTACGGCCCAAACAACGGCTTCGGCTGGAAACACCTGGAGACGGTCGGCGCCCAGGTGGTTTCAGTGCCGATGTCCGTGCCGCTGGCCAATGCGCAGCGCACCTTCAACAGCTTCATGCTCTCGCTCGGAGGCATCTTCCTGGCCACTTTCGTGGTCCTCAACATCATGTTGTCCATGCTCATCATCAGGCCCATTTCGAGCATGTCGGACGCCGCCGACAGGATCTCCACCGGCGACTTTTCCGTGCCGGAATTCCCGTCGCACACCGGGGACGAGATCGACGTGCTGGCGAACTCCTTCAACCGCATGCGCCGCAGCCTGCAAAAGGCCATCAAGCTGATCGAGAGTTGAGAGGGGAGCGAGCACGCCATGGCCATCCCTGATTTCATTGGCAAGTACGAGATCCGCCGCGAACTCGGCAAGGGTGCAATGGGCGCAGTTTACGAAGGTTTCGACCCGGTCATCAAACGTTCAGTGGCGATCAAGACGATTCTCGCAGGGTACCTGGCCAACGTTGAATCTGAGGCCGCAGTGGCACGCTTCAAGCAGGAGGCGCAGGCCGGAGGGAGACTGCAGCATCCGGGAATTGTCGGGGTATACGAATATGGAGAAGACGAAACAGGGGCCTATATCGTCATGGAGTACGTGCAGGGAAAGTTGTTGCGCCAGTGCATGCGCGAACGCGGCCGCTTTGAACCGATCGACGTATTCGAGGTGATGAAGCAACTGCTCGCAGCACTCGACTATTCGCATCAGCACGATGTCGTGCATCGTGACATCAAGCCGACCAACGTCATGGTACTGGGCGGGATGAAGATCAAGATCATGGACTTCGGGGTCGCCAAGATCGAGAACTCATCGCTCACGCAGGTGGGCACCGTGATTGGAACGCCGACGCACATCTCTCCCGAGCAATTGTTGGGCTTGCCGGCCGACCACCGTGCCGATCTGTGGTCGGCCGGGGTCATTCTCTACGAAATGCTGACCGGGCATGGGCCATTTCTCGCCGAGACCCCGGTCGCGGTCATGCACAAGGTCATGAACGTCGAGCCTACACCACCGTCGACAATCGTGCCTGCGCTGCCAGCGGTTTTCGACGCCCTGCTGACGCGCGCGCTGGCGAAGAAGCCTGACGGACGTTTTCAGAGCGCCCGCGAATTCAGCAATGCGTTATTGGCGGCCTTCATCCAGAGCAAGCCCATTGCCAGGACCCGTGGCAGCAGCAACGACAGCCTGCCGCCACCCGAACCGGTCGCCGGTGGCGCCAGGAGTGGCAGCGCCGGCACGAGATCTGCGGGCGCGTCAACACCGCTGCCGCTGCCCCAGGAGACGCTGGACGAAATCGAGTCCTCGCTGATCAGGTCGATCGGCCCGGTCGCCAAACACCTGGTGCGCAAGGGGGTGATCCAGGCCAGGAGCATCGAGGAATTCTGTTCCACCCTCGCCGAAAACATTCCCGAAGGCGCCGAACGTACCGACTTCCTGAAGCGTATCGAGCAATTGAAAAAGGCCACTCCCGCATCGATGCCGTCAAGGTCCACCAATCCGCCCGAACCGACATCGGTAACACCGGTGGTGGTTTTCGACCCTGCGACGCTTGCAGCGGCCGAGAAACGCCTCGCGCAGTACGTAGGACCGCTCGCTCGAGTGCTCATCAAGCGGGCAGCCAACGATTCTGGCAACGTCCAGGAACTCTACCGAAAGCTCTCCGAGCATATCGACTCCAAACCCGAGCGCGCTGCCTTTCTCAAGGGTTTCGTTTGACCAGTCAGCTGTACGGACCCGACGGGCGGGACTGGTGCTAAACTGACGCATCGCAAAATGGAGTCTGCCATGATTGTCATCGAACAACAGCCGAAGCGGGTCGAAGTCACGGTGTATGCGGAATTCACGCTTGCCGACTACAAGGAGTTCGAGAATGCCGTCAATTTCGCGATCCAGTTCGAGGGGCCGGTCGACCTGTGGTTCGATCTGCGCGAAATGGCCGACTTCACGCTCGACGTGGCCTGGGAAGATATCGTCTTTGCGCGTGCGCACGCCAACGACTTCAGCCGTATTGCCGTCCTGACGCATAGCCAGTGGGTAGCGTGGAGTGCCTGGTTGTCGCAGATTTTCGTTCATGCCGAGATGCGCGTTTTCGATGAGGAAGTCGAGGCACGTGCATGGCTGGCTGAAGAAGAGGGACTGGCGTGAGCTATACAACGCTGGTCAGCAGCTCCGTCCTTGCCGATCATCTCCGTGACCCCGGCTGGCGTGTCTTCGATTGCCGTCATCAACTGAGCGAACCGGCTGCAGGCCGTCGCGCCTACGCGCACGCTCACCTGCCGGGCGCCTTCTTCCTGCATCTCGACCAGGATCTGTCGGGACCTATGAATGGTCGCAACGGTCGTCACCCCTTGCCTGATCCACGCCTGCTGGCCGACAAGCTGGGAGCCGCGGGCGTCGCCATGGACACGCAGGTGGTCGCCTATGACGACGCCGGTGGCGCCTTTGCCAGCCGGCTGTGGTGGTTGCTGCGCTGGCTTGGCCATGATCGCGTTGCGGTTCTCGACGGTGGCATTGATCGCTGGCGGGCAGAGGGGCGGCCGCTGGTCACCGATATTCCGAATTCACCGCCGGTAGTGCTGGAAGTCGATCTGCGTGACGTGCTGACCAGCAGCGACGCGGTGCTCGACAGTCTTGGGCAGGGCGGCTTCTGCCTGATCGATGCACGTTCCCCTGACCGCTTTCGTGGCGAGAACGAAACCCTCGATCCGGTCGGCGGGCATATTCCCGGCGCGCGCAACCGCTTCTTCCGCGACAATCTCGACGCAGACGGCTGCTTTCGCCCGGCCGGTGAATTGCGCCGCGAGTTTCTGGCCCTGCTGGCCGGTTGTTCGCCAGCGCAGGCGGTGATGTCTTGCGGTTCCGGCGTCACCGCCTGTCACAACCTGCTGGCGATGGAAGTCGCCGGATTGCCGGGCGCGCGGCTCTATGCCGGCTCGTGGAGCGAGTGGTGCAGTGACCCGGCGCGGCCAGTGGCCTGTCAGGCTCCCGCAGTCTGACGGTCATGACTTTTCCAGAAATCTCGAAGTCATGGAAGTCATGAATACACGGTTTTCACATTAACAACAGATCGGCAGCGGCAGCAGCGATCTGGTCGAGCGACAGCGCACCGTCCGCCCGGTACCACTGGCTGCTCCAGTTGAGCATGCCGAAGAGCAACAGGCGTAGCGGCGCTGCCGAACTGCGCAGTTTGCCGATGGCTGCAAGTTCGTCAAGCGTTGCCTGCCACGTTTCCTGGTAGCGGTCAGTGACCGTGGCGATTTCGGCCCTCGCCGCGGCGTCGAGTGCGCGCGATTCGTAGAGCAGCATCGGCACTTGGCAATCGCCTTCGAGAAGATTCCCGAGATGGACGCGGATCATTACCCGCAGGCGCTGCGCGGGGTCGACAATGTCCTCGCTGGCTGCCTGCAGGCGCCGGTAGCCCGTCTCCAGGCCCGCGATCATCGCCGCCTTGAGCAGTTCCTGCTTGCTGCGGAAATGGTAGAAGGGGCTGCCTGAGCGCATGCCGACAGCCTCGGCAATGTCACGCGTGGTGGTCGCGTCAAAACCTTTCTCGACGAACAGGCGGGCCGCCGCTTGCAACAGTTCTTCGCGGCGGTTCGCTTCCAGCGTGCCTTGCCGTTTGCGGCCGGCCGGCATGGCGATCAGAGCGTCGCCGCCAGGCGCGTTCCCTGATCGATGGCGCGTTTGGCGTCGAGTTCGTTGGCGACATCGGCGCCGCCAATCAGCGACAGCGGTACATTGGCGGCGCGCAGACCGGTTTCGAGATCGCGGCGCGGTTCCTGACCGGCGCAGACGATCACATGCTCCACCGGCAGGCACTGCGGCTGTCCATCGGCGATGATGTGCAGGCCGGCGTCGTCGATGCGCTCGTACGTCACTCCGGAGAGCATCTGTACGCCGCGCTTCTTGAGCAGGGTGCGGCGAATCCAGCCGGTAGTCCTGGCCAGCCCGTCGCCGACCTTACTGGCCTTGCGCTGCAGCAGCCAGACCTGGCGTCGTGTGGCTTCCGGGATCGGTGTCCGTAGGCCGCCGCGGTTGGTGAACTCGGGGTCGATCCCCCACTCGCCCTGGAAGCGCTCGAGTTCGTCGCGATCTTCGTCGGTGTGGGTCAGGAACTCGGCGACGTCGAAGCCGATGCCGCCGGCACCGATGATCGCCACGCGTTCGCCGGCGATGCGCAAGCCTTCAATCAGGTCAACATACGAGATCACCTTCTCGTGCCCGATACCGGGCAGCTCAGGCTGCCGCGGCACGATCCCGGTGGCGAGAACGACATGCTCGAAGCCGGCATCGGCCAGCTCGGAGGCTTCGCAGTGCTTGCCGAGTTCCAGGGTGACTCCCGCGTCCTGCAGGCGGTGATCGAAATAGCGCAGCGTCTCGCCGAACTCCTCCTTGCCAGGGATCCGGCGTGCCAGCCTGAACTGTCCGCCAATTTCCGCCGCTGCATCGAACAGAGTGACCCAATGGCCCCGTTCGGCAGCGGTCAGCGCGCAGGCCATTCCCGCCGGCCCGGCGCCGACAACGGCGATCCGCTTGGGCGCCGCAGTCTTCTCGATCAACAGTTCGGTTTCCCGGCAGGCCCGCGGATTGACCAGACACGAAGTCAACCGGCCGGCGAAAATCTCGTCGAGGCAGGCCTGGTTGCAGGCGATGCAGGTGTTGATCGTGTTGGCGCGCCCGGCGGCGGCTTTGTTAACGAATTCGGCATCGGCGAGGAAGGGGCGAGCCATCGAGACCATGTCGGCACAGCCGGACGCGATCACTTCCTCGGCGACTTCCGGCGTATTGATCCGATTGGTAGTGATCAACGGGATGTCCACTTCGCCCATCAGGCGCTTGGTGACCCACACGAAGGCCGCGCGCGGGACCATCGTGGCGATCGTCGGGATGCGCGCCTCATGCCAGCCGATCCCGGTGTTGATCAGCGTTGCCCCGGCGGACTCGATCGCCTTGGCCAGGGTAACGATCTCATCCCAGGTGCTGCCGCCTTCGACCAGGTCGAGCATCGACAGGCGGTAAATGATGATGAAGTTCGGCCCGGTTGCTGAGCGCACGCGCCGAACCGATTCGACGGCGAGACGGATGCGGTTCTCGAAACAGCCGCCCCAGCCGTCCTCGCGGAAGTTGGTCTGCTGGGCGATGAACTGGTTGATCAGGTAGCCTTCCGACCCCATCACCTCGACCCCGTCATAGCCGGCGAGTTGCGCGAGGCTGGCGCAGCGGGTGTAGTCCTTGAGTGTCCGCTCGATGTCCTCCTCGCTGAGTTCGCGCGGGCGGATCGGCGAGATCGGCGCCTGTATCGCCGACGGTGCGACGGCTCCGCGATGATAGGCGTAGCGGCCGGTGTGCAGGATCTGCAGGGCGATCTTGCCGCCTGCCTGGTGGACGGCGGTAGTGACCTGCCGGTGCTGCTCAGCCTGCGTCTCGTTTTCGAGCACCGCCGCGCCGGGCATCACCACCCCGTCCTGATTGGGCGCGATGCCGCCGGTCACGATCAGCCCGACACCCCCACGCGCGCGCTCGGCATAGAAGGCGGCGAGACGGGCAAAGCCTTGCGGGGCTTCTTCGAGGCCGGTATGCATCGAGCCCATCAGGATGCGATTCTTCAGCGTCGTAAAGCCGAGGTCGAGCGGAGCAAGCAGGTGGGGATAAGGGGAATGGAACATTCGGTAAGTCTCCTGGAACGGGTTGGGCGTGGCACAATTGATTAAATATTAAGCAAGCAATCGCTTGTTGGATTATCAAGGATTGGCAGCCTGGACGCAAGTGCGGAGTCCGCAGAACGGCAAGGATCATTGCATTCCCGCTCCCGTGGTCCGGCACCGAGCGTGTTGTCCTGAGCCACCAGCCCGCCACCGTGGTAAGCCGATCGCATCAAGTTACGGGCAAAGGCGAGACGAGGCAGGCAGGCGTCTGGTGCTCTGGAAAATCTGCCCGGCTTCCTGAAATGGCGAGCGGGTGGCGACGCCGGGCGCGGAATGCACTACCATCTCGGCCATGCGTATTCTCATCGTCGACGACGAATCTGCGATTTCCGATACCCTGGCCTATGCTCTGCAAGCCGACGGGTTCGCCAGCGATTGCTGCACCCTCGGCGCCGAAGCGCTGGCCCGGCTGGATGCCGGCGATCACGACCTGGTCGTCCTCGATGTCGGGCTGCCGGACATGAGCGGCTTTGACGTATGTCGTGTCCTGCGGCGGCGCTCGGACGTGCCGGTGATTTTTCTCACCGCCCGCTCCGACGAGGTGGACCGCATCGTCGGTCTGGAACTCGGCGCCGACGATTATGTGGCCAAACCCTTCAGCCCCCGCGAAGTGGTTTCCCGTGTCCGCGCCATTTTGCGTCGCACCCGGCCAGAGTGGCCCGCAGGTTCCCCAGCGATCACCGCGCCGGTACGGTTTACGGTCGATGGCGATGGCATGCGCATCGCCTACCACGGTATCTGGCTCGATCTGACACGCTACGAGTATCTTCTGCTGGCCTTGTTGCTGACACGGCCGGGGCGCATTCTGAGTCGCGGCCAGATCATGGAAAACGTCTGGCAGGATTGCGGTGAAAGCCTGGAGCGCACAGTCGATACCCACATCAAGACCCTGCGCAACAAGTTGCGGGCGGTGCGGGTCGACGAGGAGCCGATCCGGACCCACCGCGGTCTGGGCTACAGCATCGCCGTTCGCTAGGCCGGTCGCCGATGAACATTTCCGTTCGCTTGTTCATCGGCTATTTCCTGGTCGTCGGTCTGGCGGCGTGGTTCGTGCTCAACATTTTCATGCGCGAGGCCGAACCGGGAATCCGACAGGCCACCGAGGAAACCCTGGTCGATACGGCGCATGTCCTCGCCGAACTGGCCGCGCCGGATCTCGCCAGCGGCAGGATGGCCGATGGCGAGTTCGCCAGTGCCCTGGCGGCGGCACGCCAACGTTCGCCGCAAGCAAGCATCTGGGGCGTACGGAAGGACAGCATCGACTTTCGCGTATACATCACCGACGACCTGGGGCGGGTGGTCTTTGACTCCGAAGGTCTGGCCCTGGGCGCAGATTATTCGCAATGGCGCGACGTGGCGCGCGTGCTGAAGGGCGAATATGGCGCCCGCAGCACGCGCGCACAAGCCGACGACGCCAGCTCGTCGGTGATGTACGTGGCCGCACCGATCCGTCACCAGGGGCGGCTGCTCGGCGTGCTCTCGGTGGCCAAGCCGCTATCCAGCGTCCTGCCCTACGTCGGCCACGCCGAGCAGCGCGTGAAACGAGCCGGCTATATCCTGCTGGCCGCTTCGGCACTGATCGGGGTGGTATTCTCGGCCTGGCTGAGCTGGTCGATCAACCGCTTACGGATTTACGCCCGCGACGTCTCCGAAGGCCGCCAGGCCGACCCGCCGACCTCTGGCGGCCGTCAGTTCTCCGAACTGGCACGCGCGCTGGCGCTGATGCGCGAACGCCTTGAAGGCAAGCAATACGTCGAACGTTACGTTCAGAACTTGGCGCATGAAATGAAGAGCCCGCTTTCGGCGATCATCGGCGCCGCCGAAATCCTCGAAGGCCGCCCTGCCGACGACGATCGGCGGCGTTTTGCGCTCAGTGTCGGCGAGCAGGCGCGCCGACTGCAGGGGATCATCGAACGAATGCTGATGCTGGCGCGGGTCGAGCAACTGCAGGCGCCGGAAGACGCAGTCCCGGTTGACCTCAACGAGCTGCTGCAGCGTTGCGTCGACGAGCGGAGTCTGCCGCTGCAGGCCCGACGGCTGAGCTGCTCGTTCGCCATCGGCGAGTCGCTCGGCGTGCGTGGCGACCCTTTCCTGTTGCAGCAGGCACTACTCAACCTGCTCGACAACGCGATCGCCTTTTCGCTGACCGGAGGAAACATCGAAATCGCCCTGCAGCGTCGCGATCAACACGCCGAGGTAACGGTTCGCGATCATGGCAGTGGCGCTCCGGACTACGCCCTGCCGCAGGTCTTCGACCGTTTCTACTCGCTGGCGAGCCCCTCCAGCGGCCAGAAGAGTTCGGGCCTGGGGCTCGCGCTGGTACGCGAAGTCGCGCGCCTGCACGGCGGTGAAGCCGATTTCGGCAACCATCCCGAGGGCGGTGCCGTGGCCCGCCTGCTGCTGCCGTCGGCCTGACTTCACCCTCGATTCACAGGGCCGCATCGGCCTGTATTGCCCTGATCGGGACCTATCTGGCCGGCACGCTCGCTGATCGCCGCCAGGGCTATACCTTCGCGGCGGCGCTGGCCGGTCTCTATGGCATCCTGCTCTCCTAGGACAACTCGCTGCTGATGGGCAGCGTGCTGCACTTTCTGGCACCTGGCGCGATCATGCTGGCAACGCGGCGCATCGACTGGTACCGGATCGGCCCGGCGCTCGCTGCCCGGCCGAGCGAATGAGCCCTCGTCATGCTCCGGTCCCTGTTTCGATGCTGTCGTACTGCCCTGGCCTGGGCGACGCTGCTTGCCTTGCTGAGCATTGCCTGGAACCTCAAGCATCCGCCGCTATATAAGTTGCGCGCCGGTGAAGCGACGCTTCTGCTGGCTGACGCGGCGAAACCTGCGGGTGGACAATGTCGCCACTCTCGCCGCCGGGATCGCCAGGCTTCGAAGGGCCTGCGGTTGACGAGCTAGCCGGTGAGGACGTTTTATGAAAAACCTGGCCCCGAGCTGCCGCTGGTCTCGGCTGCGTACGAGGCGTTGTGCAACGCGCACCCGTGATGGATCGTCTGCGAGGGGACTACGGCGACCGCCACGGGCGGGCAGGCGCAAGCGACGATCTTCCCCTGCGGCCTCCTTGCCTCCGGCAACTGCAAACTACTGCTGCGCAGCATACAGGACGAGCACGAGGTGCAGTGTATTGTGACTTCAGAAACTTGAGCGGCTGGAACTTGCGGAGGCCACGCCATTCATCCAACACCCGGAGTTCAGCGTCGCGCGACGAGCTGTATGTGCTGCTCGTCGCGCATATTTCTTCCACTGCTGAGTGAATCGTGGCGGCCGTGGCCGCTGCTGCTGCACGGCAGTAGCAGGGCTGTAACAATGCCTTCCGGTGACCCCGGGAAGACAGCAGTGGCCGGCACAAGCCGCGCTTCTCAGAGCATTACCCCAGGCATGGCGTGAGCGGCGGCGGGTCGGCACCGAGCGACAAACGAGCCAGCGCGGGCACGCAGTGCTACCATTGCCAATCCCTTCACTGTTCCACCAATGATGACCCGAAAAACCAGGCGACAGGTCACTGCACCGGTGTCGGCAGCCACCGTCGTGAAGGCTTCCGAGGCTGCCTCACCGGGTGCTCAGGCGTCGCAGAAGCACAGAACCCTGCTGGCCGTAGGCTCGCTGCTGCTCCTGGCCCTCGTGATCGGCAGCGTGCTTTACTCGATGCGCGGCCGGTTTGCGGACTCGCCGGCCGACACTACAGCAATGGGTATCCCTGAAGAAGGCAGGCAATCGAGCTACGTCGGAGCCGCTGTCTGCAGAACCTGCCACGAAGCCGAATACCGGGCGTGGTCCGGATCGAATCACGATCGAGCGATGCAGGCAACGAGTCCGGACACGGTCCTTGGCGATTTCGCTGACGCGAGGTTCCGTCAGCATGGCGTCGAATCCCGCTTTTACCGGCGTGGCGACCGCTTCTTCGTGCGTACGGACGGTCCAGACGGCAAGCTTGCCGACTACGAGATCAGCTACACCTTCGGTGTCTACCCCCTGCAGCAGTATCTGATCGCGTTTCCCGGCGGCCGCTACCAGGCACTGTCGATCGCCTGGGATTCGCGCCCGAAAGCACAGGGCGGACAACGCTGGTTCCACCTGCAACCCGATCGCCGGGTTGACCATAAGGATCCGCTGCACTGGAGCGGAAACTACCAGAATTGGGCCCTGCAGTGCGCCGAATGCCACTCGACCGGCCTGCGTAAGGGCTACGATAAAACCAGCAACACATATCACACTACCTACAGCGAAATCAGCGTTGCCTGCGAGGCCTGTCATGGTCAGGGTTCGAGGCACGTGGAGTGGGCTAACAGGGTACGACCACCCTATCCGGCGCAGGGCGACATCGGGCTCTCGCGGCTCGGCAGCAATTGGAACGAGGCATGGAAGTTTCCGGCTGATGGCGCCCGCGTTGCCATGCGCGGAAACCCTGCCGACCCTGCCGGAATGAACGTCTGCGCCCCGTGCCACGCACGTCGTTCGACCTTGAGCGAGGAGCGAAAGCCGGGAGCGGTGCTTGAAGACAGCCACCGGCTGGCAATGCTCACCGCCCCCAATTACCATGCCGATGGCCAGCAGCGTGAGGAAGTCTATGTATGGGCTTCCTTCCTGCAGAGCAAAATGTGGCAGAGCGGTGTCACCTGCATGGACTGCCACGATCCGCACTCGCTGCAGACCCGTGCTGCGGGCAATGCCCTCTGCAATCGCTGCCACAATGACACGGTGTATGACGTACCGGGACACCACCGGCACCTGAGCGGCAGCAAGGGTGCGCAATGCATCAACTGCCACATGCCAACGCAGAACTACATGGTGATCCACGCCCGGCAGGACCACAGCCTGCGCGTTCCTCGCCCCGACCTCTCGCTCTCGCTGGGGACGCCGAATGCCTGCAACCAGTGCCACCGCGACCGCAAGCCGGAGTGGGCAGCTAGTGCCATGGATCGATGGTACGGCACGAGCTGGCGTGATCGCTCGAGCTACGGACCGACCCTGCATGCAGGAGCAACGCGCGGCGTACTGGCGCTGCCCGACCTTCTCGACCTCGCGCGCAACACCGTGGCACCGGGCATCATCCGGGCAACTGCAGCAACCCTTGCCCAGTCGCACGCCACTCCGGCAACGCTGCAGACGGCGCGCCAGCTGCTCACGGACCCGGATCCTCTTGTTCGTATCGCTGCGCTCGGTCTGCTCGCTCCGGCACCGCCCCAGATCCGCATCCAGACCGCAGCGCCGCTGCTCTCGGACCCGTTACGCGGCGTCCGCATAGAGGCGGCCCGCATCCTCGCAGACATCCCCGCCGACCGCCTCGGCGCCGAGCGACAGGCAGCACAGGCCGCGGCGATGCAGGAATACCAGGTCGCACTCGACCTGGAGGCCGACTGGCCGTCAGGTCGGCTCAACCTCGGCATCCTGCGTTTGCGGCAGGGGCGCAGCGATGAGGCGGTGGCAGCCTTCGAACAGGCGATCGTGCTCGATCCACTGTTCGGACCGGCCTACGTCAACCTTGCCGACGTCCTGCGCCAGCTTGGCCGCGACGCCGAGGGGGAAGGCGTGCTACGGCGTGGACTCGCCCACATGCCGCGCAATGCTGACCTGCACCATGCGCTTGGATTGATGTTCGTACGCCAGGGCGACCAGCGGGCAGCGCTCAGGGAACTCTCCGAGGCCGCACGCCTTGCCCCGGACAATCCCCGCTTTCTTTACGTCGAAGCGATTGCCTTGCACAGTGCCGGTAGGCGGGGCGAAGCCCTGGCGCTGCTGCATCGCGCCAACCAACGACACCCCGGCAACATCGAAATTCTTGCCGCCCTGACTGCTCTCCAGTAATTCGCTATTAAGAAGTGTGGTGCAGTTGATGCGTATTTCGCGGAACGTGACCGGTCGTTTCGCGTCATGGTGATCGGTGGAGAGATGCTGCATGGATAAGGTTGAATGTTACCTCAATCGGTCACGCTGTTGATGAAATGGCGGTCTCGCTTTCGCGAAATGGCGGTCACGGGAGCGAGAAATGGATGAGGGCCAGCCCTGTTACAGTGTAACGAAGGGTGCGTTGAGGGGGCGGTCAAGGGCGGGCGCAGCCCGGCGAAGCGAACCCTTGAGGGCCCCCTCAACGCGGATACACTCCAGGGCTTGGGGCTGGTTGCGGATTTTCGCAGCCTGCCCCCGAGCCCGTCCGGCGGCGAGGACTTCCCCGCCCTGGGGGGTTCGAGCATGTTCATACGCCCAAACATGGATCCTGGCTCAAGCTCATCGAGTGTGCATTCTCCAAAATGGCGCGCACTTTCTTCCGCCACATCCGTGTCGCATCCGTCGATGAACTCAAGTCCGGTATCCTCAAAGGCATAGATGAAATGAATCAGGCGCCCGTGGTCTTTCGGTGGAAGAAGTCCGATATGGGAGCCGCATGGTTTGTATTGATATTCGAGGAACGATCTACTGGCCGTCCGAAACGCATCAAGAGTCATCGGGTATTCCGTGGAATCCAGAACATTACAAGGTTCATAAAAGTGCTTGACCGGAAATACAGTTTCTCCCCCCTTGCGGGGGAGGATGAGAGAGGGGGCAAAATCGCACCACAACGCCTTGAATTCAGGGTAGGTGACTATCATCCCCCACACCGGCACTCCCCCCACAAAGGGGGAGTGGGACTGATTCCAGAGGCGTTTTTAGATAATCTTTCAGCCCAGATCGGATCTTTTGGCGCGAGCCGCGCGCAACAAGGCCAGCGCTCCAGGGAAGTCGAAATTGCCCATCTGTCGCTCCAGTTTTGCCGCCTCGTTCCCCAAAACCGCCCGCAACAGCGCCGCAGATTCACGCAATACCGCGCTGGCCTGCATGTCGTCCACGGCCAGCAAGGCTTCGAGCCGGGCCAGTACCGCGCGAGCTTGCGGCCCATCCACCTCGACGGGCGGAACGTCCGCCGCTGCCGGCAATGCCGCCCGCAGCGCGGCGATCAAAGCGCGCTGTTCAACCTCCACCGCCGCGATCAGCCGGTCGATGTCCGCCGCCAGCCGGTCGCGAATCGCGCGATCCAATTCGGCGGCCAGCGCCTGGAGCGGCGTAGCGCCGAGCGTTCCTGCCACTCCCTTCAAGGAATGCGCGATGCGCCGAGCCGTATCCGAGTCGCCAGTCGTCAGCGCCGCACGTGCTTTTTCCATGTCGCGGTCGTGAGTCTCGGCGAAGGTGCCCAACAGCCGGACGTAGCTTTCGACTTGGCCGCACACGCTCTTCAACCCCAGGGTCGCGTCGAGGCCCGGTATTTCGGCGAGAGGGCGGAGTCGGGGATCGGATTGTGTCCTCCCGTCCCTCCCCTCTTCCACCAGGGGAGAGGGCGCGCGAGCGTCACTGCCGCTCTCCGTGGCTGGCTGGGGCAACCATTTCAAGAGGGCAGAATATAGCATGTCCGGGTCCACCGGCTTGCCGACGTGGTCATTCATGCCGGCTTCCAAACAGCGCTGGCGATCCTCGGCGAAAGCGTTGGCGGTCATCGCCAGGATGGGGACGCGCTCGCAGCCAGGCAGGGCGCGGATTGCCCGGGTTGCTTGCAGCCCGTCCAGCACCGGCATCTGCATGTCCATCAGGATCAGGGCATAGGCGGTCCGCCGCGCACACTCGACCGCCTCGGCGCCATTCTCCGCCAGATCCACCTCAAAACCCACATTCCGCAGCAGTGCCAGTGCTACCTCCTGGTTGATCGGGTGGTCTTCCACCAGCAAAAGATGGGCGCTGCGATAATGCCGCGCGAGGACTTGTTCGGCGGTGGAATCCAATACCATAGAGGTGGTCAACTCATTGCGTTCCGGCGGCTGGGCTGGACCGTCTCCCTTGCCGAGACGGACGACGAACCAGAAGGTACTGCCTCGGCCGAACTCGCTTTCCACGCCTAACTTGCCGTTCATCAATTGGACCAGCCGTCGGTTAATGGCCAGTCCCAGCCCAGTGCCGCCATACTGGCGGGTGGTGGAACTGTCCGCCTGCTCAAAGGCTTTGAACAGTCGCGCCTGATCCTCCAGCGCGATGCCGATGCCGGTGTCTTGTACCTCGAACCGTACCCGCCAGTCCGTGGCGGTCTCTTCCAGCGCTTTCGTCCGCAGCGTGATGGAGCCCCGTTCGGTGAACTTCGTCGCGTTGCCGGTGAAGTTGAGCAGGATCTGCCCCAGTCGCAACGGATCACCCCGCAGGCTGCCCGCCAGCGCTGGATCGATATCGGCCACAATCTTCAACCCTTTGGCTTGGATCTTGCCGCCGATCAGGGTGAAAACCCGACCGATGACCTGGTCGAGGGCGAAGTCGGATTGTTCGAGCTGGAGGCGGCCGGCCTCGATCTTGGAAATGTCCAGTATGTCGTTGATGACTTCCAGCAGGTGTTGGGCCGCATCCTCGATCTTGCCCAGTTGCGCCTGTTGCTGGAGATCGCGGGTGTTGAGCTGCGCCAGATGCGTCAACCCGACGATGGCGTTCAGCGGCGTGCGGATCTCGTGGCTCATGTTGGCCAGAAACGCGCTCTTGGCCCGGCTGGTTTGCTCCGCTGCATCCTTGGCAGCGGCCAGTGCCGCTTCGGCGCGGCGGCGCATCACGATGCGCCAGATGTCGTTGCCGATCAGTTGCAGCTCGTGCTCATCCGACGGGTCGTAGTCGGTTGGCTTGTTGCCGACGCCGAGCATGACTCGGACCTTGTCTCCTTCCACGATCGGCACGCTCAGGTGGCGGATCAGATGGGCGTGCCCCGCCGGGTAACCCCGGCGGTCAGGCAGGTTCTGGTAGTCGTTATGGACGACCGGGCGCCGCAACCGCGCCGCGTCGGCCCAAACCCCGGCCAGTGAAATCGGGTAGTGGCTCTCGTGGATGGCGGTGCAGTGCTTCAGGGTATCGGTCGACCAGGTATAAAGCTGGATGGTTTCCTGGTCGTCGTTGACGAAATGCAGGTAGCCGATCTCGCTGCCGGTGAGGCGTACGGCCGCTTCGATGCCGCGCTGCAACAGCTCGCGTTCGTCCATGTGATCGGCCTCCTGGCTCATCTCGAACATCGCCTTCAGCCGCAGGTCGCTGACTAGCAGTTGCCGGTTAGCCGCTTCCAGTTCCGTCGTGCGTTCGGCCACCAGTTCCTCCAGATGATGGCGGTACTGATCCAGTTCGGCGGCGACGAGCTTCTTTTCCGTGATGTCCTGCACGGTACCTATGGCGGACACGGCCGCGCCGGCGGCATCGCGGACGATCTCGGCGCGCTCGCGCACCCATAGCACTTCGCCGTCGACCACGATGCGGTGTTCGACGTCATAAGTCGCGCCGGCCAGGGCCGCGTCCCATTCCGCCAGCACCCGCGCCCGGTCTTCCTCGTGGATGCGGGCCACAAACCTATCGAGCGTGATCGGCGAATCGGGCGACAGGCCGAACATGCGATAGGTTTCCCGCGACCAGGTCAGATGGCCGCCGGCAATATCCAGATTCCAGCTACTGACTCGCGCGATCTCCTGCGCCTTGTTGAGAGAATTCTCACTCGCGCGCAGCGCCTCTTCCGTCGCCTTGCGATCGGTGATGTCGCGGCCTACCGACTGGAATTCGACGCAGCGACCTCGTTCGTCCAGCAACGGTACGTCCACCCACTGCAACCAGAGGACCTCTCCATCGCCGGACCGCGCTGGATGTTCGTAGCGCAGCTTGCGCGGGTTGGCGGCCAGTTCGTCGTAGCGGGCGACCACGGCTGCGCGGTCGGCTTCAAGGACGAACTCGAACCACCGGCGACCGATCAGGCTCTCGCCTGCAACAGCGAACAACTGTTGGTAAGCATGGTTCGCGAAGGTCAGCGTACTGTCGGGAAGCCAGCGGCATACGGCGTCATCCTGGCTTTCCACCATTGCCCGGTAGCGCTCCTCGCTACCGCGTAGCGCCGCTTCCATCGCCTTGCGTCCGGTGATGTCCAGAATCGCGCCAATGAGCCCCCCCACCCCACCGTCGGTATCGGAAAAGGTGGCCTTATGGAAAATCACGTCGTGGACGACCCCCCAGGTATCCTTGACCTGGGCTTCGTAGACCTGCAAACCTGTCCGCTGGAGAAGTTCGAGGTCCTGCGTGTGGTAGAGATTGGCCAATGCCCTCGGAGCAATCTCGAACACGGTTTTGCCGACGATCTCCTGTCGGTTCTTGCCGTAGAACTCCTCGAAGGCTCGGTTGCAGCCGAGGTAGCAGCCTGCCGAATCCTTGTAGAAAACCGGCATCGGGATAGCATCGAGCAGTGTCCCCAGAAATTCGCTAGTCGCCCGCAGCGCCGCTTCTGCCATCTTGCGTTCGGTGATGTCCTGAAAGGTGCCGGTCAGGTACGGTTCCGTGCCATGCTCCACCCGGCCGACGCAGCGCAGCTCCGCCCAGAAACGCCGGCCCGAAGCGGCGGTCATTTCGCATTCCATGACGAAGGGGGCGCCGCGCTCCCAGGCTTCCTGCAACTGCTCGCGAAGGCGGGGCAGGCACTCGGGCGCGTAATACCGCAGACCTTCCTCCAGTGTGACAAGCGGTTGGTCTAGCGGGTGTTCCACCAGGTGATACACTTCCTCGGTCCACATCAACGTGTCGGTGATCGGGTTGGCCTTCCAGCCGCCCACATGGGCGATGGCCTGGCTTTCCCGCAGGAACATGGTCGCATCCCGCAACGCCGTTTCGGCCCGCTTTTGTTCGGTGATGTCGTACCAAATGGCCGCAAAATAGTACCGGTTCCGGATCGTGATGACCCGATTTGAGGCACGCACGAAGCGGATTTCGCCATTCTTGTGACGATGGGCGACTTCGAAAGTACCGCCCCCTCGCTCGACAAGAACCCGTAACTGCTCGGCCATTTTCTCCGGCTTCCAGACTCCCTGAATGCCATCGAGCGTGAGTCCGGCGAACTCCTCGCGCGTGTAGCCGAGTCCGCAACAAGCCGCTTCATTGAATTCAATGAAGCACAACGTCTCGGTATCGATCAGCACGATACCATCCGTCGCCTGATTGATGATCGCGCTGTAGATTTCCTCCCTTTCCCGCAGTGCTTCGCGCGCCCGCTTCTGCTCGGTGATGTCGCGCGTGACGGTGACGAAGACGTTGCGCCCGCTGATGCAGGCGCCTCTGGCGCTCACCTCGGCCTCGTACAGCGTGCCATCCTTGCGGCGATGGCGAGCTTCGAAAGTGGTGTTGATCGAGAGGGGATCGGCGAACGCAGCGCGGATGTCCGCCTCGCTCATGTCCACTTCCACGTCCCAGGAATGAAGGCCGATCATGTCTTCTGGCGCGTAGCCCGTCATCTCGGCATAGCGTCGGTTGACCTCGATGAGTTGGTGGTCTTCGCTGAAAATGGCGATACCATCGCCGGAATTCTCGATCAGCGCTCGCCGCCATTCGGCTTCGTTGGCCAGCGCTAGCCGGCCCGCCTTCTCGATGCTGATGTCGCGCCAAACGGCTATGCAATAATCCCGACCGTGCAGGCGGATGGCCCGGACGCTGCTCTGGACATCGAGGACGTGGCCATCCTTGCAGCGATACCGGTTGTCGAAGCGGGCGCTGCCCGCCGCCCGCACCTGCGCCACATGCGCGCGCAACCGGGTTTCATCCCGGTCGACCTGAATATCCGCCAGCGAAAGTCCAAGCATTTCTTCGCGGCTGTAGCCCAGCATCCGGCAGACCGCGTCGTTGACCTCGGCGAAGCGCAAGGTTTCCACGTCTATCAGTTCGATGCTGTCTCCGGCCTGATCGACGATGGCGCGATAGAGTTCCTCGCGCTCGCTCAGCGCTTCCTGCATCGCCCGCGCCGCTGTGATGTCGCGGGCGATGCCGAGCACTCCGGTCAGTCGGCCGCCTGCGTCGCGCATGGGGGTCTTGATGGTTTCGAACAGGGCATGATGGCCATCGTCGGCAAAGGTAAGCCATTCTTCGTTGACGCGTGGCCCGCTGGCCGCGATAGCGGCCCAATCGTTCGCGCGAAAGAAATCGGCCAGTTCTGGATCGACGAAGTCGTAGTCGGTCTTGCCGACAATCTCCGCTTCGCTGGCTCCGTACAGGTGTTCGAAGGCTGGATTGCAAGCCAGATAAACCCCCTCGGGGTCCTTGAGCCAAACCAAATCGGGGATGGTTCTTACCAGCGTCTGGAGGCGGGTTCGGGCGTTTTCCAGGGCGCGCTGGGTCTTTTTTTGCTTGCTGACATCGAGGCCGACGCCGACCAGATAGGCGTTGCCGCCGGTGACGGTTCGGCGACCGGTGAAGCGGTAGGGAACCTCGCGGCCATCTGCCAATAGAAAATCTGCCTCGACTGACGCTTCGCCCTGATCGAACGTCTCGCGAATGGCTTGCTGCACCCGGGGCTTCTCTTTCTCCGGAAAGAAATCCAGCGCTGCCATCCCGGCGATCATTTCGTCAGGGTAACCGGCGATGCGCAAAAAGTTGTTCCAGCGAATGAATCGACCGGCCTTGTCCAGCAGATAAAAAATACCCGGCAAACTGTCGATGAGGTCTTCGGAGAACCGTTTTTCGTCGCGGAGGGCCTCCTGCTGGCGGATCTGTTCTGTGATATTGCGCGACACGCCGATGATCGCTGGCCGGCCGTTCCATTGACCCATCACCACGCGGGTATCCACCAGCACTCGCCCGCCATCAATCTTGAGCAGGGGCAGCGAGCAAGTCGCGCGGGTTCCGGCCAGAATCTCGGCGACCATGCGCTGGGCCTCGTCGCGCGTCTCGGGCGGGTGAACGGCCCAGACAGGCTGGCCGAGCAGCGCGTCACCGTAGCCCAGACCGTCCGCCACCGCCGGGTTGTAGTGCAGGATGCGGCCGTCCAGGTCGAGGACGAACAGATAATCGTTGATGGCGCCGAACAACCCGGCCAGATTTTGCCGCTGGTTGGCGGTTTCCTCCTGGGCCAACAGCCGCTCCAGGGCTTGGGTGAAGTGGCGCGCGAGCGTTTCCAGGGCAGTCACGGTCAACCGCCCGACCACCCCGACTTGCTTGCTGGCTAGGTTGAGACAGGCAATGGGTTCGCCGCCGACATGGATCGGCAACACCACAAGCGAGCAGATGCCCTCTTCGATCAGCTCAGGTTCGCGAACCAGCCGGGAATCGGTGCAATGGCCCCGGACGGATGCGCAACTGCATCGCAGTCGGCCTTGGCGGATCATGTCCGCCTGGGGGGAATCCACCGCCAGGTAACCGACCTGGGCGAAAAACACTGCGGACAAGCCCCGCCGGGCCACCAACCGATAGCCGCCGTCCGGCTCGCGCCAGTAGACCCCCCCGCCGTCCAGTTCCGGCAAATGCAGCGCGCTGTCCAAAATGGCTTCCAGCAACATCTCCCGGTTCGGCCCCTCGGCCAGAATCCCGGAAAACTCATGCTGCGTCTGCAACAGCAGTTCGGCGTGCTTGCGCTCGGAAATGTCGGTCAGGGTGCCCACGGTCAGCAGCGGCCGACCCGCTACGTCCCATCGCACGACTCCGCCTCGCGTGCAAACCCAAATCCATCGGCCGTCCGCCGCGCGCAGGCGATATTCGGCTTCGTGCCGCGGATTGCCGGCTGCCCGCAGCGCCGCCTCGACGTGCACCTGCACGTCCGGAAGGTCATCCGGATGGATCAGGTCGAGCCAGGCTGCCAAGCAGGTTGGAATCTGCTCCAAGCCGTAGCCCAACAAGACGCACAGGTAGGGATTGCAGACGCAGGAATCGGTGACGTGGTCGTATTCCCATATGCCGATGCCGACGGCGTCCAGTACCAGATCCAGTTGAGATTGCAACCTCGAGGGCTCTGCATTAGGCGTTTCCCGCGAAACAGCGGCGTCGGGAAGGTGAGGATCGCTCAAAGCATTCATATGGGCGCTCGGTCTATCGAGGTTGACAGACCAGAATCAGGCAAAGATGTGAGTAATATCTTCCATAAAGACAAATAATCGGCTTTCCGGCATCAAACCATGTAGGTCATTGTACACAATACACATATTGGTCTTGCTCTTGATCTTGGCGGTACGCTGTCGATTCAGTCGGTGGTCTTGACCAGAACCGTGGCCAGATTGGCCTTCAGCGCTTCGTCGCTGTCCCTGTAACGGTCGGCGATGGCGCGGAACTCGTCGCCGCAAGCCAGAAAGGAGTCCACCACATCCGGGTCGAAACGCCGGCCGCGCTCCGCCAGGATGATGGCCCGGGCCTGGGCATGAGGCATGGGCGGCTTGTAGACGCGCCGGGTGATCAGCGCGTCGAAGACATCGGCCAGCGCCATCAGACGAGCCGAGAAGGGAATCGCGTCCCCGGCCAGTCCTTCGGGATAGCCGCCACCATCCCATCGCTCGTGGTGGTAATGTGCGATTTCCTTTGCCAGCACCAGAAATTCGACCGGATGTTCGGCATCGCGCTCCGCCTGCTCGATGGCCTCGCTGCCGAGCTTGGTGTGGGTCTTCATGATGACCCACTCCTCCGGGCTGAGCTTGCCGGGCTTGAGCAGGATGTGGTCGGGAATGCCGACCTTGCCGATGTCGTGCAGCGGTGCCGACTTGGCCAGGAGTTGAATGTTGTGGTCGGTCAGGAAGGCAGCAAAGCGCGGATGGCCTCGCAAGCCCATGGCCAGAATCCGCACGTACTCCTGGGTGCGACGCAGATGGTTGCCGGTCTCCGGATCGCGCGTTTCCGCCAACCGCGCCAAGGCGTGAATGCTGATGTCCTGGATCAGCTGGTTCTCGGCCATGCGCCGGGCTATCTCGGTTTCGAGAAAGGTATTCTGATCGCGCAGCCAGTCGCGCGCCCGTTTCAGTTCCAGTTGGGTATGGACCCGGGCCAGTACGATGGCAGGTCGCAGGGGTTTGGTGATGTAATCGAGAGCCCCGAGTTCCAAACCGTATTGTTCGTTGATGGCCGTATCCAGCGCCGTCACGAAAATGACCGGAATATCGCGCGTTCGCGGGTCTTCGCGCAGGTGGGCGAAAACGACGTAGCCGTCCATGTCCGGCATCATGACATCGAGCAGAATCAGGTCCGGTTTCGGATCCGAGGCTGCGATCCGTAGGGCGCTTTGCCCCGAGTTCGCCGCCCGGACCCGATAGGTTGATTGCAGGAGTTCACCCAAAATCGTGAGATTTTCCGGTGTGTCGTCAACAATCAGAAGGGTCGCTTTCTCTCCATCCAGCGACAAGGTTTTCGAGTTCACGATCCGCTACCCAAGGTTGTAGGAATTTATTCATTATCACGCAGAAATCCTTGCACCCGGAAACAAATCGATGCGGTTGCCACGGAGATTGATTACTCAAATGTCCTGAGTTGTCGCCCAAGGTGATGGGGGGTGCCTCAAAATAAAACTTGCAATCGGCTTTGTCCACGAAGACCTCTTCCAGATAAACAAAGACCACGGCTCACGGAATTTCTCAGTGTTGCGCAAGTTCGCCCTGCCGGCCTTGCGCAACAACCAACGTCACCCCGACCGTCACCCGGAGGGTTGAACATTTGTTGAGCGGCTGTGAGGCCGGGCTAGTTTTTATGATATATATGTAAGTAATCACCATGCCTGACTGCCTCCCCGTCACGCCAACGCCGACATTTGCGGCGGACGGTGAAGAGCCCCGTGATGGTGCCGTCGCCCGCTCTCCGTAGGCGATGTTAAACGAGCCATCGCGCCGAATACCTGCAGCAAGAATCCACGATGTGCCCGCGCGTCACAGGCCACGCCGCGCGTAGCGGCGCTGGCCAGACGATCCCTGCTGACCCGTTGCGCAGGGCATCAGATGACGATGCCCAGGGCCGCGAGGGCTGCTAGGTCGTACACGGCGCCAAGCGCTCCGGTCAGATCAAGTTCGACGTAGCCACTACCCGCGCTGGCGCTCGTGCCGGCGACCTCGCCGGTGCGGTTCAATGCATCGCCAGTCGCCTGGAGCAAGTGCAACGCCTCATTACTACTGAGTTCGTGGCCATAGCTTGCGTAGAATTCGCTCTTCACTTCGGCAATGGCCCCGGCGACGAGTGGCGCGCTGAAGCTGGTGCCGGAGACGACGCTCCCCATATAGGCAATGTCCATACCATCGGCCACGAGATCGGTCAGATCGGCGTCGCGATTGGAGAAGCTGGCAAAGGTGCCCTCGCCATCCGAAGCCGATACGCAAATCACGTTGCTATCGGAAGCCAGCGCGCTGACTCCGCTGCGAGCTCCCGAATTTCCTGCGGCGACGACGACCGCGACGTCGAGGTTGCTGAGCGTTTCGAACTCGTCGGACAGGCTGGTGACCGTTTCCCGGCTGACGACCGAACTTGCCCCGAAGCTCAGGTTGACCGCCGCGATGTTCAACTGCTGCGCATACTTGGCGACCCAATCGAGTGCTGCGTCCGCAGCTGCCAGGCTGATCGTGCCCGAGCCGTCGGCAGCTACCTTGAGCATCACGATGTTGGCTTCGCTGTCGGCGGCAAGAACCTGGGAAGCAACGATCGAACCGTGGGTTTCCGTCGTCGCCGCGCTGCTGTCGTGCGCGTAGAAATCGTACTGGTAAATCAGATTGTCGATCGCCGAGCTGACACCCGTATCGAGAATCACCACGGTCTGCTTGTCCGCTGAGACCCTCACTCCATCGGGCAGACTTGGCAGCGCCGCTGACGCGGACGACCCACTGCGGGAGAGATCCGGACGTGAGGCAAGCGTGTACCCGGCCAGGATCGTGCCTGCCCGCTGGATGGATATATCATGTGAGCTGTCGAATGCCGGATCGGCCGGATTGTACAGGGAGTACCCGAATGAGCCGGCAACGAATCGGCAATCCTGTGCTCCGAATGACGGCGACCACCCATTATCACCACTGTTTTCTGCGCCAATCACTACGGCCACGCTGCTTTTGGCGGCGATGGCCTCTGTGGTGCCGGCTTCGATGGCCAACCCGGATGTCGCCGGATCCGCCATGCCGCGCAGAAGACCTTGTGCCTGTTGAGCGCGTGCTGTGCTAATGCCTGACTGAGGGCTCATCTTCAAACTCCAGAAGTAAACGGTATTCTTGCCCGAAGAGGCGGGCATCTGCTCCCGATTAGCAAGACGGGTTCCCACGCGCGCAGCTTGCGCATCGGCGCGGGGGAACCGTTTGCTCTCCTCGCCCGCTTGTGGGAGGGGGAGGGCAGGCGAGAGGAGGAAACGATTCGGGAGCGAGGATCGTCGGCGGCATAGCTGGCGTTCGCGAGAACGTCGAAATGCAACGTCGGGCAAACGCACCCGTGCCGCTCTGCGGACATGTCGCAAAGGACGGCGCTGATGCCGAACCGGCTCGCGTCATCCACTTGCTGCGTGCGCTTGTGCCCGCGCATGATGCGTCCTTCCCTCGCCGCCACCTCAACCCACGATCGAATCGGCCGCGCTGAGGTATTCCTGAACGCCGACCAGGTTCAGGCGATCGGCCGCGGTGTCGACATACACCCCGCTGCTCTCGCCGCGCGCAATCCCTGTCCAGATGCCATCGCCGTTGTCGTCGCGCAAGATTTCGAAGTGGTAATCGCCATCGCTGTCCTGGACAGTTTTCACGACGTAGGTCTCACCGTCCAGTGTCAGGTGCTGATATACCTCCTCGGTGCTGTCGATGGTCTCGCTACTCCACTGTCCGTGGTGCAGTCTTTGATCGGTCAGCACGCTGCCGTCATCGGCGAAGGTGAACTGGTGCTGCGGCAGACGTGGTGTGGCGGTCGTCGCCACGTGCAGGTCGAAATCCTCGACATACTTTCCATCGCCGTCGCTATCCGAGTAGATGCGCACATCCGAAGAGCGGGTGGCGGTTCTCGTCTGCTCGACGGAAAGTACTGCCTGTACTCCCAGGTCATTGATTCCGACGATGGTCTCGAAGATCGAGCCGGTAAGGTCAAGCACTTGCGTCGTCGAGTCGGTGACGCGGCTCATTCCCTCGACGGTTTGCAAGTCGTTGCTGAACGTGAAGGTATACAGCAGATCGTCGTCACAGAACGGCGGGTGCTCCCGGTTGCCCGGCGACGGTCTGTCGGTCTCGGCCGGCGTGATGCCGCTGGCGCTGGGGTCTCTCGGGGCTGAGAAGGGCTGAGGTCTTGGCATGGTGACTCCTGAGTTGGTTAGGGAGACAGCGTAAAGCCGGAAAGGTCCGGCGGGACAGGCCGCCGACGGTCTCTCGGCGGCAACGAAAGTGACGGGTGGGAGCCACAACAAGTACCGCACTCCGTGGAGTACATCGTCCAAATTCATGCGGGAAAAATTCCCACCCAATGCCGGCACTTTACGTGGGAAATTTTCCCATGTCAAGTCAACCTGCTTTGTGTCATACTTTGGGCTCCATGGAAGAGCATCCCGAAGAGCAGGTCCCTCCCACCGAGGGACTCGACGTCAGCCCGGCGCTGGTGCAGGCGCTGCGGCGGCTCCTGCGCCCGATCGTGCGCTTGCTGCTCGCCAGGCACATCACCTATCCCTACCTGATCCAGCTCTTGAAATCGTTGTTCATCGAGGTGGCCGTGCAAGACTTCCCGCTTTCCGGAAAGCGCCAGACCGACAGCCGGATCAGCCTGCTCACCGGCGTGCACCGCAAGGATGTCCGACGATTGCTCGGTGAGTCGCGCGCAGTGGCGACCTCGCCACCGGCCAATGTGTCGCTGGGTATACGCCTGGTCACGCGCTGGAGCCGGGATCCGGCGTACCTCGACGAAGCCGGATTGCCTCGCCTGCTGCCGCGACTGCCCCAGCCCGATGGCTCGCCCTCGTTCGAGCGGCTGGTCGGTGAGGAATCGAAGGACATCCGGGCGCGTGCAGTACTCGACGAATGGCTGCGCCTGGGCCTGGTTTCGATCGACGCCGCCGATTGCGTCTGCCTGCGCACGCCTGCCTTCGTTCCCGAGCATGGCTTTGAAGAGAAACTCTACTTCCTGGGACGCAACGCGCATGACCATCTGGCGGCGGCGACGCATAACGTCCTGGACGGAAAGCCGCCCTTCCTCGAGCGCAGCGTATTTGCCGGCGGTCTGAGCCCCGCTGCCGTCGATGAGCTGGCGGCGACTGCCGAGCGTTTGGGCATGGATACCCTGCAGGCGCTGGGACAGCGTGCCCGCGAGCTGCGGCAGGCAGCAGCGGTGGAGGGAGAACGGCGCAGAATGACCTTTGGCGTCTACTTCTTCAGCGAGGCGCAGGCCTGCGAGATCGCCGCAGTCGAGGAGGAGCGCTGACATGCACCGGTCCGGACGGCTTGCCGGCACCGTGTTTTCCGCCTTGCTGGCAGCGGTCATGGCCGTGCCCGCGCAGGCGAATCCCTGTGCCGACCAGCGTTGGTTGCCCGCTCCAATCGTCGAACTCGCTGTCTCCGGCGTACTGCCGGCACCTGTCGCTGCGTCGGCACCGCGCGTCAGCGGCGATGACGACGAGGTCGGCCTCGGTGGCACCGGCTTGCGCAGCGAGAACGGTGCGCAGCGGACGACGGTGCTGGCACGCCCGTCGAATGACGACGGCGAGGAAGGCATTGGCGGCACCGGCGTCAGTACGGGACACGGCGACAGCATCGGCCTCGTTGGCGTCGTCGCCGGCTTTGCGAGCATCTGTGTCAATGGCTGGGAGGTCCACTACGAGGCCAGTACGCCGACACGCGTCGATGGTACGCCGTCTTCCACCAGCGTCCTGGCTCTCGGTCAGAGCATTTCGTTACGGGCGGTGTTGCGCGCCGGGGGCTACCATGCCACCGAGATTTCGGTTCTCCACGCCGTGCAGGGCCCGGTGCAGCAGCTCGATCCGGCTGCCGGCACGCTCGTCGTTCTTGGCCAGAACGTGCGTCTGGCAGGCGACGCGCAAGCAGGAATCGCGCTCGGCGATCACCTGTCGGTCAGCGGGAACCGCTTGTCGGACGGATCGATCGTCGCCTTGCGTATTGCGCGCCCGCCAGGCGATGCCCCCGCCAGCCTGATCGGCCCCGTCGCCAGCCTCGACGGGCAGAGTCTGCGCATCGGCCAGCTCACCGTCCACCTTCCACCGGGGAGTGGTTTGTCGAACCGTGTGCGCGTCGGCGAAGAAGTGTTGGTACAAGGAGTCTTGCGCACCGATACCCTGCTCGAGGCACAGAAAGTGCACCCGAATCCGCGCACCTCGTTTGCAGCGGACGTCGATCGACTGCAGATTCAAGGCCTGCTTCGACATCATCATGGCACGCAAATCGACATAGACGGTACGCGCATCGCGCTTCCCGCTGCCGATGGCGGCGAACTCCCGGTTGCCGGCAGCCGCGTCCAGGTCTCGGCGCGCTTCGGCAGCGACGACCGCCTGTTGGCAGAATCCTGGCGGGTCGAACGTCCGGTTGCCACCGACGACCCGGCTGCGCGGCGCAACCTGCGCGGCAATGCTTGGACGTCCGGACGAAGCCGCGGCGAAACGGTTCAGGAAGGCGGTGCCGATGTCCTGTCCACGCAGCAGCTGGAAGGGATCAGGCCCGCGGCGAGCGGCGGAGCGCGAAGTGCAAGCGAAGTCCCCCAGCTCCCAACGAACCCGGCCGAGCGCCTCGAAGCACAGCGGCCTCCACCAGGGCCGCCTGATTTGCTCCGCCCGGAGGGGGCTCGCCCCGACGTCCAGCGGCCCACGCTTCCGCGCCCGGAGATCGTCCGGCCCGAGAACATCCGCCCTGAGTCCCGCCCGGATGTGTGGCGTCCCGATTTGCCGCGGCCACGGCGCTGAGAGCATGCAAACGAGTCATGTCGCGCACGTGCAAGCGATCGAAGACATCTGAGGAATCGACGAAACATGGGCGAGAGAGCAGCGTCGCGGTTTGAGCAGGAGACGGCTCTTCTGGCCAATCCGGCATGCCGTGGGATGGCCGCCGGGAACGGACCGGTGCGACCCCACGCAGACCACCCGCGCGGCGCAGCGATCAGGGTGCTGCGTCACTGCCGCACCACGTACCATGGTGCTTGCGCTCTCGCACTGCTGTTCGCTACAGCGTCCTTGCCCGCTGCGGACGGCTTGCAGCTTTCCACCGGATTCGACTACAACCGGGGCAAGTACGGTGGTGACAGCCCAATCGAAGTCGCCGCTACCGTCATACAGGGCCGTTTCGAACGAGGGCCGTATGTCTGGCAAGTGACGCTACCGTATCTCGTCCTGCACGGGCCGGGGACCCTCGTCGGAGGCGGTGACTCGCTGGAAATCGTTCCGGCGGCAGGCACGCAACGCCATCGCGAGGCTGGTTTCGGTGACGTCGTCGTCAGCATGAACTATGCTGCCTTCTACGATGCGCAGAGCGGGTTCGCACTCGACGTCGGCGGAAGGATCAAACTGCCGACTGCAGACAGCGCCCGTGGTCTGGGAACCGGGAAGAGCGATTTGGCGTTGCGCCTCCAGGCAATCCGCACCTGGGACCGGACTAGCTGGATGCTCGGAGTGGGCTACCAATGGACCGGCCGACCCAGTGGCACGGATTATCGCAACGTCGGACAGGCTTCGCTCGCTGCCGATCACCGCCTGAACGAGGACACCTCGCTGGGCGCCATCGTGGATTTCCGGCAGTCGGTGCAGCCTTCCCAGCCCGGCCAACGCGAGCTGACGCTCTACCTTGCGCATCGGCTCACCCGCCAATGGAAGGTCCAGACCTACGTTTACGGCGGCGCCAGTCAGTCCAGTCCTGACATCGGATTTGGCTCGATGCTGTCGGTTCAGTTCTGAGCCTGCCGATTGCGGCACACCGCCGGTTGGCGGCAACAGATCGGCGCGACTTCATGAAGGAAGCGGCGACATGCCCAAAGAGACCCTGCCATCGCAATTTGCCCATGGCATTGCCCTGGAGCTGGGTTGACGCATCTGCGGCGCGCTGATCCGCGCGTGATCCTGACCACCCGGAGTTCATCGTGAACTCGAAGTCGTACTCGTCCAGGCGCATCAAGTGCGGGCGGGATGGGTCGGACTCACGGACGTCGTAGATCACTGCCTTGCCGAGTTGGAGCGCATGCCCATCCAGCACACGGGACGGCTGCAACCAGCCGGCCATATCGCGCATGACCGTGTTCAGGCCAGGCTCGTTTCGTCCGGAGCGCGTCGCGAACGAGGTGACGTGGTTCAGACAACCTGATCTCACGGATTTTGCGACGTACCGAGTTGCAGAATCAGGCGGAGGTTGGAGCGTGGGAAGAGCGTCTTGGTAGAGTTCAACTCGTCACAGAGTTTGCGGACGGCGCGGTCCGACACGCCATTGGCCATGTGGTGGAGGCGTACGGTCAGGGTGCCGGCGTTAGGATCGGGCAGCAAGTCCGCTTCGGTCGTGTAGATCGCGCGCAGCAAGCTGCGTGCCTCGTCCGGGCGCGAGAGAAGCGGTGCCAGGACGTTGGCCATGGCCGTTTCCGCGCGATAGGCAATCATCTTGAGCGTGTCGAGTAGCTGCTTGCTGTGGGTGCTCAGCCGGCGGAACTGCTGTTCTTCCGGCAAATCCTTGAGGGCGAGATGGGAGGGGGTTTCTTTACGTTGTTCCTTCAGGGCCTTGAGTTCGTCCTGCAGATGTTCGATCTCGTCGTGGGCAGCGGCTTTTTTCGCGACAAAGGCCTCGACTTTCGCTGGTTCAATCGTCTCGTTGAGGTTAAGCGCGCCGAATTGGGCGAGCCTGCGGCTGAGCTTGCTGGTCAGCGCGCGAACCTGGCCGTCGAGGGTTCGGCGAGCTGGGTTGACAACGCGTGCGGTATCAGGAATTTCTTCCATCTGATAATCCACCAGGCGGTCCAGGGCAAAGTGTTCACGCGCATACTTGAAGAAGTTTTCCTGAGACCACCTGGCGAACAGGGTGGCCGCCAGGCGCCCTATGCCAGATTGGTAATCCGTGCTGATCAGGGCGACCTGGCGACCGGTGTCACAGACCTTGCGTATCTCGCGTACCCACACCACGCCGCCGAGCAGCGTTCCCCGTTCGGCGAGTCGCATGCGTACCTGCTGGCCACGGCGAAGTTCGATCGTGGCGTCGACGAATTCCTCGGGCGACCAATCGTCGCCGGCGTACTTGCGATAGGAGAGGCAGGCAACGCGACGCGCCTTCAGACGCTTGAACAACTCTGGGCTATAGCCTTCGCGATCGAAGACCAGGGTGAAGCGATGGCGCAGCGGGTCGGCCGCGAGCGCTTCGGCGCTCGGCTGGCCCGGGATGTCCCGTTCCAGCCGAGGCAGGATCTCGCCTTCAAGAACCTTGATCAGGCCCGGGTCGACGGATTGCGTGACCCGGAAGAAGGGCTGCCCGTCGATCGCGTTGACCCAGTAATCGGCGGTCGCACGCTGGCACAGCCGCTGCCGCGCGATGTAGTGGCGCGGCAATTGGGTCTGCTCGCCGTAATACACCCGCACATGCGCGTCGACGTAGAGGATGCCCGCTTGTTCCGGCGCCGCCGCCATCCAGCGCCGACACAGGTCGGCACTCCATTTCTCGGCATGATCGCCCTGGCTCAGGAGCCCTATCTTCTCGCGCAGGGTGCGCACTTCGGGAATCCGATCGAGACCCAGTAACTTGCCCCACTCGCCTGGCGCACACGAGCGCAGAGACTCGACCGATTCCAGTCGCGCCAGGGCCATGAAGGCAATCAACATCAACAGACTGTCGATCCCGTAGTAACCCGCTGGCAGCGGAAGACCCTCCGACCCGTCGAGCAATCCGACCGCCAATAAGGCAGGCAGCGCGAACAGCACCCCGCCACGCGGTACATCAACGGCCGCCTGGAACTGCGGAGCAACGGCATTCAGCCCGCCCACGCTGGCCGCCACCCGGGCAACCACGTTGCTCGCCCCAACCCCCATCGGGGCCGCGCTGTCGAGTGCGCTCCGCTCGCTCTTGGTGCTCGAGACGACCGCGCAGACCCCTTTCCCCACCGGAACATGCAGCCGTCCGGCACGCACCGCCTTCGACAGGGTGTCGCTCTTGATCCCCAGTTCTGTCGCAACGCTCGGGACCGTCTGTCCGCCGTCGAACAGGGCCTGCGCCTGCTGCAACACCTCTGCCGTCAGCACCGCCGGACCCCGGCGCCGCGGCGGAACGTAGAACCCTTTCGGCCCCTCTTGCCGATAGCGCTTCAACGCTCGCTTGACACTCAACGCCGGCACCCCGAAGGCGCGCGACACGTCCACCACCCGAAGATGACCCTGCGCGATAAACTGCGCCGTAATCATCCGGAAGGTCGCCAAATCCTCTTCCCCATGACTAAACACCGGCAGGACGCCGTGGAAATACACGACTCGCCCGTCCTGCTTCCCGACAGACAGCAGGTCCTTGATCGGCGTCACGGCATCCGGAAAGATCGGCAACAGCAGTTGGGGCATCCGATTCTCCCGCAAGATCGGCGTGGCGCCGGCCAAAAAACCGGACTATCGCCAATTTTCGGTATCTTCGCAATATCTGCCACGCCCCTCGCCATAAACCCGCGCCAGTGCTTTGTCAGCGCGCTAACCGTATGAACTACTGCGGATTCGTGATGCCACTCGTGCAAACGTCATGGCGCCGAGATCAGGTTGTCTGTGGTTAGCGCTCATGACCACTCGCCGGATTTTCTCCACGCGACTCCGTGCATGGATCTGTAGAGACCAAAGTGTCGTCAGCGCAGCACACCTGGAACACCCGCAGTTGTTGCTCAGCCGCTTCGACAACGCGCGGAAGCCGTCGTCGCCGAGAGGTCGTTACTCTTCGCCTACGCGCGGGGGCACGCAGCGCCGCTTCGTCTCGCTGCGCACCGACAGCAGCCGGTGGCCTGCCGGTTCGACGACCGGGCGTACCGAAACCTGCGCCATCAGCGACTCGATAGCCGGCGTTGGCGGTAATCGCCGGACAGCTTGCGTCAGCGCGCCGAGGGCGCTGGCGGTCGCCAGGCGCGCGCAGTCCGCCAGGCTCCAGCCGCGCAGGCTGCCGGCGACGAAGCCCGCCACCAGGGCATCACCGGCGCCGACCGTGCTGTGCACCGGCACCTCGGCCGGGGTGGCCTGCAGGCATTCCTCAGCGGTGACGAACAGCGCGCCTTCCTGCCCCATCGACACCACCACGCAGTCCAGGCCGGCAGCCAGCAGCGCGCGTGCTGCGCGGATCACCGCCAGCTCGTCACGCAGCGGCTCGCCGACCAGTTCTTCGAGTTCCGCGAGGTTGGGCTTGATCGCCCAGGGTCCGGCGGCGATGCCGTGGCGAAGCGCGTCGCCGCTGCTGTCGAGGAGAACGCGCTTGCCTGCCACCTTGAGCCGACGGATCAGGTCCGGGCAGAAAGCGGCAGGGACGCCAGCGGGAACGCTGCCGGAGAGGATAAAGCAGTCGTGATCGGGGAGCAGCGCGTCAATCGCCCGCGTCAGCGCTGCGAGGCAATCTGCAGAAGCGGCAGGGCCGGGAAAATTGATCTCGGTAACCTCTGCCGCCGTCTCGTCGAGGATCTTGATATTGACCCGCGTCTTCCCTGGGATGCGCACGAACGCATCGGTGATGCCCCTCTCCACAAAGAGCTGCTCGAAGACCCCGGCGTTTTCCCGACCCAGCAGACCAGTGGCGGTGACGCGAAGACGCAGATCGGCAAGAAAGGAGGCGACGTTCACCCCCTTGCCACCGGGGTCGCATTGCTCCGAAAGCACGCGGTTCAGGCTCCCGCTGGCGAAACCGCGAATCAGTACGCTTTGGTCGATGGCCGGATGGAGCGTAACGGTGGCGATCCCCACAGACAGGTTCAAGAGCCTTCCCTCCTGCCGCCTTGCCAGCGCGCGCAAGGGTCTGCCGAGCCGCGGGCTTCCCTTCGCCGTACGCTCAGCGCTACCTTCGTGAACATCGGCGCCTCAAAAAAATCGACGATCTTCCCAATTCGGTGTATCAACTTTCAATCGTTGCGCTGTATCAATTTATTTTCGCCGCTGACAGATGCCTCCTTTTGCCCGGCAACTGCTTGCTTCAGGCCGGGCTGGGTGTGGCTGAATCGAGATCGATGGCACCGGCAAGAAACAAGCCGGCGCCATCACATCGGTGGACCCAACGCGCGTTCGCGAGTGCGGATCGAATCGCGACGAGATCGATCCGATGCGCCGACCGCTCCTCGTCGGCCCAGAGCCGATAGATCAGTCTTGCCGATGAATCGCCTGCTTCCGCGTCGCCTTCCGCCTCGTCATTCCCGGCATTCGAAGCCGCGTCGACTTCTTCCATCTCGATCGGAAGGCGGCGCCAAACTCCGGCGTCGCGCACGACGAGTTCGACGTCGACCCACTGAAGCGTGGTCTGGTCGAGCGGCAGGTCGACATCGAGCGTCAGCGTGCAGAGCAGTTCTGCGGAGTCGTCAGCGCACGGTCGTTCGATCGCCGGATAACACTGAATGACTCCCGGGAAGTCGTCGCGCGAGAGCAGGTAGTCCTTGGCCGCCGGGCGCGCGTACCACCGACCGGAAATTGAGGGCGCAACGAGGCCGGCGAGCGAGGCAAGGAGATAGCCCACCGTCAGGACCTGGCCGGGGGCGACATCGCTGGGCACCTCGATTGGGTACGAAATTTGCGGAGTATTGGGCATGACGTTCCGGAGGTCATCGACATCGGCAAGTAAGGCAATCCGTTCCAGCCAGAGTGCCAGGTAGAGATGGACGATCTTGGTGCCCGTGCGCACGCTAACGCCAGCGCTATTGACAGAAGTCAGCCGCTTGAGCACGAAGGTCGCCGTCGCCAGTGAAGGATGGCTCGCGCACGCAGACAGGCAGCCCCGCCGGCCCTGCTCATCTTGATGGCGAAGGACAGCCGCGAGCAGTGGAGAGACGGCGATTCGCACGCGCAAGTCCTTGTCGGTGGGAACTGATCCGGCGCGCGCCGCGCATGCTGGGCAGATTCGTCTCGAGGAGAAGCATCCGCGAAATCCCGGGCAGCGTCTGCCCTTTGCAGAACAGCCAGTCGGTAAAAGCGGCAACCGCGGCTATCGTCCACGCGCGATCCTTGAACCTGGCGTCGGCAGAACGCTCCTCCAAGCGGGCGGCCATCGCCGCGGCGCACGGACTGATCCCTTTGAGCCCGTGCAGCGTCTTTGGCAGATCCTCGCTGAGGAAACGCTCGCGAACCGCTGACGGACTGATGAGGCCGGCGGGGGGATTCCCGCCCAGGAAGCGCGCGCGGACTTCTGCCGCGTTCTCGTCGGCATCGGGAATCTCGCTCAGCAATCCCGGTGGAACCGGGGCGCGGTCCGCGCACAGCGCCGCCATCAACGCCGCGCTGGTGACGTCGTCGCCGAACTTCTTCTGCACCTCCTGGATCAGGCCGATCATCATCCGGGTCAGCACGGCATCCCGGTCGCGCTGTGCCTCACCCGAGCGTCCTACATCCTCGTAGTTCACGTCGATCGGGATGGCATTGGTCTTCCCTCTGGCGTGACGTTCATACCGCTTCAGAACCGAAAGCGCTCTTTCCGTTTGGGCCGCCACCCTTTTCGTCTGCTCCTGATCGAGGTCTGGAGCCGAAGCGCTGGAGCGGTATCTGCTGCGCAGGAAACGCCTCAGCAACACCGCATCACGGCGGAGCAGATAGGTCAGATCGGGGCCAGGTGCGGTCTCCAGTCGATTCATCGTTGTCTCATTCGGTCGGAAAGAACACCGGCGCAAAGGTACGCGAAGGAATGCGGACAGGGAAGCGGGGAAACGTGGCCGGCTCCGGGTGGCCGCAAGTGCGGGCAAGAAACGAGCGGCTCATGACGCGGCCGGGAGGCGCAGGAAGCGGCAAACCCGCTCCCAGAGCGAACCAAGCCAGTCGGCGAACCGATCTTTCGCCGGACGTGCGGCGTACGGTTCTGGCGGAGCGTCGCCGATGAGGGTGAACGAGGCCCACAGGCGTGGGTCGGCGAAGGGGGTCTGCCATCCCTGGCGTTTGGCGTCCGCGTTGTGCTGGCGCACGGCGGTATCGAACATCTGCGCGTCGGGACCGCCAATCTCCTTGAGCAGTCGCTGCGCGCGCCGCAGCGACAGCGAGCGTAGCGTCTGCTGCGTGCTCGCCAGCGCCTCGACGGCCGATTTCGTTCGTCGCTCGGCGAACCAGAGCTGAAAGAAGAGAAGCGACGCGAGCTGGTCGGCGAAACCCAGCGCGCCGACCACGCTGCGCGCGCCGCGCGCCCGCAACAGCGGGCCGATGCCGACCGGGCCCTGCCAGCGGTGTTCGCCATCGCCGACCAGCATCGCCTCGCACGCCGAGAGGCTGATGTCGCCGCACACCGGCAAGGCGGCCAGGATCCACGCCGGCAGGTGCGGCGTCGTGCGATCGGCGGAAAGATAGCTGCGCGTCGGCTCGCCGGGGTCGAAAGCCCCATGCACGACCAGATGCGCGGGCCCCGCCGCGCACAACGCGCGGACGAGTTCGACGATTCCGTGTGCCGGGTGCGCCTCGACCTGCATGGCGCGCGCGGCGACCGCCGCTTCCGTGCGGCCGAAGCGGCCATCGGCGTGGTCGGATGAGGCCGCGAGAAACACCGCCTGTCCGCGCTCCCCGGATTCGGATGGCGCCGACCGGCATTGCAGCCAGCTCGCCACGCTGATCTCCAGCCTCAGCTTGCCCGCCGCCGACTCGGGCTGGCCGCGCATACCCGTCACCGCCCGCGCCAACCATGGCAAGCGGCTGAGACGCGCCGGCAGGACGACGACACAGCGCCGTTCGCCAGTCAGCAGGCCTTGTTCGCTCAGCCAGGCGAGAAAGCGGGTGGCAGGCGACGACTCGGCGACGAAATCGGCCCACCAGTCTCTCGAGGACAGCGCCGCCGGCACGTGCGTCAGTGCCAGGTGGGCCGGGGAACGCCAGGTAAGTTCCGGGCCTCCCTGCAGAATCGACTCCCAGCGGGTGAGCAGCGGTTCCCAGGCGTCCTTCGAAAAATCTTCTGCCAGCACCTGATGGCGGAGCGGCGGCTCCGCCGGACCGTCGTTCCCGGACCCGGACCCGGCCGCGGTCAGCGCGAGCACCTGCATCCGGCCATTGGCGCTCATCCAGACCTGCACCAGCGATTCCTCGGCGGCGAGGGCGCGCGCGCATTCCGCCGGGCCCGGAATCGCCAGTCCCATGCCCAGGCGGTCGATCTCGCCGGCCATCGATTCGAGGACGCTGAACAGATCTTCTCGTCGAGCCCGGTCAAGCGGCAGGTCCGGCAGCCCTTGCTCGGCTCTCCGCAGGCGTTCGAAGAGGAGGCTCAGTTCTCCTTGCAGCGCGGTGTTGAGCGCCGTTAGCGCCTGGGCGTCGGCGGCGACCCGCGGAGCGCCGACGAGCGTGGCGGCGCTGGTGAGGACGTATCGCTGCAGTTCGAGCGCACGCCACAGCGCTTCGCGGCCGGAAGCGGAAGGGACCGAGGCGGTGCCGGGAGCAAGGGCTTCCACTTCGGCAGCGAGATAGGGATGCAGGCGATCGAGCACGGCCTGTTCGCGCGCCGAGGCAAAGCCGGGAGAGTTCCAGTCCGCGGCCGGCGCGGAGAACCATTCCAGCAAGCTGGCCATCACCCCGTTGAGGTCGGCATCGCGCTCGCCGTCTCTGAGCCGGGTATCTACCCATTCCCGGAAAGCCTGCCGCAGAACCTGCTCGACATCGCGATAGATCACGGCGTCGATGGCCTGCTCCTGCGCGGTCTCGCCGGCGCCCAGGAGTTCGAGCCATCTGGTCAGACGCCCGATCGTTCCTGTCGCCGACAGGCGCCGCCAGGCGCCGTCGAGCAAGGCGATCGCCGCTTGCGGGTCGCCCTGCCGCCAGTCCAGCAGCGCTTGCCGCGTCGGCGGGTCGAAGTCGTTGGCCGGCGTGCCGAACGCCCGCGCCTCCAGACGCGGCTCTCCCGCGTCATCGATCCAGGCATACGGCGCGCGGGCGCCGCCGTCGGCAAACCAGAGTCGGTCGAGCCGGATCGCCTCGGCGAGTCCGGCCGGGTCGAGCTGCCACGGCGCCTGCAGCGGCCAGTCGCTGACCCTCTCTGCGGCCCCGAGGCTCGCCCGAACCCGGGCGAGCAGCAGCCAGCCGCAATCGGCGTCCGCCAGCCGGAGCGTCGACAGCACTTGCGCACTCGCCCAGCCGGCGAGCTTCGGGCAGGCGGCTTGCCGACCGCCGAGTTCGGGAGCGAGTGCGGCCAACTGCTGCCGGTGCTCTCGCCCGGCCTCGCCGACGAGAAAGCCGCCTAGCGTCACCAGGCGGCGTCGTTGTCGCGAGTTCGACGCAGATGCCGCCCAGCCGGCCGCCGTGCTCAGCCAATCATGCGCAAAGGCGACGCACGCGCGCCAGCCGAGCAGCGGTGATGGCGTTTCCGAGAGCGCGTCGCGGAACGCCTTCAGTGCGGTCTGGGTAAATCCATCCCGATTATCGAGACCCGATCGGCCGGCCAGGAACACCGTCCACAGCGCCGTTTCCTGCCCCGGTTCGGACTCCAGGTAGTAGGTGACGCCCTCGTTGACGAAGGCGTCCAGGACTGGCGCGCGGCCATCGGCGTCGAGTTCGGGAAACACCGGCGCGCCGAGAGCCGTGGCGCGGCGGTAGCCATCGATCGCCGCCTCCGGCCGGCCCTGCTGCCCATGGGTAACGCCCTCGTTGACGAAGGCGCGCAGGACTTGCGCGCGGCCAGCGGCGTCGAGTTCGGGAAACACCGGCGCGCCGAGAGCCGTGGCGCGGCGGTAGCCATCGATCGCCGCCTCCGGCCGGCCCTGCTGCCCATGGGCAACGCCCTCGTTGACAAAGGCGCACAGGACTGGCGCGCGGCCAGCGGCGTCGAGTTCGGGAAACACCGGCGCGCCGAGAGCCGTGGCGCGGCGGTAGCCATCGATCGCCGCCTCCGGCCGGCCCTGCTGCCCATGGGTAACGCCCTCGTTGAAGAAGGCGCGCAGGACTTCCGCGCCGCCAGCGGCGTCGAGTTCGGGAAACACCGGCGCGCCGAGAGCCGTGGCGCGGCGGTAGCCATCGATCGCCGCCTCCGGCCGGCCCTGCTGCCCATGGGTAACGCCCTCGTTGACGAAGGCGCGCAGGACTTGCGCGCGGCCAGCGGCGTCGAGTTCGGGAAACACCGGCGCGCCGAGAGCCGTGGCGCGGCGGTAGCCATCGATCGCCGCCTCCGGCCGGCCCTGCTGCCCATGGGCAACGCCCTCGTTGACAAAGGCGCACAGGACTGGCGCGCGGCCAGCGGCGTCGAGTTCGGGAAACACCGGCGCGCCGAGAGCCGTGGCGCGGCGGTAGCCATCGATCGCCGCCTCCGGCCGGCCCTGCTGCTCATGGGCAACGCCCTCGTTGACAAAGGCGCGCAGGACTTCCGCGCCGCCAGCGGCGTCGAGTTCGGGAAACACCGGCGCGCCGAGAGCCGTGGCGCGGCGGTAGCCATCGATCGCCGCCTCCGGCCGGCCCTGCTGCCCATGGGTAACGCCCTCGTTGACGAAGGCGCGCAGGACTTGCGCGCGGCCAGCGGCGTCGAGTTCGGGAAACACCGGCGCGCCGAGAGCCGTGGCGCGGCGGTAGCCATCGATCGCCGCCTCCGGCCGGCCCTGCTGCCCATGGGCAACGCCCTCGTTGACAAAGGCGCACAGGACTGGCGCGCGGCCAGCGGCGTCGAGTTCGGGAAACACCGGCGCGCCGAGAGCCGTGGCGCGGCGGTAGCCATCGATCGCCGCCTCCGGCCGGCCCTGCTGCCCATGGGTAACGCCCTCGTTGAAGAAGGCGCGCAGGACTTCCGCGCCGCCATCGGCGTCGAGTTCGGGAAACACCGGCGCGCCGAGAGCCGTGGCGCGGCGGTAGCCATCGATCGCCGCCTCCGGCCGGCCCTGCTGCTCATGGGCAACGCCCTCGTTGACAAAGGCGCGCAGGACTTCCGCGCCGCCAGCGGCGTCGAGTTCGGGAAACACCGGCGCGCCGAGAGCCGTGGCGCGGCGGTAGCCATCGATCGCCGCCTCCGGCCGGCCCTGCTGCCCATGGGTAACGCCCTCGTTGACGAAGGCGCGCAGGACTTGCGCGCGGCCAGCGGCGTCGAGTTCGGGAAACACCGGCGCGCCGAGAGCCGTGGCGCGGCGGTAGCCATCGATCGCCGCCTCCGGCCGGCCCTGCTGCTCATGGGCAACGCCCTCGTTGACAAAGGCGCGCAGGACTTCCGCGCCGCCAGCGGCGTCGAGTTCGGGAAACACCGGCGCGCCGAGAGCCGTGGCGCGGCGGTAGCCATCGATCGCCGCCTCCGGCCGGCCCTGCTGCCCATGGGTAACGCCCTCGTTGACGAAGGCGCGCAGGACTTGCGCGCGGCCAGCGGCGTCGAGTTCGGGAAACACCGGCGCGCCGAGAGCCGTGGCGCGGCGGTAGCCATCGATCGCCGCCTCCGGCCGGCCCTGCTGCTCATGGGTAAAGCCCTCGTTGACGAAGGCGCGCAGGACTTGCGCGCGGCCATCGGCGTCGAGTTCGGGAAACACCGGCGCGCCGAGAGCCGTGGCGCGGCGGTAGCCATCGATCGCCGCCCCCGGCCGGCCCTGCTGCCCATGGGTAAGGCCCTCGTTGAAGAAGGCGCGCAGGACCTGGCCGCGGCCGGCGGCGGGAAGGTGAGTGAACATACTTTCCCCAAGTTGAGCGGCGGCGCTCCACTCCGCCAGTGCCGCTTGTTCCTGGCCGGCGCGGAAGAGTTCGTACGCCCGCTCGTTTCTACGGCGCAGAGACTCCTCCTGTTCGTTGGCGCTCAGGCAGTGGAAATCATCCGGTTCGCGTGAAAAGTCGAATTCGTTCGGATTCATGGCGATTGATCCAGAGTCTGCTCGCGTGGGTTGCGCTGGGGTTCCTCCTGGCGCTCAGGCGGAGACCGGAATTCTCACATATAACTCGGCGAAGAGCTTGCCGTCGTCGAGGCTGAGCGGGCGCCGGATCGCCAGGCTGCGGACAGTCGCCTCCAGAGCGGCGCGCGTGGCGGCGTCGTAGACCCCGGATTGGGGAAGGGCATAGCCATAGTCGCGCAGCGTCGACTGGATCCATTTGACGCGCAGGGACCTGGCATTGGCCAAGTAGGATCGTTCGATGCGCTCGATGACCGATGCGTCCGCTTGCGACTCCGGCAGACAACGCCAGTAAGGAACCGCCAGGTAGCGGCCGAGGAGCTGAACGACCGAGAAATCGACCAACAGGCGAATCGCGTCATGCCGCCCCTGCAAATAGCGGTTGATCGAGTTAAAACCGAGGCCGTTACCGAAAATCGCGAAGTCGAAGTTGCCCTCGGCGGTTTCGTTGATGACTTTCATGCTGTTCGCCGCATACACCCCCGGCACCATCGTGTTACTCGCGACGTCGGCGAGATTCAGGTCAATCGTCAGGCGCGAAATCGTATAGGCCCCCTTTTCGCCGACCGAGCCTTCGCTCTTGCCCTTTCCCTTGCCAAACGACACGCCGGCGTCGGCCCCCCGGGCGGTCGAGGAGATCGCCCGGTCGAACTCGGTGATCGAGCCGCCGATCAGGACCTTGGGCACTCTCACGCTCAGTGGGGCGCCGGCTCTTGTGTAGTTCTTGCGGAAGTCGAGATCGTTGGGGATATAGACGGTCTTGCGGCCGATCCGACTGACGCTGGTGATCAGCATGTCGGTGAGGTCGGTCGGCAGCTCGGCGCCCACCAATGGATGCGACAGGCCGGTCGAGTCGCTGATCTTCTGGCTCTGTACGTAGAGAGGCACCGTCTCGTCGCGGCGATAGACTTCGAGCAGCCGCCCGAAACATTCAGGCGCGGCCATTCCGTCGCGGGCTCGGGATTGCGGCTGGGGTGTGCGACGCTGGCGCTCGGCGGCGAAGCTCTCGGCGTCGGATTTCGCCCAGCCGACGAGCCCCGTTCCCGGGAATGCGCAGCCGGCGAGAAGGTAGGGCAAACCGAGCAGCAGCGCGCGCCGCCGACGATCGAAGGTGAAGCGGCTCATTTCCGGCTCCTCACTGGATGTTGATCACGCTGCCGCGAACGGCATCCCTCTCGACGATGATGTTGACATCGCCGCGGACGCTGCCGGTGATCACCGGGCTGGCGATGCGCAATCCACCGCCGGAGTCGCCGGTCGCTTGCTGCGTAGCCGACCGGCCGCTGCCGGTCGCCGCTTGCGCGTTGCGCCGCGACTGGCTGATCGCGAGATCGGTAATGAAGCGGGGATTGACGTTGGCCGGTTCGTCGCGCTTCATCTCGCCCTTGTAGGCCGAGAGCGCCTCGTGATAGCGGGGATCGACGGCGAAGCAGGACGTGGAATACACCAGCCACGACAGCGTGGCGCCGGGGATAAGCAGGCTGCAGGAATTTGGCATGGCGGGCTCTCCTGGCAAACCCTCCGGGCGTCGGCCCGGAGGGTGCATGGTTTTACTTAGCATTGACCACGACAGAGTTCACCGCGGCGACTCCACCGATAGCGAGGACGTCTTTGGCGCGGTTATTTGAGACCGTGATCTTCCCGGTGACCGAGCCGCCGTTGACCACAGCCGAATTGACGTAAGCGGCGGCGGTCATGTTGAGTTCGCCCTTGAGCGGTCCAACACCGCCAGACGCACTGCCGCCTATGACGGTCACCTTGCCGGCGATATTGTTGGTGATGGTGATGTCGCCGCCGACGGCGGGGGCCGCACCAGCCAGAATAGGCAAGACCAGTGCCACGCTTGCTACGATCTTGGAGTGAGAGTTTTTCATGGTAATAAGCTCCTTTAATTAACCAAGGTAACCAAGGCGGAAGCGCCTTGTAGGAGCTACGATACCGACTCGCCTGATGCCAACCCAGTGGGGAAAATCGCCCGCGGGCATCGCGGCGCCACCTTCGTCCGGCTCTTGGCGTGCCGATCGGACTCATCAATGGGCGGGCGGCTTGGCGCAGATCGCGAAAGTGACACCACGGATGCAGTACGCCAGGCAGTGCTTCGGATACCGCCAGCAGGATTGACTCCTGTCCGTTGCTGACCGCGCCCACCATTGGCGCGTCCAATTCGCTGGACGCCTTTCGCAGCAGACCGGCCCACTCCGGACTGGCCGACGACAACAGAGGGCAGGCCAACAGCACTTCCCGGATGAGCCACAATACTTCATGGCCCGCATCCGGCTGCAGACCGTCGATGGCCAGGATCGCCCGTCCTTGGCAACGCGGGCGCTCGCGTCGTGCGCTGCGATCAACCGATAGGGTGACCAGTTCGTCATAGCTCTCGATCAGGTAGGTGATGCTGCGCTTGTCAATCCGGAGGCCGTGCGCGGGTGCGATTGAAAGTGTTGGTCGAAGTCCCTTGTTCAATGGAGATGGGGCGACATCAGTGATTGCCCTCCCCCCTCGCGGGGGCGAAGGCGGGGTTTCGCGGAGCACTGCTCCGCGCCGCCGCAGCCGGCCCGCGATGCAGCGTGGGCCGTGGAAGGGGTTGGGGAGAGGGGACCATGGTTGCACACGAATTCGTCAAATCCTTGCGAAAGCGCATGGTCAGGGCCGTCAATCGGTTCTGCTGGCCTCTGCGAGCATGGATCCCCCTCTCCCCCAACCCCTTCCACGGCCCACGCTGCATCGCGGGCCGGCTGCGGCGGCGCGGAGCAGTGCTCCGCGAAACCCCGCCTCGCCCCCGCGAGGGGGGAGGGGAGTCTATCGGTTCCTCCCAACACTTTCATTCACACCCGCCGTGCGCCAGCAACTGACCGTGAATCTAAAACACGCTCGCATGCTCCCGGTCGCGTAGCGCACCAATCAGCACCAGCACGTCCAGGCCGTCGCCATAATAGGGCAGCGCAATGCGCCCTTCTTCCTCCGGGTGGTACGGGGAGTGATACCAGTTACATGCTCGGTTCAAACAGACTTCAATCTGTACTTCCATCCCCAACAGCCCAGTCAGTGTGGCAACTTTGCAATGCTTCGTATAGTTCCACTTCAGTTCCCGCCCGCAACCGGCACACTCCCGACGCAGAGCCTCCAACGTCCACCACTGCGTTGGCTTCTCTCTCGGCGTCTTTCCTCCCATGATCCGCCTTCGACCTGCTTTCCCTATCTATCAATAGCTTAGACGAGCCAGCGGCTGGTTATTCCACCCTAGAAAAAAACACGGCCCGCACGCCATCGGGCGTGGCCGAGGCGGACTGAGCACCCAAATCCATGCCGCCGTGGACGTCCCGGATAATCCAACCGGCTTCCACCTCACCCCCGGACAGGCCCGCGACCTCGACGGCGCGGACGTCCTGTTGCCCCAGATAGCCGCCAACACGATCATTGCCGACAAGGGGTACGCTGCCGACCAGCGGATACTGAAACCGCTGGCCGAGGCCGGAAAAATCGCCCTTATCCTCCCAAGCACCACCATGTTGAACCACGCGATGACGACCGCGACCTCTACCAGACCCGCCACTTGATCGAAAACTTCTTCCAGAAACTCAAGCAATATCGAGCAATTGCTACTCGCTACGACAAAACCGCCCGCAATTTTCTGGCCGCCATCTACCTGGCTTCTACCTGAAGTTTAGACACTCGCAATCGCCAGCGGATGCCGAAGACATTCCGGCGCCGCAAAAATTTTTCGAAGAAATACAAAAAAGACTTGACATGACGTGGGAATCGTGAGGTCGCCGCGCGCTGCTTGCGCAGGGTTCTCGCGCAAGCAGCGCGCGGCGACCAATGAGGGATCGTTTTCGATCCTGGACTTTCCCTCATGTCTCTCGCTGCCAACGTCTGCTTGCTACTCTCGGAATGGATTTCCTTTCTCCTGGTGGCGGTGCCACCGCGTTCTCGCCGGACCTTCGTCGAACTGCTGATCGGTTGCCTGCTCAACCCGGAAGGCTGGGTCACGCGGGCCATCGGGGCCATTCGCCGGGAGGCACACTGGACCACCTATTACAAGCTCATCGAGCGAGCACAGGTGCCGGTCACGGAATTGTCGCTGCGTTTGTTACAGCTGGTGCTGACGGTGTGCCCCACCGAACTGGTCACCCTGATCCTCGACGATACGCTGGTTCTGCGCGGCGCGAAGTCCGGGCCGGGGATCAGTATCAAGCACGATCACAGCCACAAGGCCAATCGGCCGACCTTTCTGAACAGCCAGTGCTGGGTCACGCTGGCCCTGGTCGTGCGCGTCCGCCTGGGTTCGGCGCTGACGGTGCCGATTCGCTCGTGGCTGCTCGAAGAATCGGGTCAGCGCGGCAAGCTCTGGGGGGCACGCCAACTGATGGACTCGGTCCGGGGGCACGTCCAGGGGGTGCGCTTGCTGATCGATGCCTGGTTCATGCGCCGCACCCTGATTCTTCCGTTGCTCGAACAACAGGTCCGCATCATCGGACAGGTGCGCCGCGATACGGCCTTGTTTCTGCCGCCGGAACCGGAGCCGAAACGCCGAGGCCGCCAGCGCAAGTACGGCCAGCGGATCGATGCGGCGAGGCTCGAAACCTTGCCGGTGCAGGAGAGGGAGCTGATGCTGTACGGCAAGGTGCAGCGGGTTCGGGTGCGTTCGGTCATCGCTGTGGCGCGATTCCTGAAGGGGCTCCCGGTACGCGCGGTGTGGTGCGAGATGCTCCTGCCCGATCACACCTGGTCGCGCCCACGCCTGATTCTGGCCACCGAGACCGACCTGTCGGCCCAACAGGTCGTCGCGATCTACGCCGAGCGCTGGGCGATCGAGCCCTTGTTTCACCACCTGAAGCGCTGGTGGGGCGTGGCCAATCTGTGGCAGCAGTCGAAGGCCGCGCTGGAACTGTGGATGCAGATTCGCTCCACGGCCTACGCGTTGACGCAACTGCTCGCCCTGCAGTTGTGGCCGTCCTTTCCGCTGATGGCCATCGCCCCCTGGAGAAAGGGTGCCATGATCACTGCGGGCCTTTTCGCCCAGTGGCTGCGCATGCAATTTATCGGACTTCCCGTGCGCGACGCCTACGACTCGAAGTCCGGTCAATTCGTGATGCCTCTCCCCGGTCAGGATCAGCGTTTGCAGTGTTGAGACGTCTCGCCCAGCGTCGATCGGCGCTGGGGAATGCCATTGTCTTGAAAGCCATCGCTCGCCTCCGCGAAAACCCGGCGAGCGGAGCACGCGTGTGTCTAAACTTCAGTTACCACCAAAACCCCTTTTATGCGTTTAGCACGCGAAAAGTGTCGAACTCGGGGGCGAAGGATACTTCACCTATCGGCTGGTTCGTGGCGAGCGCATTGGGGGCAAGGTCCGGCAGATCACCGTGCTAAACCTCGGGCGGAACTTCTCGATCAAGCAGGAGGACTGGCCGGTGCTGTGTCGCCGCATCGAGCAGCTTCTCCATCCCCAGGAGCGGCTCTTGCCCCTTGAATGCTCAAAGCCTATCGAGAGCGCTGCCCAGTGCTACGCTGGGCAACTGGTGATGCGCGCGCCGGCGACCGAGTCCGCGGCTGCCGGCGCCGCGGTACCTATCTACGCAGCTATGCGCTGGCGTTCATCGAAAAAGTCTGCCCGGAGATCGGGGAAGAATACCTCAAGGCGGTGGCGCAGAAGCAGAACGGCAGTGAGTGATTCAGGGCAATCGCATGAATCTTATACAAGCCCCAAGATTTGCGCCCGGAAGCTGTCGGAAGTCGCAGCGATGAGGCGCTGCACCTGAAGGCCGCCTTTGCGTTTCACGGGCGCGGTGCGCAGGAGGTTGAGGACCCACTGGCGCAGGACCGCAAGGTTGTGGGCAGCATGATCGGTACGCGTGCGCGCCTGATCATCGCGGAAGACGACATCCATGCACCAGTGCAGACTGTTCTCGACACGCCAGTGCTGGCGAACGACGCGGTTCATTCGTTCAGCGTCCGGAGCGAGGCTGCTGAGATAAAAGCGACGTTCGACGGAGGTCTTGCCACCGATCGTCCGCTCGCTGGTGATCATCGCGAAGGATTTCAGGTCTGGCCAGCGTTCCGGCGCATGCAGGCAGTCGAGCTGGTCGAAGACGTGGCAGCGCCGCCCCTCCAGACGGCCATGGTCTTTCTCGACGACTTGGTGAAACCGGTGCGGGGTCCGCTCCGGCGCGGCGTCGAAGGCGCTGACGAAATCCCGGATCGACCCGGCCAGGGTGGGCTGATTGTCCTTGACCGCCAGCACATAGTCGGCTCCGCGATCACGAATGGCCTGTGCGATGTTGGGCTGCGTCCCCATCGCGTCAATCGTGACGAGGCAGCCTTCCAGTGCCAGGGTGGTCAGCAGTTCCGGAATGGCGGTCTTCTCGTTCGATTTCGCAGCCGTCGCACGCTGTCCCAGGACCACGCCGGCTTGGGCGGCGAAAGCGCTCACCAGATGCAATGGCGTGGCGCCCGCTTTCCCCGAACGACGACTCGTCTTGCCATCGATCGCCACGACTTCCTCCCGGCTCAACGCCGGCACGACTTGGCCGACCCAGCGCAGGAAAGCCGCACCGAACTCGCCGGGATCGATCGCCGCGAACACCCGCCCGAACGTGTCATGGCACGGAATGCCACGCTCCAGTTTGAGATAACGGCGCAGCCAGTCCAGCTTTTCCTTCGCCCAGGCTTCGATCTCCACGAAGCCATCCGCACCCGAGAGCACCGCACACACCGCCACCACCAGCATCTCCACCAAGTCGTGCTCGACCTTCTTCGCCTGCCGCGGATCCCGCACACCAACCCACACGTCCATCAACCGGACCCTGCCTCCTGCCTCCATGGAAAACCCCAAAAAGACAGAAAACTACACAAATCAATGAGCTGTGAACAGCCCATTCGTAACTCCTTGAGCGTAAAACATTATTTCCGAAGGTTCACGACAATGGCATTCATGCGATTGCCCTGGTGAGTGATTGTGCCGCTGGCGTGCCAGGCCAATGGCAGTCGATCGTAGGAACCGGCCCCAAGCATGTCTGTGCCTCGCCGGCCATCGCGACCCCGGAAGTGATCCATGTAAAATACGCCCTCCAGTGCGCGCCATCGCATCGCCAGAGGCGCCTGCAGGCGTCGGCATCCACCCCAGCGAAAATGACCATGAAACTCCACGAGCAATTGAATCTCCTGACGGTGGACGAATTGAAGCAGAGACGCGATCTGACGCCCATCGGCGACCGCTCGACGCGCAAGGCGGAGATCATCGAGGCGCTCGCCCAGTATCTTCTGGCCGGCGATCTGGGCAGTGTCTGGCAGCGCCTGTCCCAACTGGAAATCGACGCCATCGCCGAGGCGGTCCACCACTGGGGAGGGCGCTTCGATTCGGTGCGCTTCCGGCTCAGGTACGGCCAGGTCCCCGAGTACTTCGGGCGGCGGCGCATCTATTTTTATTCCTGGGGCACGCCAAAGGTCGAACAGCCCAGCGTCCTCAAGCTCTTCTTCTACCATGGCGAGATCCCCGAGGACCTGCTGCCGCGTCTGGCCGGGCTGGCGCCACGGCCGGCCGAGCTGGCGATCACCACCCTGAGCGACGAGGATCTGCCGGCCACCGTGGCGTCGAATGGGGCGGCCGGTGCAGCCGAGCCGCTGCGCCTCGTCGCCACCGAGGCGCTGGTGCGACATGACCTGCCGGCGGTGCTGCGGCTGATCGGGCAGGGCGGCATCGCGGTCGGCCCGAAGACCGGCCTGCCGAGCAGTTCCGCAGTGGCGAAACTGGAGTCGATCCTGCTCGGCGGCGACTGGTACCGGCCGGAAGACGACCTGGGTAGCCAGCGCTGGGCGGGCGGGGCGATCCGTCCAATTCGCCCCTTTGCCTGGCCGCTGCTGCTGCAGGTCGCGGGGCTGGCAAAGCTGGACGGCAGCAAGCTGGCACTGACCGCCCGCGGCAGCAAGGCCCTCTCACAGCCGCTCGAAACGGTCGTCTCGCATCTGTTCGAGCGCTGGCAGGCAAAGGGGGCACCGGACGAACTGCGCCGCGTGGACCTGCTCAAGGGCCAGACCAGCCGATCGGCACAGCTCAGCGCCCTGGCCGATCGCCGTACGGTGATCGCTGGGGCCCTCAAGGATTGCTGTCCCGTCGGCCGCTGGATCTCCCTCGACGAGTTCTTCCGCCAGATGCGGTTTCGCAACCACGATTTCGAGGTCACTTACAACGCCTGGGCCCTGTACTTTTCCGATTCGAACTACGGCAGCCTGGGTCACGAGGGCTTCGGGAGTTTCGAGATCCTGCAGGCGCGCTATATCCTTGCCTATCTCTTCGAGTATCTGGCGACGCTCGGCCTGCTCGACGTCGCCTACACCAGTCCCTACCACGCCAGACCCGACTACCGGGATGTCTGGGGAACCGACGACTTCCTGTTCCTGAGCCGTTACGATGGCCTGCGCTATCTTCGCCTCAATGCCCTCGGCGCTTTTTGCTTCGGATTGACCCCGGACTACCGACCGACTGTCGAGAAGAAGCCGCCGCTACTGGCCACCGGGGCCGACTTCGGTCTGACCCTGCTGCGCGATCCGGAGCCTGCGGAGCGGCTGCTCCTCGAGCGGATCGCCCAGCCCTCGTCTGCCGATCGCTGGCGACTCGACCCGGATGCCCTGCTACGAGCGAGTGCCGATGCCGACGAGCGCGGGCGCATCCGCGACTTCCTCGACACCGCGACCGTTGGCGAGCTGCCGGCGGAGTTTCGCCAATTGCTGGAGAGCGTCGGCGAACGCGCCACCGCGCTAGCCGACGCCGGATCGGCGCGTCTGATCCGCTGCAAGGACGCCGCCATTGCCGCGCTGCTCGCCTCCGACCCGAGCACCGCACCGCACTGCATGCGTGCCGGCGACCGCCTGGTCTGTGTTCCCGATCCGAAGCTCGCGGCCTTCCGCAAGGGCCTCGTCAGGCTCGGCCTGGTGCTGCCCGAAACCCCCAGTGGCTGAGCTGCACGCGCGCTACGAGCGCCTGAGCCCCGACGAGCAACGCATCCTGCGGGTGTTGTCGGTGGTCTGCGAATCGGTCGGGCAGACCGTGCTGCAGCAGATCCTCGACGCCCTTGCCTGGCATGACCAATCTGGCGCCCCACTGAGTCGCCTGCTGAACAAGACCCTGCGCGAGCGGCTGCTCAGTGACGGCTTGATCGATCTACCGAAGGGCGCTCTGTTCTGTCGTCCCGACCTGCGCGAAACCCTGACCCGCGAGACCGTCGCCGACGGAACCTTCGCGGCGATCGTCGAGGCCGCAGAGCGCTGCTTGCCGACGCCGATACGCAACTCCTGGGAAGCGCAGAACGAATTACGCCGCTTGCGGGTGTTGCGCAACGCGCTCTATGGCGGGCGCGCAGACGATGTCCTGCAACAGCTCGGGGTCGGCCCGGCCGCATCACTGGCCGGGGTTCCCTATCACCAGGTTCGACAACTGTCCGAGGTTTGCCTGTCCCAGCCGGACCCGGCATGGATCTCCGGCCTGGATGCCCGTCTCCAGATCCTGGCCCTCGCCCCGCTGTTGCACCAGACGGCCCTGGAACTGGTTCCACAGCCGGACCACTACGCACTGATGGAGCGCCTGCTGACTCCCTTGGCCGCAACCCGCCCGGACGTGGCCGACGCCCTGGCCGAGCAGTACCTGCTGCGCGGCTGCCTGGACATGGTGCCGGCGCTGCTGGCTGACCGGAGCGACCCCAAGTCGCTGGCCCTACGCGGCTGGCTACACTTTTTACAGGGCGATTACGCCCAGACTCTTGCGAAGATCGAGGCAGCCGAGCTGTCGGAGCGCAAGCTGAGCCGCAAGCGCAACGTCTATACACGTGGTATCGCCGGCGCGCTGTATCTCGTCGCCCTCCTGCACCGCGGCGGCAAGGCCGATTACGAACGGGTGCAGCGGCAGGTGGCCCTCTGTCTACGGGCCAGCGTGACCGACCCCATCGAGCAAGGGTTTCGGGTGCTCGGCGACCTGGCCGCGGTGCTGGCCGGCCAACGCCCATTGGACGACGCCGTCTGGCTGCAGTCCAGCCTGAGCGTGCGCGGCGCATTTCCAAAACTACTCCGCTTCCTGGCACTGCACTGGCTTGGCGAGCGCCCGACAGCGGACGCGCTGCAAGTCCTGGCGACCTGTGCCGAGCAGGCGCTGCAGGCCGGGATCGAATGGTATGCACACGAGGCCGTTGCCCTGCTGGTGGCCTTCGGCTTCGAGGGCGCGACCCCGACCCTGGCGGCACTTGGCGATCCTCCCGCCGGCGTGGTCCTGATGACCGATCTGCTGGCCCCCAGAGCCGCCTGGGAGATTGCCCTCGATGCGCTCAAGGGGCTTGGCAATCAGGCGGACGATCCCGGCAGCGTTGCGCCCGAGGCCGCCGATCTGCGCATGGCCTGGGTATTCGAACTGCACCAGAACGACGCCCTGCTCGAACCCCGCGAGCAGAAGCGCAGCAAACGCGGCGACTGGAGCCAGGGCAGGCCGGTGGCGCTGCAGCGGCTCGCCGAGACCCCCGAAGATTTTCCCTACCTGACGCCCCAGGACCGCGAGATCTGCGCCTGCATCGTCCGCGAGCAGGAAGCGAGCTGGTACGGTGGCTACGCGCGGACCGTTTATCGGATCGACACCGAGCGCGCCCTGCTGGCCGCCGTCGGCCACCCCCTGGTCGTCCGCAACGTGACCACAAATACTCCGGTTGAACTGGTGCGGGCGCTGCCGACGCTGGCGGCGGTGCGGCGCAGCAAGGACTTTCTGGTCAGCATCGAGCCCTTCCCGGCCGAGAACCGGTCGCTGTTGCCGGTCGAGGAGACCCCGCAGCGCATCCGGCTGGTGCAGTTCGATGTCCGGCACCGGGAAATCGCCCGCATTCTCGGCCCGACGGGCCTCAGCGTCCCCAAGGGCGCCGAGCCGCGCTTGCTCGAAGGGCTCACTGCGGTCGCTCCACTGCTGACCGTTCACTCCGACATCGGCGGCGGTGCCGGCGTTGCCGAGACGATCGTCGCCGACCCGCGCCCGCATCTGCACCTGAACGCTTTCGAGGGCGGCCTCGGCCTCGAGTGCTATGTTCACCCCGGTGGTGAAGCTGGCCCGCAGTTCCGACCGGGGCAGGGAGGGGCGACCCTGTTCAGCGAGCGCGACGGTCGCACCCTGCGCTGCTCCCGCGACCTCCGAAGCGAGCTGGCGGCGGCCCGCGCGGTGATCCGCCAATGCTCGGCACTCGCCGGCAACGACGGCTGGAGCTGGCACCTCGACGACCTCGAGCAGGCCCTGAGCGCACTCGAAGAGCTTCATCACCTCGGCGATGCGGTCGTGCTCGACTGGCCGCAAGGCAAGCGCATCAGCCTGGGCAAGGAAACCCAGCTCCGCCAGATGCGTGTCACTCTCCGGCAGCAGGCCGACTGGCTGGCGATCGATGGCGAGCTGACTCTCGACGACGGGCGCGTGCTGGCGATGCGCGAGCTGCTCGAGCGCGCGGCCGCCGCCCAGGGCCGCTTCGTCCGCCTCGGCGAAAACGATTATCTGATTCTCCGCCAGGCCCTGCGTCGGCGCCTGGACAAGCTGCGCGGACTGGTGGCCGACGACGGCCGCTTCCACCCCTTCGCGGCGCCGGCCATCGAGGAGATCATCGATGGCATGGCAGTCGAGGCCGATTCGGCGTGGCGGACGCTGCTCGACCGGCTGGCTGCGCTACAGGCCCTCGAACCGCCACTCCCCTCGACGCTGCAGGTGGAGCTGCGCGACTACCAGGCCGAAGGCTACCGCTGGCTCGCTCGCCTCGCCCACTGGGGCGCCGGCGCCTGCCTCGCCGACGACATGGGGCTTGGCAAGACGGTCGAGGCGCTGGCCCTGATCGTGTCGCGGGCCGCTGCAGGCCCGACACTGGTGCTGGCGCCGATGTCGGTCTGCGGCAACTGGATCGACGAAGCGCAGCGCTTCGCCCCGACGCTCAAGCCGCTGCGCTTCGGCGGCGCCGACCGCGCCGCGCAGCTCGAACAGGCCGGCCCCTTCGACCTCATCGTCTGCAGTTACGGTCTTCTGCAGAGCGAGGGCGAACGCCTCGCCGAGGTACCGTGGCAGACCATCGTCGCCGACGAAGCGCAGGCGTTCAAGAACGCGCTCACCAAACGCTCGCAGGCGATGATGCGCCTGCGTGGCGCATTTCGCATGATCACCACCGGCACGCCGATCGAGAACCATCTCGGCGAGCTGTGGAACCTCTTCCGCTTCATCAATCCCGGCCTGCTCGGCTCGCTGGAGACCTTCAACCGGCGCTTCGCAATTCCCATCGAGCAGGCCAGGGACGCGAGCGCCCGACAGCGGCTGCGCCAATTGCTGCGCCCCTTCATTCTGCGCCGCCTGAAGAGCGAGGTCTTGAGCGAGCTGCCCGCGCGCACCGAGATCACCCTGCAGATCGAGCTCGGTAGCGGCGAGAGGGCGCTCTACGAGGCCTTGCGCCAGCAGGCCATCGAACGCCTCGAAGATGCCTCGGAGGCTCACCCCGGCCAGCAGCGCATGCAGCTTCTCGCCGAGATCATGCGTCTGCGTCGCGCCTGCTGCCATCCGCGGCTCGCGCTACCCGACAGCGAACTGCCGAGCGCCAAGCTCGAGTCCTTCGCCGAGATCGTCGACGAACTGCTCGACAATCGTCACAAGGCACTGGTCTTCAGTCAGTTTGTCGATCACCTCAAGCTCCTCAGTAGCCATCTCGATGCCCGTGGCATCCGCTACCAGTATCTCGATGGCTCGACCCCCGAGGCGCAGCGCCGCGCAGCGGTCGCCGCTTTCCAGGCCGGCGAGGGAGATTTGTTCCTGATCAGCCTGCGTGCCGGCGGCGCCGGGCTCAACCTGACCGCCGCCGACTACGTCATCCACATGGATCCCTGGTGGAACCCCGCCGTCGAAGACCAAGCCTCCGACCGCGCCCACCGCATCGGCCAGGAGCGCCCGGTCACGATCTATCGCCTGGTCGCCCAGGACACCATCGAAGAGCGCATCCTGCAACTGCACGCCGGCAAGCGCGACTTGGCCGACGGGCTGCTCGTCGGCACCGAGGACGGCGGCAGGCTGAGCTACGCGGAGATGCTGGCGCTGGTGCGAGGGGGCGAGTGATGCGGGAGGCTGGGCGGGAGGCCTTGCCCTCACTTCCTCCTGCAACGCCACCCGGTGTTGCACATGATGTGTTATTCAGCCTGCCGTCTCTCGACTTCATCCATCTTCTTGGCCAGTTCCTCGGGAGTGAGAATTCCCTTCTGAAAGAGAATGTTTGCGAAAGCGACGATCCAGCGTTCGTAATAGGTGAGTTTGCCGATCATCTCCGCGCCGAGCGACTCGACGCCTCGGCGTTTTTCCTCCGTGCTGATAATCTTATGGAAATCGAGGACATCCGCCAGTGCGTGGCAACGCTTCTCCCAAGGCTCGAGTTCGTGGTCAATGCGTTCGATGCGATCCGCCGGCAAGCCGCCAATGTCATTCGGCAGTGTTTTCAGGAGGTGTTCGGTTTGGCTCATGAATTGATCCGGTGTTCAAGGTTGACTTTGACAACGCCAATCATCGCGTCGCGGGTGACCATGGCGGCGAGTTGTTCCTCGGTAAAACCCTCGGTGCCTGCCGGACGCAGCGGCAATACCAGATAACGCTGGATCGCGGTCGAGTCGCTGACACGAATCTCGACGTCTTCAGGAATCTCGGTGCCGAACTCGGACAAGACTTTCCGCGGTTCCTTGACGGCGCGGGCGCGGTATGGCCTGGCTTTATACCAGTCGGGCGGAAGGCCGAGCACCGGGCGCGGATAACAGGAACAGAGCGTGCAAACGATGAGGTTGTGAACCTTGTCGGTATTCTCCAGAACGATGAGCTGGGTGTCGTCGTAGAAGCTGATGCCCAACTCTTCGCAGGCTGCACGGCCGTTGGTGAGCAGACGAGCCCGAAACCCAGGATCAACCCACGCCCGCGCGACGACTTTCGCACCCAACGCAGGCGTGCGGGAGTCAAGCACTTCGATCTGTCGACGAATCTCGCCGGGAGCAATCAGCTTCTTTTCGATGAGCAGTTCCCGAATGGCCGTCTCCATGATTTCGTAATACTCGGGAGGCGCCTCGTCAGCCGCCGCGGGATGCGGATGGGAATGATCGTGGTCGTTCATATTCAGACCCTTTCCAGCCATGTTTCAAAGACTTCGATGCGCAGACTATCCGGAAGGGAGCCGGCATAGCCAGGCCACAAAGCGGTCAGCGGGATGGCCACGCGATAATAATGGCCTTTGGAGCCCGCATTGCGCCCAAAACCTTCCTCCTCGTTGTTGACCGCTGGTGGTTCCATCACTGCTTCTACGGTGGCAAGCTTGCCCCGAATGTAGGCCGGTACGCGATAATGCCCGACGGGATAGCGAACCGAGATTCGGACATCGTCGCCTGCCTTGAAAGCGGGTTCCTCACCCAGGGCTTTCACGACATTCAGGCCTGGCGCCGGGAATGGTTTTGGCATGGACGCCTCGTTAAGAAAGGATAGAGAAATAAAGCGTTGTCATCCAAAGTATACGAGTCCCCATCAACCGGCGTCAATCTCGCATGATGATGTGCGTTCGGACAACGCTGAAGCCATGGTCCATATTACCGCTGCTCACCTCATGCTCCGGTGCTTCGCGTAGCTTTTGGACCGTGTCCTAGACGACTGCCACCCGATCGTATCCACCGGCCTTGGCGTTGTGCAGCGCCGTGGCTGCGCGCTTCAGCAGATCGTCAATCGACGTGTCGTCAGCATGGACTTCGCTCACCCCGACACTGACCGTGAACTGGACGGTGCCGTTGTCGCTCGGGATCGATATGCCGGGGATTGCTTTGCGAATTCGTTCGGCGACCAGGACGGCTTCCCGTGCTTTCGTATTGGGCAGCAGAAGCGCGAATTCACCGCCTCCGAGTCTGCCAAGAAGGTCCATGTCACGCAGGCCCTCTTTCGCGGTATTGGCGAAAAGGATCAGGGCCTGGTCGCCAACGGCATGGCCATAACCGTCGTTGATCCGCTGGAAAAAGTCGATATCGAACAACACGACGGTCAGGGGGATCTGCCGGCGACGCGCGCGCGCGACCTCGTCGGTGAGTGTTTCGAAGAAGTGCTGGCGGCTGCTGCTGCCGGTCAGCAGATCGGTCGTTGCCAGGCGCTGTAATTCGGCATCCTGACTGGTGAGCGCCTGCAGCAGGTGTAGCGATCGATAGGCGATGAACGCCAATGGCAGGGTCACTCCCAGTCCCAGCAGGATTACCCAGGCCGTCTGTCTTAGCCAGGCAGCAAGCGCTTCATCGTAGTCTTCCGATACCATGATCACCAGCGGGAAATCGGGCATTGACGAGTAGCTGATGAATTCTCGCGCCCGTGTGCCGAGGCGGGCATCGGGCAGCACCAGGGCCTGCGGCTGCTGCGCGAGATGCTCTCTGAACAAGGCTTCGCTGGCCATCGAGTGGCCGGGCAGTCGGTCATCATGGGGTGCCCTCGCCAGCACCGTGCCGTCGCGCCTGAGCAGAGTAATCGCTCCGCCGGGTTGCAGGCGTTGTTTTTCGTAAGACCGGGTCAGCGTTGGCAGGTCGATCACCGCGAGAAGTACCTGGATGTCGTTCGCCGGATGTTGCAGCGACAGGCTGAGCGGCAGGCCGTCGTGGTCAGCGAGCGGCTTGCGCGTGGGGTTGCCGACAAACAGGCCCGGGCTGTTCAGGGCTCCCTTGAAATAGTCGCGGTCCGCGACATTGGCCAGCGGCCCCTGAGCGGGGTCGAGAATGTCGAACATCTGGCCATCCGCGGCAAGCAGGTAGATATCGATCGACTGGTCGGTTCCGGCACGAAAGGTCTCGATCAATTGTCGGAAGGTCCTGTCGGTGCGGGGATCCAGATCGGGGTTTGCTTGCAGCCAGTGCTCACAACTGGCCAGGAAAGTATCGGCGACGCGAAACTGCTGTCGGGTCTGCTCTTCGACGGCGTGGGTCATGCGTTGCAGAAGCCCGCCGGTGGTGGCAATACTTTCATGGCGATCCGCGACGACCGAGACCATCAGTGCCAACCACAGTGCGCCGACCAACAACAACGTCACGCCAACGACCATGCGCGGGTTGGCCCATTCCTCAATATGCCTGATGCGCTCGTTTGTCATGCTGCCCGCCAAGGTTGCCGATCGATTGGCCGTATTCTAACAGTCTGCTGACATTATTCGCTTCCGTGCCGCCCACGCAGTATTAGCCGCCATGACCTTACGTGGGCTGCCCGGCAAGAGATATTTTTCCCGCTGCTTGATGTGCAATTCTCGTCAGCGGGACGCCGCCGTCTCTGAATCGGCTTCGTCGCCCTGCACGTCAATGACGCCGGTAAATAACTCGATGGCCGTACGGGCGACCTGGTAGGTGTCGTAATAGACATAGGCGCTGGCGCCAATCGCTCCGAGAACCGGGATCCAGCGCGAAATTCCTCTGCCGATGAGTCGTTGGGAGAGGTGCATGCCGATCTTCAGAGCGACCGACTGGGTCTCGGGACGCGAGGCGAGATGGACGACATGGCGCTTTCCGATCTTGGCAACCAGATCGCGAACGATCTGTGGATCGGTGTGCCGGAACAGGCAATAGAGCATCTCTTCGCGGTTCAAACCGTCGATCTTGCCATAGCAAGCGGCGATATCCGCAACCATCTGTGTCTGGAGTTTCCACAGCGAACGCAGTTCGGGAAGGAGGGTAAGCCAGCCGAGTGGGCCAGGCGGCAGTGTCAGGCTGCCGGCAGTGACGGCAGCCTGTCTGGCTGCCGTGCGGGCGATCGCGCGGGCGTGGTCTTCCGGGTTTTGTTGCCGGTATTCGCGGGTGGCCGGGATTTGGCCAACATAATCCAGAATCGCTTCGGCGATTCTTCGGCTGGCCCGAAGGTTCGATGGGCGTCGTGTAAAGCGTTTGGTTGACATGGTCAGTGCGTTGGCTGCGGTTAATGTGAAAGTCGCGTCAGCGACTCATGAATCGTCCATTTTCCGAATCCGGAAGGAGGGGTGCAGGGGCGCGCCGTTCCCGGCCACCCGGCGCCAGACACTGGCAAGCCAGGGCTGTTGCGCGCACGGCAGGCCGGTCGGGCGGTAATAATGCTCGAGTTCGACGAAGTCCGCACCCAGCATCCAGCGTCGCCAGGCTGCGAGGTCGTGAAAGACCCCATAACGTCCGTCATGCCAGCCTTCCTGGTTGTCCCCGCGAGGGTTTGAGCAGAACAGGACGCCGTCGGGCTTGAGGGCGGCATGCAGTTGTCGCAGAACGCGCGGCAATGCCCGGCTGGGGACATGAAACAGCGAGGCATTGGCGAATACCCCGTCGAAATCCCCTGAGGGAAGATCAAGACTCAGGAAATCCTGTTCCCAGACCGTGCAACCCGTGTCGCTGCGTGCCATCTCGACGAAGTTCGCGGCTCCGTCCAGCCCGACAGCCCGATGACCGAGGCGGGTAAAGGCCTTGAGGTCGCGGCCCGGGCCGCAGCCGAAGTCGAGAATCGTGAAGGGTGGCTGGCCACGGATGTGGCGCAGGAGCGCGGCGATGTTCTGACTCACGTCGTGGTTGCGGGTGCCTTCGCGAAAGTCTTCGGCACATTGCTGGTAATGGGCGAGTGTCCGGGCAGTGATTTGTTCGAGTGTGGGGGTAAATGATGGCATGGTCGTGGCCGGTGACTGAACGGGTCTGCGCAGGATGGTCCTAGAGGGGATGGTAAACCCATTGCGTGCGGATACTCCACGATGAATTGCAGATTCATGCCAAAGTGGCGTCAGTGACTCGCTAATCTCCCCTCTCCTGCTGGCGTGAAGTGGTCGGAGAAAGGGGGAAACAACTTTCATCATCTCGAGGGCCTGGAAAAGTGATGACCGTTAGCACGCGGCTGCGGCGACAATCGCCACCAGATCGGAATCTTGCTGGCCTTGGTCGCTTTCCACGGTAGAATTTTGCGGCTGGAAAGGTGGCCGTTAGAAAGGTGGCCGCTATAATGTCGCAAGCGTGGACAATCGTTCGCGGATGTGCCAATCTCGCCCACTCGGCATATCAGGCCCTGCTGCTGGCCTGATTCCGCCATCGTCAGCCAAGCTTTCCCGATGATGATCCGATTCCAATCCGACACCTCTTGTTTGCATGTTTGACGATCAGTTGCAGGCTCGCCAGCGCCTTCGCCGCCTTCGCCGTATACGGGAATCCGAGGCGGGTGTAGCGACGCAATTACGGCGCATTGTCCTGCGTATCGTATGGGCGGGCATAGCAGTATTGGCGTTGACCATTGTCGGGATACTCGGTTTCTATCGGATTGCCGGTGACAACGGGAACTGGTCCGATGCGGTATATATGACCCTGATCAGCATCTCGACGGTGGGTTATGGCGAGATTGTCCCTCTTCATTCGCTTCAGGATCGCCTTTTCGCTGGTTTCATTGCCATTTCTGGCCTGGGCGCGCTGACCTTCCTGTTCACCAGCCTGTCCGTGTTTTTCCTTGAGAAGGATCTGGATTATTCCCTGCGGAGACGACGGATGGAAAATAGCATTCATAAGCTACGGCAGCATTTCATCATTTGCGGTTTCGGGCGGGTCGGCCGTAGCGTCGGTCGCGAACTGCATAATACCGGCCGGCATTTCGTCGCCATCGACATCGAAGTGGAGCGTTTCGAGGAGAACCTCGACAAATTTCCCGCACTGCTCTATCTGCATGGCGATGCTTCCGACGATGATCTGATGGAGGCAGCAGATATCGAGGATGCCCGCGGCCTGTTTGCCGTCACCGGTGACGATTCACGCAATCTGATGATCATCATTACCGCCAGACAACTCAACCCGCGCTTGCGCATCGTGGCTCGCGCCCAGGAACTGCGAAATGTCGAAAAAATGCGCAAGGCGGGTGCCGACGCGGTGATTTCTCCGGATTTCACAGGCGGCATTCGCCTGGCGTCAGCGATGGTCCGGCCGCACGTCGTCGGCTTTCTCGACGAGATGATCCGGTCGGACAAGAACGTGCGTGTCGAAGAGGTTCCGGTGCCTGCCAATTTCCCGCAGACTCGTGTCGGCGACCTGCGTCTGCGCAGCCCGGACTATATCCTGTTGGCGGTACGCGAGCAGGATGGTGCCTGGATATTCAATCCTAAGGTTGATGACATCATCCACGCTGGCAGCATCATCATCGCTCTGGCCAATCCTTCGGGACGTGCACAACTCAAGGCACATCTGATCGAAAAGATGTCCTAATTTTCTTTCTCCAACATGAGGGTTGGCGATGGCCACCGAAACTGAAATCAAGCTGTCCCTGTCGGCTCGCACTGCGAGTGCGTTGGCCAAGCAAGCCATGTTGAGCAACATCGAGCGACGTCGGCAACTGCTGATCAATACTTATTACGATACCCATGACAAGCGCCTGCGGCGCGAGCGGATGGTCGTTCGACACCGTCAGAAGGGCCGGCAGTGGCTGCTGACCGTCAAGACTGCGCCGATGCTTACCGCCGGACTGGCGCAGCGTAGCGAGTGGGAAGTTCATAGCCGGCCCGGAGAGTTCGATTTTTCGCATTTGGATGGCAGTGTCCGCGAGTTGCTCGAATCGCTTCGGGAGAGTCTTCAACCCGCTTTTACAACCCACTTCATGCGCCACACCTGGCTGCTGGAACCGCGCGCGGGGGTGCGCATCGAACTGGCACTGGACCGCGGCTGGATCGAGGCGCGGGGGCAACGCCAGACGATCCGAGAGATCGAACTGGAACTGCTCGAAGGAACGGTCAGCGATTTGTTCGCCGTGGCCGCTGAGTTGCAGGCCAGCCTGCCGCTGCACCCAGCAGCCAGCAGCAAGGCCGAGCGTGCCTACCGTCTGCTGGACGACCTGCCGCTGACGGCGGTAAAAGCACTGCCCGTGCCGACCGACGCCGCCATGTCGAGCATCGAAGCCTTTCGCCTGATCGCCCTGTCCTGCCTGAACCATCTGCAATACAACGAAGCCGGTGTCTGCCAGAGCGACGAGCCCGAGTTCGTTCATCAGGCGCGCGTCGCCATCCGTCGGCTACGATCGGCGATGCGTCTCTGGCAGTCACGGTTGCCAGAGAATTTCGTGACCCGTTTCGATCCACTCTGGCAGGAACTGGCGAACAAATTGGGTGAAACCCGCAACTGGGATGTCTTCATTGCGGAAACTTTGCCTGCACTAGCCGATGCTCTGCCTGGCAGGGTCGAGGTCGAGCGGCTGTCGAGCCATGCCCTGAGGCGCTGTGCGAACAGTCGCAAGGCGAGCAGAAGCGCGCTCAAGTCGGTAGCGTATTCGCGTCTTTTGATCGATTTCAGTGCCGCCACCCAGGCCCTGCCGGATGATGCCGCCGGGTCGCTCGCACACTTCGTCCCACGTTGCCTCAACAAGCGCGCCAGGCGCGTCCAGGAACGCGCCGCGGCTGCGCTGGGAACGGATGATGATGCGGCTCGTCACCGCCTGCGCGTCGCGTTCAAGCAACTGCGCTACGCAGTCGAGTTCTTTACCCCGATTCTGGCCGGCCCGCTGCTGGCGAATTACCACCAGTCGGCCAGTGACCTGCAGGACTTGCTCGGGCGTCTCAACGACCTGGCGGTCGCTTCGCAACTCGCTGCCGATGCGCCAACTGCTGGTCAAGGACAGGGGATTGCAGACTGGCTGGCGGCCCAGACCGATTCGTTGCTACCGGAATTCGCCAAGCGACTCAACGATTTTCAGCAACAGCCGGTACCCTGGAAAGCCGGGTAGACGACTCGTGAAGATTTATTCGCGCCGGCTGGGAGGCCGGTGCGCCGCCAGAGCTTGTCGCTGTACGGCTGTGACGGCAGCGAATGGGGCGACGCTGGCTGGGGCGCTGTCCGGCAGGATGGCTGTTCGGCTACAATTTGTAAATCCAGCTGGCAATCACAAAGTAGTTGAGAACACCGAGAATGTCGATGGCGGTAGTCACGAACGGACCGGTGGCAACCGCCGGGTCCACCTTCAGGCGCTGAAAGATCATCGGCAGGAGCACGGCCAGCAAGGCTGCGCCAGTCATGTTGCCGAGGATCGTCAGACCGACCACCTGCCCAAGACTGAGGCTGTCGTACATCAGGTAGCCGTAGGTGGCCAGGATCACGCCGTAGAAACCACCGAGCAGCAGACCGACGCGCAACTCCTTGAGCACCAGTGGCACGGTATCGCGGATGTCGATCGCACCGGTCGCCAGGCCACGTACCGCGACGGTAGCCGATTGCACACCGACGTTGCCGGCCATGCCCATGACCACTGGCAGGAAGGCGCTCAATACCAGTACCTCACCGAGAATCGCTTCATATCGCCCGATTACCGCGGTCGCCGCGAGACCGCCGATGAACGCGGCGAGCAGCCAGGGCAGACGGATACCCGCGATCTTGAAGGCCGAGTGGGTGAGCGTTTCCGACTCGCTGGTACCGGCCATTTTCAGCATGTCGCGCGTCGTCTCTTCCTCAAGGACATCGATGACGTCATCGACCGTGACCATTCCGACCAACACATTCTCCTCGTCGACCACCGGTACGGCCAGCAGGTGATACTTTTCGACCAGCATGGCGACGGTGGTCTGGTCGGCATCCGTGGTGACCTTCATCACGCGCCGGTTCATGACCTTGTCGAGAGGCGTTCCCGGTCGGGCCAGCAGCAACTGCCGCAACGACACGACACCGACCAGCCGCCCTGCTTCATCGGTCAGATAGAGATAGAAAACCATCTCGACGTCTTCGCGGCCGCGAATGTTTTCGATCGCTTCTTCGACCATCAGGGTGTGCGGGAGCGAGAAAAAGTCGGTGGTCATGATGCCGCCAGCGCTGTTCGGGTCGTACTGGAGCAGGCTTTCGACTTCATCCTTGCTTTCCCGGTCGAGCAAGGCCATCAGTTGCGCCCGTTGATCTTCGGGCAAATCCCCGACGAGGTCGGCCAGATCGTCCGGCGCCACGTGTTGCAGGACCGCCGCCAGCTGTTCGATTGGCGACTCGGTCATCACCTCCGTACGCAGGCTAGGCGACAACTGGCTGAAGACTTCAGCCGCCATGGCCGTGTCGCTGATCGTGTAGAAGATGTCCACCACATGCTCTAGGGGCAACTCGTCGAGGATCGATGCCATGTCAGCCGGGTGAAGCCTGGAGATCACCTTCTGCAGCGACGCCTTGGCATTGCGGTGATACAGTCGGTCGATGGTTTCGACGAGTCGCTTCTTCCGGGTGTTGTAGGCGGCAGAGGCAACCGGCTTGGTTTCGACATTGATTTGCATGACAGTTCCCCCCGATATGCAGTGTGTATGATTGATCGTCAAACCCGGCAGTCTACCCGGAGGTTGTTCATTGGTCCATCAATTAGTCAGAATAGAGGGCGGGGCGGTTGTACCTCAACCGGTTCGACCGGGTAGCACCTCGTGCAGCAGTCCAGCGGCATTGCGGATCATTTGCTCGGTGGTCTGCCAGTCGACACAGGCGTCAGTGACCGAACAGCCATATTTGAGTTGCGAGAGATCTTCCGGGATCGCCTGGTTGCCGGCGACGATATTTGACTCGATCATCATTCCGACCAAAGACTGATTGCCGAGCCGGACCTGGTTGACGGCATCAGCCATCACCAGCGGCTGCCACTCATGCTTCTTGTAGCTATTGGCGTGCGAACAGTCGACCACAATGTTGATGGGCAGACCCGCCTTGCGCAGCGCCTGCTCGGTGATCTGCACGCTGACCGTATCGTAGTTGGGACGCCCGTCGCCGCCGCGCAGAACCAGGTGACCATAACGGTTGCCGCGTGTACGAACGATGGCCGTGCGCCCCTGGGCGTTGATGCCCAGGAAGCTGTGTGGCCGTGCAGCCGAGAGGATGGCATTGACGGCAATGCCGATATCGCCGTTGGTGCCGTTCTTGAAGCCGACCGGGGTCGACAGCCCCGACGATATCTCCCGATGCGTTTGCGATTCGGTGGTGCGCGCGCCGATCGCTGTCCAGGAGATCAGGTCGCCAAGATACTGCGGCGCGATCGGGTCGAGCGCCTCGGTGCCGGCGGGCAGGCCGAGTTCGGCAAGCTTGAGGAGAAATTCGCGGGCCTTCAGCATTCCCTGGTCGACACGGAAGGAATCGTCCATATCCGGGTCATTGATATAGCCTTTCCAGCCGGTGGTCGTGCGCGGCTTCTCGAAATAGACGCGCATCACCAGGTAGAGCGTCTCGCTGACCTCATCGGCGAGAGCCTTCAAACGTTGCGCATAGTCCAGTCCGGCGATCGGATCATGGATCGAGCACGGACCGACGACGACAAAGAGGCGCGGGTCGCTGCGGTCGAGAATGTTGCGCAAGACCTCCCGGCCGCGCATGACCAAGCGGGCAGCGCTTGTCGAGAGAGGCAGTTGGGCGTGAATTTCCTCCGGCGAAGGCATGGGGTCGAAGGCGGTAACGTTGATGTTGTCGATGTCAAAGGTGGTCATGGGTTTGCCTGCGTGCTCAGTTGATGAATGATGTCCTTGACCGCGGCAACGCGGTCGCCAAGGCTCGTGCAGTGGCGTTTGAGAATCAGCTTGTCCTGTCCAGCCAAGCGGTAGTTGCGGTCCTTCTGGATCAAATGGATGATGCGCATCGGATCGATCGGCGGCTTGGCTTCAAACTGTACGACGATCTGCTCGGCGTTGGCGTCGAGCTTGCTGATCCCGAGAGGCCTGCAGAGCAGGCGCAGTCGGTGGCTGTCGAGCAGAGCGCGAGCCTGTGATGGCAATGCTCCGAAGCGATCGATCAGCTCTTCCTGCAGGTCGGCCAGGGCCTCCGCGGTCACGCAGTCGGCAAGGCGCTTGTAAAGCGTCAGCCTTTCGTGGACGTCGGGAGCGTAGTCGTCGGGGAGCAGGGCGGGCGTGTGCAGCTTGATTTCGGTGGTGATCGCCAATGGCTGCATCAGGTCTGGCTCCTTGCCCAGTTTGAGCGCTGCGACGGCGCGATTGAGCATCTCGGTGAACAGGTTGAAACCGACTTCCTGCATTTCCCCGGACTGGTTGGCACCGAGCACCTCGCCAGCACCACGGATTTCGAGGTCGTGCATCGCCAGATAGAAACCGGCACCGAGTTCGTCCATCATCTGGATCGCCTCCAGACGCTGCCTGGCCTGCTTGTTGAGCGCTGCCTCGTCGTGCGTCAGAAGATAGGCGTAGGCCTGATGGTGCGAGCGTCCGACCCGGCCGCGTAACTGATGCAACTGGGCGAGACCGAATTTTTCGGCACGGTTGATGATGATGGTATTGGCGTGCGGGTTGTCGATGCCGGTTTCGATGATCGTCGTGCACAGCAGCAGATTGGCCCGTTGTTGCGTGAAGTCGCGCATCACCCTTTCCAGATCGCGCTCATTCATCTGGCCGTGGCCGACGACGATGCGAGCTTCGGGCAATAGCTTGGCGAGCTTGTCGCGCATGTTCCCGATGGTGTCGACTTCGTTGTGCAGGAAATAGACTTGCCCACCGCGCTTGAATTCTCGCAACAGTGCTTCACGTATGACGCCGTCGGAATATCGGTTGACGAAGGTCTTGATCGCCAGGCGTTTCTGCGGCGCGGTGGCGATCACCGAAAAGTCGCGCAGGCCTTCAAGCGACATCGCGAGCGTGCGCGGGATCGGTGTTGCGGTCAGGGTCAGCACGTCGACCTCGGCACGCAGCGCTTTCAGCGTTTCCTTCTGGCGGACGCCAAAGCGGTGTTCCTCATCAATGATGACTAGCCCGAGACGGCTGAAACGCACGTCTTTTTGCAGCAGCCTGTGTGTTCCGATGACGATATCGAGCCTGCCGTCGCCCAGTTCCTGAAGGGCCTGTGCCGCTTCCTTTCCGGTCTTGAAACGAGAGAGTTCGGCGATTCTGACTGGCCAGTCGGCAAAACGGTCGCTGAAAGTCTGGAAATGTTGTTCGCAGAGCAGGGTCGTCGGGCAGAGAACGGCAACCTGCCGGCCTCCGGCGACTGCGCAGAAAGCAGCTCGCAAGGCTACCTCGGTCTTGCCGAAGCCGACGTCGCCACAGACCAGGCGGTCCATCGGCCGGCCTGATTTCATGTCCTCGATGACTGCAGCGATGGCTGTGGCCTGGTCAGGCGTTTCTTCGAAACCGAAACCGTCTGCGAAAGCGTCATAGTCATGGGTCGTGAACTCGCAGGCATGGCCCTGTCTGGCCGATCGCAGGGCATAGAGCGCGAGGAGTTCTGCGGCGGTGTCGCGAGCCTGCAGGGCGGCACAGCGCTTGGCCTTTTCCCATTGCTGAGAGCCGAGGGTGTGCAATGGTGCCGTATCCGGGTCGGAGCCCGAGTAGCGCGCGATGACGTGTAGCTGCGATACGGGGACATAGAGCCTGGCATCGCCGGCGTAGTGCAGTTCGAGGAACTCCATCTCGCCTTCGCCCAGATCAAGGTGGACCAGGCCCCGATAACGTCCGATGCCGTGTTGCTCATGCACGACCGGCGAACCTACCTTCAATTCGGTGAGATCCCGCAGCCAGTTGTCGACCGACGCCCTGCGCTGAGCCACGTGGCGAGTTCGCCGCGACGGACTGTCGGCGTACAGCTCAGCTTCGGTGACGATCGCTAGTTGGGCGAGCTGGAAGCCGTCATGCAGCGGGCCAACCGCCAGCGACAAGCGGCTTTCGGTGGCAAGGAAGTCGCTGAAACTGGCGCTCGCCTGTGGTTTCAGGCCATATTCCGAGAACAGTCCGGATAAGGTTTCACGGCGCCCGGCGGTTTCTGCAAGCAACAGCACACGGCCGGGAAAAGCGGCGAGAAAGGCCTGCAGACGACCGAGCGGGTTGTCAGCGCGGCGGTCGATGGCCAGCGCAGGCAGGCCGCGTGCCGGCCCTTCATGGTCGGCCTTCAAGTCGATTCGGGCATAGGCCTTGGCGGCAATGAAGAACGGTTCTTCGGCCAGGAAGAGATCGGCCGGTGGCAGCAGCGGGCGGCTACGGTCGCCCGCGAGCATGGTGTAGCGCGACTGTGCCTCGTGCCAGAAGTCCCGGATCGCTGCCGGCACCGTGCTGTACAGGCAAAGTACGGTGTGGCGTGGCAGGTAGTCGAAAAGGGTGGCCGTTTCCTCGAAGAAAAGGGGTAGCCAGTACTCGATGCCGGCCGCCGCGAGGCCATTCGAGACGTCCTTGTAGATCCCCGCGCGACCAGGGTCGCCTTCGAAAATCTCCCGAAAGCGCTGGCGGAAACGGGTGCGACCCGTGTTGTCGAGCGGAAACTCGCGTGCCGGGAGCAGGCGCACTTCCGGTACGGGATAGAGTGTGCGCTGGTTGTCGACGTCGAAAGTCTTGATGCTTTCGATCTCGTTGTCGAAGAGGTCGAGGCGGAAAGGCAGTGGCGAGCCCATCGGGAAGAGATCGACGAGACCGCCACGGATCGCGTACTCGCCCGGTGCCACGACTTGCGTGACCAACGTGTAACCGGCCAGGGTCATCTGGGCGCGGAACTGTTCCGGGTCGAGCTTCTCACCCTGTTTGAGGAAGAAAGTGTAGGCCGCCAGGTAGGCCGGCGGTGCGAGACGGTAGACCGCCGTGCCGGCAGGGACCAGCAGCACGTCACATTCACCGCGCATGACTGCATAGAGCGTTGCCAGTCGCTCGGAAACCAGGTCGTGGTGTGGAGAGAAGCTGTCGTAGGGCAGGGTTTCCCAGTCGGGTAGCAGGCGGACACGCAGATGAGCCGCGAACCAGGGGATTTCCTGCAGCAGACGGTGTGCGTCGCCGGCGCTGGCAGTGAGCACCGCCAGCATACGCCGCTCGCTGCCAGTACTCGCTTCCGAGGCTGACTGGGCGATCAGGAGGGCATCAGCAGAGCCTGCAGGAAACTGAAGCCTTTCGCCGATTTCGGGTAATGGCGATCGGGGAAGCGGAAATGACAAGGAATGCGACTCGCGACTCGGCTTCTGAAATGGGTGGGTCTGCCCATGCCGATCAGGGCTGGGCGGCGAAGGGCGGAATTATAGCCGATCAGGCCGGCTGATCGGCCGTCTTGATCGACATTTGCACTGCACTGTTTACAGCCGTCGTGGCCAGCAACGAACGGGGGCTCGTTGCCTGCTCTGGCACGCATCAGTGGCCTACAGCTTCGAGGGTTGCGCAGAGCGCGCTGAAGAACTGGGATGAACCACAACGAATCGAGTAATCGGCAACGTCCGACAAGGGCGTCGGGTGCGGATTGACTTCCACCACCACGGCACCGGCGCTTTTCGCCCACAGCGGCAGGCGGGCGGCGGGTTGTACGGTGAATGAGGTGCCGACACAGAAGAATACATCGGCCTTGAGGCTGGATCTCTCGGCAGCGGTGAAGACGCTTTCATCAAGCGTTTCACCGAACATCACCAGATCGGGTCGAACCGGCGCTCCGCAAGCCGGGCAGGCGTAAGGTTCAAGGGCGTCTCGATTCCAGCTGGCGACAAATCCGCAGTGCCGGTGACAACGCACCCGGTGGATGGTGCCATGCACTTCGAGGACGTGCCGGTTCCCGGCGCGCACGTGATAGCCATCGATATTCTGGGTAATCACGGTGAATTGTTGTGCCGAGCAGATTTCGTCCAGGCGGGCGATCGCGTGATGGCCGGCATTCGGATGCCTTTCATCGACCAGGTTCCGCAGTTGCAGCAGCCAGCTCCAGGCACGTTGCGGATTGCGCAGAAATCCTTCAATGCTGGCGACTTCGTCCGGGTCGACGTTATTCCACAGGCCGGTTGCCCCGTCGCGGAACGTCGGAATGCCACTATCGGCGGAAAGCCCTGCACCCGAAAAAACGACGACTTCGCTCGCCTCGCGCAGGAGCGAAGCGATTGATTCCAGATTCTGCATGAGCATCTCCATCGTCAAAGCTGGCAGCGATTGTCGCATGTTCAGCGGAGCGACGTCATCGCGGTTACTGAAGCACGCCTGGCGCCGCCATCGGGCCTAGATCGTTGTATAAATGCCACACAATGCCAGGCCAATGCTTGAAGCAAATCAAGTTTGTATGCTTAAATCTCCTGACTGCGCAAAAATCGCATCGCGTTACACGCATTCGGACCTAACAGAGATTACTCGAGGAGGAACATCTTGAAATCGAAAATCATTACTACCCTGCTGGCCTCTATCGGCCTCTTTGCGGCGGCTGGCTCCGTGCAAGCTCAAACCGCCAATGATCGCGTCTACGTGATCGACCAACGCGGTGAAGTCGTGGTCAGCGGTACCGGCCTTTGCTGGCGCACCGGCTTCTGGACCCCGGCTGCGGCCGCCAAGGACCCGGCCGGCTGCAAGTGCGACAAGGATCTGCTGCCGAAGGAAGTCTGCGAACCGGCTGTCGCCAAGGCTGCGCCAGGTGCCGCCGCGCCGCCGGCTAGCAAGCCTTCGGCCGATAAGATCACGGTTGCTGCCGACGCGCTGTTCGACTTCGACAAGGCGACCTTGCGTCCGGAAGGCAAGGCTAAGCTGGATGAAGTGGTCGCAAAGTCCAAGGCGATCAATCTGGAACTGATCACGGCCACCGGCCATACCGACCGTTTCGGTTCCGACGCCTACAACCAGAAACTCTCCGAGAAGCGCGCTGCCGCGGTCAAGACCTACCTGGTCAGCAAGGGGATCGCAGCCAACCTCGTCATCACCGCTGGCAAGGGCAAGACGCAACCGGTCACCAAGCCTGATCAGTGCCCAGGTCCGAAGAGCAAGAAGACCATCGCCTGCCTGCAGCCTGACCGGCGTGTCGATATCGAAGTCATCGGCAACAAGTAATTCCGGCGAAATGCCTCCGAAAACCCCGCTCTGGCGGGGTTTTTTTTAGGTCTTTCGAATGTCAGTGCGATGACCATGCCCTTGCCGCCCGTCGACCTCGTCATCGAGGCACGCTGGATCGTTCCCGTCGATCCAGCCGATCTGGTTCTCGAAAACCATGCCGTGGTCGTCGATCACGGCCGCATCATCGACCTCCTCCCGCAGAACGAGGTGGCGGATCGCTTTGCACCACGCGCACGCAAGCGCCTGGCGCAGCACGTGCTGATTCCGGGACTAATCAATTTGCACACCCATGCCGCGATGAGTCTGCTGCGCGGTCTGGCCGATGACCTGCCCCTGATGCAGTGGCTACGGGAGCATGTCTGGCCAGCCGAGGCGAGGCATGTCTCGGCACAGTTTGTCCATGACGGTACGCTGCTGGCCTGCGCCGAGATGCTGCGTGGCGGCATCACCTGTTTCAACGATATGTATTTCTTCCCGAGGGCCGCCGCCGAGGCGGCGCTCGCTACGGGAATGCGCGCCGCGATCGGCCTCATCACCGTCGACTTTCCAAGCAACTATGCGGCGGATGCGGACGATTATCTGGACAAAGGGCTGGCCGTCCGGGACCAGTTGCTGGAGGAACCGCTGCTGTCTTTCTGCCTTGCCCCGCATGCCCCCTACACCGTTGGCGAGCGGAGCTTTGCCAGGGTGCTGACCCTGGCCGAACAGATCGAACTGCCGATTCATCTCCATCTGCATGAAACTGCTCAGGAAATAGACGATAGCCTGCAGCGCTTCGGGGTGCGCCCAATCGAACGTCTCGGCCGCCTCGGTCTTCTCAGTCCGGCCCTGATCGCCGTGCACGCCGTGCACCTGAATGGCCATGAAATCGAACTGCTGGCGCAGCACGGCTGTTCCGTGGCACATTGTCCCAGTTCCAATCTCAAGCTTGCCAGTGGCATTGCTCCGATTACGGAACTGTCCGCCCGGGGCGTCAACATCGGTCTGGGTACAGACGGTGCGGCGAGCAACAACCGCCTCGACATCTTTCAGGAGATGCGTCTGGCTGCCCTGCTCGCCAAGGAACAGAGCGGGCGCGCCGATGCCATCAATGCTCATCGGGTATTGCGCATGGCGACTCTTGGCGGCGCCCGCGCGCTCGGTCTCGACGCCTGTATCGGCTCGATCAGCCGCGGCAAAGCGGCCGACTTATGCGCTGTCAGACTGGACGATGTCGCCCTCGTTCCCTGTTACGATCCGGTTTCACATCTCAGCTACGTGCTAGGCCGTGAGCATGTTTCCGAGGTTTGGGTGGCGGGCCGGATGCGCGTTGAAAACGGGCAACTGGTTGATAACAACGAAATTGGATTGATAAAACGGGCCCTCTTGTGGCAGAATAAAATTCGTCCGTGATGAGTTCGGTCAACAACGAGGCGTCAATAGGCCATGCGGACCACGCCCGCAGGCTTCAACTAACGAGGGGAACCTAGATGAACAGAACCGCAAAATACTCCATGATGGCCTTGCTCACCGCCGCCACGGTCGGCTTTGGCGCCTCGCTTGCTCATGCACAGACTTCGATTCCCCTGGACCGGGTATACGTCATCGACCAACGCGGTGAAGTCGTGATGAGCGGCGCCGGACTCTGCTGGCGCACCGGTTTCTGGACCCCGGCTGCGGCGGCCAACGATCCGGCGGGTTGCAAGTGCGACAAGGATCTGCTGCCCAAGGAGGTCTGCGAGCCGGCCGTTGCCAAAGCTGCGCCGGGCGCGGCCGCACCGGCGCCAGGCAAGCCCGCGGGCGACAAGATCACGGTTGCCGCCGACGCGCTGTTCGATTTCGACAAGGCGACGCTGCGTCCCGAAGGCAAGGCCAAGCTTGACGACGTGGTCGCCAAGTCCAAGGCCATCAAACTCGAAGTGATCATTGCCGTTGGCCATACCGACCGCTTTGGTTCCGACGCCTATAATCAGAAACTGTCCGAGAAGCGTGCCGCCGCGGTCAAGGCCTATCTGGTCAGCAAGGGCATCGAGGCCAACCGCGTTTACACCGAAGGCAAGGGCAAGAAGAATCCGGTCACCAAGCCAGATCAGTGCCCAGGTCCGAAGAGCAAGAAGACGATTGCTTGCCTGCAGCCTGACCGTCGTGTCGATATCGAACTCATCGGCACCAAGTAATCCCTGCCTGTGTTTTCCGGAAGCCCTGCTTTTGCAGGGCTTTTTTCTTTTACGTGATGGTTACCCGAGGTGCCATGATCAACGCCGACCAGAGCGAACTCGAGAAATTCAGCCAGCTTGCGCATCGCTGGTGGGATCCGGGCAGCGATTTCAAGCCCCTGCACGACATCAACCCACTGCGTCTGGATTGGATCGACGACCAGTGCCCACTCGCCGGCAAGCGCGTGCTTGACGTCGGTTGTGGTGGCGGCTTGCTCTCCGAAGGGATGTGCGAAAGAGGTGCGGCAGTGACCGGTATCGATCTTTCGGAGAAGGCGCTGAGCGTGGCCCGCCTGCACCTGCTCGAAAGCGGGCAGGTGGTCGAGTATCGCAAGATCGCGGCCGAAGAACTCGCTGCCCAGGAGTGCAGCAGTTACGACGTTGTCACCTGTCTGGAGATGCTCGAACACGTTCCCGATCCATCCAGCACGATTGCCGCTTGTGCTGCACTGGTCAAGCCTGGCGGGCATGTATTCTTTTCGACCATCAACCGCAATCCGAAGGCCTACCTGTTGGCGGTGATCGGCGCAGAGTATGTCCTGCGCATGCTGCCCAGGGGTACTCACGATTACGCCAGATTCATCAAGCCATCGGAACTTCTGCGCTGGGCCAGGAGTGTTGGTCTCGATGCGCTTGACTTGCGCGGGATGACCTACAATCCCTTGACGGGACGGTATTCTCTCGGCCGTGACTGCGACGTCAATTACTTGCTGCACACTGTGAAGAATGTTTGAAGCGGTCCTGTTCGACCTTGACGGAACTTTTGCCGATACCGCTCCGGATCTGGCGGCGGCACTCAACCGCTTGCGCTCTGATCTCGGCTTGGCAGCGCTTCCGGCGGCCCGCTTGCGTTCCCTCACTTCGCAGGGTGCCCGGGGCATGCTGAAGGCGGGGCTCGACATGCAGCAGGGCGATCCGGACTATGCGGAGTTCCATGATCGCTTCCTGCTATCACTCGCGGTGGAGAATTGAGGAAGCCTTTAAACGGATCCAGCACCGTCTCGGTTTCGAACATCTCTCGGGCATGTCCTGGTTGGCGGCACAACAAGACTTCGGCGCCAAGATCCTTTGCGACAAGCTCAATGCTCTGGCTGTCTATGCCGCCAGCGAACTCCTGGATCCCCACATCCGCGCACACTATCTGATCAACCGGGGCGACACCTTCTGTCGCCTCAAGCGTACTCTCGGGCGCTGGATCCACCAGGACCAGGGCGCTCACGACAACGTCGTCTCCGTCTTCGAACAGCTCATCAAGAACCTCGTCCAGATAAAACCTGAGCGATCATACCCCCCGAAACTCCTATCGAAAACAGCACGCATCTCATGCCCACAAGGGTAAAGCATGACTATGTTCTGATACGTTAAGAGTATTGATAACGTCAGTTCGGGATAAGTTTGGGAGACGGCGAGAGCCGGCGGAAGTCCTGAAGCGGTAGTCTGGGCTTGTTGGGCATCAGGCCATAGGCGATGAGGCCAGCCAGCAAATTGACGGCGAAATGGATGGGCGAGCGAAGGCGGGTATGCTCGATCTGACAGAGGTTTTTCAGTTCGTCGATGACGGTTTCCACGAGGGATCGCTGCCGTAGCATCGCCTGGTCGAAGGGATCGAGGGCGACGGGCTTCCTGTTTTTCCTGACCTTGGTCACGAAGTCGATGCCGAGATCCTTCAGAAAGGGGGTCAGCCACTGGGCGATATCGCCCTTATCCGCATACCGCTTGCCAAAGAGGCGATCGGCAAAGTCGCACAAGGGCTTGCGGTCATCGACATTGCCTGGGGTCAGCTTGACGCCGAGCAGTTCGCCCAAGTGATTGATGACTAAATGGAGTTTGAAACCGAAAAACCAGCCGGTCGAACTCTTGCCCCGCGCGGCCATGCCCTGGAACACCCGGTGGCGAGAAATCCGCAAGTTCTTGCAGACAGAGAGAGGAGTCGAATCCGCAATCGACACCCCGGAGCACTTGCCCGTGAGTTCCTCGAACAGGGCGGCCAGGGCGATCGCGCAGCGTGGCAGCAAATCGACACATCGCTGATAGGTGGGTAGTCGGGGAAACTCGCTACGCAGGTATCGGCCAACAGGGTTCAGATAGAAGGATTTAAACTGTCGGTAGCGAATCTGGTGGAATAGCACGACCAGCGTCATCAACTCCGGCACGGATAGGCTGCCTTTCCTCGACCGATGGCGCTTGCCATCGGTCAGCAGCCGGGCGTTGAGTTGAGGTTCGAACGCATTGTAAAAGTCGTCCATCCGGCAATACGTTTCGGTCAGATCGTCCATGATGAAACCTCCGTGTACGGGGTTGATCAGGTCATGCACTCAACCTACCAAGACAGCATTGGCTCTTATCCGTTTCACATCAATGCGTTAACGCCCAATTTTCGGCCTTGTTATCCCGAACTGACGTTATTGATACGCTCCAGGGCGCGCTTCCCGAAACCAGAAGGCATTGTGGCAATGACTGTATGCGTGAACGGTTATTGCCTCTCGATTGCCCGACCCGTTTCCCCCTATCTGCCGCCTGCGCGTCTGCCCGCACTGCAGTCTATCGCCGTCGCCGGCCCGACCGTACCGTTCGCTATCGCACCGTGCAGACGCACCTCGCCATCTGGCTCGAACTCTCCTGCGATAGCCGCCAGGGCGCTTCCGGCCCCGCCACTGTCGAAGTTGAGTTCCGCAGCTATCTTGAATGCGGGATTCTTAACCAGGGTTTTGCCCTCTCTCGATGTAGCGATTGTGGCAACGATTTCCTCATCGCCTGGTCGTGCCAGGGCCGCGGGGGTTGCCCCGCCTGCAACACCCGGCGAATGGACGAAACCGCTACCTACCTAGCCGACCCCGTTTTTCCGCGACTGCCGGTCCGCTAGTGGGGGGCAGTCGGTTCTCAAGCGGCCGCGTTATCCCCTGCACCACGATCCGACGATCGAGACGCTGGCGCTGAGCATGTTCCTGAGCGTCGTGGCACAGGCCTTGCGCCGCTCCTGCCCGGCTGCGGGTCCCGATTCCCGGATCGGCGCGGTGGCCTTCATCCATCGCTTTTGCGTGCTGCTCAATCCGCCTGTCCATTTCCACTGCATCGTCATCGGGGCGTCTTTGACGCAGACGCTTCGGGAGCGGCGACCTTTCAAGAAAGCCGTGCCCCCGAGCAGAAGTGGCTCGACGAAGTGCAGGCCAAGGTCCGCCGGCGTCTGCTGCGCGCGCTAACCGGACGTGGTGTGCTTGTAGCCGGAGGACGCCGAGTCGATGGCAAGCTGGGAACACGGGGGCTGCTTTTCGCTTGACGCCAGCGTGCGCGTCGAAGACACCTACCGCCTGGGCATGGAACGGCTGCGGCGCAACTCGTGCTCGACCGGCCTTCGCGCTGGAGCGCTGGCGTGAAATCGACGCCGAACACCTGAACTAGGAGAGCGTCAAGCCGGGTCCCGGCGGCAGCGTCCGTGTGATGCTGACGCCGCTCGAACTGATCGAGCGTCTGGCCGCGCTGATTCCGCCGCCGCGCCGGCATCGGTACCGTACCTACGGGGTGCTGGCACCCCTAGCGCCGCTGCGGGGACAGGTCACTGCGCTCGCGGGCACGGTGCCAGACGGAACGCCGGCGGCAGCCGCGACCGAGTCCATCGCCCCGAGCGCTGCGGCAACCGCCAGGCCAAGCCGGTCGTCCGAGGGAACAGAGGAAGCACCGGGGGAAGAAGAAGCCATCCCCCGTCGCGCCGCCCGCTACGCCTGGGCGCTGCTCCTCGCGCGCATCGATGAGGTCTTTCCGCTCCTCCGCCCACGTTGTGGTGGCGAGATGCGAATCATCGCCTTCCTCAGACGCAACCCGCGACATCCTGAACCCCTTGGGCGAACCGACCTCGCCGCCGCGCTTGATGCCCGCGCGCGGACCAGCGCTCTGGGACAGGGTCGACGCAGCGGTTGGTCAGGAGGATCCGCCGGTTGAACCGGTCCACGAATACGAATGCGATCAACGCGTCTCCTGGTAGCCGGCTCGTCCCGCGGACACCGGTAGGCGTGAAACTTCGCCGTCGCCCGAACCCATAGACAGCGGTGACGGGCTTCGACTGCTCACCCGGGTCGCGGGACGACTCGTGCTTGAGCCGGTCCGCCGTTGCTCTTCCTCGCGTTCTCGCAATCAGATCCACGCTGGACGGCCTGCATCGGCCGTCATACGCTTCCCAGCATCCGTTGGATTTCCTATCCTTGTCATCACGCACAATCTCTGCATGCTCCAAGCTTGATTGCCCGGCAATCGTGGTCTATATATTCGATTAGAACACCAGTCGGCAACAAGGAGGGTTCGTCATGGATCTGATCGTAGAGCAGGCGGAAGTTTGGGCCGCCACAATAGAGGATAAACCCGGCGGCTTGGCCGGAGTGTTGACTGTCTTGCATCAGGCAGGGGCGGACTTGCAGTCCGTGATTTCGCGGCGGGATCCGGAAGAACCGGGTAAAGCTGTGGTTTTCGTCACACATCTGCAGAGCGACCGGGAAATCGCCGCGGCCGCGCAGGTGGGTTTCAATGTCACCCAGACGCTCCGCTCGGTACGGCTCATTGGCCCGAACCACCCAGGAATCGTTGCGGAGCTGACGCAGAAGCTCGCGGAGGCGGGTATCAACCTCCGGGGATTCTCCGCCTCGGTAATCGGCCCGCAGTCCATTGCCTACGTGGCCGTAGACTCGCTGCAGGACGCCAAGAAGACCGCAGCAGTCCTGGAACAGGTCTGAGACGCCTGGCGCTGGCAAGATCTTCGGCGAGACTGCGGTGTTGCAGCGGTGCGGCATGAAGTGGCCGCAGGAGCCTCTGGGCACCGTCACGACGTCGGCCATCGGCAGGATTGCCGGATTCGGATCGAGCTGGAAAGGACGTTGCGCGCCCGGCGCCCCGTGTTTTGCTTGCCTCCCATGATCTCCTTCCATTTTATGAACTCGTTATCGGAGCACTTCAATGAACTCATCCAGGCTACTGAAATGGGCGGCGCTTGCCGCCAGTGCCGGTGCGATGCTGTCTTTCTCAGCCAGCGCCCAACATCGCGAACAGACGGGCAAGGAGGTCGTCGTTGCCGTTTGCGCATCCTGCCATGCCAAGGGCGACAATGGCGCCCCACGGATCGGCGATGAGCAGGCCTGGGCGAAACGATCCTCGCAAGGACTAACGGCACTCACCGCTCACGCCTTGCAGGGAATCAGGAAGATGCCGGCGCATGGTGGGAATGCCGGACTGAGCGATATCGAGATCCAGCGTGCCATCACCTACATGGTCAACCAGTCCGGCGGCCACTGGGTTGAACCTCTGGCGGGAAGCGCACAGGGTACGGTACGCAGCAGTGAGCAGATCGTGCAGTCGCAGTGCGCCAAGTGTCATAAGGAGGGTCTCGATGGCGCTCCCAGGATCGGCGATCGCGCCGCCTGGATACCGCGCATGCAGAAAGGTCTGGATACGTTGGTGAGGGCAGCCGTGCACGGACATGGTCCTATGCCGGCGCGCGGCGGTGTCGCCGATCTGAGCGATCTCGAGATCCAGGGCGCCATCGTGTACATGTTCAATTACGGGGTCGTGACGCTTCCGAGCCCGCCGCCGCAGGCACCAGTGGCGGTCAGTCCCTATCGCCGGGTCGTTGACGGCACCGATATTTATCTTGGCATTGTCGGATCGGAGGCGATGTCTGCAGATCCGCGGCAGCGTAACGTGCCAGGCGGCAAGGGTTACTATCATGTGAACATCTCGCTTTTCGATTCTGCCACCCGCTTGGCCATCACGGACGCGCAGGTCAAGGTCACGGTTGCCGATCCGCTCAGCGCGGACACGAAGACCCTCGACGTCATCTCGGCCAACGACACGGTCAGTTACGGGGGATATTTCCGCATGTCGGGCCCGAACCCCTATCGGATCACTGCGCAGGTTCAGCGTCCAGGTGCAGCCACGGTGATCAAGGCGGAGTTCGAGTATAAGGCGCGCTAGCAGCCTGTCGGACTTGGAGCCAGGGAAACCGACAAATTTTACTTTTCGGCATGAAAAAGGCCGGAATTTGTCGATTTTCCGGCCTTTTTGAGGTTTTTTCCTCGTTTTTCTCTACTGCGGGCGCAACTTGGCCATGCGCTTCAAATTCCACGCCAGGCAGACCAGCGTCCATTCCCCGGTGACCTTCTGCCAACCCCGCAAGGAAAACTGGCGAAAGCCCATGACCGACTTGATGATGCCGAAGACCGGCTCGACGGTCTGCTTGCGCAACGCATAGAGCGCTCGCCCCGCTCTGGTCTTCAAACGATGCGACATGGCCTGCACGGGTGTCGCATTCTCCGGTAGCGCGGCCGGTTCGCTATGCCGCTCCCGCCAGTCAGGATGGTGCTCGTCGCGCGCCACCGCGATCAAGGGGACGATGCCGGCCGCCTCGCACGCCTTGATGTTCTTCTCGCTGTAGAAGCCCGTGTCGGCGATCATCCCGTGCACGGAACCCAGCCCATCGGCCTGCGCCTGGAGCGTCGCCAGCATCGGCTCGACCTGCTCCTTGTCGTTGGGGGCTTGCGTCACGCCGACCGCCACCACCAGCAGGGTCGCGGGATCAACCGCCGCCTGGGCGTTGTACGCCTGCTCGAAGCCGCCACCGGCCACCGGCATGATGCGCGATTCTTCGTCGGTCAGATTGATCTGGTCACTGTCCCGTACGCCGGGCTCGGGGGCTTTGGGCACTCTGCCCCCCCACTTCCTGCCGGTCTCTTCTTCTTTCGCCTTGCGCCGCGCCCTCTTCTCGTCGTACTGCGCCTTCTCTCGCTGATAGCGCTCCTCGGCCCGCGCCGCAATCTTCGCCTTGGCCGCCGCCATCGCCACCAGCCGATCTTCGCGGCGCTTGATTTCTTCCGGCAGGCTGACGCCGTCCGGAACCTCCGCCTGATCCGCCTGTTCGGCCAGCGCGAACAGTTCCTGCACCTCCGCCTTGAGTGGCGCTTCCAGCTTTTCGATGTGGCCGTGCGAAAGCGCACGGTGGCGGGAGGCGTTGGCCTGAATCTTCGTGCCGTCAAGACAGACATTGCCCAGTTTCAGCAGCTTCATCTCCCGGGCCATCTCCAGAACCTGCACGAACAAGTCGCTCAGTTCCTCCAGAAAACGCCGGCGGAACGTCGCCAGGCTGTCGTGATCGGGATGGCTGCCGGCGGCAATGTAGCGAAAGGCGACCGAATCGTAGGTCGCCTGCTCCAGCCTGCGGCTGGAGAAAATACCCGTCGCGTAGCCATAGACCAGAATGGCCAGCAGCGTCGCCGGATGGTACGCCTTCGATCCCCGTCCAGCGTACTGCCGCGTCAGCTTCGACAAATCAAGCGAGTCGATCACCTCCACAATGAATCGCGCCAAATGATCCTCGTTCAACCAATCGTCGAGTGACGGCGGCAGCAGGTAGTCGGTCTTGCGATCGGTGACGATGAAATGGGACATGCCGGACCTCCGTTCCTGGAACGGCTATGATTGTAGCATATTCAGCGGGCGGCAAGGGTAAAGTCCGACAGGCTGCTAGGCCAGAAATCGATCGGGAGATGGGGTCAGAAGTTCCAGGCAGATGCCGACCTGACCGCCAAGCAAGCGTTACCGACGGCTCGCGTAGTGGCACCGTCCGCCGCCGCAACACGGCCTGCGGCGATCCTTCACGCAGTGAGGTGACACAAATCAAGCCGGCGGCGTGCAACGCACCCGCGGAGTGCCTGTGCCCATCAACGCAGCCGCGAGTTCGTCGTAGCAGTGGGCGTTCACGTAGGCACCGCCCGAACCCGACGCCGTCCGGTCGCGGATTTCGCCGCGCTCAGGGGGGTTGTTGCGGCCCCAAAGGATGTGCACCGACTCGTGCAGGACGACGGCCGAGCGACTGTCGTCGTCGGCGATTTCATCCCAGAAACCGGGGCAAAGAACCATACTGCCGCTGCCACGACGCGACCAGGCGAACGCCTCGCAGTTGGGCACGCGGGCGCGGGCTATCGAAGCCGGGTCACCGGCGCAGATGTACTGGATCGGCTGCGCCAGCAGTCCCGCGACCAGCGAATAACGGCGAGCAAGAATTTGCAGCTCTTCGCCGAGCGCGGTGTCGTGGTCGGGCCGCACGCGGCCGGTGAGCCGGTTCAGGAAACCACCGCGCACTTCGGGCGGCAGCCCAAAGCGCGCTTCGAAGGCGGCCAGTGTCTCTGCCGCCGGCGGCTGCGCGCCGAGCAGCGTGGCGGCGTTGGCGGCGATCTCGGCGGCTCGGGAATCGACCGTGGCCAGCGCCAGGCGTGCGTCGTCCGGAGCGCTGTTGACCCCATCCGGGCAATTCGACCAACTGGCGACGCTGCGCATCAGGCGCGGCAAACCCGCCGCGCGGCCCTGAACCACGTGCGCCAGCTCGTGCGCGAGCAAGGCGCGCCCCGAGTCAGTGGCCGGGCGATACTGACCGTCGGCGAACACCAGGTGCTCTCCCGCAGTGTACGCCAGCGCGTTGACGGCGCGTGCCGAGCGCGCGGCGACCGCATCCGTGTGCACCCGCACTGCGGTCAGGTCGTGGCCAAAGCGCGGCTCCATCCAGGCTCGCTGCTCACCGTCCAGCGGAGTGCCGGGCGAGCGTAGAACCTCCCCGACAGCCTCAGCAGCAGCCGGCCCAGGCAGCGCCGGTGTCGCTGTAGTCGTCGCACTCGTTACGTCCGGAACGGCGCGGCGCAGGACGCGCTCCGCCATTCGGTCGGCTTCGCGCTCCAGTGCATCCCCAGGCTGGCTCAGCGGCAGGCCTGGCTGTAAGCGATCGGCACAGCGGGGGCAGCTGCCGCCGCAGGCACAGGCCGTCCTGCGCAGCAATGGCGCGGCGAAGTCCGCGTGCCGCCCGTGTAATGGCACGAGGGATTTCCCCAGCATAGGAGGGGCGCGTCCGGCTGAACGTAAGTCTGGTTGCCGCAGCATGACTTATCTCCGTAGTCGGCTATTAAGGATAGGAAATCCAACGGCGCCTTAGAGAGTATATGAGCCTCCGTCAAGGGGCGTCAATCTCTAATTGAGTCCCATGAGCCCCTGAAAAGTCACCCGAATCCTGTTCCGCTCAGTGCCTGTGGTCATCCGTCCGGCCGGACGGATGACCACAGGCACGAGTCCTCCCACGACGGGTGATGCCAACTCGTCTTGCTTCAGTCTGGACCTTGGCGCATGGCTTATTCCATCCAGCACTTTCCAGGCGTCGCGCTGATCGAATTCGTGCTCAGGCGCCGATTGAGCCTGGGAATCGTCCTCACCCACGGTGGCGCCTTCATCTCCCAGAGCGAGGGCGCACGGGCGGGCATCGGGGTGGTGGTGATGCCATCTTTTGGAGACGGGGACGATTGTTCACTTTCGAAGCGAATGTCCGCTGAGGGCGCAGGACGGGTCATCCGACGCTCCCAAGGCTCGATGACCGCTGTGGGTCGGTGGCAGCCAGTGGCCTGCGAAATCTGAACGACCGCTTCCAGTTTGATCCGGCCGTTGCGATCGGCCGTTCGGCGATTACGAACAGCGTCTTCTCAAGCGTGATGCACAGGGGTATCTTACTAATCGGGTGACTGCTTCACCTCCTGCCGGCGCAGCGTCTTGATCCACACCTTCTGGCAGAGATCCTGCTGTTGGCCTTCGAGATGTACTTTCAGCTCGTGAACCGCAAAAAGCGCTGCCTCACCCTCGACCTCAAGCAGGCTGCCGGTGTCTCGGCATTCATGCGCCTCGTAGCGACCGCCGATGTCATTCTCGAAGGCTTTCGCCCTGGGGTGGGAGACAAGCTCGGGATCGGCTGCCAGGCGGTGTGCGCGATCAACCCGCGCATCGTGTACTGCGCGATCATCGGCTATGGGCAGGAAGGGCCGTATCGTGACCGTCCCGGCCACGATCTCAACTATACCGTGAGCGGTCACGATTGAAACTTCTGGAGGGTTGGGAAGTTCAGTGTCGATAGGGACTGTAGCACCTAGGCGTGGATGATGTGGGTATCTTGCAAGCAGCGTTCGATGGCCGTAGAGAAGGAATGGAAGTCGGGGTAGTACTTGGCGTAGAGGCACTGTTTCTTGACGAACTTCCATAAGCGCTCGATGAGGTTCAAATTCGGGGAGTGGGTCGGCAGAAAGAGCCAATCGATCTTCAATTGGTCGGCGCAGGTTTTGACCAACAACCAACGCGGATTGCGGGCGTTGTCCAGTACGACCGCCATGAGTAGCGCTGGCCGTCAGGTCGCCCGTTTTTCCAGCAAGGCGCACACCCTGAGTGAATGGATGTAGGCGGAATGGACGACGGTAATGACCTCTTTGGTTTTACGGCATCAAGGGCACCCAACACGTTGAAGAGCTGCCGGCCAAGAGCGCTTTGATCCAGACCCGAGCAAGGCACCACACTACCGACAGGAAGGCTCCCAGGACAAAGTGCGCCGCGTCTACGAAGAACACGGCACGTTAGCCCGCTGGGGCTTACGCCAAACACGGTTCACACAGGACCACCGCGTGCTGACGTATACGGGCCAGGGAGCACGCCATGTGGGGGGGCCAGCACATCTTCCCTCCCGAGCGATTGTTTCTTGTCGCCGGCCTGATTGAAAAAACGATAGGTTGCCTGGGTCTCGGCCCAACCCGAGTAGGCGCCTGGGATGCTGGCCGTGGGGTGGTCAGCAAAATCGCTCGCCAGCATGATCAGTCGCTTGGTTAGAAGACCGTCGCCAAATTCTTCCACCGCCCAGCTATCCATGCGCACACTCCGCTGAAAGGCCGCGCATCCTACAGCCTCTTTGCAAGAGGGCTGCACGTGCGACGGAAAACGTTTGCCTCATCATGCTTTCAAGGCCATCCCTTTCAAGGTGTTTTGACTTTGTCATCGCGGAGGAGGCAGGCGGTGGATAGGTGCTTGCGAACCACGGCGGCATCGACATAAGGCTTGGGCTTGTCCTTCTTTGGGCCGCGCCGGGAGGTGGCCACACGGTGCGGAGAGACTCGACTGGCCAGATGCAGGAGATAGAAGGCGACGCGCTCCTGCGCGGGCAAGGCGATCAGCATGCCTGGGTAATCGCTGGCGACCTGGACGGCCAGGTGGTCGGTGGACACATCGAGTTCAGTTCAGACGGTTTCTCCTGATGCGCCCGTTCGACGTAGCGCTTGAGCAGCGATAACGCGTGTAGGCCAGTAGCGCTGTCGCAAATCCGAGCAGCGCGGCGCGGGGATGGCCCAGGCTGCGGATCTCGCGGTTGAGTACCGATTCGATCCGGCCAAAGGGCCCTTCGATAGGCGTTGGTGTAGTATATTGACATGAGCCCCCCCGGAGTTCGGGGTCTGGCGGCAAGAAGAGGTGCGAGATGGCGATGCGGGTGAACCCGGAGACGGGCGAGGTGGGGCTGAAGCAGCGGTATCGGGTGACGAACTGGTCGGAGTACGACCGAGCGCTGGTCAACCGCGGCAATCTGACGATCTGGTTCGACGATGAAAGCCTTCGGGACAAGTGGACGCCGCCGCCGCCGGTAGGGCGTGGCACCCCGGGGCGGTACTCGGACGTGGCGATCCAGACCTGCCTGACGATCAAGGGACTGTTTCAGTTGCCGTATCGGGCGACGGAAGGCTTGGTGAGGTCGCTGATGGGCCTGTGCCACCTGGATCTGCCGGTGCCCGACCACAGCGACCTGTCGCGACGGGCGGCGGAAATTTCGGTGCAGATTCCGCGGCGGCCGCGCCAGGGGCCGACGCATGGGGTGGTCGATTCGACCGGGCTGAAGATATTCGGTGAAGGCGAATGGAAGGTGCGCCAGCACGGGGTGGGCAAGCGGCGCACCTGGCGCAAGATCCATTTGGCCGTAGACGAAACTGCCAAGGACATCATCGGCATTGAAGTGACCACGGCCGAGTGGGGCGACAGCGAGATCCTGCCCGGTCTGCTCGACCAGGTCGAAGGCGAGATCGCCCAAGTCTCAGCCGATGGCGCCTACGACAGCCACGGCTGCCACGCGGCCATCGCCGAGCGGGGCGATCGTGCCACCCTTCCCCCTCGGGAAGGGGCCGTCGCTTGGGGAGACCATCATCCCCGCGATGCGATCCTCCAGGAGATCGAAGCCAAGGGAAGCCGCGGCTGGAAGAACGAGAGCGGCTACCACCGGCGCAGCATCGCCGAGAACATGATGTACCGGCTGAAGCAATTGGGTAGCAGCCTGTACTCCCGGACCTTCGAGCGGCAAGTCACTGAAGCTCATGTCCGGGCCGCGATCCTCAACACCTTTACCTATCTCGGCATGCCGGCATCTGTCCGGGTAGGGCAAATTGCGCCTGCTGCATGACGTAGTGCGGAAAAAGAGGGCGGTCTTGCCGAAAACCAGGAATATAACCGTATGGAATATCCCTCCGAAGTTCATGCCATTATACTACACCAACGCCCCTTCGATACGCCCGCGTCGGCGATACAGATCCGCCATCCGGGCCGCGGTGACTTCCCCAGGCAGCTGGGTCCAGAGCCTGATCTCGGTTTCGCCCGATTCGGTCGGGGTGGGGAGGATCAGCCGAATGCGCTGCTATTGCCGCAGTTCATTCGCAGACAGGCCGATGGGCTGGACTTGCAGCAGGCCGGTGTCGCAGGCTCCGGCGTCTTCCCATACACCTTCCTGCTCCAGCTTCGGAGGACGGCGGGGTTCGCGCACGATGAAGCACGCCTTGGCCTCCTCCCAGCCTTGCAGCAGAGTGCGGGTACAGAAATGGCGGTCTGCAATCCACAACTCGCCAGGGCGAGCGCCCGCCACCAGGGTGGCCGCTGCCGTGCGCTCGCTTTCGTAGGCGTCCTCGCAGGCGACGAGGTCCGTGACCCAACCCGCATCGGGATCGTACACCACCAGGGTAGGGCCCGGTAGGGCCGCGCCCCGCTCGCCCCGCTCGCTGCGCAGCGGCGCCTGACGCTTCTCGCTGCCCGGCAGGTGGTTGCCATCCACCATGCGCAGCGACCAGCCCGGCAAGCTCTCCCTCTGACCCACCGCCGCCCTCACCGGCTTCAAACGCGGGGCACTGCCCTGCACCAGCGCGCGCAGCACTGGCGGTTCGGTGTGATTGACCTTCGCGTACAGCGCGGCCAGTGACACCGGCAGCCCCTCCCTCTAGCGCGCCGCCGCGTGCAGCGACGGACGCAGGCCCAGGGACACCCGCAACATCCGCTCCACCACGCTCGACATCTGAAGTTCCCGAACGTACGGGCGCTCACGGTGGGCTGCGAAAACCTCATCGATCCAGTCCGCCGGCAACGCCTGCTCCAGCACTACTCGCGCCATCACGCTCACCGGCGCCTGACGCTCAATACGCTCCAAGTCCTCTTTCCACATCCTCGCCGCTTCCGTGTCTTCTGCACAGGCGGGAGATTACCGGAGATCTTCCACCAAGACCTTGAAAGGGATGGCTTTCACGGCACTCGCAAAAAGTTTGGCAAATATGCAAAATCAGTTGTGTGTAAGGATATGCCGATATACAGCGGAGAGGGCTTCGACTGCTCACCCCGGTCGCGGGACAACTCGTGCTTGAGCCGGTCCTCCACTGCTCTTCCTCGCGCTCTTGCAATCAGATCCACGCTTGACGGCCAGGCATCGGCCGTCATACGCTTCTCAGCTTCCGTTGGATTTCCTATCCTTCGGAGGAGGGGGAATATCAATGAAGATTCGACAGGTACTTGTGACTTCGGCTCAGGCGTTTGCCTCCGAATTACCTAGGCTCGCGGCGATCGATCCGAATTTTGTCTTGGTGTTCGGTGCGCCCAGTTACTTCGAGAACTCCGCGGTCGCGCAGGCGCTGGCGGATCGGCTTCCCGGGGTTCCTGCCCTCGGTTGTTCAACCGCCGGCGAGATTGCCGGGACTGCGGTGCGCGAGCAGAGCTGCGTGGTGACTGCGGTCCGCTTCAACAGCATCCGAGTGCGCATGGCAACGACGACGTTCACCGAAATGCTCGATTCGCGTGCGGCCGGACGCAGGCTCGGGATGGAACTTGCCGACGCCGAATTGCGGGCCGTCATGGTGTTTGGGCAGGGAGTGCGCATCAACGGCAGCGCGTTGATCGAGGGATTGGTTGACACGCTGGGTCCAGAGTTGCCGATTACCGGAGGATTGGCCGGAGACTACGGCGCGTTTTCACGGACATGGACTTTGAGCCCGAAAGGCGTGTCGGATAGCGAGATCGTCGCGGTCGGTTTCGTCGGCTCAACGTTGAAATTCGGCCATGGATCGTTCGGCGGTTGGGAGACCTTCGGTCCGGCGCGGAAAGTTACTCGCAGCGAAGGCAATGTGCTGTACGAACTCGATGGCGAGCCAGCCTTGGCGTTCTACAAACGTTATCTCGGCGACTACGCCAAGGATCTTCCCGTATCCGGTTTGTTGTTCCCGTTCGGCATGCTCGGCGAAGATCGTGGCGCCAAGGGATTGATACGCACCATCCTCGGTATCGACGAGAACGCCGGCAGCTTGATTCTTGCCGGCGATATCGATCCGGAGGGATATCTCAAATTGATGCACGCGTCGACCGATTCGTTGATCGACGGCGCCGAGGCGGCGGCGCTCGCAGCGCGACTGCCACAAGAGAAGGGCGTGGCGGACGAGAGTCTTTGCGTACTCGTATCCTGTATCGGCAGGCGGCTGGTGATGGGCGATCTCGTCGACGGCGAGGTGGAGGCGGTTGCTGCGGTGGTGGGCGACTCCGCTGTATTGACGGGTTTTTATTCGAACGGCGAAATTAGTCCGTTTACTCCCGGCGTTCACTGCAAGTTGCATAACCAGACGATGACCATCACGACCATCGCCGAGGACTGATGTCGATGCATAAAACCTTGTCGCGGCAGTTAACGCGCGAATTGGGCGTGCCTTCCGGTGACCTTACGGCGTTGTGCGAGGAATTGAAGCGACTGGCTTCGGCTTCGGACGTTGATGGCAACATCGCCGGCGCCGTCGGCGGCTTGGAACGGCTGCTTGGTAGAATCGGCGCCACTTACGAGCAGTACGACCGCAACCTCGAATTACGCACCCGCAGCCTCGATCTGATTTCGGAGGAACTGCTGGAAGCGAACCGCGAATTGCAGGTTCAACTGGCCGTTCGCGAGAAGGCCAATGCCGAGTATGTCAGCGCGCTGCGCTTCAGCGATGCGTTGATGAACGCCATGCCGATCGCGGTCTTCTTCAAGGATCGCGAGGGCCGCTACCTAGGCTGCAACTCCACGTTCAGCGACATCATGGGCGTTTCGAACGAAGAGATTCGCGGCAAGACCGTGTTCGAGTTGTGGCCGAGCGCGATGGCAGAGATTTACCATCGCAAGGATCTCGAACTGATGAAGAACCCGGCGTCGCAGCGCTACGAGTTCGAGGTCAAGGATCGCTTCGGTAAGATACGTCCGGTTATCTACGCCAAGGACGTGTTTCGCGACGATCGCGACGAAGTCGCGGGCATCATCGGCGCTTTCATCGATATCAGCAAGGAAAAGCAGCAGCAGGCGCAGTTGGAGCAGGCAGCGCACTATGACGCACTGACCGGGGTGCCCAATCGCGTGTTGCTTGCGGACCGGATGCGCCAGGCGTTGGCGCAAATTCAGCGCGGTGGAGGTCTAATGGCCGTTTGTTATCTCGATCTGGATAACTTCAAGCCGGTCAACGACAGCTACGGTCATGAAATCGGCGACCGTTTGCTGGCCGAGGTCGCCGAGCGCTTACGCGACTGCCTGCGCGGGGGCGACACGGTCGCTCGCCTAGGGGGCGACGAGTTTGTCCTGCTTCTTCTCGGTCTTACCTGTCGCGACGAGTGCGAGACTACGATGATGCGGGTTTTGGAAAGCCTGAAGACTCCTTTTGCGTTGTTGGGAACCTCGGTTCTGATTACCGCGAGCGTGGGCGTCAGTCTTTATCCCGATGACGATTCAGATGCGGATACGCTGTTACGGCATGCGGATCAGGCGATGTATCTGGCGAAACAACTCGGGCGTAACCGCATGCAGATTTTCGACCATGAGGAGAATCGTCGCGCCCGCCACCAACGCGAAACGGTCGAACGCGCCCGTATTGCGTTGGAGCGAGGCGAGTTCGTGCTTCATTACCAACCCAAGGTCGACATGCGACGCAATTCGATCACCGGTGTCGAGGCATTGATTCGCTGGGCTCATCCAGATCGAGGTTTGTTGCCTCCGATCGAATTTCTGCCTTGGATCGAGGATGACGATTTCATCGCGGAACTCGGCGATTGGGTAATCGGCGAGGCGACGCGTCAGACCGGTGAGTGGCACGCTTTGGGACTGAATATTCCCGTCAGTGTTAATGTGGCTGCACGGCATATTCAACGGCCCGATTTCGTTGAGCGCCTCGGCTCGCACTTGGCGGCGCATCCCGAGTTGCCGCACGGTGTGCTGCGCGTGGAGATACTCGAATCGGCGGCTCTGGACGACATCTCCTCGGTATCGCGAGTCATCGAAGCCTGCCATGCGCTTGGCGTCGGCGTCGAGCTTGACGATTTCGGCACCGGTTATTCGTCGCTGACCTACCTCAGAAGACTTCCCGTCGATGCGCTCAAGATCGATCAGTCTTTCATCCGCGACATGCTTGAAGACCGCGAGGATTTGGCCATCGTCGAAGGCGTGATCGGCCTGGCCGACGCCTTCAAGATGGATGTGATCGCCGAAGGCGTGGAAACCGTCGAACATGGCGTCATGCTGATGAGTCTGAGATGCGATTTGGCGCAAGGCTACGGCATCGCGCGCCCGATGCCGGGCGCGGCGGTTGCGGAGTGGGCCGCCGGTCATCGTCCGCATCCGAGTTGGCAGCTCTGGGCGAGCAAATGTTTGGAACACGAGCACCTGCCGCTGATGCTTGCGCAATACGATCACATCAAGTGGGTGCAGCGCGTGATCGAGGACTTGGAGAAGCCGGGCGTCGCTCCTTCGGGCGAGGAACTTACAAATCCGCATCAATGTCGGTTTGGCCATTGGTACGACCGTGACGGTCATCGGAGTTTCGGCCACCTCTCGGAGTTTCGCGAGATCGCCCCGATTCATAGGCGCGTACACGAAATTGGTGCGGAAGTCCTTGCCTGTCGACGCGGGGGAGATCCCTCGCGTGCGAAGGAACTGTGCCAGGAGTTGCTGGTGCTTAAGAATCAGATGCTGGACAAGCTGGCGGCGCTACAGCGAGCCGCCGGTGCGCCACTGTAGAAATCGGCGATCGCTAACCTTTCAAGTGCCGCAACGACAGGTCGACGGCGCGCACGTCCTTGGTCAGCGCGCCGATCGAAATACGGTTGATCCCGGTTTCGGCGATGTCTCGGGCGGTTTTGAGTTTGATACCGCTTGAGCCTCGAGTTGGGCGCGGCCGGCGGTTAGGCCGACGGCTTGGCGCATTTGCGCCAGATTCATGTTGTCGAGCAGGATCAGAGTCGCACCGGCGTCGATGGCTTCGGCCAATTGCTCCAAGGCTTCGACCTCGGTCTGGATGGACACGTCGCTGCGCGCGATCGCTTCAGCCCGGCGCAAGGCGGCGGTGATGATGTGATTTTCCTTGATCAGGATGCCATCGTAGAGTCCGCGACGATGATTGCATTCGCCACCGCAGCGGACGGCGAATTGTTGGCCAGCAGCAAACCGGGTAACGTTTTGCGTGTGTCTACGATACGGGCCGAGGTACCCGCGATGGCATCCACATTGCGCCGCGTGACGGTGGGGGTGCCCGATAACAATTTCAGGAAGTTGTGCGCCGGGCTATCGGCGGAAAGCTGCGCGCGGGTGTCGGCCGCGATATCGCAGAGGATTGCGCCGACGACGACGCGGTTGCCGTCATTGGCGCGCCAGCACACGTGCGCCGTCGGGTCCAGGCGCAGAAAACAGGCCTCGAACCAAGCGCCACCCACCAGCACCGCGTCTTCGCGGCTGAGGACGACACTCTCGGCGCGCCGGTTTGCCTGGGTCAGCAACGCGGTCAGATCGTCGGCGCCTATGGCCTCGGCAAGAGTGGCGAGCACGTTACGCTCGACTTTTGCGGCAAGTTGCAGCGGAAATTCCATGCGATGTTCCCCTTCGATTGGCTGTGACTCTAACAAGGGGTAAGGCGATGCTGAACATCGTTTCCGTCAGCCTGGGCGTTCTGATCGCGCTCGCCTTTGTGGCGACCATCGTTTATGGGTACCTGCAGGAAATCAACCAAAAGAAGCACGCCATTCTGCGAAACTATCCGATTGTCGGGTGATTGCGCTATTTGCTCGAGCAACTCGGCGAATACTGCCGACAGTATTTTTTTGGCGACCGCGACGAGATCAGGGCAATCGTTTATGCAAATATCGTAACCCATTAAGAATGTTCATTTATGGTCGGTTGCTGATGGCATAGTATTGTAATTTCTGCTGGAATCTCGTCTACTCTTCCGTTTTGGGAGAACGGTGGGATGACCCTGATGGAGACCTTTTCCGGGCTACCGGACAGACGTAAAGGTCCGGCGAAACGCTACGCGTTGGAGATGATTCTGGTCATGGCGGTGTGCGCCATCCTGTGCGGAGCCGACAATTGGGTTGAGGTGGCCGACTGGTGCAAGGATCGCAAGGAGTGGCTGAGTGAGCGGTTCGGTTGGCCGCTGGAAAGAGGCACGCCATCGCACGACACGTTTGGCGACCTCTTTCGGGTGCTGGACGCGAGGGTCTTCGAGGCGCGTTTTCAGGAGTGGATCAGGGGGCTGGCCGGTCTGATCGAAGGCGTGGTGGCCATTGACGGGAAGACCTTGCGCGGTTCCGGCAAGAAAGGGAGCAACGAGTTGCTGCATATGGTCACGGCGTATGCGGTGCAAAGCGGCTTGAGCCTGGCGCAGGAAGGCACCTGCGGCAAGGGACATGAACTGGCGGGGATGAAGGCGCTGCTCGATGTCCTGATCTTGAAGGGATGTATCGTCACGATGGATGCGCTGGGTTGCCAGACCGAACTGGCCGAGAAGATCGTAGCCCGCGGAGGGGATGACGTGCTGCAGGTCAAGGACAACCCGAAGAACCTGGCAGATGCCATTCGGGAGTTTTTTGACGAAGGAGCCCAAGCCGGGTTTGGTCGGCTCCCAGTCGAGTGTTGCGAAGACACCGAGAAGGATCATGGCCGGATCGAGACCCGCCGCTACACCTGGATCAATGACGTTAGCTGGATGGACAAGTCCCTGCGTGCGGCGTGGAAGAAACTCGGCGGCGTCGGCATGATCGAGTCGATACGGCAGATCGGCGACAAGGTCAGTGTCGATCAGCGCTACCCGATCTGGTCCTGCGGTGTGCAAACGGTCGAAATGTTTGCCAATGCCTCCCTTAGCCACTGTGGAGCATCGAGAGTGTGCCGCAGGCACACAGAAAGGAAGTTCGTAATGGACTGACGAACTGTGTAGAAGCTACACGGAAGATGAGGGTAGGTCCCTCGGGGTCGGCTTTCAGGAGCGGGCCTCAAACCACCCCAAGCTGCTGCGGTCAAGAGCCGTGGTGGTGAGCGTTGGGGTCAAAGCGTCGAGGACGTACCTCGAGCAGGTAAGGATCAGAGAGACGAACGAAAGTGAACCTTCGCTGACGCGTCGTGATCCAGAGACTTGTCGTCAAAACCAGGGGCGTTTCTATCTTCTGGGAAAAGCTTGCCGGGCACCTGATGACTGGGCAAGCGGCGGCCGGCGTATAGGAGGCGTGAAGCTGATCCAGGCTTCTGTGTGGAACTGCGGGAACCCGTCGTTCCGATGTCAAGGGAGAAGCCCAAGTGGCAGAAACCACGAGGCGAGAGTACCGATGCGGAGCACTGGGACGGACCGACCCGTACGAGCGATGAAGGCTGGTAATGCGGCTGGAGCAAAGAGGTCGGATCAAGGGGTTGCATTTAGCGTTCAACTGGCAACAGGAGGGAACGGACGAGTGCAACCAAACCATTTGCCATTGACAAATGGCGGGGGCACGAAGCGTATCAAGCGGTCAAAGCCAATGCGGGATCGGCAGGGGTGGATAAGGAATCGATCGGCGACTTCGAGAAGGATCTGAAGGGGAACCTCTACAAGATCTGGAACCGGATGTCGTCAAGAAGCTACTTTTGTCAACACCGATTGAAAACTGACACAGTTTTTGCTCTGTCACCGATTGAAAACTGATACACCCCCAATGCTCTGTGACGGCGGTGGTGGGGGCTCCTGGAGGGCGGGCCGTAGGCCCAACCGGAAGGAGGCCCCACCACCGCGGCGGCGCCTATCCCCCGGCGGTTGCCTTTCTGGCCGGAACCATTCCGGCCTGCCGCTGACGTTTGAGCCGGTAACTTTCTCCGGCGATCGGTACGATCTGCGCGTGGTGCAGCAAACGATCCAGCAAGGCGGCCGTCAGCGTGGCATCCTGGGCAAAGGTGGCCTCCCACTGGCCGAACGGCAGATTGCGGGTGACGATCAGGCTGCCCTTCTCGTAGCGCGCGGCAATGACCTGGAAGAACAGGTGGGCCTGCTCGCGGCTCATCGGCAGATAGCCGATTTCGTCGATGATGAGCAGGCGGTAAGCCGCGATCGCCCGGTGCAGGACCGCTTTCAACGGGTTTTGTGCGTGCGCGACCGAGAGGGTCAGCAGGAGGTCGGCGGCAGTGGTGAAACGGGTCTTGATGCCGGCCTGGGCGGCGCGATCACCCAGAGCGATCGCGAGAGGGGTCTTGCCCACCCCGGAGGGGCCGACTAGGACGACGTTCTCGTTGCGCTCGACGAAGGCCAGACCGGCTAGTTCGTCGATCTGGCTCCTTTTGACGCCGGCGGCGAAGGAATCATCGAATTCCTCCAGCGTCTTGATTGCCGGGAATCCGGCCAGACGCGTCAGCATGTTTTGCTTGCGCACCTGCCGTCCGGCGGTCTCCGCTTGCAGCAGACCTTCGAGAAAGTCGCTGTAGGCGCTTTCCTGCCCGGCGGCTTCCTGGGCGGCAGCGACGTCGCTCTGCGCAATGAACGGCAGGTTCAGGCTGTCGCACAACGCAAGCATTCGTTCGTGCTGGAGGTTCCTGGCGTCCTCTCCGCGGCAAGCTGCAGTTGCGTCAGCAGTTGGGCGTAGACGGTGAGCGGATGCTGCGCCGGCGTGGGCAACGCGATTCTCTCGGCAACCGTCGGGCGGACACCCGTCGCCTCGACCGGCGGCAATGTCGCCGCGCCACGGCGGGGGAATCCCTTGCAGATGCGCTTGCTCTTCCTGCAGGCGCTGGGCAGGCGATACGTGCGTGCTGCCGTGGATACGCACGTTGGCCACGTCCTTGAGCCAGCGCCGGACCTCGGCATGGGCAGTCACGGCGTCGAGTTGAAGACCATCCTGCTTGAGCCGACTGATCAGCGGAACGTAGAAGGAGCGGCGCAGGGTGCCGTTGAAACGTTCCACCTTGCCTTGGGTTCGGGCGCGATAGGGCCGACACCGTTGGATGACGAAACCACCGTGCTTGGCATAGTCGAGGAAGCCGGCGTGATCGCGGTGTTCGCCTGAACCCTCGACGTCGCGTTCGAGAACAACGGTCTTCATGTTGTCGTAGAGCAGGCGCCTGGCTACCCCTCCGAACGCCTCGAAGGCAGGCTGGTGGCCGTCGATCAGGGTACCGACTTTCATGTCGCTGACGAATTCGACGTGACTCGCCCGGCTGTACCCGAGAGTCGCGCAGAAGGCGTACCGGGGATCCGCTCCCTGGCGAAACTCGACCCAGTCAATCTGCCTCTGGTCTCCTGGCGCGGTCTCGAAACGCACCACCGGATCCTCAGCAACCGGCGCTCGGACCGTGCGCAGAAAGGCGCGCAATTGGCTGACCCCTCCGGTCTAGCCCAGAGCGTTAATCTAACGTCAGTTCAGGATAAGGAAGCTCGAAATGTAGCGCTAAGAGGTTGATGTGAAACGGATGAGCAGGAATGCTGTCTTGGCAAGTTGGGTGCACAACCTGATCAACCACGTCACACGGAGGCTCTCATCATGGACGATCTTACCGAGACTTACTGCCTGATAGACGACTTTTACAAAGCGATCGAACCCCAACTGAACGCCCGGCTGCTGACCGATGGCAAGCGTCATCGGTCGAGAAAATGTAGCCTCTCCCTACCGGAATTGATGACGCTGGTGGTGCTGTTCCATCAGATTCGCTACCGGCAGTTCAAATCCTTCTATCTGAATCATGTGTGCCAACACCTGCGCGCCGAATTTCCCCAGCTTCCGACGTATCAGCGGTGTGTCGAGTGGCTACAACGCTGCGCAATAGCGCTGGCCGCCCTGTTCGAGGCGCTCACGGGCAAGTGCTCCGGAGTGTCGATTGCCGATTCGACCCCCATCGCCGTCTGCGAAAACCTGCGGATTTCTTCTCACCGGGTATTCCAGGGGATGGCGGCGCGGGGCAAGAGTTCTACCGGCTGGTTTTTCGGGTTCAAACTCCATCTGGTCATCAATCACTTGGGCGAGTGGCTGGGTGTCAAACTCACGCCTGGCAATGTCGATGACCGCAAGCCCTTGTGCGACTTTGCCAATCGGCTCTTTGGCAAACTGTATGCCGACAAGGGCTATATCGCCAAGTGGCTGACTGCCTTCTTGAGGAACCTTGGCATTGATCTGGTGACCAGGGTCAAGAAAAACATGAAGCCCGTCGCCCTGACTCCCTTCGACGAGGCGATGCTACGGCAGCGATCCCTCGTGGAAACCGTCATCGACGAACTGAAAAATCTCTGTCAGGTAGAGCACACCCGCCATCGCTCGCCCATCAATTTCACCGTCAATTTGCTGGCCGGCCTCATCGCCTATTGCCTCATGCCAAACAAACCCAGACTGTCGCTGCAGGACATCCGCCGGCTCTCCAAACCCCCAAAACTTATCCCGAACTGACGTTAATCTACCTGAACAGAACCGTCGCCGGGATCCACTGCGGCTGCGCCGCCGCCTGCCGATCCCGCAGATACGTTTCATGAGCCGAGAGCTTGCTCTCCCGCTTCTTCCGGCGCTCGTGGCGCGGCTGGCCGCCCTGCGCCAAATGGCTGCGCACCGTATTCACCGCGCAGCCCACCTCCGCTGCAATCCTGCGCAGACTGAATCCATGCTTCCTCAATACTTCGATTTCCACATAGCCCTCCTTCGTGATCATCGGCGCCTCAAAAAATCGCCGATCTTCCCAGTTCGGTGTATCCACTTTCAATCGTTGCGATGTGTCAATTTACATCCGCTGCTGACACTCTGTAGTCGCTGGGGCAATGCGCATGGGTTGCCCCGGTATCGCTGCGGCGCTTGCGGCAAAACTTTCAATGCGCTCACCAAGACACCGCTGGCCCGGCTGCGGGGCCGGGATCACTGGGCGGAGTATGCGCGGTCAATGATCGCCGGTGAAACGGTTCGTGCGGCGGCGCGGCACTGTGGGGTTCACAAGAACACCTCATTCCGCTGGCGGCACCGGTTCCTGAACAAGCTGTCCGAGGCCAAGCCATCGCATCTGCATGGCATCGTGGAAGCGGACGAGACCTCCTTCCTCGAATCGTTCAAAGGCAGCCGCGACCTGCCGCGCCCGGCGCGCAAGCGGGGCGGCAAGGCTGCCAAGCGAGGGCTGTCGGACGAACAGATCCCGGTGTTGATCGCCCGCGACCGTACCACGGCGACCACCGATGCGGTCTTGGAGAGCGCCAATACCCAAGAGGTACGCGCCGTCCTGGAGCCGGTCCTGGACCCCGATACGGTACTTTGCTCCGACGGCAGCGCCGTCTATGTGGCCTTGGCCAAGCCACTTCACATCGCCCATCAACCCGTTAACCTCAGCGCCGGGATTCGGGTTGTGGATCAGGGCAATCGCATGAATGCCATTGTCGTGAACCATGGGAAATAGTCGTTTACGCTCAATGAGTTACGAAGTGGCTGTTCACAGCTCATTGATTTGTGTAGTTTTCTGTCTTTTTGGGGTTTTCCATGGAGGCAGGAGGCAGGGTCCGGTTGATGGACGTGTGGGTTGGTGTGCGGGATCCGCGGCAGGCGAAGAAGGTCGAGCACGACTTGGTGGAGATGCTGGTGGTGGCGGTGTGTGCGGTGCTCTCGGGTGCGGATGGCTTCGTGGAGATCGAAGCCTGGGCGAAGGAAAAGCTGGACTGGCTGCGCCGTTATCTCAAACTGGAGCGTGGCATTCCGTGCCATGACACGTTCGGGCGGGTGTTCGCGGCGATCGATCCCGGCGAGTTCGGTGCGGCTTTCCTGCGCTGGGTCGGCCAAGTCGTGCCGGCGTTGAGCCGGGAGGAAGTCGTGGCGATCGATGGCAAGACGAGTCGTCGTTCGGGGAAAGCGGGCGCCACGCCATTGCATCTGGTGAGCGCTTTCGCCGCCCAAGCCGGCGTGGTCCTGGGACAGCGTGCGACGGCTGCGAAATCGAACGATACTGAAATAGGTAACAAACGACTTTAACTGTCTGGTGTAATGGGCTGTAGAATTCGAGCATTGCTTTCTGTAGGGACAGGCTGCGATGCTGAGACTGACCTTTACCCCGGCGGAGGCGGACGCCTTAGAGCACGAGCGATTTCACCATCCGCATCCCCACGTGCGACGCAAGATGGAAGCGCTGTGGCTGAAAAGCCAGGGGCTTGCGCATCAAGATATCGCGCGGCTCGCGGGCGTGAGCGGCAAGACGCTTCGCACCTACCTCCAGCAGTAGGTGGAGGGCGGCGTCGCCGGGCTGAAGGAACTGCATTTCCGTCGGCCGCAGAGCGAACTGGTGGCGCATCAGGAGACGATCGGGGCTTATTTTCTCACCCATCCGCCGGCTTCGATCCATGAGGCCGTGGATGCGATCAGAAAGCTCACGGGTTTGAGCCGCTCGCCGACTCAGGTGCGGCTTTTCCTGCGAGAGAAGTGCGGGATGAGACGCCTGAAGACCGGCACCCTGCCGGCCAAGGCGGATCCCGAGGTCCAGGAAGCCTTTAAAAAAAAGAACTTGAACCGCGTTTGGCAGAAGCCCAAGCGGGCCAACGTGCCGTGTTCTTCGTAGACGCGGCACACTTTGTCTTGGGCGCCTTCCTGTCGGTGGTGTGGTGCCTTGCTCGGGTCTGGATCAAGGCGCCCTCGGGCCGGCAGCGCTTCAACGTACTGGGTGCGCTCGACGCCGTCACCAAAGAGGTCGTCACCGTCGTCAATTCCACCTACATCAATTCGCTCAGCGTCTGTGCTTTGCTGGAGAAACTGGTTACCCTACGGCCCACGCTGCCTATGACGGTCGTCCTGGACAACGCCCGCTATCAGCGTTGTGCGTTGGTGAAAACCTGCGCCGAGAAACTGAAGATCGAGTTGCTCTTTTTACCCACCTACTCCCCAAATTTGAACCTCATCGAGCGTTTGTGGAAGTTCGTCAAAAAGCAGTGCCTCTACGCCAAGTACTACCCCGACTTCCATTCCTTCACGACGGCCATCGAACGCTGCTTGCAAGATACCCACACCATCCACGCCAAGGCGCTACAGTCCCTATTGACCCTGAACTTCCAAACCTTCCAGAAGATTCAATCGTGACCGCGCACGGTAGAGAAGACCGCCATTCCGGAACTGCTGACCACCCTGGCACTGGAAGGCTGCCTCGTCACGATTGACGCGATGGGGACGCAGCCCAACATCGCACAGGCCATTCGTGATCGCGGAGCCGACTATGTGCTGGCGGTCAAGGACAATCAGCCCACCCTGGCCGGGTCGATCCGGGATTTCGTCAGCGCCTTCGACGCCGCGCCGGAGCGGACCCCGCACCGGTTTCACCAAGTCGTCGAGAAGGACCATGGCCGTCTGGAGGGGCGGCGTTGCCACGTCTTCGACCAGCTCGACTGCCTGCATGCGCCGGAACGCTGGCCAGACCTGAAATCCTTCGCGATGATCACCAGCGAGCGGACGATCGGTGGCAAGACCTCCGTCGAACGTCGCGTTTATCTCAGCAGCCTCGCTCCGGACGCTGAACGAATGAACCGCGTCGTTCGCCAGCACTGGCGTGTCGAGAACAGTCTGCACTGGTGCATGGATGTCGTCTTCCGCGATGATCAGGCGCGCACGCGTACCGATCATGCTGCCCACAACCTTGCGGTCCTGCGCCAGTGGGTCCTCAACCTCCTGCGCACCGCGCCCGTGAAACGCAAAGGCGGCCTTCAGGTGCAGCGCCTCATCGCCGCGACTTCCGACAGCTTCCGGGCGCAAATCTTGGGGCTTGTATAAGATTCATGCGATTGCCCTGCCCTTTATCAGCAATTCCAAATTTGCCCTAGCCGGTGTTTGGCTGGCCCTTGGCTTTACGGGGCACTGGCTTGAGGGCGTCGAGCATGAAGTCGAAGAGGTGGTCCCAGGATCGGAAAGGGAGGTATTGAACGAGTGCCCGCAGATGCTCGAAGAAGGTCCGTTGCGAGGGCAACTGGGCGCGTATGGCCCGATAGCGTTGGTCCAGGCAGTCGAGAACGGTATGCACCAGATAGGCGAGGATGATCAGGGTCGCCAACAGCGAGGATAGGTGCTGTTTACCCTGCCCGTAGTTGTGTTCGAAGTGGTAGCCTTTGGTTTTGAGCGTGTTGTTGTTTTCGTTCTCGATTTTCCAACGACTGCGGCCCGTTGTGACCAGCGTCATGACGTTCTCGGAGGTGACCCGGTGCGAGGTGGCCCAGGCATTCTGGTAGAGCACCTGACCCTTCGCATCGGTCGTGGTGAGTTCGCACCAGCCGACGAGGAGCGCATCGTTGCTGTCGCGCAGCGGCAGATCATTGAGGTAGCGATAGGTATCGGTCAGGCGTTGCCTGCCCGTCCAGCGGGTCGTGACCAAGGTCTTGACCGTCTGGTTGCGTTCGAAATCGCTGACCCATTCGTAAAGGGGGGCGTGCGACTGGGGCAGGCAGACGAAAAGGAAGTGACAGCCCTGTGCCCGCACCTCTTCGCAGAAGGGCTGGTGACAGTAAAGGTCATCGCCCAGGAAGGTCACGCCCCAGGGCGCTATACGCGGCGCCCATTGCTGCAACCAGCGCCCACTGGCCGCCCGTTCACAGTCCTGCTTGCTGTGCCCATCCTGCGGAGTGGCGAACACGGGGGGCAGCGGAAAGACCGACTCCTGCCCCGGCGCGACCAGGACCGGGGTGACGGCGACATGGAAATGGCGCGTCTGGCCATTGGCCTGCGGGCGCGTGGAGCAATTCGGACAGGAAATCGCCGACGAGGAGAAGTATTCCACCCCATCCAGAGCCACTGCAAAGCTTCCAGCGAGCAGGCGGTGATTCGCCAACCCGCCCAATCGGTGGAGCGCCTCCCCTATCTCCATCAACAGCGGCGTGACGTGCTCGGGAGAAACCGGATCCAGCAGGTTGCGGATCTGAGGAGCGCAGGGAATCTGATGCATGCCGAACAAAGCCATGGCGTTGTTGCCTCCTCGTTCCTTCTGAGAGGTGGCCCCGTTTGTTTGGACAGAAAACGTTCTTTGATAAGTGGAACCTTGCCAGTTGCGGTCGACTGACCGGTGATGCGGTTGGTTTTGACCTTCCAAGATATTATACGAAACGAATAGAGTTCGGTGGAGCTTGTGGGCGAAGGGACGCGCGGTGGGAAAGTCGCCAGACTTTTCCACGGCAAGCGGCCCGGTGCGCGACAGCGCATCGTCCACAAATCCACGGAGCCCCTTCCTCATGTCTTACGCCGCTCCTGGGGTTGCCGACGCGAGCGCCACGAAGTAGGCAACGTCCGGCATCTTGCCCTCCAGGGAACGATGCGGTCGTCGCTCGTTGTAGAAACGCAGATACGTGGCCAGGTTGGCTTTCGCATCGGCGACGTTGTCATAGGCCTTGAGATACCCCTCTTCGTACTTGACGCTTTTCCACAGGCGCTCGACGAAGACGTTGTCCCGCCAGGACCCCTTGCCGTCCATACTGATCCGGATGTCGTGCGCCTTGAGCAAACCGGTGAATTCGCCGCTGGTGAATTGGCCACCCTGATCAGTGTTGAAGATCTCCGGGCAGCCGTGGCGGTGGATGGCTTCCCGCACCGCGTCCAGACAGAAGTCGGTCGTCAAGGTGTTGGAAAGCCGCCAGGCAAGGACCCGCCGCGAGAACCCGTCGATCACGGCGAACAGGTAGAGAAAGCCTCGGCGCATCGGGATGTAGGTGATGTCCGCCGCCCACGCTTGATTGGGCCGCTCGATCGCGAGGCCGCGCAGGAGGTAGGGATGGATTTCATCCCCCCGCTGCCGACGAGAGGTGTGGGGCTTCCGATAGAGGGCTTCGATCCCCATGCGCGCCATCAGGGTGCCGATGTACTTGCGCCCGGCCTCGAAGCCCTCGGGGCGGAGTAGATCGCGCAACATGCGGGCGCCGGCGAACGGGTGATCAAGATGTAACTCGTCTATCCGGCGCATCAGCGCCAAGTCCTCCGCTGAGACCTCGCGGGGCGTGTAGTAGGCGGTCGAACGCGCCAGCCCCAGCAGGGGACACTGATGCGATACGGGGAGCTTGTGGTTGCGGTCAATCATCGTCTTGCGCTCAGCAGGCCCGCCTTGGTGAGCGCATGTTCTAAAAAATCGTTTTCCAGCGTCAACTGGCCGATCTTGGCGTGCAGCTTCGTCAGGTCAGGATCGCTGTTCGTCGGGCTGCCGGTGTCCCCAAAAACCTGCACCGCACGCTCCGTCAGTTGCCGCTTCCAGTCCGTGATCTGATTCGGGTGAAGGTCATACTGCTGCGCCAGCTCCGCTAGCGTCTTGTCGCTCTTCAGCGCCGCCAGGGACACTTGTGCCTTGAATGCCGGTGTGTGGTTCCGTCTCGTCCTTCTTGTCATGCTCTTGCTCCTGTTGGGGCTGCTTCCGCAGCCGTTCGTGGGGGCAAGGCTACCACTTATCCTCCTGTCCGAATTTCCGGGGCCACCTCTTATCATGACAGGCTTAAATTTGGAAGGCTCATTATGCGTTTCGGACGGCTAGGCCAAGAGGGCATGGAGGAGAGATTTCAGCAAGCCTTTGCCACGAATTCTGGCGTTGTGCACGAACTGGAAGAAGCCCAGATAGAGCGGGAGTTTTTCTTGTGAGAGGCCACGATGGGGACGCAACCAAGAGCGCAGCAACGACCAGAAGCCTTCCATCGTATTGACAGGGACTTCATGAAACCCGTCGCCGTCCTCATCGCGGGCGTACTCGCCCCGACTATGGCACACGGTTTTGTGTCCGTACCCCCACTCGGGCAGGCGAGCGTAGATGTCATACTCATCGGTGTAGAGGGTCGTGCCGGGTACGATGACGGCCAAGATCAACGGCTTGAGGGTCGGCTGCTGGACGTTTTCGAGCATCCGCACCAGGACCTCTCCACCGCGTTGAAGCATCCCGAAAATTGGTGGCTTCTCTTTTTCGAGGGTACCGCGCCCGCGAGCGCCCTTCAAGCGCCGCCGTCGGCCCTTACGGCCTTTTTTTTACTGCCTCGGGGTGGCCCTTGTGGCCGGCCACGACATAGACCTCGTCACACTCGACCTCGCCCGAAAGCGTCGGCTCCGCTTGCACCGCCACGATGCCCGTGCGCAATGGCGAGGTCATGCGGTGCGCATCATCTTTATTCAGACCCCACTCCTGCCCGATCTGCTCGTTGGAGAGGTTCAGACCCATCAAGTACAGGCACCAGATCCACACCCCCAACGGTTGATGGTGACCCGCGAAGATCGTGCCGGTCAAGTCGTCAAAGTAGCGTCGGCAAGCCGTGCAGCGATATTTCCGGCGCGACGGCTGGGTCGTGTCATGACCTTGCCGGGTCACTTCGGGTGAGGCACAATGCGGGCAGCACACTCCCTCCGGCCAGCGCCGTTCGCGTACTTCGTCGTAACACTTGGCATCGTCCAGCAAGTTCTGAAGGTGGAGCATCGGGCCATATCCTTACGGAATAACAACCCAAAATTCTATCGGAATGGGTGCCTCCCTGCACATAGATCTTCAACCGTCCGAAACGCATAAAGAGCCATTTGGAATTGCTGGCCCTTTATCCTCCTTCTACAATCCCTTGACGGGACGGTATTCTCTCGGCCGTGACTGCGACGTCAATTACCTGCTGCACACTGTGAAGAATGTTTGAAGCGGTCCTGTTCGACCTTGACGGAACTTTTGCCGATACCGCTCCGGATCTGGCGGCGGCACTCAACCGCTTGCGCTCTGATCTCGGCTTGGCAGCGCTTCCGGCGGCCCGCTTGCGTTCCCTCACTTCTCAGGGCGTCCGGGGCATGCTGAAGGCGGGACTCGACATGCAGCCGGGCGATCCGGACTATGCGGAGTTCCATGATCGCTTCCTGCTCTATTACAGCCAGGACATCTGCGTCGGGACGACGGTTTTCCCGGGGATTGACGAACTGCTTGGCGGCTTTGAGCGCCGCGGTTCGCCGTGGGGAATCATCACCAACAAGGCGCAACGCTTCACCCTGCCGCTGCTGAACCAATTGGGTTACGCCAAACGTGCCGCCTGCGTGGTCAGCGGCGACTCTGCGCGGCGTGCCAAGCCCGCAGCCCAGCCGATGCAGCTGGCATGCGCGCTGATTTCAAGGGAGCCCGCGCGCTGCCTTTACGTCGGTGATGACTTGCGTGACATCCAGGCTGGTCGGGCCGTCGGTATGGCCACAGTGGCGGTGCGCTACGGCTATCTTGGCGATGGCGCCCCGATCGAGGCCTGGGGTGCCGATCATCTCGTCGATGATGCCCGGGAGATCGCCGCGCTGGCTGGCATCTACTGATCCGTGTTGCGGGTGTCGTGATGCGTTACAGTGCACGTATGCCACGAACCGCTTTGATCCTTTTCGCCCATGGCGCACGTGACCCGGAATGGGCCGAGCCGATGCGCCGCGTCTGTGCAGCGGTGCGCGAACAGGCGCCCGAACTGCGTGTTGAACTGGCCTTTCTCGAGTCCATCAAACCAGATTTGCGCGCGTGCGTTGAATCACTGATCGCCGAATGCTGGGAACGTATCCTGGTTGTGCCGATGTTCATCGCTCGCGGTGGACATCTGAAGCGAGATGTGCCGCTGCTGCTCGAAGAACTGCGACAGCGTCATCCGCAGACGTGCTTTGAACTCGCGCCTGCGATTGGCGAGGCCGAGCCCATCGTTCAGGCCATGGCCCGGCATGCGCTGGCGCTCGCCAGTCGCTGAGGCGGTACGGCTGCCACGGAGGATGGTCAGCAGGCAAGCGCGCCTTACTGTGATGCGCCTGCGAGTCTGCGTTCTTTAGGCGCTTATGACTGAGATCTATACATTTTGTGAGCAGACTTTGTCATGCGGTAGCGCCTGCGAGAGCGGGAACGATGATTTGAGCGGTGATGCGGCAAGCGGCGGCAATGGCGCTACGGCCAAGACGGGTCAGATCATGGCGGTCGCTATGGGCGACTTTCTTGATCAGGCCGAACTTGCGCAGACGCCCAAGGTAACGGGTCATGCTCGACACGGAGAGATTGGGCAAGAAGCGCGACAAATCGGCACGGCGAATGCCTTGGATGTTGAACTCAGGACGCTGCAAGGCGCGCAGCGACGTTTGCTGCGTCGAATCGAAGAAGTTGAAACCCTGGAGGGTATGGCCGTCGACGATCTTGGGGCGGGTGAGTCGATGCAGGTTGCGATCACCTGCAGAAGGGTCGTCGAGAGCGGACAGGTATTCCAGGTAGCGCCGGTGACAGCCGAGCAGAATTTGGCGCAAATCGATGAGGCTGTAGATGGTCTTCCTGAGCGGGGCGATTTCGTGGGTTTCGTGGTGATCACGATGTTCCCCCTTGCGGTAGTGTTTGAAGCAGGACACGTCGTTGGTAGTGGTTTCCAAGCGCAAGACGCGATGGAACTTGTCGTACATCTTGATCGATACCTGACCGAGGCGGTGCTGGATACAGGGACCTTCTATGCGGGTGGCCAAGCGACTGCCGATTTCCTGTGCCAGTTGCGGTGTCATCTTCTTGCCCAGGAAACTCGCCACCTGCTCGGCCTTGACCGAGAAGATCGCCTACCGGGAGAGTTCCTCGTAGAGCGGCTTGATGATCTCTTCGGAGCGAAACACCCGATCAGTAGAGTCTTCAACCTGCATCAGACTCCCTTGGTAGGTCTGGCCGGAGACATCGAGCACCGGGCAGCACTGCTGGGCATAGCGGTCCAGGATCGCGTGCAGGGTGTCTGGCGAGAAGCCGTCGGCAAGTTGCTGGGCACGTGCCCAGTCGCCGACACGAATGAAGGCATTGTCAGCCATCGCGTAGTCTATCCTTTCGGCTTCGAGAGAACGCGCCAGCCAACTGTGGCCATTACAGTAGAACTGAAACCGGAAAGGACAGCACGTCGGGACACGCAGGGAGATGAGTCCGAGAGTTTTGTCGATCCAGTAGAAATAATAGTGGAGGCACTTGCCCGAGGTATGGCACAGAAAGGTCTGGTGAGTTTGCTTGTCGTGCTACGGTTCGTAGGCGTCGCAGGCTTCCATCGCGGAGAGGAGATGCACCAACCCAGGGGGATCGCCAGGGTCCTTGAGCACTGTGGCAACGACCTCTTCCTGGCGGACAGGCGTCTGGGGAATGTGCTCGATTCGCGCTCCGTGCATACTCGCCAGCGCCTGTGCGGTTTCATGAAGGCGATCACGCAGCGGCTCGGCCAAACGAGGGTAGTCAACAATGCGGATGTGATTGGCATTAAGGAAACTCGTCATCCCCGCCGCATAACAGGCGCCCGGCTAGGTTCCGGTAATCACTACCCGGTCGTAGCACGACGGCACTCCTGCAAGCCGTTCTTGATACCGATCAGTCAGCATTTCGGTCATGGTCGTCACCTCCACTTGCTCTCTTCCGTTACGACAACCACTTCAAGCTGTTTGGTTCCGGCTTCGCCGGCTTAGGGGAAGGTCGGTGGCTGACATCACCTTGTCGCCGATCGGCTATCTGGCGACGCCATTTCGGGAGCGCTTCGGCATTCCTCGTCAGCCGCGCCTGGCACCGCATGCACGCGGCCAACTGCGCCTGCTGCGACCTTATGACCGGGAGGAAGCGGTGCGTGGCCTGGCGGCCTTCTCGCATGTCTGGCTCAGTTTTGTCTTCCACCACTGCAGCGGCGATTGGCACCCGACGGTTCGGCCGCCGCGGCTGGGAGGCAATCAACGCGTTGGTGTATTCGCCAGCCGCAGCCCGTTTCGCCCGAATCCTCTGGGGCTGTCGCTGGTTGAATTATTGTCCATTGAAACGCGTACGGGGGTGGTATTGACTTTTGGCGGCGTTGACCTGCTTGACGGAACACCAGTCCTCGACATCAAACCTTACCTTCCCTTTGTCGAGAGCGAGCCGGCGGCCCGCAGTGGTTTCGTCGAGGGTCCGCCGCCGCAACTGGCGGTCGATTTCAGCAGGCAGGCGGCGATGCAATTGTGCCAGCACGAATCTCGCTGGCCGGACCTGGCGGCGCTGCTGTGTGAGGTATTGGCGCAGGACCCGCGTCCGGCCTACGCGAGCGACCCGCTGCGACGCTATGGCTTGCGTCTTTACGATCTGGAAGTCAAATGGCGTTGTACGGGGATGCGGGCCGTCGTTGAGGAAATTGTCCCGGCCGTGGCCGATTGATGGCCCAGTCCGTCGACAGTGCCTGCTCCGGTAAGCAAGTTGCAGGTGGGTTGCGTCGGGAGCACGACTCAAGGCGAGGTGGCGAGTATTCCGAGCATTCCGGTCCCCGCGAAGGTCACGGCGCCAGGCGTTCGCGAACCCATTGCTGATCGCTGTTCAGTCGGTAGCGAAGACGGTCGTGCAGACGGCTCTTTCTGCCCTGCCAGAATTCCCAGGTATCGGGACGCAGCCGGTAGCCGCCCCAGTGCGGTGGACGGGGCGGGTGCAGCAGGAACTTTGCGCCATAGCGGGCGGCATTGCCGACGAGGACGCTGCGGCTGGCAATCACCTGGCTCTGCGGACTCGCCCAGGCGCCGATGCGCGAATCGAGTGGGCGGCTGGCGAAGTACGCATCGCTTTCGGCGGCACTCACTTTTTCGACGCAACCCTCGATGCGCACCACCCGCTCCAGGTCGACCCAATGAAACTGCAGCGCTGCCCAGGGGTTGGCAGCGAGTTCGCGACCCTTGCGACTATCGTAGTTGGTGAACCAGGTGATGCCCTTTTCGTCATAGCCCTTGATCAGCACCACGCGGGTCGACGGGCGCAGGCGGCTGTCTACCGTCGCCAGGGTCATGGCGTTGGGTTCGGGGACTTGCGCGCTGATCGCTTCGCTGATCCATTTCTCGAACTGTTTGAGGGGGTCGGCGAGTGACGCGTCCTCACTGAGTTCGGCGCGTTCGTAGCTTTTGCGGAGGTCGGCGAGCTTGGTCATCTGGCGTACGAAGAGGCAATGGGTGGAGTCTGGCGGGGCTGGATCATGCAGTGGCGGATTATCGTCGATGCGCTACCCCTGCAGCCAGTTCTTGCGCAGGGAGTTGCGTTTTCGCTGCAACTGCAACTGGTGGCGATCCTTGGCCGGCGCGCCGAGTTGAACCGTGAATTCCATCAGTTCGTCGCGTCGAAAGGCATGCAGGTGGACCATTTCGCCGGCCTGACGGCGACTCAACAGGCGGTCGAAGGTCGATGGCGTGACTCGCAAGCCATCGATCGCCAGCAGCAGGTCGCCGGCCGACAGTCCGGCGACCTGCGCCGGGCTGTCTTCGTAGACTGTCGTCAATCGGACCTCGCTGCCGTCGCTGCTGGTTCTCACGCCGAGCGACGGGTTGGTGGAGATTGCCGAACGCTTCAGCCGGATGCCAAAGGGCCGCAGCAATTGCGCCAGGTCCACGTCGGTCGTGCCATGGATGGCTTCGGCGAAAAAGTGCTCGAGGTCGAGGCCGGACAGTTCTTCGGCGAGCAGCCGGATGTCCTCGTCGCCAATGCCGCAGCGCTGCTCACCCTGGCCATGGCGTTGCCAGAGCGCGCGCATCACGTCGTCCAGTGAAATCCGGTTGCTGGTCTCGGCGCGCAGCTTCAGGTCGAGTGCCAGCGCCACCAGCGCTCCCTTGGTGTAGTAGCTGACCACTGCATTCGGGGTGTTTTCGTCTGGCCGGTAGTATTTCGTCCAGGCGTCGAAACTCGACTCGGCAAGCGTTTGCCGCTGCCGACCGGGGTTGTCGTGGACCTTATCGATCGTCCTGGCGACCAGCGCCAGCCAGTCTTTCAACGGGATCAGGCCGCAGCGTAGTAGCGCCAGGTCGTCGTAGTACGAGGTGAAACCCTCGAAGGCCCAGAGCAGGGTGGTGTAGTTCTCGGCATCGAGATTGTAGGACGAGAATGCTGCAGGCTGGATGCGCTTGACGTTCCATGCGTGGAAATACTCGTGGCTGCACAGACCGAGAAAGCTGCGATAGCGCTTCGGTGTGCCGCGCATGCCAGGGTAGGGCAGATCGTCGCGGGCGCAGAGCAGCGCCGTCGAAGCCCGATGCTCAAGTCCGCCATATGCATCGTCGACGGCGGTGACCAGGAAAACGTAATGCGGCATCGGTGCCGGTTCGCCGAAGAAGCGGATCTGCCATTCACAGATACGCTGGAGGTCGGCGGTCAGGCGCGCCAGGTCGCAGTCATGACGCCCGCTGATGGCGATCTCGTGCGGGACACCGCAGGCCGTGAATGTGGCCAGCGTGAAAGTGCCCATTTCGACCGGGTGATCGATCAATTCGTCATAGTTGGCGGCTCGGTAGAGACCGAAAGCGTGTCGCTGGCTAGTCTGGTCGCATGCCGGGGTGAGCGCAGTGGCGACACGCCAGGCTTCGAAGTCCCTGCCGATCGGCCGCTGGATATAGACCAGACATGGCAGATGTTCATGACCGAGGGCGCGCAGGAATACGCTGCTGCCATTGAAAAAGGCGTGTGTCTGGTCGACATGCGCAGCGCGTACCGAGAGATCCCAGGCGTAGACCTCGCAGATGACGGTAAGCGCCACACCCTTGCCAACCGGTGCAGCCTGCCAGCTATGTTTGTCGATCTTGGTTAGCGCGACCATTTTGCCAGCGGTCTCGGCACGAATCGCGACGATGTGGCGCGCGAAGTCACGAATCAGGTAGCTGCCGGGGATCCAGGCCGGCATTGCGAAACGCTGCCCGGCCGGGTCGGGTGTGGCAAGCGTGCAGCGCACTTCGAGAAGATGCGCCGCAGGCCTGCTCGGACGGATGCTGTAGCGGATGTGCATAGGCCTCATCGCTTGAGTGGGTCTGGTCAGGGTGTTGCCGGAATTGTACGGCTTGCGTGCGCTGCCATGTGCAGGCATGGGGTCAACATCGGGGCGATGCAGCGCGGGCCGTGCGAGCGGGAAACGCTCATCACTGCCATGAATCTGGGGTGCCTGGAAAAGTCATGGCCGTCAGCATGGCCGCCAGCCGGGGGAACTTTCCTTTCATGACCGAATCATCATTAAATTGGCGCTTGGCTGAATGCGCAAGTCATGCCAGAATCGAAACCTCCGGGAATCGGGGGGATGGCCTGATTTCCCTGGATTTCACCCATCAATTACCTGAAGACACATGGAGGAGACACAATGAGCCCATATTGCAGAGGTCTTATGCTGGCAGCAACGCTGTCGGCGAGCCTGCTGTCGGCACCGGTTCTGGCGCAGGAACTGACCGGCACGCTGAAGAAGATCAAGGAAACCGGAGTCATCACGCTCGGGCATCGCGAGTCGTCGATACCCTTCTCGTATTATGACGACAAGCAGCAGGTCATCGGCTATTCGCAGGAGATGATGATGAAGGCGGTCGACGCCATCAAGGCAGAGCTGAAGCTGGCCAAGCTTGACATCAAGCTGATGCCGGTGACCTCGGCGAACCGCATCACGCTGGTCCAGAACGGCTCGGTCGACCTGGAATGTGGTTCGACGACCAACAACACCGAACGTCAGAAGCAGGTCAGTTTTTCCAATACCATCTTCATCATCGGCACCCGTTTGATGACCAAGACCAATTCCGGGATCACCGATTTCCCCGAACTGGCGGGCAAGAATGTCGTGACCACGGCCGGTACCACCTCGGAGCGTCTGCTGCGCAAGATGAACGAGGACAAGCAGATGAAGATGAACATCATCAGCGCCAAGGACCACGGAGAAGCCTTTCTGACCCTGGAGACCGGCCGCGCGGTCGCCTTCATGATGGACGACGCGCTGCTCTACGGCGAAATGGCCAAGGCCAAGAAAGCCAGCGACTGGGTGGTGGTCGGCACGCCGCAGTCGTTTGAAGCCTATGGCTGCATGTTGCGCAAGGATGACCCGGCCTTCAAGAAGGTCGTCGATGGTGCACTGGCCAAGGCCATGACCTCGGGTGAAGCCGAAAAAATCTACGCCAAGTGGTTTCTGCAACCAATCCCGCCGAAAGGCCTGAACCTCAATTTCCCGCTTTCCGAAGCCGTCAAGAAGCTATTCAAGGCGCCCAACGACAAGGCGTTCGAGTAAGTTGTCGTGCCGGGGCTGGCTGATCGGCTCCCGGAACGGCGCATTCCGGGGGGGGCTGCCGGACCCCGGAATGGAACCAGAATGGACCACAGACCACAAGCAAAGGAGGAACCATGTTGAATCAAATGGCAAGACGCTGGTCGATGGCAATGGCGGCAACGCTTCTCGTCTGCAGCGCTGCACTGGCTGCCGACCAGCCGAACGTCGTGATTCTCGCTACGGGTGGTACGATCGCCGGTGCGGGCGCCGATGTCACCAACAGCGCCACCTATCAGGCGGCTAAGGTGCCAGTGGACAAGCTGATCGCCGGCATTCCGCAGTTGAACACGGTGGCCGCGGTGCGCGGAGAACAGGTCTTCCAGATTGCCTCGGAGAGCTTTACCAATGCCAACCTGGTGACTCTGGCCAAGCGTGTCGCAGCGCTGGTCAAGCAGAATGACGTGGATGGCGTAGTGATCACGCACGGCACCGATACGCTCGAAGAAACCGCCTACTTTCTCAATCTGGTGGTGCGCACCGACAAACCCATCGTCGTGGTCGGCTCGATGCGACCGGGAACCGCGATGTCGGCCGATGGCACGCTGAATCTGTTCAACGCGGTCAGTGTTGCGGCCAGCAAGGACGCGCGTGGCAAAGGGGTGCTGGTGACCATGAACGACGAGATCAACAGCGGTCGCGATGTCGCCAAGATGGTCAACCTCAGGACCGAAGCCTTCAAGAGTCCCTGGGGGCCGCTGGGGATGGTCGTTGAGGGCAAGAACTACTGGTTCCGTCTGCCCGCCAAGCGGCATACCAGCCATTCCGAATTCGACATCGACAAAATCGACAAGCTCCCATCGGTCGAGATCGCCTATGGATCGGGCAATGCTTCGGATACGGCCTACCGCGCTTTTGCGGCGAATGGCGCCAAGGCGATCGTTCATGCAGGTACCGGCAATGGTTCGGTGAGCAGCGCCGTCGTGCCCAGTCTGCAGGAACTGCGCGGCAAAGGGATTCAGATCATCCGTTCATCGCATGTCAATGCCGGTGGCTTTGTGTTGCGCAACGCCGAGCAACCCGACGACAAGTACGACTGGGTGGTCGCGCACGATCTCAACCCGCAGAAAGCACGCATTCTTGCCCTGGTGGCTTTGACCAAGACTCAGGACAGCAAGGAACTGCAACGGATTTTCTGGGAGTATTGAGCTCGGTTCGGAAACCAGGGCAGGGCAGGGCGGTCCAGGACTTTCCTGCCTCTTTCCATGGAAGTCGCGTCAGCGACTCACGAACCTCCCCTCGCTCGCCAGCGGAAGAGCGTATGCGACCACAAGGGATCGATGGCGAGATGGGGAATTCGCGGAGCCTGTTCCGTGCTCATCGAGCGATTCCGGCGTACCAGCCGGAATGCGGAGGGAAACGGTCATGATTATCATGATCGGGGAGTGTCTGAAGTAGCCATGACCGTTAGGAGAAGCATCGATGGGTTACAACTGGAACTGGGGAATCTTTCTGCAGCCGACGGCAACGGGTGACGATACCTATCTCGGCTGGATGTTCTACGGCTTCAAGATGACCATCGCCCTGTCGCTGTCGGCCTGGCTGATCGCGCTGGCGCTTGGCGCTGTGGTCGGCGTCCTGCGGACGGTCCCGAACAAGTGGCTGTCGGGGCTGGCCACGGCCTACGTCGAAATTTTTCGCAACATCCCGCTGCTGGTGCAACTCTTCCTCTGGTATTTCGTGATGCCCGAGCTGCTGCCCGAGGCCCTCGGCAACGCCTTCAAGCAGACCAACCCGATCATGCAGCAGTTTCTTGCCTCGATGGTCTGCCTGGCGCTGTTCACCAGCGCGCGCGTCGCTGAACAGGTGCGTTCGGGGATCAATTCGCTGCCGCCGGGACAGAAAAACGCCGGCTTGGCGATGGGCTTCACCTTGCCGCAGACTTATCGCTATGTGATGTTGCCGATGGCGGTGCGTTTGATCGTGCCGCCGCTGACCTCGGAGTTTCTGAACATTTTCAAGAACTCGGCCGTATGTTCGACAATCGGCCTGCTGGAACTGGCCGCCCAGGGCCGGCAACTGGTGGATTACACGGCGCAGCCCTACGAGTCGTTCATCGCGGTGACGATCGCCTACCTGCTGATCAATGTGGTGGTGATGTTCGGCATGCGCTGGGTGGAAGAGCATGTGCGCGTCCCCGGCTATCTTGGAGGCAAGTGAGATGCATGAATTCGACTGGTCTTCGATTCCCAATGCGCTGCCTTTTCTCTGGGAGGGCATGAAGATTTCCCTCAAGATCACGGTCAGCGCGGTGATTTTCGGGATTGTCTGGGGCACCCTGCTGGCACTGATGCGCCTCTCGCCGGTCAAGCCGCTGTCATGGTTCGCGGCTGGCTACGTGAATCTTTTCCGGGCCATTCCGCTGGTCATGGTGTTGTTGTGGTTTTTTCTGATCGTGCCGCATCTGCTGGAAAGCCTCTTCGGCTTCCCGCGTGGTTCGGACATGCGCCTTTCCTCGGCGATTGCCGGTTTTGCGCTGTTCGAGGCGGCTTACTACTCGGAGATCATTCGTGCCGGTATCCAGTCGGTTCCGAAAGGCCAGATGGGTGCCGCCAGCGCGCTCGGCATGACCTACGGCCAGGCGATGCGCCTGGTGGTGCTGCCGCAGGCTTTCCGCAACATGGTTCCCCTGCTGCTGACACAGGGAATCATCCTCTTCCAGGACACCTCGCTGGTCTATGTTTCAGCCTTGGCCGACTTCTTCGGCGCCGCCTACAAGGTTGGTGACCGTGACGGGCGCCTGGTCGAGTTGCTGCTCTTTGCCGGTGCTGTTTATTTCGTGATCTGCTTCACCGCGTCGCGAATCGTTCGCTACTACCAGAACAAGCTGAAGACGGCCTGATGCCGCTTGCAGCCATGAATCGAGGAGACTTTCGTGATTACGATGAACAAGGTGAGCAAGCATTACGGTTCCTTCCATGTCCTCTCTGACTGCACGACGCAGGTGCACAAGGGCGAAGTCATCGTCGTCTGTGGCCCGTCTGGTTCGGGCAAGTCGACACTGATCAAGTGTGTCAATGGCCTCGAACCCTTTCAGAGTGGCGAAATCATCGTCAATGGCGTGTCCGTCGGCGATCCGAAAACCAACCTTGCCAAGCTGCGCTCGACGGTGGGCATGGTTTTCCAGAATTTCGAACTCTTTCCGCACATGAGTATCATCGATAACCTGGCCATTGCCCAGACCAAGGTGCTCGGGCGTACCCAGGAGCTGGCGCGCGAGAAGGGTTTCAAGTTGCTCGATCGGGTCGGCCTGCGTGCGCAGGCGGAGAAATATCCGGGCCAGCTTTCCGGTGGGCAGCAGCAGCGTGTGGCGATTGCCAGAGCGCTGGCCATGGACCCGATCTGCATGCTCTTCGACGAACCGACTTCGGCGCTCGATCCGGAAATGGTCAACGAAGTGCTTGACGTGATGACCGAGCTGGCACAGGAGGGAATGACCATGATGTGCGTCACGCACGAGATGGGCTTTGCCAAACGCGTCGCCAACCGGGTGATCTTCATGGATCAGGGCCGTATCGTCGAGGACGACAGCAAGGAGGCTTTTTTCGAACACGCTCGTTCGGAGCGAGCACAACAGTTTTTGGCCAAGATTCTGCACCATTGAGTACCGTCTGACTCAGGGCCTGCCTGGAGTGGTGCAGGCGTCAGTGGCCAGCAAGGCGATACCCGATCGATTCGAGAGAAGGAGAACGGCATGGCACTGATCAGCGAGTCTACCCACAACCTGCGCCGCAATCTGCGCGAAATCGCCGAGCAGCAGCACCTTTCGGCGCGCATCGGCGAATTCCTCGATGGCTACTTCGTCGATGTGGAATTGGGCAGCGCCACGGACGCGAGTCCCGAAGAGCTTCTCGGGGCGGCTGTCCAGCATTTCCGGTTGGGCGAGGTGCGCGCGCCGAAACAAGCCACGGCCGCTCTCTATACTCCGGATTTTGACCGGCATGGCTGGCACTCTCCGCATACCGTGATCGATGTCGTCACCGACGACATGCCGTTTCTGGTCGATTCGATCACCATGCTGGTGTACCACCATGGACTGGTGATCCATCGTTTGCTGCATCCACTGCTGGGCGCCGAGCGCGATGTCGATGGCAGGCTGCAGGCCACGCGGCCGCGTGGCGCTGCCGGCAGTCGGCCGGAGTCCTGGATCCACCTCGAGATCGATCGCATTGGCGAGGCCGGACTGATCGATACCCTGCATCAGGAAATTCTGGGCGTGCTCGCCGACGTGCGCGCGGCCGTCGAAGATGGCCCGAAGATGCACGAGCGCATGCGCGAAGCACACACCGAGATGACAGCCGTGACGCTTGCCGAGGCCGACGAAGCTGCGGCGTATCTGGCCTGGATCGCCGCCAACAATTTTGTCTTTCTCGGTTATGCCGATTACCAGGTGGCCGTCGGCGACAGCAAACTCGCGCGCGTTGCCGGCAGCGGACTCGGTATTCTCCGAAGCGCCGATCATCCCCGCTTTGGCCATTGCCTGGCGGGAATTCCCGGCGCCGTCGCGGAACTGGCCAGAGATCCCCTGCCCGTAATTCTGGTCAAGGCGGATGCGCGCTCGACGGTTCATCGCTCGGCCTACCTTGATTTCATTGCCGCCAAGCGTTATGACGCCGATGGCAATATCGTCGGATTACGTGCTTTCGTCGGCCTCTACACGGCGCACGTCTACCATGTGGCGGCAACCGATGCACCGCTGCTGCGACGCAAGATTGCCGCTGTACGGGAAGATCTCGGCTTCCTGCCTCGCAGCCATCGCGACAAGACCCTGCTCAATGTCCTTGAAACCTATCCGCGTGACGAGTTGATCGAAATCGCTCACCAGGATCTGGTCCGTATCGCTAGCGGCATCGTCTCATTACACGAGCGCGAACAGGTGCGCATCTTTCTGCGCGACGACGCCTGGGGGCGCTATGTTTCGGCGATCGTTTATATGCCGCGCGACCGTTTCGACACCACCATCCGTGAGCGCATCTCTGCGCTCCTTCATGAAAGCCTCGCTGCCGAGCGCGTCGACTATTTTGTCATGCTCGGCGAGTCGCGGCTGGCTCGTCTGCATTTCATCGCCCGTACGCCGGTCGGTACCAACTACCGCTACGATGCCGACGCGATCGAAAGGCAGGTGGCGCGCATCGTGCGCGGCTGGGCCGAAGAACTGAAACAGAATCTCGTCGGGCACTATGGCGAGGAGCGCGGCAACAGCCTGTTGCGTCGCTATTCGCTGGAACTGCCGCTATCGTACCAGGAGCGGGTCACACCGGCTTCCGCGGTGTCCGACCTCGAGCGACTGGAAGCCGCCGAGCAGAGTGGCCGTGTCGAAGTGAAGCTGAGCGCAGCCCAGGGCGACGATGGCTCACACCAGCACCTGAAACTGTTCCGTCGCGGCAGGCCGCGACCGCTGTCGGCGATTCTGCCGGTCTTGGAGAACATGGGACTGACGGTACTCTCCGAACAGCCGTTCAGCCTGCCCAGAAGCGACCTGCACATTGCCGACTTCGCAGTGCGCCTGCCGCAGGCTGCGGCACTGGATGACGAAACGACCCGGCGATCCTTCATCGACCTGCTCGAGAACCTGTTCCGCGACCAGGCCGAGAACGACGGTTTCAATCGCCTGGTCCTGCTGGCGGGTCTCGACGGGCGGCAGATCAGCATCCTGCGTGCCTACAGCCGTTACCTGCGGCAAGCCGGTTTGCCGTTCAGCCAGACCTATGTGCAGCGCTGTCTGGCGACGCATTTCCGGATAACGCGGGCGCTGGTCGACCTGTTCGAGGCACTCTTTTCTCCGGCAGCAGACGAGGCACGTGCCAGGGCGTTTTCCGATGAAGTCAGCACGGCCTTGTTGCAAGTCAGCAATCCTGATGATGATCGCATTCTTTCTGCGCTGCAGACGGTCATTGAGGCAACGCTGCGGACGAACGCCTATCAATCGGGTCATGACGGCCAGCCCAAGAGTTACCTGTCTTTCAAGTTCTCGTCAAGAGACATCCCTTTTCTGCCCGCGCCGGCGCCGCTCTACGAAATCTTCGTCTACAACGAGCGGGTCGAGGGCGTGCACCTGCGCGGTGCGCGGGTGGCGCGCGGAGGCCTGCGCTGGTCCGACCGCATGGAAGACTTCCGCACCGAGGTGCTCGGTCTGGTCAAGGCGCAGATGGTGAAGAATGCAGTGATCGTTCCGCTGGGGTCGAAAGGGGGGTTCGTCTGCAAACGCCTGCCGGCGGCTGGCGAACGGGAAGCCTTGCAGGCCGAGGGAATTGCCTGTTATTCGACCTTCATCCGTGGCCTGCTCGACCTGACCGACAACCTGGTCGACGGTCAGGTCGTGCCGCCGAATGGCGTGCGCCGTCGCGATGGCGACGACCCCTATCTGGTCGTCGCTGCCGACAAGGGGACTGCAACCTTCTCGGACATCGCCAACAGCATTGCCATCGAGTATGGCTTCTGGCTTGGTGATGCCTTTGCCTCGGGCGGCTCGGTCGGTTACGACCACAAGAAAATGGCCATCACCGCCCGAGGTGCATGGGAAGCTATCAAGCGGCACTTCCGGGAAATCGGTCTGGATACGCAGACGCAGCCGTTCACCGTCGTTGGGATTGGCGACATGTCCGGCGACGTTTTCGGTAATGGCATGTTGCTCTCTTCAGAAATCCGGCTGCTGGCCGCCTTCGATCACCGGCATATCTTCCTCGACCCGAACCCGGACCCAGCGCGCAGCTTTGCCGAGCGGCAACGTCTCTTTGCGCTGCCGCGGTCTTCGTGGGCGGACTACGATCCGGCGCTGATTTCCGAGGGCGGCGGCGTGTGGTCGCGAACGGCCAAGTCGATCCCGTTGTCACCCGAGCTGCGCGCGTGGCTGGGCAGCACTGCCAGCCAGATGACTCCCCCCGAACTGATCAAGGCCCTGCTGCAGGCGCCGGTGGACCTGCTCTATAACGGTGGCATCGGAACCTACGTCAAGGCCAGCTCCCAGAGCCATCAGGAAGCCAATGATCGCGGCAACGACATTCTGCGGGTCGACGCTAGCCAGCTCAAGGCACGGGTAATCGGCGAAGGCGGCAACCTCGGCTTGACGCAGAAGGGGCGCATCGAGTTTGCGCTCAATGGCGGCCGGATATTCACCGACGCAATCGACAACTCGGCCGGTGTCGATTGCTCCGACCACGAGGTCAACATCAAGATCCTGCTGGCCGGGCTGATCAGGCGTGGCGACATGACCGGCAAGCAGCGTGACGCGCTGCTCGCCTCGATGACCGACGCGGTCGCGTCACTGGTCCTTGCCGACAACTATCAGCAGACGCAGGCGATTGCCCTCGAAGCGGCAGCCGGAGCAAGTCTGATCGAGGTGCATGGCCGTTTGATTCGCCACCTGGAGGCCCGCGGTTCCCTGCACCGCGGCATCGAATTCTTGCCCGACGATAAGGGCCTTGCCGAACGCGCGCAGCAGAAGCGCGGCCTGACCGCACCGGAGATCGCGGTGCTCCTGGCCTATGCCAAGATAGCGCTCAAGGAAATCCTCCTGGCGTCGAGTCTGCCCGACAGCGAAGACATGCATCAATTGCTGGTAGCCTACTTCCCTGCACCCCTGCTCGTACGTTGCCGAGAACTGCTGCCTGCGCATCCTCTAAGGCGCGACATCATCGCCACGCAACTCGTCAATCGTCTGGTGAATCGCATGGGAACGACCTTTGTTTTGCAGCTCGGTGACGAAACCGGCGCCTCGGCGGCGCAGGTGGCAGGTGCGTGGTATGCCGCCAGCAGCGTGCTCGACGCCGAAACGCTGTGGCAGGAGATCGAGTCGCTGGATCTGATCATCGACGCCACCCGGCAACTGGCGTTGATGACCGGGTTGCGGGCGATGCTGGCGGCGGCGACGCAGCTGGTACTGACGCAGCATCTGCGAGGTACTCGCATTGCCCAGTTGATGACCGAATACGGCAGTGCCGTCGTCGCAACCATCGACCGCATTCGTCAGGGCAGAAACGGTGCAGTTGCCATCACCGCGTTGATCGACGAGCGTGCTACGATCGTGGCAGCGTTCGAGCGGGTGAATCTGACGCGCGCCTGTGGCTACCCGTTGGACGACGTGACTGAAGCACTCGCCGTTCTCGAAGGGCAAATCGATCTGGACTGGCTGGCCGCTGCCGTCTCCCACCTGCCAGCCGGAAACCGCTGGCAGGCGAGGGCCCGCGCGCAGCTCGGCGGCGAGCTGGCCAGTCTTCGGCAGCACCTCCTGCGACAGTTTCTCGGCGGCAGCCTGCCGGCCACCACGGAAGCCAGCTCGGTACTCAATGAACTGAAGGGCAATGAGCCACAGGATCTGGCGATGCTTTCGGCGGGACTGGCGGAGATCAGGCGGCTGCTCGTCGTCTGAAGCGGTTGGCGGGCAGGAAACACAGCAATCCAGCCTGCCGGTACTGCCGTCCGACATGGCTGCAAACCGCGCCAGTACGATAACATACGCACAAGCACAACAGTTCCAATCCATTGCCGCCTGCATGACCTCCTTTGCCCAATTTCATCATCGGTTCGGCCAGACATGAAAATTGCCTCGTGGAATGTCAACTCACTCAAGGTCCGCCTGCCGCAACTGCTCGCATGGCTGGCAGACCAGCAACCAGACGTTGTTTGCCTGCAGGAAACCAAACTTCAGGACCAGGACTTCCCGAGTCAGGAAATCGCAGCCCTGGGCTATCAGGCCGTTTTCTCTGGACAGAAAACGTACAACGGTGTTGCCCTGCTGACGCGAGAAACGCCGACGGATATCGTTGTCGGCAATCCGCTCTACCCAGATGAGCAGAAACGCCTGCTGGCTTTGACAGTCAGCGGCATCAGCGTGGTTTGCGCCTACGTCCCGAATGGACAAGCCGTTGGCAGTGACAAGTATGCTTACAAGCTAGAGTGGCTGGATGCCCTCGCCAAATGGATCTCCGAAAAACTCGACACCAATCCTCAACTGATCCTGGCCGGCGATTTCAACATTGCACCGGATGACCGGGACGTATACGACCCGGTGGCCTGGGCCGGGCAGATCCTGTGTTCGGAGCCTGAACGTGCCGCTTTACAGCGTTTGCTGAGTCTCGGCCTGATGGACAGTTTTCGCCTCTTCGCGCAAGCCGACAAGAGTTTCTCCTGGTGGGACTACAGGATGCTCGCTTTTCAGAAAAACCGGGGGCTGCGGATCGACCACATCCTGTTGTCCAGACCCCTCGCCGATCGCTGCAGGGGCGCCGCAATCAACCGGGAAGTACGAAAACTCGAACGGCCGTCGGATCACGCACCGGTCACTGCTGTATTGGCTGACTGATGCCCACGATTCCGGAAAAGCTGCCGCACGCACCACTGGCGCTCTATCCAGCGCTGCGCTCCATTCCGAGCGAGCGGTTGGCTGTAGTATGCCAGTGCATGGTCATCCCGTCGGCTGGTGCGCAGGTATTCAAGGAAAGTCGGAACTGCCTGTGATTTCCACTGCTTCTCGCCGGCACCATCCGGGTGGCGAAGCGCACGGCCAGCAGACGGGAGATAGTCCTTTTCAGAGTCGAACCGGGTGGCTCATGCCTCAACGGTCGAGGTCAGGTCGGCAGCTTTACTGTAGCACGCCGTCTTGAGGCTGTTGGCTAGGCGGATGTAGTCGTCAACCGATAGATCCTCGGCCCGACAGGCGGGTGAAATTCCAAGCACTGCCAGCAGTGAATCGTCGACCAGGCCCCTGAGACTGTTGCGCAACATCTTGCGTCGCTGTGCGAAGGCCGTCGACACCAGCCTGGCGAACAGGGGGGCGTCGATCGCCGACAATGCTGCTGCTGGGCGCGGAATCAGACGCACGATCGCCGAGTGTACCTTTGGCACGGGATCGAACGCCTCCGGTGGGACGTCAAGCAGCCTGTGCATCACGAATCGGTATTGCAGCATCACCGACAAGCGTCCGAATTCGCCACTGCCGGGTACCGCGACCATGCGCTCGACGACTTCCTTCTGCAGCATGAAGTGCATATCGCGCACGCAGTTGCCAAAGCCGGCAAGGTGAAAAAGGAGCGGAGTCGAGATGTTGTAAGGAAGATTTCCAACGACGCGCAGGCCGGTGCCTGCAGCGTCGGCTAACTCACCGAAGGCGAATGCCAGCGCATCGCCCGCATGCACCGTCAGTTTCTCGGACGTATACGCTTGCAGCAGCCAGATGATGATATCGCGATCGATCTCGACCACATGTAGATGGTCGAGCCGTCTCAAGAGCGGGCCTGTCAAGGCGCCCAGGCCGGGACCAATCTCAACGAGCAGATCGTCTCGCTGTACCGCCAGCAGATCGACGAAGTCCGTTATGATCTGCTGATCAACCAGAAAATTCTGGCCAAAGCGCTTGCGCGCGATAGGCGGCCTCATTCGATCAGCCTTTGCGGTTGGCTCTCTTGACCATCTCGATCGTATGCTCGATGGCTACCAACAGGCTCCCGGGATCCGCTTGCCCGCTGCCAGCGAGTTCGAGCGCAGTCCCATGATCAACCGACGTGCGGATGATCGGCAGTCCCAGAGTGACGTTGATCCCGTGACCAAAACTCGCATACTTGAGCGCCGTCAGTCCTTGGTCGTGATACATTGCCAGAACGCAGTCACCGCGTGCCAGCACCGGCGGCGAGAACATCGTATCGGCCGGCAGTGGCCCAAGCAGAGTCATGTCTTCTTCGGCCCTCAGCCTGTCAAGCACCGGGATGATCACGTCGATCTCTTCGCGGCCCAAGTAGCCTCCTTCACCAGCATGCGGATTGAGGCCGGCAACCAGGATGCGTGGCCTAGCAATGCCATATTTGCTCCCCATCTCGCGATGCAGAATGCGCAGCGTTTCGGCAATCGCGACTTCGGTCACGGCAGCCGGCACATCCTTGAGGGGCAGATGCGTCGTCACCAAGGCGACACGCAGACCTCCTCCGGCCAACATCATCACCACCCGAGGTGTTCCCGTTCGCTCGGCCAGGTATTCGGTATGGCCGGTGAAGTGAATTCCGGCGTCGTTGATCACCCCCTTATGCACCGGTGCGGTAACCATCGCAGAAAATTCTCCGGACAGGCATCCGGCAAGTGCGCGATCGAGCAGCGCTAGCACGTACGGAGAATTGGCTGGAGCCAGCCGACCTGGATGGGCATCGATCGCCAAGGGCAGGTGAAGAATCTCCAGTGTACCTGCTTGCGGCGGCAGCGAAGGATCCCAATCGCGCAAGTCGCCGGGCAGATTCAGCAGCTCCGCCCTCGCAGCAAGCAGCGAACGATCTGCGAGAATGACGATGCGTGCAGGAAACGGTCGTTCACGCGCGCGCTCAAGCAGGCGCAAGCAGATCTCCGGGCCGACGCCGGCCGGTTCGCCAGCCGTGACGGCCAGTACGGGCAAAGACGCCATGCGCTCAGCCTTCATCAAGCCGAATCTCCACATATGCCCGGTCGCGAGCCTGCCGCAGCCAGTCCTGGTAGGCTTCGTCAAGCTTGCGTTCGCGGAGCGTCTGGCGCGCCGCAGCGCGTCGCCGCTCACTCGAAACGTCCTGGATACGGCGATCGAGAACTTCGATCAGGTGAAAACCGAACGGTGACTGGACCGGTTGGCTGAGCTCGCCCGGTGCGAGAAGATTCATCGCCCGTTCGAACTCCGGAACGGTATCGCCGGGATAGATCCAGCCAAGATCGCCACCTTTGGAGGCCGAACCGTCCTGCGAGAAAAGCCTGGCCAACTCGGCAAAGCTTGCACCATGTTTGATCCGTGCATGCAAACTCTCCAGCTTATGCCGTGCCTCTGACTCCGACACGACTTCATTGACCTTGATCAGGATATGCCGCGCGTGTGTCTGCTCGACAGCCTGTGCTGCAATGCCTCCGCGTTTGGCCAAGAGCTTGATCAGATGGAAGCCGTTCGAACTGCGCAGCACCGGCGACACCTCACCGACTTTGAGCTTGAGAATTGCCTCGGCAAACATCGTGGGCAGGCGATCGAGTGAACGCCAACCGAGATTGCCTCCCTTCATGCCGTCCGGAGCATCCGAATAGGCGGCTGCAAGCTGCGCAAAATCCTCGCCCTTGCTTGAACGTTCCAGCATCTGCTCGGCTTTGGCCCGCAGCTTCTGAATCTGCTCAGGGCTCGCCGACTCAGGCGCTCGCAGCAGGATATGCGCCAACTGGTACTCTTCTTCAGTACCGCCCTGCACCGACGCACTAGCGAGATAGTTGTCCACTTCGCCGTCGGAGATGAAGATCTTGCTTTCTACCTCGCGCTCGCGCAGGCGCGCAATCGTTATTTCCGCGCGAATCTCTTCACGAAAGCTCGCAAACGCAATCCCGTCCTTTTCCAGGACTGCCCGGAACTGGGCGAGCGATAGATTGTTGCCAGCAGCAATACGCTGCAGTGCCTGCTCGAGTTGTGCATCATCAATGCGTAGGCCCATGTCACGAGCCTGCTGAAGTTGCACCTTGTCCATCACCAGACGTTCGAGCACCTGCTTTTCTAGCACATTGCGCGGTGGCGATGACATTCCCTGTCGCTGCAATTGACCCAACGCAGAATCAAGGCGGGCACGCAACTCGTGCTGCGTGATCACCTCATCATTGACCACCGCAACGATACGGTCGATCGCGGCCGGTTGCCGTGCTGGCCGCGGTTGTGCAGTTGCCAGCCCGACCAGGCAGGCAGCCAGCAGCATGCCACGAAATAGAAACTTCATCATGCAACCTATCATTCAGCCAAAGCTGGGTCAGTCGCAGCCTGGCCCACAGTGTATCCGGGGATCCTGCGCTGGAGAACAGTCAGCGGGTTTGTTCCAACGCTCGACAACCCGGTCAGGTCAAGTTGTACGAAAAACTGCGTGGTCGAGTCGGCCTGGGTCGTCTGAATCCGGTGAACAATCGTACGCAACGCCCAACAGCCCGCGTTGTACTCCAGTCCGCCAATGATCTCGACCGGTGTGGAATTGATCAAAGAGTAGTTATAGCGACCGACCGCCTGCCAGCGAGCGTTGATCGGCCATTGCCCAGAAATGTCGAACTCCTTGATCGGTGTCGCAGCATCGACGTTGTAACGGTAACCGGCATTCAGCACCTTGCCTGGCCCCGGCAAATAACGCGTACCGAGCGAGTAACGCTGGAAACGCTGGTCATTGATATCGAACTGTACGGCAGCATCAGCGTACAGACGGGGTAACAACTGGCCACTGAAGGCGGCCAGCAAATCGGATTTATCCCATTTTCGGTCGGTGGTCCTGGCTTGCGCTCCCGGCAGAACGACCCGGTTATCGGTGAAGTAGAAGACTTCGCCAACCATCGCCCGCATGATTTCGCTCCCGGAAGAGGGATCGATCAGGCGAGAAGCCACTGCAGCGGTCAATTGATTGGCATTGTTGATGCGATCCCAGCCGGAAAACTGGTTGTCGGCGAAGATCTGCGCAAAATTGAAATCTGCGAGCGCGGTGTCGAACACCGGAATGTTGTTTTGGTTCTGGTAGGGAATGCTCAGATAGAACAATCGCGGCTCGAGTGTCTGGGTATAGTCACGGCCGAACCAGTTGCTCGATCGCTCGAAGGTCATCCCGGAATCGACGCTGACAATCGGCAAGGTGCGGCTGATCGATGTAGGAAGAACATTCGCCGAGGTTGGATAGGATAGAGAATACTGGGTAAAGTTAACCCCGATGCGCGGAACCACATACCACCCCGGCGTGACGTAGGGCAATGACACTTCGGGCTGCAACACGACTCGCTGCCCTTCAACCTTGTCTGCATCAGGGTGTACGAAAGCAGTGTATTGTCCGAAAAAAGCACTGTCGCTTGAGAATAAGTCGGGCTGTCTCGCGTTAATCGTAATCTGCGGTAACAAGCGATACGGCTTGGCCACCGGATTCTTCGGGTCGGGCTGCAAGGTCTGGAAAGACTGTAAATTAGCCGTTGCGTTCCACCAGCCACCACCACCATAGCTCAGTACCCCCTGCTGCAGGAGTTGTGTCTTCGAGGTGCTGGTGATTTGACTGGACAGGTCGGTATAGTAGTCGTTATCCGAAACCTTGGAGTAATTGATTGTCCCGGAAAATCCGTTGGCCTGCGTCTGGCTGTGATTCAACACCACGCCCCAGCGATCAGTGTTCGTTTTCCGGTCGTGCGGGAGATATTCGCCGAACATCTCGCCGCGATAAGTTCCGCCATACGCGGTATTGAGATAGCGAAAACCGGAGCCAAGCTGAAAGCCGCGTTTGCTGAGAATCCGGGACTCAAGCGTTGCATCCATGTTCGGTGCGATGTTCCAATAGTACGGCACGACGAGTTCCAAGCCGTTGTCACTGCTCGATCCATAGCGGGGAATCAGAAAACCGGACTTGCGCTCGTTGTTCAGCGAAAAGGAAGCCCATGGGGAATGCAGGATCGGTACCCCGAGAAAGTGTACCGTGGCGTCGTCGCCAGTCCCCACCTCATTATCGTAGTCGAGCTTCAATCTGGAAAAACTGAGATACCAGTCGTCGTTGCCGGGCTTACAGGTCGTGTAGGTGGCAGAGGTCAAACGATACTGATTTTCCCCTTCGAGATCGATGCGCTCGGCCTCGCCGCGCGCCTCCGTCAATTCGTTTGCCGGCTTTGTCGGACTCTTCAGCCGGGTCTGCCCGGGCTTGATGCCGAGCACCCGCGGTGCGGCGAAACCGGTTGTCGACTCGTCCTGCACATCAGCCCAGGGCAAATCCGATTTCTTGCCGTCCTGCGCCGCTACCGCTGGTGCCGACTGCCGTTTGACGAAGTACGAAGCCTGATCGAAAAAACCGACCTGATCCTCGATTTTGAGGCGCCCCTGCGATCCTGAAATGACGTCTTCACCTTGCTCGATACGCACCTTTCCGACTGCCTCGACCTCGTCGTCAACCGGCCAGTAGGTCAGACGGTCGGCAGTCAGCACGGTGCCGGCCTTGCGCAATTCGGCCGCATCTTCGGCCATCATCTCGCGGTTCACGACTCCCGAGATGCGCTGGGCGCTCAGAAAAACCGGTCGCGGCTCCTTGCCCCCCGATACTGGCGGCAGCATCGCCGGGGCCATCCGCAATGACAACGGTCCCGCATCGGGTAACGACTCGGCAAGCGCAGGGGCGATGGGCAGTGACCCTGCCGATGCAGCAGATTTCTGCACGGATCCGGCTGCGTCTCCAACAGGCTTGGGCCTGACAACCGGTGGCGCTGCCACACTGCGCGTGTCGTCCACTGCCGGAGGGGATTCCTGGGTTGCCTGTCGCGACGAGGATGGCAGAAATGCTTCTTCGTTTGACTGGGCAGGCGCAGCGCCAGTTGCTGCCGCTGCGTCGGGTGGTTCGGGCGCGCTGCCTGTCACCGGCGCCTGTGTTACTTCGGGCGGCGCTGCCGGGAGGCTATTCGCCGATGGGACGCGTCCTTCTGTCGCTGAAACAGTTGTGGTAGTGTCTGCTGACGACTTGCCCGTTGCGCTGTCGGCTTGCGGCGCGGGGGCAAGCGGTACCGGCATTGGCCGTGTCTCGACTGCGGGTGTGTGCACGGGACTGGTGTCTGCCGAAGGCCGGACCAGCGGTTCCGGCTGGGCACCCGGTTTCACCGGCGGCAAGCCCAGCAAGGCTGGATCGACCCGGAATGGTGCTGAACCCTGCTCCCGAACCTGGTCAGCATGGCTTGGGGCAAGCATGCCAACGACACTGCAGCAGAAGATCAGGGGCAGCGGCCTGGGCCGAGAAGGAAACGTCATTCCGAAGTGCTTGGTTAAAGGATGTGTCAGGAGGGTTTCTGTCTGAAGGTGCTTTGCGGCACCGGTCGGATGCTAAAATCAAGGCATTTTAGCATCATCGTTCAACGGTCATGATTTTTCCAGGGACCCCGGACTCTTGAAGTTCATGCCCGTTTCCTCACTCCCCGACTCTCCCGTGCTGGCGAGAGTCGGGGTGAGTCGCTGATGCGACTTCGACGCCAAGGAGCAACGGCATGCCGCGTACCGCACTGTTACGAGATTGGGTTCAAACGCTTTTCGAACCACAATTCCCGGTCGATGAGATCCGCATCGAACCCGCCTCGGTCGACGCCAGCTTCCGGCGCTATTTTCGCATCACGCTGCCAGATCAGCGCACGCGGATCGTCATGGACGCACCGCCCGAAAAGGAGGACTGCCATCCCTTCGTAAACATCGCGTCGCTATTTCATGAAGCGGGTGTACATGTCCCCCAAATTATCGCCCAAGATCTTGCGCAGGGTTTTCTGCTGCTCACAGATCTCGGCACCATCACCTACCTGAGTGCCCTGCAGGATAGAAGAACCGCACCTCGACTCTATCGCGACGCCAGCCGTGCTCTCGTGGCGATCCAGCGGGCGAGCCGCTCCGGTGTCCTTCCTGACTATGACCGAAGCCTGCTCGGCCGTGAACTCGCACTCTTTCCCGACTGGTACCTGAGGCAGCACCTTGGCCTGACGCCTGATGCTAAAATGCAGAACACACTCGACGCGGTTTTTGCCGCGCTGCTCGCCAACAACTTGAAGCAGCCGCTGGTTTTCGTCCACCGCGATTACCATTCGCGCAATCTGATGGCCATTGACGGCAGCTTTCCTGCCAACCCCGGCATCCTGGACTTCCAGGATGCCGTCTATGGGCCGGTGACTTACGATCTCGTCTCGCTCTATCGCGATGCCTACATCGAGTGGCCAGAAGACCAGGAACTCGATTTCCTTATACGCTACTGGGAAGATGCGCGCCAAGTAGGGCTGCCGGTGCACGCCGACTTCCATGACTTCTACCGTGACTACGAATGGATGGGCGCACAGCGCCAGCTCAAGGTACTGGGCATTTTTGCCCGCCTCTATCACCGCGACGGCAAGCAGGATTACCTCAAGGACATGCCTCTGGTGATGCGCTATCTGCGCCGGACCTGCGAGCGCTACAAAGAATTGCGACCGCTTGCGCGCCTTCTCGATACGCTTGAGCAGCAACCGGCCGAAGTCGCTTACACTTTCTGATGAAAGCAATGATTCTCGCGGCCGGTCGCGGCGAGCGCCTGCGGCCACTCACCGACACGACGCCAAAACCCCTGTTGCATGCCGGTGGCAAGGCGCTGATCGTCTGGCACCTGCAACGTCTGGCGGCAGCCGGCTGGCGCGAAATCGTGATCAACCACGCTCACCTAGGCGAGCAGATAGAAGCGGCCCTCGGCGACGGCAGCGCCTTTGGCCTCAACATCGCCTACTCGCGCGAACCCGCCGGCGCCCTGGAGACCGCCGGCGGCATTGCCGCCGCTTTACCCATGCTAGGTGAGCAGCCTTTTCTGGTGGTCAACAGCGACATCTGGTGTGACTGGGATTTCGCGCGTGCGCACCTGGCGGCGCAAGCACTCGACCGCCATGCCCACCTGCTACTGGTCGACAACCCGCCGCACCATCCCGCGGGCGATTTCTGCCTTGCCGGCGAGACCTTGCTCAGTGCCGCAGACACGCTCAGCGAGGCCCTTACCTACGCTGGCATCGGCGTCTTCTGGCCGGATTTCTTTGCGTCTATCCCTGCGGGCACGGTGATGAAACTGCGTCCGCTGCTTGATGAAGGCATTGCCCGGAGAATCATCAGTGGTGAACGACACCACGGACGCTGGGTCGACGTCGGCACCCCCGAACGCCTCGCCGCACTCGATATGGAGCTTGCAGGAACGCATGCATCACCAACCCTACTCTGAGCGCCGCCAGCAGGTTCTCTCCCGCCTGGGTGACGGCGTCGCGGTCGTCCCCACCGCCCCCGAACGCTTGCGCAACCACGACGCGCATTACCCATATCGTTTCGATAGCTATTTCTGGTATCTGAGCGGCTTCCCCGAGCCTGAAGCAGCGATCGTTCTGGTCGGCGGCAAGAACGCTCGGTCAATCCTCTTCTGCCGCGAAAAAGACGATGAGCGCGAAATCTGGGACGGCTTCCGATACGGACCACCCACTGCGGCCGAGGCCTTCGGCTTTTCCGAAGCTTATCCGATAGCTAGTCTCGAACAGAAGCTGCCCGAGTTGATCGCCAACCGTAGCGTGCTCTGGCACTCGCTTGGCCACGACGCCGATTGGGACCGCCGGATTGCTGGCGCGCTGAATGCAGTGCGCGCCGAAAGTCGCAGCGGCACGCGTGCCCCCGGTGAAATCCGCGATCTGCGCAACTTGCTCGACCAGATGCGACTGACCAAGGACGCGCACGAGATCGACTGCATGCGCCGTGCTGCCGACATCGCTTCAGCCGGCCACGCTTGCGCCATGCGCGCCTGCCGGCCGGGCATGGCCGAATACGAACTTGAAGCCGAACTGAGCTACGAATTTCGCCGCCGCGGTGCCAACGGGCACGCCTACACCCCGATCGTCGCCGGTGGAGCCAATGCCTGCATCCTCCACTATATTGAAAACAATCGCTTGCTAGCCGCGCATTCGCTGGTACTGATCGATGCCGGTTGCGAGCTTTCAGGTTACGCTTCCGACATTACCCGGACTTTCCCGGTTAACGGACGATTCAGTCCAGTTCAACGCGATGTATACGAAATTGTCCTCGCCGCCCAACAGGCAGCGATTGCCGCAGTGCGCCCTGGGGTGTCGTTCACGGATTATCATCAGGCGGCTCTGCGCGTTCTCACACAAGGCCTGATCGACCTCAAGTTGATCACCGGCAGTATCGACGGCGCCATCGAGAGTGAAGCATATAAACCTTGGTACATGCATCGTACCGGCCACTGGCTGGGTCTTGACGTCCACGACGTCGGCGAGTACCGCAACGGAACTGCTGCAGATGACTGGGTGAGACTGACGCCGGGCATGACGCTGACCGTCGAACCCGGTCTATACTTTCGTCCCGGCGCAAATGTCCCTAAAGCACTGCACGGCGTCGGCGTGCGCATTGAAGACGATCTGCTGTTGACCGCCGACGGCTGCATGGTCTACAGCAGCGCACCCAAAACAATTGCCGAAATCGAGGAAGTAATGCGCCATGACTGAGCCCCTCGATGCGGTCGATATTGCCATCGTCGGTGCCGGCCCGGTCGGCATGACACTGGCGCTGGCGCTGGCCGGTGGCCCGTTCAGGGTATTGCTGATCGATAGCCGCCAGCGTGGCGCCTGGGCCAGTGACCCTCGGGCACTAGCGCTGTCGTACGGGACCCGACAGCTTCTCGAAAGTCTCGGCGCATGGAATGTCAACGCCGGAACAGCGATTGAAACCATCCACGTCTCGCAACGTGGCGGCTTTGGCCGCACCTTCATCGACGCCGCGGATTACGGCATTCCGGCACTGGGTTACGTGCTGCGTTACCGTGATCTCGCAGCCAGCCTGGATGCCAGCATCGAGGCTTCGCAATGGCTGAACGACCATGAGGTCATCGCCATCCGCCTCGGCAGCGAGGCCGCCGAGATCACGCTTAAAGGGGGAGGGGGTGACACTCGCCGCATCTCTGCACGTCTGGTCGTCCATGCCGAGGGCATTCCCGCCAACGATGCCGGCATCATGGTGTTCGATTACTGCCAGCACGCCGTCGTTGCCGAAGTCCGTCCGCGTGCGGCGCACGCTCGCCAGGCATGGGAACGTTTTACCCCTGACGGCCCTCTCGCCTTGCTGCCCCTGGGTCAGGATTACGCGCTGGTATTCTGCGTGCCGCCCGCACAGGCCAGCAGGCTGCTGCAGCTCGACGAAGAACACTTTCTCGCCGCCCTGCGCACATCCTTTGGCGGTCGCGTCGATTTCGTCAGCAGCGGCCCGCGCGCCAGCTTTCCGCTCGCACTGCGCGTCCGCCAACAGCTCAGCACTCCCCGGCAGGTTTGGATCGGCAATGCCGCGCAAAGTCTGCACCCGGTCTCGGGGCAAGGCTTCAACCTCGGCCTGCGCGATGCCTGGGAACTGGCAGAAATGCTGCGCACGCGCGCTAGCAGGGACGCCGGTCAAAGGGCCATCCTGGCCGCTTACGCTCGCCGCCGACGCATCGACCGCAGCGGCAGCATGGCGTTTACTGATGGCCTGGTGCGCGTCTTTTCCAACGATCTGGCACCACTGCGGGCCGCTCGCGGACTGAGTCTGCTGGCCCTCGATCTGCTGCCGCCGCTACGCCATTTCGTCGCCCGCCGTATGATCTGGGGAGCCAGGGCTTGGCCTTGAGCACGCGACGCCGGTCCACTGGCCGCAGATCTGCCAGCCGCTCGATCGAGTGCATGCAGCAAGCTCGCTACAGGAAGACCTCCGGCGTATTCCGCTTTGTTGTCGATTCGGCTAGACTTCACTGCTTTCCAGCCGCTGGCTGACACGCTTATTTCGATCATTCAATCACCTTTCTGACGGTGCCATGCAGCGAACAAACAAGACAATCCAATTGATCGAATTCAAGGGCACCACACTGCCAGTGGTCGTAGTCACTCTGCGCTCCCTGCAGCCTGAAGCATTGGCCGAGGCAGCCAGCCGGCTATTCGGTGACGATGACTTTTTCGACGGTGATGCTGCTTTGCTCGAGCTGGCACAACTCGCCGATGTGCCCGAAGCCGACTGGCGACGTGTCAAACAGGTGCTGAAGATGCATGGTTTGAACGTCATTGGCGTCCGTGGCGGCAGCGAGGAGCTCCGCCACAGCGCGGCCTTCGCCGGCTTGCCGACCTACGCGACCAGCACACGTCCGGTTGCGGCGAACGACGAATCAGTACCGGCAGCGGCGGTCGCCGAGTCAGCGCCCAAGGCCGTACCACCACTGGTGCCCGCGGCCGTGAGTCCGCCGACATTGTTCATCGACCGGCCATTGCGTTCAGGACAGCAGATCTATGCACGTGGCGGCGACCTGGTGATTCTGGCTGCGGTCAATGCCGGCGCCGAGGTCATTGCCGATGGCCACATTCACATCTACGCGCCCCTGCATGGCCGCGCACTCGCCGGAGCCAGCGGCGCTGCCGGAGCCCGAATCTTCTGCACCCGCTTCGATGCCGAACTGGTCTCCGTAGCCGGGCTGTACAGAACCTTCGATGGAGGAGTTCCGATCGAACTGGCCGATAAACCGGTGCAGATCAGACTCTCGCAAACACCTGCCGAGGAAGCGAGCATTCTGATCGTCGAAGCATTGCGCATCGACTAGCGAAAATGGCGCGAGTGGATAGGCAGCAGCGAATAGCCGAGTCATTCAACAGAAGACATATTCTGCGGGTAGAATCTCTTTTTTCATTTGCGGGGAAAAATCCGTGACACGTATCGTCGTCGTAACGTCCGGCAAGGGTGGAGTCGGCAAGACTACTACCAGCGCCAGCTTCGCTTCGGGTCTGGCCCTGCGGGGATACAAGACTGCCGTCATCGATTTTGACGTCGGCCTGCGTAACCTCGATCTGATCATGGGTTGTGAACGCCGCGTCGTCTATGACCTGGTGAATGTCCTCAACGGCGAATCGACACTCACCCAGGCACTGATCAAGGACAAGCATTGCGACAACGGCCATCTCTTTGTGCTGCCGGCGTCGCAGACCCGCGACAAGGATGCGCTGACCGAAGAAGGGGTGGAGAAAGTGCTCAAGGAACTCGAGCACATGGGTTTCGATTATGTTGTTTGTGATTCACCGGCAGGAATCGAGCGCGGTGCGGTAATGGCTCTGACCTTTGCCGATGAAGCACTGGTCGTCAGCAACCCGGAGGTTTCCTCGGTGCGCGACTCCGACCGCATCCTCGGCATCATCCAGGCCAAGTCGCGGCGCGCCCTGCTCGGTGGAGAACCCGTCAAGGAGCACCTGCTGATCACTCGCTATTCACCCAAGCGTGTCATGGAAGGTGAAATGCTATCGTTCAAGGATGTGCAGGAGATCCTGCGCGTGCCGATCATCGGCGTCATTCCCGAGTCCGAAGCAGTGCTGCAGTCATCGAACTCGGGTACACCTGTGATCCATCTGACGGATACCGACGTCGCCGGAGCCTATCTCGACGTGGTAGGTCGCTTTCTCGGCGAAACCATTCCCTTGCGCTTCGTCGACTATGAAAAGCCAGGCCTCTTCAAGAGACTGTTCGGGGGTAGATGAGCATGTCCCTGTTCTCCCTGATCTTCGGCAGCAAACCTAAGTCGGCAGCAATTGCCAGGGAACGCCTGCAGCTGATCATTGCCCACGAGCGTAATGGCAGTATCAGCACGCCCGATTTTATGCCGGCCTTGCGGGAGGAGCTGATGTCCGTCATCGCGAAGTACGTGTCGGTCAACCCTGAGGACATCAAGGTGTCGTTGGAGAAGCAGGGAAACTTCGAGGTGCTGGAGGTCAACATCGTCATGCCGGAAGGTGGCAGGAAACTCTGATCGCCTGCTTGCAGGAGCAATCGGCAGCAAATTGACGAGAATCAAGGGCTGCATTTCAGGCATGCCTATACTGCGTATTTCGCTCGACGAGGTCGCGTATGCCGCGCCAGAAAATCCCCCAACTGATTTGTCCTGCCGGCAGCCTGCCGGCGCTCAAGGCTGCGGTTGACCACGGCGCCGACGCAGTCTATCTCGGCTATCGCAACGACACCAACGCACGTAATTTTGCGGGCCTCAATTTCGATCAGAAGGCAATGGCCGAAGGCATCCATTACGCGCAGTCGCAAGGCTGCGGGGTGCTGATGGCGATCAACACTTTTGCTCAACCCGGACGTACCGCCGACTGGCAGTATGCCGTAGATGGTGCTGCCGAACTCGGTGTCGATGCGGTGATCCTCGCCGACATTGGATTGCTTGACTACGCCTGCCGGCGTCACCCCGACCTGCGCCTACACCTCTCGGTGCAGGGCTCGGCGACCAACTACGAGGCGGTAAATTTTGCTCACCGCGAGTTTGGTATCCGGCGCGCGGTGCTGCCACGTGTGCTGACGCTGGCGCAGGTCGAGACGGTGATCCGCAACACATCGGTGGAAATCGAGATATTCGGATTCGGCAGCCTGTGCGTGATGAACGAGGGACGCTGCTGGCTGTCTTCGTATGCGACCGGTGAATCGCCGAATACCGTCGGTGCGTGTTCGCCGGCAAAGTACGTGCAGTGGGTCCGGTCGCCGGGACAGATGACGACCCGCCTGAATGGTATCTTGATCGATAGCTTCGGTGACGACGAGCCGGCCGGTTATCCGACACTGTGCAAGGGACGTTTCGAGGTTGACGGCGAAACCTATTACGCACTCGAAGAACCGACCAGCCTCAATGTCCTGGAAATCCTCCCGAAGATCGCCAACATCGGCATCGCAGCGATCAAGGTCGAAGGGCGGCAGCGTAGCCCGGCCTATGTCGCACAGGTCACGCGCACCTTGCGCGCTGCGCTCGATGAACTCGCCAAGAACGCGCAACACTTTCATGTCAAGTCGGTGTGGCAGTCTGAACTGGCGCGTGTCGCCGAGGGTAGCCAGGTGACGCTCGGCGCCTACAACCGTCCGTGGCGCTAGGAGGTCGGATGAAACTCGCTCTTGGACCACTGCTCTTCTTCTGGCCGAAACATGAGGTTTTCGATTTCTATGCCGAGATGGCGCAGCATCCGGCGATCGACATCTTCTATGTCGGCGAAGTGGTTTGCTCGCGCCGTCAGCAGCTTCGCGTCGCCGACTGGCTAGGCCTGGCACGCGACCTGAGCGACGCCGGCAAAGAGGTGGTCATATCCGCGCAGGCCCTGCTCGAATCGGAAAGCGATCTGAAGGCACTGCGTCGCCTGCTTGACGAACTCGGCGAGATCCCCGGTTGTCAGTTCGAGGCGAACGACCTCGGGGCGGTAAACCTCGCAGCCGGCCGTCCTTTTGTCGCCGGTCCCCATCTGAACATCTACAACGAGGCGGCGTTGGCCACCTTTGCCCGCTACGGCATGCGCCGTTGGCTGCCACCGCTAGAGGGTGATCGTCGGTTAATCGAAGCGCTGCATCTCAGTCGCCCGGTTGGAGTAGAGACCGAGGTCTTCGTTTTCGGCAAACTTCCACTGGCCTTCTCGGCACGCTGTTTCACCGCGCGTCGCTATCATCTCAACAAGGACGACTGCCAGTTCAAGTGTCTCGACCACCCCGAGGGAATCACCCTGCATACCCGTGAGGGGCAGCCATTCCTGGCCATCAACGGCATTCAGACGATGTCGGCACAGACCTACAACCTGTTGGCGCAGGTCCCCGAACTGCTGCGTATGGGCATTGAGGTCATCCGCATCAGTCCGCAACCGCAGGCAATGGCTGCAATCATTAACGCTTTCGACGCTGCACGCCAGGCGTTGGCAGTCGAAACTGATCCCGTCGGCTGGGCCAGCGAAGGACTGGTCAACGGTTACTGGTTCGGCAATCCTGGCATCGTGCAGCATCCGTAGGCTACCGTCACAGCACGGCAAGGAACTTATCAATGAGCAATCATTTTTCGATTCCCCGTTTCAGACTGCCGATCCTGTTCTCGGCGATCGGCTCGCATTTGCCACAATGGCCACACTCGCTGGCACTGGCAGCGGCGCTCAACGCGGCCGCCAAGCTGGGGTTGCTCCCGGCAGACAGTCTGGAACTGCTTGAAGGGCGCTGCTTCGTCATCGAAGTGCTCGACGCGGGTGGACAGGCGTCGTTCAGCTATCGCGGGGGCATCTTTCGACCGCTGTTTCGAGTCCCGGAAGTGCCGGATCTGTGCTTTCGCGCCAACCTCTCGGCTTTTCTGCAACTGCTGGTGCGCCAGGAGGACCCTGATACGCTATTCTTCAACCGCGAGCTGTCGATCATCGGCGACACCGAACTCGGCCTACTGGTCAAGAACATGCTTGACGCCGTCGAGTGGCCGTCACTGACGAAAGCACCGATTATTCGTCACTGACCGGGCGCCGACCGGGCAGCGGCGGAGCCAGCCATGCGAACGCTACGGCCAGAGTTGCCGGACCACAGCGTGCTGGTGGATGGAGTAGCCTGTGCAATGGGCGCTGGCTTGCTGTGGGGACTGGTATTCGTCGTCCCTCTGATGCTGCCCGACTATCCGCCGGCGATGCTTTCTTTCGGTCGCTACCTCGGTTTCGGGGTCATCGCGCTGCTGCTCGCCTGGGCCGACCTACCACGCTTGCAACAATTACAGCAACAGGACTGGCTGATGGCTGGCGAACTGGCGCTGGTCGGCAACCTCCTCTACTATCTTTTTCTCTCGGCGGCGATCCAGCTCGCCGGCGCCCCTTTGCCGACGATGCTCATCGGCACGCTGCCGGTCGTCATTGCGGTCGTCGCCAACTTCGGTGCCGAAGCTTTGCCTTGGCGTCGACTGTTGCCTTCGCTGGCGGTCATCTCGACAGGCATCGCGCTGGTTAACAGCCATGAGATGGCGCTGCTCGATGGGCAGCGCAGCCATCATGACCATCTCCTGGGGGTGCTGCTCGCGATTGCTGCGGTAGTTGCCTGGACCTGGTACCCGATCCGCAATTCTCGCTGGTTGCGCCAGCGACCGGCGCTCGCTTCCGGTACCTGGGCGATAGCCCAGGGCTTGGTGACGCTGCCGCTTGCGGTCATTGGCATGACTGTTACCGGTCTCTATTTCCGTGGGCGAAGCGGTTTCGAGTTCCCGCTCGGACCACAAGCGCTACGCTATATCGGTCTGATGCTGACTCTGGGACTGTGCGCGTCGTGGCTCGGTACGCTGCTCTGGAACCGCGCCAGCAAACTGCTGCCAACCGCCCTTGCCGGTCAAATGATTGTTTTCGAAACGCTTGCCGCTTTTGCTTACGCTTTCATCTGGCGAGGCGTCTTTCCCGGCAACACAGCACTGATCGGCATCGCCTTGCTGATCGCTGGCGTGCTTCTCGGCGTGCGTGCATTTCGTCCAGCCTAAGCGGGTTATGAGTTGATCAATCTTTCCTTGCCGAAAGTCCTTCAACCATCAGGAACGCTAGGCAGGCGTCTATGCGCGCCGCCGTCAATCGCTACCGCCAGTCCCTCGGCTGCTTGACAGTTCTGACAATTTGGCGGTATCCACCAGCAGGTCTTCTCCTTCCCGAGTCAACACCCCCTTGGTTTGTAGTACCTGAAAAGTACGCGTCACCGTTTCACGAGTCAGACTGACCATGATGGCGATCTCTTGGTGTGTCGGTGCCTTGAGAATGCGCCGGTTGCCGTCGCCACCCATGGTCAGGAGTTCCAGATGTGCGCAGATGCGTTGCAAGGGATTGTTCAAACCGAGAATCTGGCGATGGTTCACCTGGATGCGCACTCTTTGCGCCAAGCGCCGACACAGGGCTTCGGCCATCAAAGGCGTCGAGAACAACAAGGGGCGAATCTCGGCGCCCGGGACGAATACTACCTGGGATGCGCTATTGGAGATTACCAGTTCTGGCTGCGTCTGACCGTCGATCAGCGCCAATTCCGCAAAATAGTCGCCTGGATCGATGAAATAGAGGCCGACTTCCCTCCCGTCGAGGGTAAAGTCGATCGCTTGCAGGCGACCACTGACCAGGAAACACAGGTTACGGGGGGCACTGGATTTCGGTAGCACCACCTCCCGTTTAGCAAAGGTCTGGGTACTGGCCTGACCGGCAAGCCGTTCCAACTGATCTGCGGGAAGCGAGTTAAGTAGCGGAAATTGCTGCAAAAGAAGAGGATGTACAGCCATGGCGGGGATTATATCGCTTGTCTTTGCCCGATGCCGGTATTGGCCCGCTCAAGCGGATTCTGACAGCTCTTGTGGTAGACGAGCGATCCGCCAGTTGCTACCATGGCTTCATCTTGAGGCCTTTTTGGATATCGAAATCAAAATGCGTTGCTTCGCGTCTTCAAGTGTGTTGGAGTCACGTTCCATTCTTCTGGTCACCGCAGGCTATCTGGATTCCTGATGGCAGACTTGTTGCTGAACTATCTTGAAGGAACCGAGGGTGCCGGCAAGGTGCTGGCGCACGCGCGACTCCTGGTCAAACTGGCCGGTCTGTATCAAGAGATCGTTCCTGCGCATCTTGGCGAGGCCAGTTGCGTGGCCAATTACAAGTCGCGAGTCGTGGTGATTCACGCCAGCAATGGCGCGGTGGCCACCAAGCTGCGTCAGTTGGCGCCAACGCTGGCCGAAAAACTGTCGCAACGGGGGCTTGAATGCGCCAGCGTGCTGGTCAAGGTACAGGCTCGGCTAGAGCAAGCAGCGATCCCTGCGCCGAAGCAGAAGCCACTCAGCGCCAGAACCAGCCAGGAGTTGGCGGCATTGCGTGATTCGCTGCCGGCATCATCGGGATTGCGAACGGCAGTCGAAGGCCTGCTGGCACTTGCGGCTAGACAGGAATAACAGCCACCCGCTCAAGGATCATCAGCGCGAAGACCAGCAGTGCGACGATCAACGAATAGCGAAACAGGCTCCAGGCGAACTGCAGATAGCGCGCGTCGTGGGTGAACAGAAAGGCCAACACGCCGCCGGCAACAGTGAGCGCCGTCAATACCGCCAGCAGGCGCAACAACCACATAAGGTCAGAAGGCTGGCAAGGTCAGCCAGCGCGAGACGGTTGCTGGTACCGGCTCGCGGTCCTCGAAGCTGGTGTACTCCCAGGCTGCCGGGGTGGCCAGAAGTGCTCGGGCCAGCGCATTGTTCAACGCGTGCCCGGATTTATGAGCACTGAATGAAGCCAGTAGGGGATGGCCGAGCAGGTAGAGATCGCCGACGGCATCGAGCACCTTGTGCTTGACGAACTCATCGCTGTAACGCAGACCATCGGCGTTCAACACCCGGTACTCGTCGAGCACGACTGCATTTTCCAGGCCTCCACCTTGTGCGAGACCGTTTTCGTGCAGCCACTCGACTTCCTGCATGAAACCAAAGGTCCGAGCCCGCGCCACTTCACGGATATAAGAGTGCTCGGCAAAATCGATGGTCACCTGCTGACCGGTGCGATCGATTGCCGGATGGTTGAAGCCGATTGAGAACGACAGGCGGAACCCATCATAAGGATCGAGGCGCGCCCATTTCTCGCCAGATCGGTCCATTTCACGCACTTCAATCGGACGTATGATCCGGATGAAGCGCTTGGCCACCGGTTGTTCTTCCATACCGGCCGACTGAATCAGAAAGACGAATGGTGAGGCCGAACCATCGAGGATTGGCACTTCGGCGGCATCGAGGTCAACAAAGGCGTTGTCGACTCCCAGGCCGGCGAAAGCCGACATCAGGTGTTCGATGGTCCCGACCTTGGCGCCGTCGCGCTCCAGACACGAGCACATGCGCGTATCGCCGACGAGCAAGGCCGACGCCGGCAAGTCAACCACCGGATCGAGATCAATTCGCCGAAAGACGATGCCCGTGCCCGGAGCAGCCGGGCGTAAGCTGATGCTTACCTTGGCTCCGGAGTGCAGGCCGACACCTGCCGCGCGGACAATCGACTTGAGCGTTCGCTGCTTTAACATGTATCTGAAATAACGATGAAATTGGCGAATTCTAACACACGCTGAGCGGCTCTGGAACTCGCCAGTCCTTGCAGGGAAATGAGGACTTGCACGGCCTAGTCAGCCTGTTTCCTCAGAAATGCTGGAATATCGTAGCGGTCCACACCGCTATTGGCCAGCGCTTCGACGGTTGCGCTGCGCCCCTTGCGAACGATTGCCGGGACCTGATCGAGCGACGAGTAGTCAATGTTCGCGGCATGCGAGAACCGGCCGTCGGTGCCGGTACCCTGGTTAACGACGCTGTTGATCACCTCGAAGCGTTTGGCCTGTGCCTGGCCAAGACCGGTGGCCACCACCGTCACACGGATTTCCTCACCCATGTTTTCGTCGTAAACGGCACCGAAGATGATATGTGCGTCGTCAGCCGCAAAGGCGCGGACGGTGGTCATCACTTCATTGACTTCCTTCATTTTCAGGGAACGCGTGGCGGTGATGTTAACCAGTACCCCCTTGGCGCCTGAAAGGTTGACACCTTCGAGAAGCGGAGATGAAACGGCGCGTTCCGCAGCGATCCGTGCCCGGTCGACTCCCGCAGCGTTCGCGGAGCCCATCATGGCCATCCCCATTTCACCCATCACCGTCCTTACGTCCTCGAAGTCGACGTTGACCAAGCCCGGAAAGTTGATGATTTCGGCAATTCCGCCAACCGCGTTACGCAACACGTTATCCGCGGCCTTGAAGGCGTCGTCCATGGAAACATCATCACCGAGAACGTCCATCAGCCGGTCATTGAGAATGACGATCAGCGAATCGACATGCTTCTGCAACTCGGCAATCCCGACGTCTGCCACTTTCAGGCGTTTGCCTTCGAACCCGAATGGTTTGGTGACCACAGCCACGGTCAGCACCCCGAGTTCACGGGCCACTTCGGCAACGATCGGTGCGGCTCCGGTACCGGTTCCGCCTCCCATGCCGGCGGTGATGAAAACCATGTGTGCGCCTTTGAGAGACTCGACGATGGCATCGCGCTCCTCGATCGCCGCGCTGCGCCCGGCTTCGGGCTTGGCGCCAGCGCCGAGGCCGGTCTTGCCCAGTTGCAGCTTATGAATGGCGATGCTGCGGCCGAGTGCCTGCGAGTCGGTATTCGCGGTAATGAAATCCACTCCATTGACACCTTCACGGATCATGTGATCTACAGCATTGCCACCGGCCCCCCCGATTCCGATCACCTTGATGACGGTATCCCGTTCGCTTTCTTCCTTGTCGATGATTTCAAACATTCACGTCTCCTCTGCAAAAAGTTAAAACATTTTCAAAAAAACCGGTGATTATAGTCGGCGACCCGCTCAGAAGTTCTTCTCGAACCACGACTTCATGCGGCCGAAAACCTGTTTGACATCGCGTGTCTCCCTTACCTTCAAGCCGCGCTTGCGTTGCGTCTGTGCCTCAAGCAGCAACCCACAAGCGGTTGCAAAGCGAGGGCTCTGCACCACGTCGGAGAGGGCACCCTGATACTTGGGAACGCCCAGGCGAACCGGCATATGAAAAATCTCCTCGCCGAGTTCGATCATCCCCGGCATCACAGAAGCTCCGCCTGTCAGCACGATGCCGGAAGACAACACATCCTCGAAACCGGAACGTCGGAGTTCCGCTTGAATCAGTTCATACAGTTCCTCCACACGTGGTTGAATGACATCCGCCAGCGCCCGGCGAGACAGCTTGCGAGAAGGGCGATCATCGACGCCGGCGACGTCGAGGACGTCTGCCGGGTCCGCCAGATGGGCCAGCGCACAGCCATACTTGCGCTTGATGTCTTCTGCCTCTCTTGTCGGCGTACGCAATGCCATTGCAATATCGTTGGTAATCTGGTCACCGGCGATCGGAATGATCGAGGTGTGACGAATAGCGCCCTGTGTCCACACGGCCAGATCGGTGGTACCGCCACCGATGTCAATCAGGCAGATGCCGAGGTCCTTTTCGTCCTCCGAGAGGACGGCGCAGCTTGACGCAAGCGGTTGCAGAACCAGGTCGTTGACCTCCAGTCCACAGCGGCGAACGCATTTGACGATATTCTGGGCAGCCGAGACCGCACCGGTAACGATGTGCACCTTCACCTCAAGGCGAAAGCCGCTCATGCCGATCGGCTCGCGGATGCCGTCCTGGTCGTCGATAATGAATTCCTGCGTGAGAATATGCAGGATTTCCTGGTCGGCGGGGATGGGCATGGCGCGCGCCGTCTCAATCACCCTTTCGACGTCCATCGTCGTGACTTCCTTGTCCTTGATGGCGACCATTCCGTTCGAGTTGAAGCTTCTGATGTGGCTGCCGGCGATGCCGGTATACACGTCGCGAACCTTGCAGTCGGCCATCAGTTCGACTTCCTGGAGAACGCGTGAAATGGTGGCGACAGTCTCCTCGATGTTGACCACGACGCCTTTCTTCAGTCCTTTCGATTCCTGCGAACCCATGCCGATGACGTTCACTCGCCCTTCCGGAGTGAGTTCGGCGACCAGCGCGACAATCTTCGACGTGCCGATATCGAGTCCGACGATCAAATCCTTGCTATCCCTGCTCATTTCTTTCCTTTGATTTCTTGACCTGCACTGGCCGGAAAGCGCAATGCGAAACCGTTTGGATACCGCATATCCACCGCCACCGGCCGTCCATGGCGGGGGTCCGACAAAGTCGGGTAGTAATCCACGAAACGCTGCAGGCGCATACGGATCGGTGCCTTGGCCTGCTCACGACCGAGTTCAATCAACATTCCATCCTCCAGCTTCAGGAGCCAGGCCAGACGCGGCGACAAAACCACCTGCGCCGGCAGTCGACCACTGGGTTTCAGGATCTGCGCGAACTCCTCGTAATGTCGCAGAATCTCGGCCGAGGAGCCCGTCGGCCCACTCAACCGGGGCAGCGGCTGCTCCCGTGACAGTGAAGCCGGAAAAAGTTCGCCATAAGTATTGACCAGTTGTCCATCCCCATCGCCCCAATAGGCGGCCGCCTGATGTTCCTCGATACGGACCTCTAGGTATGACGGCCATCGCCGCCAGACCTCGGCACGTCGTACCCAGGACAACTGCTCCAGTGACCGACGCAGTGCATCGACATCGACGGTAAAGAAATTGCCGCGCAACAAATCCGACAGCGACTGCTCGATTTCGCTGCGCCGCACCTCCCGCAGTTCCTGTGTCACCTGCACCTCGGCCAGAGGAAACAAACGCAGACGTGGCGTTCCCCATACGACGGCCGCGACCAGCAAGGCAGCAGTCCCTGCCAGGAAAAGCAGATCCGAGACGGCCGTCAGCAGGTGCGGTTTGTGCCACATCGCTCATCCCAGGGTGGCAAGTGCGAGTACGCGCACCACCAGTTCGTCATAGCTCATTCCGGCTGCACGCGCAGCCATCGGCACCAGTGAATGGTCGGTCATCCCTGGCGAGGTGTTTACCTCTAGGAAGTAGGCCCGACTTTCACCCGTCACCGTCGCCTCGTCCATCAGGAAATCGACCCGACCCCAGCCGCGACCGCCCAGGATCCGGAATGCTTCGAGTGCCTGCTGGCGAAGTTCGTCTTCCAGGTTTTCCGAGAGACCGCAGGGACAACGGTAAGCGGTATCGTCGCGCAGGTATTTGGCTTCGTAATCATAGAATTCGCTACCCGGCTCGATCTTGATGATCGGCAGCGCCTGATCGCCGAGGATGGCGACCGTATATTCGCCACCCAGGATCGCACGCTCGGCGATTACCAGTGAATCATGTCTGGCGGCTTCTGCGTACGCCGCGCCAAGTTCGCTGGCACACTTGACTTTGCTGATGCCGATTGACGACCCCTCGCAGACCGGCTTGACGAACAGCGGAAGCCCCAGTTCTGCGGCTACCTGTGCAAGATCGCTGGTGCCACTGAGTAGCGCGTATTCCGGCACCGGTAAACGCGCGGCACGCCAGAGCAATTTGCTGCGCCATTTGTCCATCCCCAGCGCCGAGGCCAACACGCCACTACCCGTATAGGGAATGCCCATCAGTTCGAGCACCCCCTGGATCGTGCCATCTTCGCCATGGCGCCCGTGCAGCGCGATAAATGCGCGCTCGAAAACCGCCAATTCGTCGAGCTTGCGCTCCGCCGGGTCGAAAGCATGCGCGTCAACGCCCTGCCGCAGTAACGCCGCCAGCACGCGACGGCCACTGTTCAGGGAAACCTCGCGCTCGGCGGAGCGCCCTCCGAAAAGGACCGCAACCTTGCCGAAATTCTGGACGTCCATTGTCCTCACCTTAAGCGGCTGCCCCAGCCAGTTTGCCGGGAACCGCACCGATTGAGCCGGCACCCATCGTCATCACCACATCGCCATCGCGGGCGGCATCGAGAATCGCTTGTGGGAGATCGCCAATGGCTTCGACAAACAGCGGTTCGACCTTGCCGGCGACACGCAAGGCACGTGCCAGGGCTCGACCATCGGCGGCAACGATCGGCTGTTCACCGGCGGCATACACTTCGCTCAGCACCAGCGCGTCGGCCCCCCCCAGTACCTTGACGAAATCGTCGAAGCAGTCGCGTGTCCGGGTATAGCGATGCGGCTGGAAAGCCAATAACAGGCGACGACCGGGGAAAGCGCCGCGCGCGGCCGCGAGCGTTGCTCGCATCTCGACCGGGTGATGACCGTAGTCGTCGACCAGCGTGAATTGTCCGCCGCTCGGCAGGGCAATCTCGCCATAGCGCTGAAAACGTCTGCCCACTCCTCTGAATTCAGTCAATGCCTTGGTGATGGCGACATCGGCAACGCCCAGTTCACCAGCAACCGCAATCGCTGCTAGGGCATTCAGGACGTTATGTCTTCCTGGCAGATTGAGTGTAACCGGCAGGCGGTTGATGCTGCCGTTGACGCGCACGCAATCGAAACACATCTGACCATCGACTGCCGTAACGTTTTCGGCATAGCAATTTGCCGAAGAATCAAGACCGTAGGTGACGATCTGCTTGCTGACCAGCGGCATGATTTCACGGACGTTGGCGTCATCGGCACAGAGCACTGCGACGCCGTAGAAAGGCAGGCGTTGTAGGAAATCGACGAAGGATTGTTTGAGCCGGCTGAAATCATGGCCATAGGTTTCCATATGGTCGGCGTCGATGTTGGTGACGATCGAGATCACTGGCGAGAGCAGCAGAAACGACGCGTCAGACTCATCGGCCTCAGCCACCAGAAAGTCGCCTGAACCCAAACGGGCATTGGCGCCGGCGGCGTTGAGACGGCCTCCGATGACGAAAGTCGGGTCCATGCCGCCTTCGGCAAGGATCGACGCCACCAGGCTGGTCGTCGTTGTCTTGCCGTGCGTACCGGCGACGGCAATTCCCTGCTTGAGTCGCATCAGTTCGGCCAGCATCTGCGCGCGCGGTACTACGGGTACCTTACGGCTGCGTGCTGCGATCACCTCGGGATTATCGGACTTGACTGCGGAAGAGATCACCACCGCATCAGCGGCGGCAACATTCGCGGCCGAATGCCCGACCACTGTGCGCACACCGAGGGCAGCCAGGTGTCTGGTCGTGGAACTGTCGGTCAGGTCCGAACCGCTGACCGAAAACCCGAGGTTTGCCAGTACTTCGGCAATACCACTCATACCGGCGCCGCCGATCCCAATGAAGTGGATATTCTTGACCTTGTGTTTCATGTGACAAGTTCCTCGCACATCCGGGCAAGCTCCGCCGTCGCCTCGGGTTTAGCCAGTTCACGTGCTCTTTCCGACATTTCCTGGAGGTGACTGCGCGGATATTTGCAAAGCTCGCTGATCGCTTCCGGAGTCATCTGCTCCTGTGGCAGCAGGATGGCGGCACCAGCCAGCGACAGGAAGTTCGCGTTGCATGTCTGATGATCGTCCACCGCGTGTGGAAAGGGGATCAGAACACTGGCCACGCCGGTAGCCGCCAGTTCGGCAATGGTCAGCGCACCCGCGCGACAGATCACCAGGTCAGCCCACTCGTACGCTCCGGCCATGTCTTCGATGAAGGCAACACAGTGTGCCTGGACCGAAACGGCGACGTAATTCTCCCGTAATTGTGCCAGATGCTTCTCTCCAGCCTGATGCACCACCAAGGGCCGTTGGTCGGCATCGATCAGGGCCAAGCCTTGGGGCACGATTTCATTCAGCGCAACGGCTCCCTGGCTGCCGCCGAGAACCAGTAAGTGCACCGGTGATTCGCGACCGGCAAGACGCTGTGCCGGCGCAGGCAGACGATTCATCTCCGGACGCAGCGGATTGCCGACCCAGACGCCACGCGGCAACGCATTTGGAAAACCGCAGGCGACCCGCCTGGCAAATCTGGCGAGCACCCGGTTGGTCAGGCCGGCGATCGAGTTTTGTTCATGAATGATCAGCGGGTGACCAAGCAAAGCTGCCATCAGGCCACCGGGAAAGCTGACGTAACCGCCCATCCCGAGAATCACATCCGGTCTGACCCTGCGAATCTCGCGCCGTGCCTGCCAGCAGGCGGTCAACAAATGGAATGGCAGCTGCAGTTTCCGCAGCAAGCCCTTGCCGCGCAACGCGGCAAACCGCACCCAGGCCATCTCGTAGCCATGCCCGGGAACGAGTCGAGCTTCCATGCCATCCGGCGCTCCCATCCAGACGACGCGCCAGTCCCGGCTCTTGAGTAGATCGGCCACGGCCAGCGCCGGAAAGACGTGTCCGCCAGTTCCTCCCGCCATGACCAGCAAGGTTCTGTTCATGCCGGAAATCCGCTGGGAGGGGGAGCCGCCAAAGTCGAGACGAACAGGCTACGCGCACTCATACTTTCGCTCCGCGCATCAACTGGCGATTTTCCCAATCGATTCGCAATAGGACCGCCAGCGCCACGCAGTTGGCCAGAATGCCCGAGCCGCCGAAACTCATCAAGGGCAGTGTCAGCCCCTTGGTCGGCAGCAGGCCCATGTTTACCCCCATGTTGATGAAACTCTGCACGCCCAGCCAGACACCAATTCCCTGTGCCACCAGGGCGGAATACAGGCGCTCAAGGGCTACAGCCTGACGACCGATCACGAAAGCGCGCTGGATCAGCAGGCCGAACAAGAGAATGACTACCAACACGCCAACAAAGCCGAGTTCTTCGGCAATCACCGCGAGCAGAAAATCGGTGTGTGCCTCGGGCAGATAGAACAGCTTCTCGACGCTCGCGCCGAGGCCGACACCGAACAGTTCGCCCCGTCCGAAGGCGATCAGGGCATGCGATAGCTGGTAGCCGCGCCCAAAGGCGTCCGCCCATGGATCCATGAAACCAAATATGCGATCACGTCGGTAAGGTGAAAAAATGATCAGTGCGGCAAAAGCGGCGGCCAGCACGAGGATCAGGACCACGAACAGGCGTGCCCGCATCCCCCCGAGGAAAAGAATCCCCATGGCAATCGAAATGACCACCACAAAGGCCCCAAAGTCAGGTTCTTTGAGCAGCAGGATGCCTACCGCGACCATCGCACAGGCCAAGGGCAGGAAGGCCCTCTTCAGGTCATGCATGTGCGGCATCTTACGCGCGGTGTAGTCAGCTGCGTAAAGGACCGCAAACAGCTTCATCAATTCGGACGGCTGCAGATTGACGATCCCGAGCGGAAGCCAGCGGCGTGCTCCATTGACCTCACGGCCAATCCCCGGAATCAGCACCAGCGCCAGCAACACAAAGCCGGCCACAAAGAGCCACGGCGACCAGCGTTGCCAGGTCGATAGCCGGATCTGGAAGGTGATAGCGGCGGCGACCAGCGCGATGATCAGAAAAGCAGCATGTCGCACCAGGAAATAGGCTGGTTGATTGCCGGTCTGGCGGCCGGCCTCGGCCGTCGCCATCGATGCCGAATAGACCATGACCATGCCGATCACCAACAGCATCAAGGTGCTCCACAGCAGCGCCAGGTCGATTTCTGACGGCAGGCGGCGCGGCGAGCCCAGAGTTCCCAACATCAGGCAGCCTCCTTTTCGATGGCCCGCACAGCGGCAATGAATGCTTCAGCGCGATGCGCGTAATCACGATACATGTCCATGCTGGCGCAAGCCGGAGAAAGCAGCACGGCATCACCAATTTGCGTATGCGTGGCGCACCAGCGGACTGCTGCTGCCATGTCGGTGCAATATTGCCAGGGGACCCGGCAATCCTGCAGAGCGGCAGCGATGGCCGGCGCATCGCGTCCGATCAGGGCCGCGGCGCGCGCATGCTGGTCGATGGCGGTCTTCAGGGGCGAAAAGTCCTGGCCCTTGCCGTCGCCGCCCAGGATAATCGCCAGCGGGCGACCCAGGCCCTGAATTGCCGCCAGCGTTGCACCGACATTGGTTCCTTTCGAATCGTCGAAATAGCTGACCCCATTGATTTCGGCAACCCACTCAACGCGATGTGAAAGGCCACCGAAAGCCTTCAGCGCCGGCAACACCGAGCGCGGCTCGATACCGATCGCTGCGCACAAGGCCAGTGCGGCCATCGCATTGGCTGCATTATGGCGCCCAACGAGTTTTAGATCGGCAACCTTGACGAGTTGCTCGCCGCCGCGCACGATGCAGGCATCCACAAGCCCATAGTCGGAGCGGCGCGTGGGCGGATTGAGACCGAAGGTCACGACCTCGCGCTCGTCGCTGGCTGCCGCCAGGCTGCGCGCATCGTCGCGATTCAGGACCATGACGCCGCCGCCCTGGAAGATGCGCATCTTGCTGTTGGCGTAATCGTCGAGACCGTTGTAGCGGTCGAGATGATCCTCGCTGATGTTGAGCAGGGTTGCCGCCGCCGCCGCCAGCGTCTGTGTCGCTTCAAGCTGAAAACTCGATAGCTCGAGCACCCAGACGACCGGCGGCTCGTTATGGTCAATCGCATGCATCAAAGCGTCCAGTGCCGCCGGGCCAATGTTGCCGGCAACCGCCGTGCTGCGACCAGCGGCACGGCACAAGGCACCGGTCAGTGCGGTGGTGGTGGTCTTGCCATTGCTGCCGGTAATCGCAATCACCTGCGCCTGTGGCGACCACTGGCGCAGGCCGCAGGCAAACAGTTCGATTTCGGAAACCACCGGAACGCCAAGCGCCACCGCTTTTTGAACCAGTGGTTCCTGCCTCGAAACACCGGGAGAAATGGCGATCAGCTCAACCCCGGCAAAGGCTGCCGGCGCAAACTGGCCGGCAAACAAGGTTGCCTCGGGCACGGCCGTTCGCAGGGCAGCGGTTCGCGGTGAAGTCTCGCGACTATCGGCAACGCGCACCACGGCCCCTTGTCGTGCCAGCCACCTGGCCATGGCCAATCCGCTTTCGCCGAGGCCGACGACGAGTGTTCGCTTTCCCCGAAGGTCCATGTCAGCGCAGCTTCAGAGTCGACAAGCCGACCAGCACCAGCATGATGGTGATGATCCAGAAGCGGACGACCACCTGCGTCTCTTTCCAGCCACCGAGTTCGAAATGGTGGTGCAGCGGCGCCATGCGGAAAATCCGCCGACCTCCGCTCCATCTGTAGTAGAGAACCTGGGCAGCCACCGATAGCGTTTCGGCCACAAATATGCCCCCCATGATCGCCAGCACGATCTCCTGGCGGACGATGATGGCCACAGTACCGAGCGCTGCACCCAGTGCCAGGGCGCCGACATCTCCCATGAACACTTCCGCCGGGTAAGCGTTGAACCACAGGAAACCAAGTCCGGCACCCGCCATCGCTCCAAGGAAGATCGCCAGTTCACCCGCGCCCGGGATGTACGGCAGGAACAGGTACTTGGCATAGACGGCGTTACCGGCAACGTAGGCGAAGATGGCCAGGGCGTTGGCGATCATTACAGTCGGCATGATCGCCAGGCCATCGAGACCATCGGTCAGGTTAACGGCATTGCTGGTGCCGACGACGACCAGGTAACTGAGGACAATGAAGCCGAAGATACCGAGTGGATAGGAAACGGTCTTGAAGAAGGGAACGATCAGCTCGAGCTGTGCCGGCCCGCTGGCCGTCAGGCCGAGATAGAGCGCTACTACCAGACCGATAGCCGACTGCCAGATATACTTCCAGCGTGCCGGCAGGCCTCGCGGATTGCGATGCACTACTTTTTGCCAGTCGTCGTACCAGCCGATGCCACCGAAGCCAACGGTCACGATCAGCACCACCCACACGTAACGATTACTGAGGTCGCCCCACAGCAGCGTGGTGATGACAATGGCAATCAAAATCAGGGCTCCGCCCATGGTCGGTGTGCCGGACTTGATCAGATGCGTTTCCGGGCCATCGCGCCGCACCGCCTGGCCGATCTTCTTGGCGGCCAGCCAGCGGATCAAGCGTGGTCCGGCAATGAAGGAAATGATCAGCGCGGTCATTGCAGACAGCACCGTGCGCAGGGTGATATACCCGAACACATTGAAGGCCCGCACGTCCTGTGCCAACCATTGCGTCAACACCAACAGCATTACTCGCCCCCCTCGGGCGCCGGAACGCTGATGGCATTGGCCACCCGTTCCATGCGCATGAAACGCGATCCCTTGACGAGGATGGTGGTCTCCGGGGTGAGTTCGGCAGTCAAGGCTTCGACCAGTTGGTCGACATGCGTGTAGTGCTCTCCACCAGAGCCAAAGTTATGGGCAGCAAGGGCGCTGGCTTCACCCAACGCGAGCAGGCGATCGATTCCCTGGCTCTTGGCGTAACCGCCGATTTCGTCGTGAAACTGGGCGCTCATCTCGCCGATTTCGCCCATGTCGCCGAGCACCAGCACCTTTTTGCCGATCGTCGTCGCAAGTACGTCGATGCCCGCGCGCACTGAGTCGGGGTTGGCGTTATAGGTATCGTCGAGCAGCACCGAGTCATGCAGGGCAAGGCGTCGCTGCAGCCGTCCCTTGAGGCCGCGGAAGTTGGTCAGTCCGGCCTGTACTGCTTCCAGCGAGACGCCGGCCGCCAGACAGGCCGTGGCCGCAGCGAGGGCATTGCGCGCATTGTGCTGGCCCGGCAGCGCTAGCAGGACTTCGAACCGACCCTGCGGAGCGCAGACGTTGAGGCGATTTTCGAGACCATGCAGGGTGGATGTGCCAGTCACATCAGCCGCCTGCTCAAAGCCGAAAGTCATCACTCCGAGCCCACGACTCTGGGCACGCCACAAATCGGCCCAAAGGTCGTCGGCATTGAAGACGGCAATGCCATTTTCATCAAGACCACTGTAGATACTGCCCTTTTCGCTGGCTATCGCCTCCAGCGAGCCCATTCCGGCAAGATGGGCGCGCTGGGCATTGGTCACCAAGGCAACCGTGGGACGGGCGATGCCCGCCAGATAAGCGATTTCACCGGGATGATTCATGCCCATCTCGATGATCGCCGCGCGATGGGTGGAGTTTAGCCTGAGCAGTGTCAAGGGCAGGCCGATGTCGTTGTTGTAATTACCCTGCGTAGACAATACTGCCTCGGCAAAAGCCACCTTGAGGATGCTGGCAATCATCTCCTTGGTTGTGCTCTTGCCATTGCTGCCGGTTACGGCGAGCAGCGGCAGTTTGAAACGACTCCGCCAATCGGCCGCCAGGGCACCTAGCGATAGCCGGGTCTCGGTCACCTGCAACAGTGGCAAACCCAGCGCACGCAAGTTCTCGCCCGCGTCTGCAGCAACGACCGCGGCGACCGCGCCACGCATCTGGGCTGCCGCCACGTATTCGTGACCATCGAAGTTCTCGCCGCGCAGCGCAACGAAAAGCTCGCCGGCAGCAATGCTACGGCTGTCGGTCGATACACCGCAGAAGGTCACGTTGTCGCCGATCAGTCTGGCAGCCGTGGCACGTGCCGCAGCGAGGAGATCCATCATCGTGCCATCTCCCGGCGAGCAGCGAGGGCAGCATGCGCCTCTGCAGCATCCGAAAACGGCCGGCGCACACCAGCGATCTCCTGATAGGACTCGTGTCCCTTGCCGGCAATCAACACCACCTCGGCCGGATGAGCCAGGAGAATGGTGCGGCGAATCGACTCGGCGCGATCGGCGATGATTTCAGCACCGGTGGCCGCGACGCGGATATCGTCAAGAATGGCCTGTGGATCCTCAGCGCGCGGATTGTCACTGGTCAGCACCACGCGGTCGGCATGGCGGACAGCAACTTCTCCCATCAACGACCGCTTGCCGCGATCCCGATCACCACCACAGCCGAAAATGACGGTCAGACCAGCACCTCGGGCAATGGCCATCGGACGGAGCGCGAGCAAGGCGCTTTTCAGGGCATCCGGGGTATGGGCGTAATCGACGATGACCAAGGGTTCGTTGCCACTGCCAATCTTCTCGAGACGACCAGCCGGCGATTTCAGGGAGGCAAGACGCTCGGCGACCGCTTGCGGAGTCAGGCCAGCGTCAAGCAACACCGCCGCCACGGCGAGCAGGTTGGAGACGTTATAACGGCCGAGCAGGCCGGTCTCGACCAGGGCGCGACCGCTTGGGGTGCAAAGCCGGAAACGAAGACCGTCGATGGTTTCTTCGACGTTCTCGGCGCGGATCGTTCCCTGCCGGTCGTAGGGCAGGTCCTGTTGGGTGTAGCCAACCACCTTGGTCGCCGTACTCAGCGCGGCCAGTTCACGCCCGTAGGGATCGTCAAGATTGCTGACCGCCAGACGCAGGCGCGGCCAGGTGAACAATCTGGCCTTGGACTCTGCGTAGTCCGCCATCGTGCCATGGTAGTCGAGGTGATCGCGCGTCAGATTGGTGAACACCGCGACGTCAACACGGGCACCGTCGAGACGTCCTTCGGCAATGCCGATCGAACTCGCTTCGAGCGCGCAGGCTTGCGCTCCAGCATCGGCATAATCGGCCAGGTAGCGCATCAGCGTGGTCGCTTCGGGTGTCGTGAAACCGGTCTCGACCAGTTCACCGGGCAAACCCGCACCCAGCGTGCCGATGATCGCGCAGCGGCGCGGGTGGCTGGCGCCGATCCACTGGGTGACGCTGGTTTTGCCGTTGGTGCCGGTGACCGCAAGCAGTGACAGGCGCTCACTCGGATGCCCGTAGATGGCATGCGCCAGCGGTCCGCAAAGCGCGCGCAGCCCGATGATCGGCAGATTGGCAATCCGCCAGGCGCTGTTCCAGACAAAATTAGCCGTGCCGGTGGTCGTCGCCTCCCAGAAGACCGCAGCAGCGCCGTTGGCGATGGCCTCGGCGATGTAACGGCGGCCGTCGGCAAGATCGCCGGGATAGGCCAGAAACAGGTCGCCGGGAAGAACCTGACGGCTGTCATCCGTGACACGATCCGGTACGACGCCGAGCGTTGCCAGCCGCGCCAAGCTTGCGCTGGCCTCGTCCCTGTGTGTGAGAGTCGCCTGTGTGCTCACAGCCTGGCCTTGGGTGTCGGCGCTTTCGGGCTTTGCGCGACGACCAGTGGTACGTCCGGCGTAATGCCGAGCGTTCGCAAGGAACTGCCCATTACTGTGGCAAACACCGGTGCTGCGACATCACCGCCATAGTGTTTGCCGGCGCTAGGCTCATCGATCATCACCGCGACAATCAATCGTGGATCAGACGCCGGGGCAAGGCCGACGAAAGACGAGACGTACTTGTTCGCATAGCGCCCTCCTACGAGCTTGTGCGCAGTGCCCGTTTTGCCGGCCACGCGATAGCCGGGAATCTGCGCCTTGGGCGCCGTTCCGCCTGGCAGGACGGCCATTTCGAGCATACTGCGGACTTCACGGGCGGTCTTGGGGCTGAATACGGACACGCCGCTGGGCGTAGACGACTCAACCTGGGTCAGCGAGAGTGGCAGCACATCACCGTCGCGCGCAAAAGCCGTATAAGCGCGTGCCAGCTGGATCAGGGACACCGAAATGCCATGCCCATAAGCCATCGTTGCCTGTTCGATTGGCCGCCAGTTCTTCCATGGACGCACCCGGCCACTCACTTCGCCAGGAAAGCCCAGGCGTGGCACCTGACCAAAACCGACATCATCGAACATCTGCCACATTTTCTGCGGCGGCAGCATGGCCGCAATCTTGGCAGCACCGACGTTGGAGGATTTCTGTATGACTTCGGCGACACTCAGCGCACCGTGGGGATGCGCATCGGAAATCGTTGCATTGCCAATGGTCAGGCGTCCTGGTGCACAGTTGATGATCGTATCGGAACGGACCTTGCCCGCCTCAATTCCCAAGGCGATAGTGAAAGGCTTGAGTGTCGAACCAGGCTCGAAGGTATCGGTCACCGCACGATTGCGCAACTGGCTACCGGACAGACCTTCTCGATTGTTCGGGTTATAGGTAGGCCAGTTGGCCAAAGCGAGGATCTCACCTGTCCTGACATCGAGCACGACGACGCCGCCGGCCTTGGCGTTATTGTCGGCAATCGCCTGCTTCAGATGGCTGTAGGCCAGATACTGAATCTTCGAATCGAGTGCTAGACGAATTTCCTTGCCATCCTGTGGCGGTTTGATCGAGCCGACGTCCTCGACGATCTGGCCGCGGCGATCCTTGATGACGCTACGGCTACCGGGCTGTCCCAGCAATTGCCGATGAAACGCCAGTTCAACGCCTTCGAGCCCCTTGTCGTCAACGCCGGTGAAGCCGACCATGTGGGCGGTCATTTCACCAGTCGGATAGAAACGGCGGTACTCTTTGTCCTGGCCGATGCCAGGCAACTTGAGCGCTGCCACCTGGTCGGCCACGGCCGGTGGGATCTGACGGCGAAGAAAAACGAAGGTCTTGTCGGTGTTCAGTTTTTGGGTCAGTTGCTTGACATCGGTCTCCAGCAGAGCCGCCAATTGCCTCGCCTGCACAGGTGTCAGCGTCGTTGCTGGAGGGATCGCCCAGATCGACTTCATCGGCGTCGAAATGGCCAGGACGTCCCCGTGCCGATCGGCAATCCGCCCGCGAGAAGCACTGATTTCGATATCGCGCCGGTAGCGAGATTCTCCCTTTTCCTGCAGAAAATCGGTGTTCAGGGTCTGCAGATAGAACGCTCGCCCGATCAGCACACCAAACGAACCCAGGATCAGTAGGGCCATCAGGCGCGAGCGCCAAGGTGGCAGGCGCATCTGCAACAATGGGCATTCGGCGAACTTGTGCGCCACTTGACCTTTGAAACGCATCATTGCGGTAAGCCTCCGGTGGGGGTCGCGGTAATCACGTGGCCCGTTTCCGGCGCACGCATCTTCAGCTTTTCGCGAGCAATTTTCTCGATCCGTGGCGCCGTTCCCCAAGTCGAGAGTTCCAGTTGCAACTGCCCGAACTCGACCTCGAGTTGCCGGGCGTGCTCCTGCTCGGCCTCCAGCGCCTGAAAAATCTTGCGGGCCTTGTGCTGTGAAGTCACCACGGCTAGGCTGCAGATCACCACTGCCAGCAACAGGAAAATATTCAGGCGGACCATTTCAGGCAGCCTCTCTGGCCCTGGCCAGTTTCTCGGCGACGCGCATCACCGCGCTACGCGCCCGTGGATTCGCAGCAACTTCCGCCGCACTCGCCCTCCGCGGTTTGCCAACCAGGCGCAGTTCCGGCTGCGGCAGTTCAGCGGCACGCAAGGGCAATTTCCTGGGCAAGCGGTCGGGTGCCGCTTGGTCACGCATGAAGTGCTTGACGATCCGGTCTTCGAGTGAGTGAAAACTGATCACTACCAGGCGGCCTCCTTGTTTCAAGACGGTCATGGCCTCAGGCAGCACTAGCGCGAGCTGTTGGAGCTCTTGATTGATATGAATCCGTAGAGCTTGAAAGGTACGCGTCGCCGCGTCCTGCCCGGGCTCGCGGGGCCACACGGTCGCGCGTACAAGGGCGGCAAGCTCCCCCGTGGTTGTAAGCGGCCGCTCTCCCCGAGCAGCCACAATCTTCTTTGCAATCTGGAAAGCAAACCGTTCTTCACCATAATTCCTTATGACCTCCGTGATCTCCTGCACCCCGGCCCGCAGTAGCCACTGTGCGGCGGTCTCGCCTTGTGTCGTATCCATCCGCATATCGAGCGGCGCGTCATAGCGAAAACTGAAACCGCGAGCACCCTCATCGAGTTGCGGCGATGAGACTCCAATATCGAGAAGCACACCATCGATGCCCTCTTCTGCTGCAACCCCTGCCTTCCGCGTGGCACTGACCAGATCGGCGAAACAGTGATGCATGACGAGCAAACGCCGGTCCTGGATAGCGTGGGCCAGCGCCACCGCCTGCGGATCACGGTCGAGTGCCAGCAGTCGTCCATGTGGACCCAGCTGTTCGAGAATCGCCCGCGTATGGCCACCACCACCGAAGGTGCCGTCGACGTAGGTGCCTGCAGGCTTGATCTCCAGTGCTTCAACCGCTTCCCGCAGCAAAACGGTTTGATGCCGAAGCGACGTGCTCACAGCGCCAGATCTTCGAGACCGGGAGGCAGGAACTGTTCGCCAAGAGCGAAGACGGCCTCCTGTTGCTGCTGCCAGCCCACGTCCGACCAGATTTCGAAATGGCTCCCCTGGCCAACGAGCCAGACCTGTTTCTCGAGTTGAGCAAACTGGCGCAGTTCAGGCGCGATCAATAAACGACCAGCAGCATCCATACATTCTTCACGGGCATTACCAACCAACAGACGCTTGATGGCTGCGGCCTGTCGATTGAAACTCGAAGCTTCAAGCACCTTGTCGCGAATCGGTTCCCAGGCCGGTTCGGGATAGAGCAGCAGGCAGCGATGCGGGTGGGCGGTCAGGATCAGTCTGCCATTGGCAGCAGACGCAAGCGCTTCCCGGTGACGCGCCGGAATGGCGAGCCTGCTCTTGGCATCAAGACTCAATGCTGCCGCACCCTGGAACATCCAACCAGCCCTTGCTGTCCGCCCGTTAAAACCAACATTTTCCCACTTTTCGCCACTTACTCCCACTTTAAGTTAAGGGCTCGCCTAAAGCAAGAGGTACTGCTTCGCTTTTCTCAATGGCTACAATGACTTATGAGCGACTTTTGAGGTAGTTAGAAAGGAGATTACTCGCGATAAAACAAAGGGGCAATCATCACACTTAAAGTAAATTATTAAGATTGCCTCCTAAGTGTTCGCACAAATGGCGAGTTGAATGCGAACATCCGGCAGTGATGCGTCATTAGAGGGAGCGCTGGAGTTACGTGCAGCAATCGCTGTCCGCCATGCAGGAATGAAGGGGGTGGGAAGCCAGTCGATAAGCCGGGTTCTGTCGTGGGCAGCCATTCCTCTAGGCGTACTGTTACCAGCACGCTCAAGCAGCCTACCCGGAAGCAGCGCGAGCCACGCCCATGCTTCCCTATTTGGCCTTGCTCCAGATGGGGTTTGCCGTGCCGTCCGTGTTACCACGGCCGCGGTGAGCTCTTACCTCGCCGTTTCACCCTTGCCTGCCCCCATACTCGGGAACATCGGCGGTTTGATTTCTGTGGCACTTTCCGTCACCTCACGGTGCCCGGTCGTTAACCGGCATCCTGCTCTACGGAGCCCGGACTTTCCTCTCGGCGCCAGGTTTGCACCTCTTGCCCAGCGGCTGCCTGACCAGCTTCCCGATTTGATTATACGCCTCAGCAATCACGGCCCGAGTGAAATTGCAGGTGCTCAAGCCAGGGAGTACAGCCGTCTGAGTGCTGCCAGACTGACGACGGGGGAGGCGAATATGCGTGCGATCTCCTGAATGTTTCGTTGATGGTGGATAATGCGCAGTCCGCAACATGCTCCGCTTGCTCATGTCTTCCTGCTCGCTGCTGCTCCCCGCAACACCTGCCTGGCGCTGCCGAGGCCGGTATTTTCCGGCAATCTGCCTGGCCCTCGGTCTGACGATCGCCAGCTACTACTCTTCCGCGACTGAAGCACTGTTATGGTTTGCTACGGAACGCCCAACACTTGCCGCCCGACAGGCCGTTGACCTCCTTGCTCAGGCTGCTGCAGACGGACTGGAGGCACAGGACTACAACGCCGAGGGGCTGCAAAAGGCCATTGAAAATGCCGTCAACGGCATGGCACTTGCGGAAGACCAGGTCACCAGGATCGATCTTGCCTTGACTTCGGCGATGCGGCGCTATCTCAACGACCTGCACTTCGGGCGAGTCGATCCGCATCAGCTTGGTGCAAACTACCGTCAGGCCGCCGGTGCATTCGACGCCGATTTGTTGCTGACCTCGGCGATCACCGATGACCGCCTTGCCCAAACCGTCCGCCGCGTGGCTCCCGCCCTGCCACAGTACGGCAGTTTGCAGGAGGCGCTTGCCCATTACCGCGAACTGGCGGGTCACCCCGCCTGGCAACAGGACCTACCGCCGCTACCCAACGGCCACCTGAAACCAGGTGAAAAATATGCGGGTATTGCAGCACTGTGGCAGCGACTCGAATTACTCGGCGACCTGCGCACCGATGCTGCACCGCCAGGACGTTACGAGGGCACCATTGTCGAAGGTATCCAGATATTTCAGGAGCGGCATGGCATGGTGCCCAACGGTGTGCTCGGAAAAGATACCTTGGCATTACTCAATGTGCCACCCGCAAGCCGCGCCCGGCAGCTCGAACTGGCGCTCGAACGGCTGCGCTGGACCCCGTTCCTGCCAGCACCGCGTGTAGTCGTGGTCAACGTTCCGGAATTCATGCTGCGTGCCTACCAGGTCAGAGACGGCAGAATCGAGATCAAGACGACGATGAAAGTCATTGTAGGCACGACAGGCAAAACCCCGACACCGCTTTTTGATGCCGACATGCGCTTCGTCGAGTTCAGCCCCTACTGGAATGTTCCGCCATCGATCGCCAGGAGCGAAACCTTGCCCAGGCTGCGCCGCGACCCCGGTTATTTCGATCGACAGGGCTTCGAATTCGTCGGTAGCGACGGTCGCGTCATCGTCGGTCTGGACAGCGCCAGTCTCGATGCAGTGCAGCGTGGCCAGATGCGCATCCGCCAGAAGCCTGGGGCAGGTAACGCTCTTGGCAACATCAAGTTCGTATTTCCCAACAAGGACAACATTTATCTTCACCACACCCCGACAGCACAACTTTTCAAACGCAACCGGCGCGACTTCAGTCACGGCTGCATTCGCGTCGAGGCGCCGGTGGAACTGGCGAAATTCGTTCTCGCCGATGCGCCCGAATGGAGTGAAGCGCGCATCGTGCAAGCAATGCGCAAAGGCAAATCCACGACCATTCGCTTGCAGGAGGCCCTGCCGGTGGTCATCGCTTATCACACGGCAGCCGTCCGGGACGGGCGCGTGTATTTTTTTCCCGACATCTACCGGCAGGACCCGCTTCTCGATGCTGCCCTGCGTCAGCGATCGCTCGCCGTACGGGTTTCCTACCCCGCCAACATTCCAGAAGAATCAACTTATTAGCCGTTTCATGGAGCAGTCATGTTAAAGCCCTGTTCACGCCGCCTGTTTCTCGCTGACGCCGCCCGACTGGTTGTCGCCGGCGCCGTCCTGCCACTGGCAAAGCCTGTACTGGCGGCCCTGCCGACTGCGCGCAGCCTCGAATTCGATCACACCCATACCGGCGAACGCCTCTCGGTCGTATTCGCCCTCGGCGACCGCTATCTTCCCGAGGGGCTGCAGCGTCTCGACTGGTTTCTGCGTGACCATTACTCGGGGGAAGTCGGCAGTATCGACCCGCAATTGTTTGACCTGCTTTTCCAGCTTCGCCAGGAACTGGGCTGCGAGCAGCCTTTCCAGATCATTTCCGGCTACCGTTGCGCCCAGACCAACGCCAGGTTACGCCGCACCGGTGGCGGTGGCGTGGCGAAGCAGAGCCTGCACATGCAGGGCAAGGCCATCGATCTGCGCATTGCCGGTGTGCCCCTGGTCGATCTGCGCGACGCCGCAATATCCCAGGGTGCCGGCGGAGTCGGCTTCTATCCGTATGATGAGTTTGTGCACCTCGATACCGGCAGGGTACGTTCCTGGTAGTCGGGCGGCGAGTCGAGCGCGGGCTCGATACTTGCTTGCGACGGGGATAGTGATGACCGTTAAGGCGTTTTAGGCGGATCGGCACGAACCAGCTGAATCACGCCCTCTGCATAACGGTGCGTGAAAGGCGTACTCGAATCGATCCCTTCCGAGTAGTCGAGGATACGATACGCGGGAACGCCTCGTTCGCGCTGTAGCTGCAGTGCCCGCCGCTTGAAAATCAATCCGGATTCTCCGTCGCCACCGGTGCGAAAGCTCTTGGCGCGCATCGAAAGGCGGTAGGTATCGGCGTCAAGAATCCTTTCCTCAATCGTCCAGTTGGGTGCCAAAGGATCGTAGATGGCATAGGCAGCAACCGCAGCAGCAACGGCCAGTCCAAAATAAGCGGCATTGCCCGCATATTCTTTGACCGAATAAGCCCCCGCTCCGGCAATGACGGCGGCCCGGAGTGGCGCCACACTCGGCATCGGATTCTGCGCCTCTTTGAAGGAATAGTCAGAAACATGGCTGCTGTCTGGACGTGGTCGCAAGTACCAATCGACGTTTCCACAGCCACTCAGCAGAATGACCAGCAAGAAACCTGCAGGCGAACGCATGGCCATGTCCTTGTGGATCAGAGATATCAAAGATATTTGAAAAGGTTCAGACCGCTGATCTGTACAAAAGACTTCTGTGCAGCTTCCAGGTTGACCTGCTGCATCGTGAAGTCGGTGATCGCCTTCGCATAATCCAGATCCTGAAGGTCCGACAGGGTCTGCGCATACTGAATATCCAGCGCTTCGGAGTTGCTGCTCAGGCCGTCCAGTTCCTGCAGGTAGCCACCCACGGTGGTGTGCACGCGGCTGACATTGACCAGCACCTGATCAAGATTGGTCAGGTGCCCCTGCAATTGGCCGGAGAAGTCCGTTCTTGTCGTCGCCGAGGCCAGCAGCGGCGAGCGCAACAGGCCAATCATCTCCTGCATGGTCTGAAAAACGCTCTTGTTGGCGCTCGGCTTGATCGTGAAAGTGTCACCGGCAGCAGGCAACCCATTGATCACCACTTGTGCGCCGAAGTCAACGTCAGGAATGGTGGTGACCAGCGGAATGGCTTGCCCTGAAACAAAGGGCAGCACCGGGCCGACCGCCTTGGCAGGTAGGGGCGTACCTGACGTGTCTGGTGTCGAAGCATCGAACAACTGGTAACTACTGACGCCTGCCACCGAGGAAAACTGCAGCTGTAGCGAGAAATTTTCCGTTCCTTGCCAGGGGAAACCGGAATTCAAGGCGCTTTGCCATTTCTGGAGATCGAGCACCGAACCCGGCTCAATAATCCCTGAACCCTGGTTGGGAAAAGCGCCATTGCCCGTGGCTGCCGTCGAAAAGGTGCCATTGCCTTCCCGGATATTCATGAACAAATCGCTGCCGGCCACATTGCTTGGCATCTGTTGAGTTGAGGTCACCTGCAGCAGACGCTGGCCATCATCACCTGCGTAAGTAACCGATGAGGTTGCGCTGCCGGCAAACGGGATCGTTGCCCCCTGGTACCCTGAAAACAGGTAATCACCGTCGGCACTGCGACTATTGGCAAGCCCGAGCATGCCGTCAAAGCTCGCCTCCAGATCAATGGCGATGGCCTGGCGATCGCTGTCGGACAGGACCGTATTGCCCGCCTGAATGACCCGCTCACGAACGCTCTGCAGCAGATTTGTCAAGGCGGCCAGTTGGCTATCGACCAGGCCAAGTCGCGCGGTCGCGTCCCCCTGATTTTTTGCGTATTGGACGTCGATGTCCTTGGACTGCGAAACAGTGAGCACTCTGGCAGCGGCGACGGGATCATCCGCCGAAGTCAACATGCGGCGCCCGCTGGACATTTGATTCTGCAGCCTGAGGAGCTGATTCTGGCTACGCTCGATGCCGCGCAAACCAGAACCGTAGGCTTGACTGGTACTGATACGCATGTAACGCTCCTTAGGCCGACATTTGCAGAATCAAGTCGAACAGACTGGAACTGACTTGCAAAGCCTTGGCCGCGGCCTGATAGGCCTGTTGATAAAGAATGAGATTGGCCGCTTCCTCGTCGAGGTTGACCCCCGAGAGCGATTCGCGGTTGTCTTGGGCCTGGATCAGCAGGGCCTGCTGCGCCGCACTACTGACCTGTATCTGATTTGTCTTGCTACCAGTCTGGCTGACCAATTGCGCATAGGCTTCCTGGAAGGAGGAGGATTTCCCGGCCATCGTATGCTGCGTCTGGAGCTGCGCCAAAGCCAGCGCGTTACGCCCATCGGTGATAGCACCGGAATTCCTGGCAATTGTAAAGGTGTCGCCATTGTTGGGTATGCCAGTGATGGTAAAACTGAAGCCGGGTGTACTCGTCAGCGGGTCGAGAAGAGCAATCGTTGCCCCGCTCGTGTAAGGAACGACATCCGTAGTTGCAGCAATCACCACCGGAGCGGCGCCATTGATCGACACTTGCGCACCCACCGGAAAGTTTTGCAGATTGCCGCCCTGGTACTCCAGCGACATCGGCATCCCTGCCAAAGCCGCCACATAGCCTGTTCCGACACTGCCTGCCGACACCTTGGCCAATCCGGTATTGGTTGCACCCGTCGAAGTGCGGATTGGCCCTGCAGCCGTAATCAGGCTGGCGTCCGCCACAACCGCCGGATTGACCGAGAGTTTACGGGCAGCGTCGCGGGTTGGCTGAATCAGATAGCTTGAACCTTCCAACAGGGTCGGAGAAGGATCCAGTGTAAACCCCTGCGGATCACTTGCCAGATTCGTGTTGAGTTCTCCAAGATCAGCCCCGATCCATTGTTTGTTGTCGGAAAGACGCGTCAGCGTCACACCACTCGCGTCTGCGCTCAGGCGGTAATCACTGCTTCCCAGATCGGTATAGAAGTTTTCGTTGAACGGGGGCGGGCTGACAAAAGAAGCGCTAACAGTCGGGCTGCCAGGCGGATTGTTGGTGTTGGCAATGACCTCCGGCGGCATCACCAAAAACAGATCCGGCGTAAAACTGTTGGGCGCAGGAGAGAGCTGCGACTGACCGAGCAGGTCCTGCCCAAGGGCACTCTGCGCGTTGAAGGTCAGTGCTAACGAGATTGCGGTGCGGCCCAGTTCATTACTCGCCTGATCGAGAGATTCGCTCCGGAAAGCCAGCAATCCGCCGAGCGAGCCGCCATTGAGCAGCGACTCCGGAATCTCGTGGACACCCGTCACGCTTTCCTGGCCAACCACTCGCCGGGAAGAATCGCTCGGTGATCGCAATGTCGCGAGCTCCATCGTAATCGAGCCAGCGACCAGTTGCTGGCCACTACCGATGAACACATTGTAACTGCCGTCGCTATTGGTCGTGATCTTTGCCTTGACCATCTTGTTCAGATCGAGAACCAGCTGGTCGCGGGTATCCAGCAGATCGTTGGCGGGTTGGCCGGTAGCGGCTTGGGCAACCGAGATTTGCTGGTTGAGCAGTGCGATCTGTTTGATGTTGGCATTGATGCTGGTGACGGTTGCCTCGATTTGGCCATTGACTCCGTCGTACATCTGTGCGAGTTGGTCACCCATCGACTGATATCGAGTACTCAACGTCTGTGCCGCAGAGACCATGATTTGGCGGCTCGCCAATTGAGAAGGATTGGCCGCAACCTCCTGAACACTCGAAAAGAATCCCTGCAACGCTGGCGACAAGCCGGTGCTCGGATCGGCGAACAGATTGTTGATCTGGCTGATTTGAGCGGCATAGCTGTCGAGTTGACTCATGCTGCTCTGCGAACGATTGACCTGGTCGGTCAGGAAGTGGCTGTACATGCGTTCGACGGTCACCACATGCGTACCATGCCCGAAAAAGCCGCTACCCGTCTGCTGCGCAAAATTGCTAGCCTGGATCGTCCGCTGCCGCGAAAAGCCCGGGGTGTTGGCATTGGCGATATTGTGTTCGGTAGTCTGCAGTCCGAATTGAGCGGCCTGCAGACCGCTGAGAGCGGTACCGATGATTCCTGAGCCCATGGCATGAGTCCTCTATGACTACAATCTGTAGACGGCACCTGCTGCGATAAATTTAGTCCCGACGCGAAATTGCTCAGGCCATTAAGCGCTTAGCGCCTGTCGGAGCGTTGCCCCATTGATGATGCGAGCCAGCTTGTCGGCGTACATCGGGTCAGTGGCATAGCCCGCCTGCTGCAAGGAACGCGCAAACTGCGCGCCATCCTGCTGCCCAATGACCTTTGCAAAACGAGGGTTACTGCTCAGGACTTTTGCGTAGTCGCGAAAGGCCTCGGCATACGAACCATAGACGCGGAACCTGGCGCGTACCGATTGGGCTTCCCCGTTGACGAACTCGGTGGTCTGCACTTCGACGGTTGGTCCCGACCAGCTCCGCCCGGCCTTGATCCCGAACAGATTGAAGCTTGGCGAACCATCGGCGGCCTTGATCTCACGTTTCCCCCAGCCGCTTTCCAGTGCTGACTGGGCCACCAGAAAGTGCGCGGGCACCCCGGTCATTGCGGCCGCCTCGACAGCCTGCGGCCAAACGCGATCGACAAAGGCTCGCGCATCGGGTGACGTGCCGGCCGTGCTCACCGCGCCGCTCTTCGCCGCGGGGGACGCGGCAGTGCTGCGCTGGGCACCGGTCACGGTCCGGATGGTCGCCGTACTCGCGGTGATCTGCGCAGGTAGCGACTGCGGCAACAGGTCGAGGGGCGAGGTTGCCGCAGCCACAGCGCTGGGAGTCATCTGCCGCGCCAATTGCTTTTCGATCATTGCGGCGAAACCGAGCGGCGCTTGCGAGGCGAGATCCTGCGCCATTTGCTGGTCGCCCATGGCCGTGAAAAAACGGCTCTGATCGCTGTCCAGCAAACCGCCAGCGGCATTGGCATCGCGCATGCTTTTCAACATCAGGTGCAGCAGCATGCCTTCAAACTGTCGCGCGGCCTGCCGCACGCCGGCTTGCGGGTCCGCCTTGAGTCTGGCGCGCAGATCGCCGCCCAGAGCTGGATCGATTGCCAGACGATTGACCCCGAGATTGGCGGAATTCATCCGTGAAGGGCTCCTCTTGGTGGTCTGCTCGACATGGGTTCAGATGATTTCGAGGTCGGCGCGCAGCGCGCCCGCGGCTTTCATCGACTGCAGAATGGACAACAGATCCTGCGGACCGGCGCCCAGCGCATTGATTGCCTTGACCACCTCGGCAAGACTGACGCCGGCTTTCAACTGGATCAACGAACCGCCTCCCTGTTTGATCTCGATCTCACTCTGCGTCGTGGTCACTGTCTGCCCGCCGGCTAGCGCGTTGGGCTGGCTGACCTTCTGTTCGCTGTTGACGACCACCGACAGATTACCATGTGCCACCGCGCAGGAATCGATGGTTACCTTCTGGTTCATGACCACCGAACCGGTCCGGGGATTGATGATCACCTTGGCAACGGTTTGGGTCGGCCGTACTTCAAGGGCCTCGACTCGCCCCAGAAAAGCCACCCGGCTATTCGCTTCCTCGGGTGCAAGCACGCGAATCAGGCGGCCGTCCACCGCCTGCGCCGTACCTGGGCCAATCTCGCGGTTGATGACTTCGACCACTCGCTGGGTGGTGCCGAAGTCGGTCGTTGCCATTTCGTAATGAACGAATGGACCCTGACCGAGTGCCGTCGGCACCTCACGTTCGACGGTGGCGCCACCTACCACTCGCCCGGCAAGCAGATGATTGACCACCACCTTACTGCCGGCTGCTGCGGCTCCCGCACCGGCCACCAGCAAATTGCCTTGTGCCTGTGCGTAGATCTGACCGTCTGCGCCTTTCAGCGGCGTCATCAGCAACGTTCCGCCGCGAAGACTCTTGGCATTGCCCATCGACGACACGGTGATGTCGATCTGCTGCCCGACCCTTGCAAAGGGAGGCAGATTGGCGGTCACCATCACTGCTGCGACGTTCTTGAGCTGCAGCGATTGTGTCGTCGGCAAGGTCGTCCCGAGTTGCGCCAGCATGTTGATGATGCTTTGCGTGGTAAAGGGGGTCTGTGTCGTCTGGTCACCACTCCCGTCCAGTCCCACAACCAGGCCATAGCCAATCAACTGATTGTTGCGCACTCCCTGTACGGAAGCCAGATCCTTGATCCGCTCGGCGGTGACCGGGGCGCTCAACATGCCCGCCAGGGCGGCCAGAATGAGAGTGCGCCACAGACCCCTGCCGACTTGCCTGTCCATGATCCGTGCCATCAGCGGTGTTCCTCAGAAAGGCATGAAGGTCAGGAAGAAGCGCGCCAGCCAGCCCATGACCTGAGCTTCACTGATCCCGCCGCTTTCCTTGTATTCGATGCGTGCATCCGCAATTTGCGACGATGCAATGGTGTTGGCGGCATTCACGAAATAAGGGTTGATGATCCCTGACAGGCGGATGTACTCTTGCCCATGCCCAATCGCCACCTGCTTTTCGCCGGAGACAAGCAGGTTGCCGTTTGCCAGCACTTCGATGACCGTCACCGTGATGGTACCGGTAAACACATTGTTGGCGGCGGCCTCACCCTTGCCGGCAGCCGTGTTGCTGCTACTGCCTTTGAGTTCAATCAGCGACTTGCCGGGCAGATTGACGTTTGGTCCGGACGAGGCGCTGATGCTGCCAGTCTTGGAAAGACTGCTGTTCGACTTGGTGGCCGCCGAAGTGTTCTCGGTAATCGTCACCGTGATCGTATCGCCGACATAACGAGCGCGCCGGTCTTCGAACAGGGTTCGCGATGTTCCGGCCTGGTAAATGCTGCCAGTCGCGACGAGGCTGGCGGCGAGTGCGTCGGGCCGCTGCGCGGGGCGTGCGCTCATGGGTTGATGGACATTGGTTGGCGGCACCGTCGTACATGCTCCCAGCAGCAGTCCGGTTAGCGTCAGCAGAGACCTCACCACGAGCCATGCCTTACCCATCATGTGCCTTCTACAACTGGGTCAGACGCGCCAACATCGCGTCCGAAGTCGACACCACCTTTGAATTGAGTTCGTAGGCCCGCTGCGTCTGGATCATCATCACCAGTTCCTGCGCTACGTTCACGTTTGACGCCTCGACGAAGTTTTGCAGAACCACTCCGGAACCATTGGTTCCCGGCGTATTGGGAGTAGGAGTACCACTCGATGCGGTCTCCAGGTAGAGATTTTCGCCGATGCTCTGCAAACCCCCGTTATTGATGAAAGTTGCCACCTGGATGGTTCCGATCTGTACCGTTGCTGCCGAATTCGGCTGCGTGATGCTGACCACGCCATCGGTCCCGATGGTGATCGTCAAGGCATTCTGCGGAATCGTGATCGCGGGCTGCAAGGGATAGCCATTGGCCGTCACGATCTGCCCCTGATTGTCTTTCTGGAACGAGCCATCGCGCGTATAGGCGGTCGTGCCATCCGGCAGTAGGACCTGAAAGAAGCCAGCGCCGTCGATCGCCAGATCAAGGGTGTTGCCGGTTTGCTGGAGCGAACCCTGCGTGAAGATGCGACCCGTGGACACTGGGGTCGTTCCGAGACCGATCTGCAGACCATCGGGAATCTGGGTGGTCTGTGACGACTGGGCTCCCGGCTGACGAAGGGTCTGATAGAGGAGATCAGCGAAAATGCCACGCGCCTGCTTGAAACCGTTGGTGCTGACGTTTGCCAGGTTATTGGCAATGATGTCTATTTGCACCTGTTGGGCATTGAGGCCAGTACTGGCGGTCCATAGCGAGCGGATCATCTGTTTTCCTGTCAGGCATTGATCGTGAGAATCTGGGTGGCCGCACGCGCATTGCTGTCCGCCGTCTGCAACATCTTGATCTGCATTTCGAACTGGCGCGCCAGACTGATCATTCGGACCATTGCGTCCACCGTATTGACGTTGCTGCCCTCAAGCGCCTCCGGGACGAGCTTGACGTTCTCGTCGGAAACTGCTTCGTCGCCGCTGCGGGTGCGAAAGAGTCCGTCATCACCGCGCACCAGATCGTTCTCTGGCGGGTTGACCAGCTTGATGCGACCGACCGCGCTCGCGTTGTTGATTGCTCCCGCGCCGATCCGCGGGATGCTCGATACCGTGCCGTCCGGAGCAATCGTGATGTTGTTGTCCGGTGGCAGCGAGATTGGCCCGCCCTCGCCGAGCACGTTGAAGCCGGAACTGGTCAGCAGCACGCCGTTGGCATCGGTTCTGAGATTGCCGGCACGCGTATAGGCCTCGCGACCATCAGCCCCCTGCACGGCAATCCAGCCAGCGCCGTTGACAGCGACGTCGAGCGGCCGCCCGGTGACTGTCAACGGACCCTGCTCAAAGACATTGGCCAGCGAAGCATCGACTGCGAATGCCCGCGTTGGCGCGCCCGCACCAAGAACCTGTGCAGCGCGGAAGCGGTGCTCCATTGCCCGATAACCGACTGTGGCAACGTTGGCCAAATTCTGCGCAACGCCGGCTTGCTGCAGGAAAGCCTGTTTGGCGCCACTCATTGCGGTGTAGATCAGTCGATCCATCGGTTATTGTCGCTTTCTTTCGCTACCGCGCTTAGCGCAGGTTCACCAGGGTCTGCATGACCTGATCCTGGGTCTTGATCGTTTGTGCATTGGCCTGATAGTTGCGCTGTGCTGAAATCATGTCGACCAGTTCCTTGGTGAGGTCGACGTTCGAGTCTTCCACTGTCGCCGACTGGATCACGGCGCGCGTTCCTGTCCCCGGCGCACCGAGCAGTGGCGGGCCGGAGGTCGAAGTCTCACTCCATTCATTGTTGCCCAGATTCAGCAGGCCATTGGGATCGCTGAAATTGGCAAGCACGACTTGCCCGAGGTTGCGCGACTGACTGTTGCTGTAGCGACCTTGCAGGATCCCGTCACTCGAGACGCCCACGCCCACCAGACTGCCAGCGGCATATCCTCCCTGTATCAGGCGATCGACTGTCGAGTCATTCCCGAACTGGGTGGTATCGGTGTAATCGATGCTTCCCGGTGACCAAGGTGTGGTGGCTCCGTCCGTCAGATCCCATTCCGGCATCGGAATGGAGAACAAGGGGTCTCCTGCAGCCGGTGCTGGTACCACGCTCGTCAGTATTCCCGAGGTATCGAATACCAGACTCCGACCCCCCGGAGCAGCATCCGCAGACAGCACCCCATCAAGCGTTGCATAGATGTCCCATGTCCCGGGAGTTGCCGTGCGAACGTAGTACGTGCTCAGGTTGTGCATCACCCCGAGGGTGTCGAAAACATTCAGGGCGGTCGAGAAATTGTACGATTGCGTATTGGTGGGATCGAAGGTGGTCACCAAGGGAACCGAATCGAGTGCGTCGAGATTGATTGCCGCGCTGATGTCTCCCGCCAGCGGATCGCTGGTTGCCCGCGGTGGAATCTGGCTGGCAGATAACTGTATCTCGACCGGGTTGGTCGGGGAAATGTCACCATTCTCAGCAACCGGATAGCCAGTCAGACGAAGGTTCTTGTCGTTGATGACGTAACCTTCCTTATCGAGGTGAAACTGGCCGTTGCGAGTATAGGTGATTGCCCCTTCATGACTCATGCGAAAATAGCCGGGACCATTGAGTGCCAGGTCCAGGGGATTGTTGGTGGTCGTCAGATTACCCTGGGTGAACTGTTGCTGGATTGCCGACACCGTGACCCCGATACCGATCTGCGAACCGGACCCGATACCCAGCGAAGCCGCGTAGAGATCCGAGAAGTGCGCATCTGCCCTCTTGAAGCCGACGGTAGCGACGTTGGCGACGTTGTTGCCAATCACATTCAGCGACGCGGCCGAAGCATTCAGACCACTCAAACCCTGTTGAAAACTCATGGTTGACCCCTGTTCCTAGAAAATCTGCTGCACCTTGTTGAAATCTACTCTGCCCAGTCCAGCGAGTTCAAGCTGGAAGGCGCCCTTGTCTCTGACCAAGGCAGAAACTGTGCCCAAATGCATCGCTTCTGTGGCCACAGTTTCGCTGCCACGCACGGCAGCGATCGTGAAACTGTAGTTGCCTGGCGGCGCGGTCGTTCCGGCATCGGTCTTGCCGTCCCAGGTAAAGCTGAAGCTGCCGGCATCGCGCGCGCCCAGATTCTGACTTTGCACCACCTTGCCGGCGGCATCGAGGATCGTCAGCGTCACCTTGTCAGCCGGGCCCGCAAGATTGGCACCGCCACTGGCTTTGGCACCGCCACCGGCTCCGCCGTCGCTCAGAGCAAGCCGGGAACCAGGAACGAGAACGCTCTTGCCAATCAGACCCGCCGCCTGCATCGACTGGCTGTCGTTGAAGTCGCTCAACAGGGTCTGCATCGTCGCGTTCAGATTTTCGATACCGGCCACCGTACTGATCTGCGAGATCTGCGTGGTCACCGCAGCATTGTCGAGCGGGTTGAGCGGGTCCTGATTCTTCAGTTGCGTTACCAGCAGCTTGAGAAAGCGGTTCTGGACATCCTCACTGCCTGAACTCGCATCGGTCGTGCCGGCCTTTGCCTGGGCATTGATCGCCGCAAAAATGTCGCTGCTTGAATTGACTGCTGATTGCACGGCGTTCATGAGTTTCTCCTGTGTCTTCTGTTCGATGACTACTGACCAAGCGTCAGCGTTTTGAGCAGCAACTGCTTGGCGGTGTTCATCACCTCGACGTTGTTCTGGTAGGCACGCGACGCTGAAATCATGTTGGTCATTTCTTCAACCACGTTCACATTGGGCATCGCGACGTAGCCTTTTTCGTCGGCGGCAGGATTGCGTGGGTCATAAACCATACGCCCGGGACTGCTGTCCTCAACCACCTGTTTAACCCGAACCCCTTGTGCCGCAGGGCTGCCCATCGGTGTAGCGGCAAACACCACCTGTTTGGCCCGATAAGGCTTGCCGTCCGAACCGATCACGCTGTCCACGTTCGCCAGGTTGCTGGCGACCGCGTTGAGGCGTATCGCCTGTGCGGTTACTGCACTACCGGCCACAGCAAAGGTATTGAACAGGCTCATGGCAATTAATGTGAACGTCGCGTCAGCAATTCACGAACCTTCCCTCGCCCGCAAGCATGAGAAAATCCGGGAGAGAGGGAAACGAATGCGTTCATGATCGAAGTTGCCTGCAACAGCTGTGACCGTTAGGGCTGCAGAGCCGCGAGCAGGGTCTTGACCTTGCCACTGAGAAAACTCATGCCAGCCTCGTAGAAAATGGCGTTTTCAGCAAAGTTCGCCTGCTCGACATCCATATCGACCGTATTGCCATCGGCACTCGCCTGGCTGGTCTGGCGATACATCAGGCGCACCGGGCCAGAGTCCGCAGTGCCCTGAAAATGACGTTCAGAAGTCGTTACCAGGTTGAGATTGCCTTCGCCGCGGCCAGCAAGTGCGTCCTTCAACGTTGTAGCAAAATCGAAGTCCCTAGCCTGGTAGTGCGGAGTATCGGCGTTGGCGATATTCCCGGCAAGCACTTGCTGCCGATATGCACGCAGCGTTAGTGCCTGCTGCCCCGCGAAAAGCGCGCTGTCAAGCTTGCTAGCCAACACGGTCTCCTCTGAAGATTGATGAGCAGCATTCAAGCAATAATGATGCCAATCTTGCGATCCGGGCACTGGCAATGGCTTCGACTTCGAGCTGCACTTGAGCTGTACCGGAATTTGCCGGCTTTCCGGCAAATATTGCCGCTGACCATAAATTGCTGCTACCTTTCAAGGAAACAGACATGGAGCGTTCTTGGAATTCGCTGAGGCAGGCTACCCGTGATGGTAGTAGGGGCGATGAACGATATTTTGAGGGGTTCCCCGTTGCAAGGGTTGGCGGGAATCAAGTATCAGTTCTCCTTGCCAATGAACTCGTCCAGACCATTGTTTGTCCAATTTTTGTGAACAACAAGAGGGAGAATATTCATGCCATTTCCATCCCGCTTTCTCGTTAGCGCTTGTCTTGCTGTCGGTGTACTTGCCGCCGCTTGCAGCAGCACGGAGGAAAAGCCAACCGTGGCAGCGCCCGCGCCCGCACCGCAGGTGGTTGCCCTTCCCTATGAACAGGCGGTGCGCAAGGCTGCGCAAGACTTGCTGGCCAACGCCAATCTGGCCAAGGATCAGAAATACAGCATGGTGGTTGATCCGCTGGTGGACGGTAACAGCGGCATGCAGACCGAAGCGACAGTGGCGATGGAACAGTCGGTCGTTCAACTGGTGAAGGAAAACTATCAGCAGGTCGACGTCAAACCCTTCAACAACGAAACCGTCGCCACGCTTCCCTTGCTGATGATCGGCACCTTCACGCCAATCAACCTGCAGGGCAAGGCGGACGGCGAGCGCGATGCCTACCGCATCTGCTTCGCGCTTGCCGATCTGAAGACCGGCAAGATCATCAGCAAGGGTCTGGCACGCGCCCTACCCGAAGGATTCGATCCGACGCCACTGCCTTTCTTCCGCGAGATGCCGGTCTGGGCTAAGGATACGGCTGTCGACGGATATGTGAAGACCTGTCAGGGAACGAAAGCCGGCGACCCGATCAATCCCGCGTACATCGACGCCGTGCTGGCTGCATCGACGATCAGCGAAGCAACCAAGGCCTATCAGGCGAAGAAATTCAAGGACTCGCTGGCCCTCTACCAGTCGGTCCTGACGAATCCAGCCGGCAAGCAGGCGCGTGTATATGCCGGGGTGTACCTCGACAATCAGAAATTGGGACGCACGAAGCCTGCCATGCAGGCCTTCGGGCAGTTGGTTCAAATGGGCCTGGCAAGCGACCGGCTTGCCGTGCGTTTCGATTTCAAGCCTGGAGCAACCGCCTTCAGCCAGGAACAGCAGCCCTATTCGCTGTGGTTGTCGGAGATCGCTAAACAGTCGCTACGACAGTCGTCCTGCATCGAGGTCGCCGGACACACCCGGCGAGGCACCTCGGATCAGATGGACGAACGCCTTTCACTGCAGCGCGCCGAGTTTGTCCGGCAGAAGCTGGTGGCGGTCAACCCTGCGCTGGCGAAGCGGTTGATGGCCAAGGGGTATGGTTCGCAGCGCGCAATCGTCGGCACCGGCAAGGGCAACGAATCGGATGCTCTCGACCAGCGCATCGAGTTCAAGAAAGTTTCTTGCTAACCCCTCACCGATTCCAACCACCGTGCTCGGCATCAGGGCAGTTCTTCGACAATTCACTTGGGCACTCTTCTGCATACTGGGTAGCTCTGGCGGCTTTTCGTCGGCCACCGGAGCGACCACGCAGGCAACGGGAACGACGCCCAGCCTGCGTATTGAAACCGGTACCCACGTTGCCCCGATTCGAGCGGCAAGCATGGATCGTGATGGCCGCTATGCCGTCACGGCATCCGAGGACAAGACCGCACGCGTTTGGGACGTTGCCAGTGGTTCGCCACTGTCGGTTTTCAGGCCACCGTCCGGACCCGGCAACGATGGTAAGCTGTATGCAGTGGCGATGGCCCCGGATGGTGCAGTTTTTGCCACGGCCGGCTGGTCCTCAAGCAATGACGTTTATCTGGTCCGCCGCAGTGATGGCCAGATCATCCACCGCATCACCGGCTTGCCCGATGTCGTCACGCATCTGTCGTTTTCTCGCGACGGCCGAATGCTCGTCGCTGGCCTGTGGGGCAGGCAGGGAGTCCGTGTCTTCCAGGGCACCGATTCCTGGGGCAGCGCGCGCGAACTGCAGGGTGGCTCGGACTTCTCGGATGAGGTGAATGCGAGTGTCTGGTCACCTGATGACAAGACAATCGTGGTCAGTAGTGCCGATGGCTTCGTCCGAGCTTACGAAGCGACACCAAAAGGCCTCAAGCTGCTTTCGCGCAGCACACTGGCCGGAATGGGCGTGCCTTTTGGCCTGGCTTTTTCACCCGATGGGCAGACCGTGGCGGTCGGCACTTCGGACCAGGAAAGCGTTGTCCTGCTCGACGCGAAGACACTGAAGGTGCGAAAGGTGTTGTCGCCTCCGGCAATGGGCAGTATCGCGCGCAGCCTCAGCGTTGTCGCCTGGTCGACGGATGGCAAAAGCGTCTACGCGGCCGGCAGTTGGGCCAACGACAAGGGACGGTTCGCGATTCTGGTCTGGCCTGATACTGGGCAGAGCGAACCCACCGTCATCCCGGTAGCGCGCAACACGATCACTGCGCTGCACGCTACACGTGATGGCAGTCTGCTGTACGCGACCGCCGATCCCGCGTGGGGAATACTTGCCGCCAATGGACAGTCGCAGTTGACCATCGGTAGCAGCTTGCTGGACTTTCGCAACCAGCGCAGCCGCTTTCGCCTGGCTGCGGATGGCAGTGCGCTCGCTTTTCAGGACGCACGGCCCGGTAACACCGGTGATGCCTTCGATACCCGTCAACTGGCCTGGGTAAAAGCTGTCAAGGATTGGCAAGCACCGCGGACGTCAGCCGGAAAGACCATGGTCGACAACTGGTTTGAGCGGCAACAACCGTCCATCAATGGCAAAGGCCTTGGCCTGGACGCCAACGAGTGGTCGCTCGCGGCAAGCGTCTCTCGTGACGGCAATCGCATTGCCATCGCCACCAACTTCCAAATCCGCCTCTACGACCGCAACGGCCACGCCTTGTGGAAGACTGCTGCGCCCGCGACACCGTGGCAGGTGAACACCAGCGACGACGGCCGCTGGGTGGTCGCCGCGTTCAGCGATGGCACGTTACGCTGGTACCGGCAACAAGACGGCAGTGAGCAACTCGTCTTCTTTCCGCAAGCGGACGGACGCCGTTGGGTCATGTGGGTGCCGGGGGGCTATTTCGCTGCCAGCCCGGGCGGTGAGAATCTGGTCGGCTGGCAGGTCGATCGTGGTTCGGCACAGGCTGCGGATTTCTATCCGGTATCCCGCTTTCGTACCGAGTACTATCGACCCGAACTGATCAGTGAAGTCATCGGCAAGGGCAGTACGGATGCCGCGCTGGCGGCGCTTCCGGCCGGTGCGGCAGCCCCTCCCGGCGGTCAGGCAATCCGCGAACGGCTGCCTCCTACAGTGCGCATCGTTTCACCTGACACCAGCAACTGGGCTGTTGGCGGCAACATCAAACTCCAGGTCGCCGTTCGCGCACCGGCCGATGCCCCACCAACAATACTCCGCGCGCGGATCAATGGCCAGCCCGTTGCTCTGCCGGCGCTGTCTGCCCTGCGCAGTTCGCGTTCTGATGCCAACGAGAGCATCTATGAAGTGCCGTTTTCCTTGCCGGGACTCGATGCCCAGATCCTGTTGTTTGCCGAGAACAAGCATGGCGTTTCGCCCGAAGCGACCTTGACGCTCAAGAAACCTCCGGTGACTGCCAAGGAAGCCGTCGCTGCTTCGAATAATATCGGTATGCCTGCTGCTGCATCAGCGCCGGCCACCGGCAGTGTGGACCTGCGACCAGCACTGTACATCCTCGCGATCGGCATCAGCAAATACCAGGATCCTTCGATTCAGCTCGAGTTCGCCGCCAAGGACTCTACCGATCTGTCGAATTTCTTCAGGACACAGGAAGGCGGTCTGTACCGTAAGGTCTCGGTTCGCCTGCTCACCGACCATTCTGCCAAACGAGACGACGTCCTCGACGGACTGGAGTGGATTCGCAGGGAACTGACTGCGCGGGACGTGGGGATGGTCTTCATTGCCGGGCATGGCGTCAATGATGCCGACGGCACCTATTACTTCCTGCCACAGGATGTCAATGTCAAGGCCCTGAAGCGCACCGGCGTGATCTTCAGCGAGATTCGCAACACGCTCGTTTCCTTGCCCGGCAAGGCGATGTTCTTCATCGATACCTGCCATGCGGGCAATGTTCTCGGCACTGGCGCGCGCTCGCTTCGCCTCGATACCACCGCTGTCATCAATGAGTTGTCGAGTGCTGATAACGGGGTCATCGTGTTTGCTGCGGCAACCGGGCGCCAATATGCCCAGGAATCACCTGATTGGGGCAACGGTGCTTTCACCAAGGCCATCCTCGAGGGGCTGCGCGGGAAAGCCGATTACAACAAGTCCGGTCGCATCACGCACAAGATGCTCGACCTCTACGTCTCGGAACGTGTCAAGTCTCTAACCGAGGGTGCGCAATCGCCGGTGACCATCGTCCCCAGCGGCGTACCCGACTTTCCTCTCGTTCTCGGTCAGCGTTAGTTAATGTGAAAGCCGCGTCAGCAACTCACGAATAGACGGCCAGCTGCTGTTCCTGGACAAGGTAGCCCATGGCAAAACCTGTTCTTTTTGTGGAATCCGCGGGTACACAAGGCATTCTCGGCACATGCCTGATCACTTCGGCTTTGCCGGAAAGGCAAACTGCGGCAGAATGCGAGGATTGTCTTCGCCGTATTGACTACAGGGAACTCGATGTCGGAACCAGAAGAGTACGAACGGACTTGGGTCGTGCGTCAACCCGCTGCACCCTCATCTCCAGCGGCTGCAGCTTCGGCTGGAGCCGAGGCAGGCGTCGGCAGCAATGCGTTACCGCTGGGCACGCACATTGGGGAATTCGAACTCATCAACCTGGTCGGCATTGGCGGTTTCGGAATCGTATACCTCGCTCACGATCTTTCGCTCGGGCGCTACGTCGCCCTGAAGGAGTACATGCCATCCTCGCTGGCAGAGAGAGTCGAGGGTCTGACCGTGGCCGTCAAATCAGCGCGCCTGGCCGAGACTTTTGCCATTGGTCTGCGCAGTTTCGTCAATGAAGCGCGGATGCTCGCCCAGTTCGATCATCGCTCGCTGGTGAAGGTGTATCGCTTCTGGGAGGCGAACGGTACGGCCTACATGGTGATGCCGTTCTACGAGGGCATTACCCTCAGGCAGGCCTTGCAGAAAATGCCTGAGCCGCCTTCAGAAGAATGGCTGAGGGGCTTGATCGACCCCCTGCTTGACGCTCTGGAGGTCATTCACCAAGAAAACTGTTTTCATCGCGACATTGCGCCAGACAACATTCTGTTGCTTGCCGACGGACGCCCACTATTGCTCGATTTCGGTGCGGCTCGGCGGGTCATCGGCGACAGGACGCAGGCACTAACGGTTATTCTCAAGCCGGGTTATGCGCCTCTGGAGCAGTATGCGGAAGACCCACATGTCAAACAGGGCGCATGGACCGACCTCTATGCACTGGCAGCCGTGGTCTATAACGCAATCACCCGCAGGCCACCCATGGCATCGGTTGCCCGGTCAATCAACGACACCATGGTCCCGCTAACGCAGGCCGCAGCTGGACGCTACAGCAAGACCTTCCTGCAGGCCATGGATCGGGCGTTGGCGGTCAGACCTGAAGATCGCCCGCATAGTGTTGCCGAGTTCCGTGCCCTGCTGGCAGGGTCGGACATGGCGGGCACACCGGAGGTGACTGCGCCGCATGTGACCACACAGGAGGCTGCAGCGGTCACGGTCAGCCAGGAGCCAGTGGAAAAGAAACGAAGCAAGGCGATGCTATTGGTCGGCATTGGCGGCACACTGGTGGCGGTTGCCGCCGGTGGGGCGTATTACGCACTCCGGTCGCCTCCCACTGCCGTATCATCGCCAGTCACGGTGGCGCCATCTCCGGCAATAGTAGCCACGCCTGCCACTCCGGCAGCGACACCGGCTACTGGAGCGACCACGACGGCGGCGCCACCGACAGCAGAGATTCAGACGGCAGACCGGAAGTCGCTCACCGAACAGCAGTTGGTCGACATGTTGCTCGGCAAGAACGGGGCGACCAACTCGTCAACAAAGGCCATCAAGCCGTTCGACCCGGTTGACATCTTGCAGGAGATTTATCGACACCGCGATCCCGAGCACGTGGTGGCGGTGGTTCCAGAGAAGGCCAGGGTCAAAATCGGTCAGGACAAGCTGCGTTTCCGCGTCAGTTCGCACAAGCCGGGCTATGTGTACATTCTGATGGTGGGCACCAATGGCCGCTTCAACCTGCTTTTCCCGAACGCCATCGACGCCGATAACGGGATCGCCGGGGAGGGTGATCTGAGTCTGCCTCGCCCCGGCTGGGCGATGACGCCTGACGGCCCGCCGGGAAGCAATCGCTTCGTGGTGATCGTTTCCGACAATCGACGGGATTTCTCTGCAACCGGCCTGCGCAAGGTCAACCCGTTTTCCGAGTTTCCGCTCGAGATTGCCGACCGCATCGCACATGAGGCGAACTTTGCGACCACCAATCCTTTTGCCGGCAAGGTGATCTGTCCAGCCAGTCGCGCCTGCTCTTCCAGCTATGGAGCAGCCCTGTTTGTCATCGACGAGATCAGCTGACCGGAACCGTCAAGAGCCGCAGAGACTTCCGGAATGCTGCTACTCGTCGAGCCGCCTGATGGTCACCCGACGATTTTCGGGGGCTTCGGGTCGAACCGGGTTGAGCAGTTGTGACGGGCCCTTGCCGACGGGTTTGAGGCGACTACGATCGATCTGGTGGTTCTGTGACAAATAGACAACGACGCTTTCGGCGCGTGATTGCGACAACTGTCGGTTGTATTCCTCGCCACCACGCGGATCACTGTGGCCCTCGATTGCGAAGCGGAAAGGAACGAGTTTTTCCGAATTCAGGGCCCGGCCCACCACATCAAGCGATTGCTTGCCGTTTGGCGTCAGACCCGCAGAGTTCGTTTCAAAGGTAATCAGCAAGGATGCTGCCGCCGGTTTCGCAGGCGCCAAAGAACTTTCATCGCGAGTGACATTGATCGAGCGCGATTTCGTCCGGGCCGGGGCCGGGGCGAGCAGATCGACCAGCGCGCGTTCGTTAATCTCTTCGGCCCTGAGCACCTTTTCAGCCTGTGCGAGCGATACCGCTGGGACCAGCGTGCACCACAGCAATCCCATCATTCTGACGTATTTCATCTGAAAACTCCCTGAAAACAACTACGAATTGATAATACTACCATCCTGAACGCGCTCCAGCAGGAGCGATGTCACACCCAGGCAGCATACCTGCAGGGGGCGCTGATCGTACAACTCATCCTGCCCTTGGTCCCCGCCCGGAATACGCACGCAACTAGGGGCCGACTGTAATCGATACAGACCTGCCCCGGGAGCGTTAGTACACACAGCATACGCCATTCACACGCGCCCATGCTCATCATCGATGATGCGGCGATAGGGGTGCGAGTCAGACGAGCAACCGAATTCGCTTGCGTTCTTGTTCATCGGCACAGGTGGTTTTGCTACCAGCGGTATATGAGAATACCAACGACCAAGGATTGGCAGGGCAACTAACTAATCTTGTATTTGACCATTCGACATCGTCCTTGGTTGCTATCTTCCTGAATCTCTCCCCACAGCTCAAGAAAATTCGTCGCTACTCAGGGCGCTGAGCCTCCCCAGAAATTTCGTGTCCTTTCGTCAACGCTGATTGAAATCGGGGTACTGGTCTTGTAGCGTGGCAGGCCCGTGTTGACTGATCGAGAGGTTTCTCGGTGCCGCAGCCCCTTCTCCTCGACGACCCGCTGCTGGCCGATTTCGCGGCCGCCTTTGCCGAATGGCGGAGTACGATTCCGCGCTGTTCTCGCATCCCGAAGACCTGTGGTCTTGAGAGACGGAATTCGCCGAGCGGCACGAAGTCGCCAAAGTTGCCGTTGTGCTGAAGCTCTACACCAGCCTGAAGCACCGGCTGACAGGCACGGGCAATAGAGTGCTCAAAGACGGGCCTCGCCGGGAGCGACGCCAAATTTGGGAGTCAGGATCTCCAGAATATGCGGATGCTCAGATAGAAATGGCGGTAGCGTTGCAGTTCTCTCGCCTCGGCGCGGCTGACATTCACCGCCATCATCAGTCCGCCGGGGCCATGGTTTCCGGGGAGTGCGTCGGCCATTTCGAGGTGCTGCTCGGCTGATAGGCCATACTGGCGCATGCTGGTGCCACCAGTGTCGGCGTTACCTTCCGGTTTGCCACGCTTGACGCCTGGCAAAGTCCGCTATAATCGTTCGCAAACCATTCCTTCCCTTTGCCACGGGCACCCCCGAGGGAGCCTCTTGCATGCACAATCAATTACTGACGCCCGAAGTCATTCTCCTTTCTCCAACCGCTCTTGCGCCGCCGACTTTGCCGGCGACTCCACGGCATGCCGACGGGACGCTGGTCGACCGGTATGGCCGGCACGTCACTTACCTTCGTCTATCGATCACCGATCGTTGCGACTTTCGTTGCCGCTATTGCATGGCCGAGGAGATGACCTTCCTGCCGCGGGCGCAGGTGCTGACCCTCGAAGAGTGCCTGCGCATTGCGAATGCTTTCGTCGATCTCGGTGTGACCAAAGTACGGGTGACCGGCGGCGAGCCGCTGGTTCGGCACAATGCCATCTGGTTGCTCGAACAACTGGCCCGCCTGCCGGGTTTGCTGGAGCTGGTGATGACCACCAATGGTTCGCAGCTCGATCGATTTGCCCCGGCCTTGCGCGATGCGGGGGTCAAGCGCATCAACATCAGCCTCGACACGCTGCGTGCCGATCGTTTCCGGGAGATCACCCGCGTTGGTGACCTTAGCAAGGTGCTGCGTGGTCTCGACGCAGCGCAGGCGGCTGGTTTCCAGCGACTGAAGATCAACACGGTAATGATGCGTGGCAGTAACGATGACGAGTTGATCGACCTGGTCGAATTTGTCGTCGGACGCGGTATCGATATTGCTTTCATCGAGGAAATGCCGCTCGGCGACATCGGTCACGCGCGCCAGGTCTTCGGCAGCGAAGAGGCTCTGGTGCGTCTGCAGACACGCTTCGTACTCCTGCCGTCAACCGAAACCACCGGCGGGCCGGCACGTTACTGGCGGATTCCCGATACCTCTACGCGCGTCGGTTTCATCTCGCCGCACAGTCACAATTTCTGCGCCAGCTGCAACCGCGTGCGCATCACTGCCCGCGGCGAACTGTACCCGTGCCTCGGTAATAACCATGCTGTGGCGCTGCTGCCGCTACTGCGTGCGCATCGGACCGATGATGCTCCTCTGCGGGCGGCGATTGTCCGCAGTATGGGCATCAAGGCCCAGGCCCATGACTTCAGCAACCAGATGGACGCACCGCAGGTAGTGCGCTTCATGTCGATGACGGGCGGCTGATCACCGGCAGTCCCTGGCCGGGGCGGTCGTGCGCGCACCGCGCGCCGCGCGACGAACCGACAACCCATTACCCATCCAGCGAAATCGGCCATGCCTCTCACCGCCCGCTTCAGTTGTTTCAACGATTACGATCCCGATGCTCTGTCGGTCGAGCAGGCGCGGACCTTTATCCGCAGCCAGTTGACACCGCTGCAGACGCAAGAAAGGCTGGCGCTGCGCAGCGCGCTGGGACGGATTCTGGCCAGCGACGTGATTGCCCCGGCGAATGTGCCGGCGCACGACAATTCAGCGATGGATGGCTACGCGCTGCGTCATGCCGACCTGTCGAGCAGTGGCGAAACCCGCCTGCGCGTCGCCGGGACAGCACTGGCTGGCCAGGCCTTTGCCGGCAGCATGGCCACTGGGGAGTGTGTGCGCATCATGACCGGTGCGCCGTTGCCTGTCGGCAGTGATGTGGTGGTGATGCAGGAAGTCGTCGAGGTTGCTGGCGACCGCGTCGTGATTCCGCCGGGGCAGCGCTGCGGACAGAATATCCGCCGTGCAGGTGAGGACCTCGCCGCCGGGCAAGCGGCACTCACAGCCGGACGACTGATCCGTCCGGCGGAACTCGGTCTGATCGCATCGCTGGGTTGCGCCGAGGTCAGCGTCTACCGCCGTCTGCGCGTCGCTTTCTTCTCGACTGGCGACGAACTGTGCTCAATCGGTACGCCACTGGGCTGTGGCGAGGTCTATGACAGCAACCGCTATACGCTTTTCGGCATGCTCCGCCGCATGGGTTGCGAAATCTTCGACCTCGGGGTCGTTGGCGATGATCCGATGCTGCTTGACGCGACTTTCCGACAGGCTGCCGCTGCTGCCGACGTGGTGATCAGCAGCGGCGGAGTCTCGGTTGGCGAGGCCGATTTCGTCAAACCCCTGATGACGCAACTGGGCGAAGTTCTGTTCTGGAAAATTGCCATGAAACCCGGTCGCCCGATGGCTTTCGGCCGCATTACCGCCGCCGGGGTCGGTGGCGAGGAGGGGGCTTCAGCCTGGCTGTTCGGTCTGCCGGGTAATCCGGTGGCGGTGATGGTCACTTTCTACGCCTTCGTCCGCGACGCGCTCTACCTGCTGATGGGCGCCGACCCGTTGCCGGTCGTGCCGCTGCTGCCGGCATGGTGCAGTGTCGCACTGAAGAAGTCTCCCGGCCGCACCGAGTACCAGCGGGGCATCCTCAGCCACGCGCAGGGCCAATGGTGCGTTCGGCCGACAGGTGCCCAGGGTTCGGGAATCCTGCGCTCGATGTCCGAAGCTAACTGTTTCATCGTCCTGGAACAGGATCGCGGCAGCGTCGCCGCCGGTGAGACAGTCAGCGTGCAAGTCTTCGACGGTCTGGTCTGAGGTCCGGGTGGGCTTGTGGTCGAGGCTTGCCGAGACGACCTGGCCGGAAGCCGGCCACATGCATGAGCCTCGGCCTGAGATGACCAGGGAGAAACGATGACCGAAGTCATGCAGCGTATCTGGTCCTACTTCTGGCTGCCCGAAACCAAGTACGTGATTGCTGCTGTCGTCACCCTTGCGTTGCTGTCGCTGCGCCTGTTGCCCAAGGAACGTCGGCGGGTCGGCGGGACAGTGGCGGCATTCGGGCTTTGCCTTTGCGGACAACTCTTCGGGGCCTTGCTTGAGGCGCTGGACTATTCGCGCCTCGCAGTGATGGTGCATGAGATCTTCGTCATCGGATCGGGTATGGCGCTGTTTCGCCTGGTGGCGATCTTCGTCTTTCGGGTCATCCTGCCGCGTTTTGGCATGGTCGTCGTGCGTATCGCCGAGGACATCATTGTGCTCGTGGTCTACGCCGTTTTCATTATGGGGCGGCTGCACATCGTCGGATTCGACCCTTCGAGTCTGCTGACCACCTCGGCGGTGATCACCGCCGTCCTGGCTTTCTCGATGCAGGATACCCTTGGCAATTTGCTTGCGGGCGTCGCCCTGCAGCTCGATAACTCGCTGCGTACCGGCGACTGGATCAGGATCGATGACATCACGGGTCGGGTTGCCCAGATCCGCTGGCGGCAGACGACGATCAGGACACGTAACGGCGATGTGGTGGTGATCCCCAACAGCCAATTGATGCGTGGCAAGTTTATTGTTTTCGGACGCACCGACATCACTCTCTGGCCCTGGCGACGCTGGGTATGGTTCAATGTCACTTATGAATCATCCCCGACGCTGGTGATCCAGAAGATCGAGGCGACGATCAGCTCTGCCGAAATCCCCAATGTCGCGCGTGAACCTCGCCCGACCTGCGTGCTGATGGAATTTGGTCCGGGCTACGGGCGCTACGCACTACGCTACTGGATGCTTGACCCGCAGCCCGATGACCCTACCGACTCTACCGTGCGGGTGCATATCTTTGCTGCCTTGAAACGTGCGGGCATGCAGTTGGCGGTACCCGAGCAATCCCTTCATATCACCAAGGAGAACGAGGCCTACCGGGAGTCGCTCCATCGGCGTGAAATCGAGCGACGCATGGTCGATCTGCGCAAGCTGGAACTGTTTGCCGGATTACAGGAAGAGGAACTGCGGACCATCAGCGAGCGTATGGTCCATGCGCCGTTTGCCTGCGGCGACGTGATCTTTCATCAGGGCGACGCGCCACACTGGCTGTACCTGCTGGCCGCTGGCGAAGCCGAGGTGTGGATGGATTTTGCCGACCATTCCAAGCGCCTGTTCCGTACCATTCATGCCGGCGGCACCTTCGGCGAGAAGGGTGTGTTGACCGGTGAGGCTCGCCGCGCCTCGGTCATCGCCAGGACTGACGTGGTCTGCTACCGACTGGACCAAGCCACGGTTGAAGAAGTCATCCGCTCGCGCCCGGAAATCGCCGAGGCGGTTGCCGAAATTCTCGCACGCCGTGAGGCCGAGATGGATGCATTCATCCGCCAGTTCAGTAACGCTTCCAGCGATCAGGCAGTGTCTCAACCGAAGGCCGGCATGCTCGCCATGATCAAGAATTTTCTTGGGCTGTGAGGAGCGATTCGGGAAGGGTGTCGAGTACAATCAGTTCACGCATAGTCCACGCTGACATTGTCGCTCCCCAACCATTCGCGAACCGCCGTCAGCAGGTCATCTTCGAGACGAACCCGGTTGGCGTCGCCGAAAGCTAGTTCGCAGGCCGCGCTCCCGTTTTGATACGCCAGCCGAACCGGACAATCCCCGGGAGTGTAAGGTGCCAGAAGGGTTTGCAGGCGGTGCACGGCAGTGCGCGCGTTGCTGCCGCTGGCTTGGCCATTGAGTGACAGGCGCAGATGACGGGCGAAACGACCGCGCGCTTCGGCGAGAGTCAATAGATGTTCGGCAACGATTTTGACGCGGCCTTCGCCGGCGAAGTCATCGCGCTGGACACGGCCTTCGATGATCAGCACCTCGTCTTCCCTGATCTTGGCACGTTCAGCTTCGAGCAGTTCGTTGAACACCGAGACTTCGAGTGAGCTGGTGCCGTCGTCAAGCTGAATGAAGGCCATCTTGCCGCGTGCCGTGAATTTGCTGCGGACGCCGACCACCAGGCCGGCCAGCCACTGCGGTTCCTTCCTTGCTTCGAGCGCGGCCAGCGGCTTGCGCACGAAGCGCGACACCTCAGCCTGAACGCCATGAAAAGGATGGCCGGAGAAGTAGAAACCAAGCGCCAGCTTCTCTTCATTGAGCTGCTGTCGCTCGCTCCAGCGTGGCACTTCGACATACCTCGGGCCAAGTTCGTCACCCTGCTCGCCAGCATCGAAGATGTCGAACAGGCTGACCTGCATGGCGTTGCGCTCGGCCTGTTCGGCGGCTTCCATGGCGATGCCGACTGAAGCCAGCAGACGCGCACGATGCCTGTCGAGCGAATCGAAACCGCCGGCACGAATCAGGGCTTCGATGGTGCGGCGGTTGACCAGGCGTTTGTCAGCGCGTCGACAGAAATCGAATAGATCCTTGAACGGGCCGCTGGCCTCGCGCGCCTTCAGGATCGCATGCACCGCTTGTTCACCGGTTCCCTTGACGGCGCCGAGACCGTAACGAATCGTGCTGCGGTCCACCGGCGTGAAGCGGTATTCGGAGGCATTCACATCCGGCCCGAGGATGCGCAGGCCATTGGCGATGGCGTCGTCGTGCACGATCTTCACCGTATCGGTAACGTCCATGTCCGATGACAGTGTGGCCGCTATGAAGGCGGCGCAATGGTGTGCCTTCAGCCAGGCGGTGTGGTAGGTGACGACGGCATAGGCAGCAGTGTGCGACTTGTTGAAGCCATACTCGGCGAATTTCTCCATCAGGTCGAAAAGCTGCATCGCCAGCTTTTCGTCGTGACCCTTCTTTCTCGCCCCCTCGCGCATCAGGTCGCGGTGCAGGGCCATCTCTTCGGCCTTCTTCTTGCCCATCGCACGCCGCAACAGATCGGCGGCGCCGAGCGTATAGCCGCCGATGATCTGCGCGATCTGCATCACCTGTTCCTGATAGACGATGACTCCGTAGGTCGGTTCGAGGCAGACCTTCAGATCGTCTATGTAATAGTCGATCTTCTGCTGACCCTTCTTACGCAGGATGAAGTCGTCGACCATTCCTGAACCGAGCGGCCCCGGCCGGTACAGCGCGAGCACCGCAATGATATCCTCGAAGCGATCGGGAGCGAGCTTCCGGACCAGTTTCTTCATGCCCTCTGATTCAACCTGGAAAATCGCGGTGGTATTGCCGTCCTTGAGAATCTGGTAGGCGAGCGGATCGTCGAAGGAAAGCACGGTCAGGTCGGGACGCTGGCCGCTGAGTTTCTCGACGTAATCGAGTGCCAGCTTGATGATCGTCAGATTGCGCAGACCCAGAAAGTCGAACTTTACTAGGCCGACCTTCTCGACATCGTCCTTGTCGTACTGGGAAACCACCGAACCGCCTCCGTCGGCCGAATAAACCGGGCAGAAGTCGGTGAGTTTGCCGGGCGCAATCAGCACGCCGCCGGCGTGCATGCCGACATTACGCGTCAGATCTTCGAGGCGGGCGGCCAGGGCGAAGAGATCGCGGACCTCTTCCTCGTCATCGATCCTGGCCTTCAATTGCGGTTCGGCGGCGATTGCCTTGGCCAGCGACAGCGGCTTGTTGGTCTCGACCGGAATGAGTTTGGCAAGCTGGTCACAGAAATTGTACGGCAGATCAAGGACGCGGCCGACGTCACGAATCACCGCTTTCGACGACATGGTGCCGAAAGTGACGATCTGCGAGACCGCCGCTGCCCCGTACTTCCGGCGCACGTACTCGATTACCCGCCAGCGATTGTCCTGACAGAAGTCGATGTCGAAGTCGGGCATCGATACCCGCTCGGGATTGAGAAAACGTTCGAAGAGCAGCGCGTAGCGCAAGGGATCGAGGTCGGTAATCCCCAACGCGTAGGCGACGACCGAACCCGCGCCCGATCCGCGGCCCGGCCCCACCGGACAACCGTTGTGCTTGGCCCAGTTGATGAAATCGGCAACGATCAGGAAGTAGCCGGGGAATCCCATCTGTACGATGGTGTCGGTTTCCAGCTGCAGGCGGGCGTCATAGGGCGGGCGCTCTGCGAGACGTTCGGCCGGGTCAGGAAAGAGCTGCTGCAGGCGAAGCTCAAGGCCGGCAACGGCCTCCCTGCGGAGATAATCGTCGAGCGTCACGCCGTCCGGGGTCGGGAAAGCTGGCAGGTAGCTCTTGCCAAGCGTGATCTGCAGATTGCAGCGCTTGGCGATTTCCACCGAGTTCTCGAGCGCTTCGGGAAGGTCAGCAAACAACTCGACCATTTCGCCAGCCGACTTGAAGAACTGCTCTTCGGTGTACAACTTTGGGCGGCGCGGATCACCGAGCATATAGCCCTCAGCAATGCATACTCTTGCTTCATGCGCCTTGAAGTCGTCACGTTCGAGAAACTGGATCGGGTGAGTGGCAACCAGCGGCAGTTCAAGATCAGCCGCCAGATCGGCAGTCCTGGAGACCAGCAACTCCTGCTGCGCCTGGCCATAACGCTGCACTTCAAGGTAGAAGGCCGCAGGGAATAATTGCTCCCATTGGCGCGCGCAACTTGCGGCCTGTTGATAATTTCCCTGCAACAGTGCTTCGCCAACGTCGCCGGCAGCCGCACCTGAGAGAGCGATTAATCCATCGACGCCAATTTCCTGCAACATCCGGCGCGTGATTTCGGCTCGCCCACGCATCCGTGGGGCCAGGTAGGCACGCGACAGCAACTCGCACAGTTGCAGATAACCCTGCCGTGAGCGACAGAACAGCAGCAGACGATAGGGGCGATCCGGATCGCTATCGTTGGCAATCCAGACATCGCTGCCAAGTAGCGGCTTGATCCCTCGGCTGCGCGCCGAAGAATAGAACTTGACCAGCCCGAAGAGATTGGCGAGGTCAGTCAGCGCCAGTGCCGGCATCCCGTAGCGGGCAGCACGGTCAACCGCATCGTCAAGACGGACGATGCCGTCAGTGATCGAATACTCGCTGTGCAGTCGGAGGTGGATGAACGGACTCTCTGGCATCCCGGCATTTTACCCCGACGGGTCTTCCCTCGCAGCTCTTTAAGTGCTTGAAAACATTAGTACCATTACATGCCTACAAATGAGCTAAGTGTTTGAAATTATTAGAGCGAAGGGGGGAGATCCGCCCGAGGGGGAACGGCAAACGCGATCATCGCAGGCAGGAGGAGGGGTGCAGTCCGTGTGCTGATGTACCGCCCGAGTGAATTCTGACACAGCACGACTCGTCTCTTTGGCGTAGCATTGAATTCGCCAACATTTGCCCCGATCAGGGATTTTATTCTTGTTCCACCAACCGCAGCCACGCAGACTCCATGACAGACACCCTCTCTGGCCAGATTAATCTGGCCGGCCTTTTCGACTCCAGCGCAGCTCCCGCGCTGATCAGCTCGCTGACCTTGCGGGGCGAAGATGTCGCCCGCAACGCCGATACCCTCTGCGCGGTGATGGGTTCCCCTTCGTTCAGGGATGGGAGCATCATCGGCACTTCGCGACGGGCAGGATTTTCTGCAGAACTTCTGCAGGTCTGGCGCGAGGTGGGGGTGGAGGTGGTCGCACGCATCAGAGGATCCTACGCCTTGGTGATCGTCGATGGTGCGCGCGGATGCGTATTCCTGGCCGTTGACCGGTTCGCGACCGAGACACTGTGTTATCGCACCGACGGCAAGACGCTGGCTTTCTCCGACCGTGCAGACTGTGTTTCGGGGCGTAGCGACGAACTTGATCCGCAGTCGGTCTTCGACTACCTGTATTTCCACATGATCCCGGCACCGCGCACGATATTCAGTGATGTGCGCCGGTTGCCGGCAGCGCATAGCGTACTGCTCGATAGGCGGGGCGTGCATGAAGCACGTCACTGGCCCTTACTATTCGACGAGCGCCGCCAGCAAGCTTTCGCCGACGCACGCGACACGTTCCGCAATCTGATTCGCGAAAACGTCGCTGCAGAAGTTGCCGGCCACCAGCGCGTTGGCAGCTTCCTCTCCGGCGGCACCGATAGCTCGACGGTGGCAGGCGTACTCTGCCAGGTAACAGGCAGGGCGGCACCCGCCTATTCGATCGGCTTCGACGCCGAGGGCTATGACGAAATGGCCTATGCCCGCATCGCCGCCAAGCACTTTGGCTGTGAGCACCATGAATACTACGTCACGCCGGCTGATTTGCTGGCCAGCATACCGGCGGTCGCGCAGCATTTCGATCAACCCTTTGGTAATTCCTCGGCCCTGCCAGCCTATTACTGCGCCAAAATCGCTAGCTCCGATGGCTGCACCAAGATTCTCGCGGGGGATGGTGGAGACGAACTGTTCGGGGGAAATTCCCGCTACGCGATGCAGCGCTTGTTCGAGTTCTATCATGCCGTTCCGAAGGGCGTGCGGCGCCTGATCGAGCCCATGTGCGACGATCACAGTCCGTTGCGGCGGATACCAGGTCTCAAGCAAGCCACCGGTTATGTCCGTCATTCCCGTGTGCCGATGCCGGATCGCCTGCAGAGCTTCAATCTGATCATGCAGCTCGACCCTGCCAGCGTATTAAGCGCCGATTTCCTCGCCCGGATCGACCTGAGTGAGCCATCGAGACACATGCAGTCCACCTGGAGCGAGTGCCAGGCGCCGAGCCTGATCAATCGAATGCTGGCTTACGACTGGCGCTATACGCTGGCCGACAGTGACCTTCCCAAGGTGCGCGGTGCCACTCGAATGGCTGGCATCGAGGTCGGCTATCCATTGCTGGCGGATGCATTGACCGATTTCTCGATGGCTTTGCCACCCGACTGGAAGCTTCGCCGCTTCAAGCTACGCTGGTTCTTCAAGGAAGCGCTGCGAGGCTTCCTGCCCGACGCAATCATTACCAAGAAGAAAAAAGGCTTCGGATTGCCCTTTGGCCTCTGGACGACACGCACGCCTGCCTTGCGGCAACTCGTCGAGGATTCGCTCGGTACGCTCGCGACACGAGGTATCATTCGTGCCGATTTCATTCAGAAACTGATGAGCGAATATCTGCCCGCTCACCCAGGCTACTACGGCGAGATGGCGTGGATCCTGACGATGTTTGAGCAGTGGCTCCGGAACCAGGAAACAGGATAATGACTTGATGACCATCTGCGATAGTTTATGGACACGTGAACCCTGGGGATATGTCTAATTATCTCCAGAGTTCGACAGATCCAAGATAACCGTCTGATTGATCAGGCTTCTGTTTTGTGACCACAGAACCCGCCAACGTACAGAAATCAATGAGTTAAAGGCCAAAGTGTCGAACTCGGGTTATTGAGTCGTGACCTTTTGATATCACAAGGGGGGAGGAAATATGAATTATGGTTTGATTGTCAGCAGCTGGCGCATGCCATGTCGATTGATGCTTTTCTGGTTAATGCTGTTAGCACTCTGCACCAATGTGGCTGCAACAGAAACGATCCCGGAATCTTCCGATTACCCGAATATTGTATTGACGACCGATGATTCCAACAACCAACGCCTGGGGGCATTCGAGGAGTTTAGGGGATATCTGGCTAGAAGCTCTTGGGCGTTGACAAGCGTTGGCCCGGGGAAAAGTTCATATGCATTTCAGCCGCAGATTCCGCGTCGAGGCTGGTACACCATTTATCTCTGGTGGCCCGTTTCCAAAGTTAATGCCAAGCAAGCTCAGATACGCGTGCAGCATGCTGAAGGAAGCTCGACTGTGAGGGCCGATCAGACGATGGGCGGTGGACTTTGGCAACGCATTGGCACTTTTCCGTTCACGCCTGAATCGTCGTCGAGAATCGAGCTGGTTGGAAATTCGGATAAGCCGGTAGTCGTTGATGCGTTGAGGTTGCAGTTCGTTGGCGAGTCGCGACCTGGATTGCGGATCGTCACCTCGGCCCTGCCGATTGCCGTCGTGAATGAACGTTTTGACGCTTTGATTGAGGTTGATGGCGGTCGCCCCCCGGTCAAGTGCCATGTTGCATTGCCAAGCGGATTGGCTCTTGATGCTGCCCGTTTAGCGATTTCGGGAACGCCGACCGTACCTGGGCAGTGGGACATTACTATTTCCTGCTTCGATTCGTCTGGCGTTCACCAACAGCGTTTGCTGAGTCTCGAGATATTATCCAATGATGAGGAGGGCTCGCGCGCGACCCCGGCTCTGTTCCGTCCAGGTGCGAGTGGTTCCGAGATCAACGCCGCCGCTGCTGCTCCGACGACAAGTGAGATGGCTAGCAGCCAAGCCTTGACTGAGATCCAGGCTATGATCGCATCCCTGCCAGAGGGCAACTGGGCAAAAGTCAACGCGAACAACTATTCAGACGTGTGGACCCCTCCGGATCTGCGTCCGAGTGGCGCATATGATCCACGCGCGATAATTCTTGCCTGGAGCAGTTTCGGCTGGGATACGAATCGGGCTGACTTGTGGCTCTATGGCGGCGGGCACGCGAACTACTCAGGGAATGATGTCTATCGCTGGCGTGCAAGCACGATGATGTGGGAAAGGGCGTCCCTGCCGAGCCAAGTAATACAGGACCTGCTGGGAAATTACATTGCTGTCGATGGGCCAGATGCGGCCCCAGCCTCTGCCCACACCTACGATAATAACATATTTTTGCCTATCGTTGACCGGCTGCTGGTCTTGGGTGGAGCTGCTTGGCAAAACGGTGGGCAATACAAGCGCCAGGCCACAGCGACTACCAGCAGAAATACGGGCCCCTATTTTTTTGATCCCAATCGGGCTGACCCCGGCAAGGTGGGAGGAAGCACCGGCTCACACGTGCAAAACACTGCACCACATCCCGAAGTAGTCGGTGGTGAGATGTGGCAGAACCGTGACCATACGATCAATCTTGCGAGTGCCACGCTCCCGGCGAATCACGTAAATGGATGCACTGCCTACGCTGCGGAGAACGGGCGAGATACGGTTTATCTGGGCGCAACTTCTGGCGGTACGGCACGCAATCTGTACCGTTATGTGATCAATGATGTCACTGCTCCTGCGGCAGACAGTTGGGAACGAATTGGTGGCTACCTCGGGTCGCCAGTAGTTGAAACTTCGTGTGCATTCGACCCGGTACAAAAAATCTTCGTCATGACTGGGAGCAACGAACTTCCTTTCTACTACTGGAACACGGCAACACCAGGTTCCAAGAATTATGAGGTTCGGATAAACCTCTCGGATACCAAGGGCCAACTGCTACCATTGTTGCAGACGAATGTCATCACACTGAAAAAGTGTGGTCTTGATTTTGACCCTGTGCAACGCAAGTACATGCTGTGGTGTGGCGATGGTCGCGTGTGGTCGATCAGCCCTCCTGAATCAATATCAGCATCTGGTTGGTCTGTCTCGTTGCAGCCGACACCAAGCAGTTCTGTGCCAAACGGGGACACGGGAACCGGCATTCTCGGCAAGTGGAAGTACGCTTCCGACCTCGGTGTCTTCATCGGATTGCAGGACAGGACCTTGGGCAACGTCTGGGTTTACAAGCCCGTTAGTGGAGCCAACCAATCGCCTGTCGTGAATCTTACGGCACCGCAAAATGGTGCCACGATCGCCGCGGGCGGCAGTGTCACGCTGATTGCCAACGCCTCCGATATCGATGGGACGGTGAGCAAGGTAGAATTCTTCGCAGGCGCGGAAAAACTCAGCGAAATCACTTCACCGCCTTATCAGTTTTTCTGGGTAAGCCCTCCTGCGGGTAGCCATATCTTGACGGCCAGAGCCACCGACAATCTTGGAAAAACAGCTGTCTCACCTCCAAACACGATTACGATATTAGGAATCAACCAACCTCCCGTTGTAAGTCTGTCAAGTCCAGCCAATGGCACAACGATCAATGCTGGCACTTTCATCGGCATCAATGCCAACGCCTCTGATAGCGATGGTTCGATTGCAAAGGTAGAGTTTTTCGATGGAAGCAATAAGATTGGCGAATCTCTGTCACCTCCCTACAGCGTCGCCTGGTCTGCCAGTGTCCCTGGCTCTTATACGCTTTCGGCAATCGCGTATGACAACTTGGGGGCCAGCACTTCATCCGCGCCCATTTCCGTGACTGTTATCGCTCCCCTTCCAGTGAGCACCCTTTATCTGCAAGATGGGGTCAACGGCTACGCTGGAACACGCGATACGTATCTTTCGGTATATTCCAAGACAACAAGCCTGGGTACCCAAACATACTTTTTGTCTGGCGGCTCGTCGTATACCAGTCTGGTCCGGTTTGCGATCTTTGCTTCCGAGGGTGGTCCCATACCCGATGGGGCTACCATCCAGTCCGCCACGCTGAGTATGTACAAGTCAAGCCCATACGATTACACCTATCGAGCCCATCGAATATTGATGGATTGGAGTGAAACGCAGGCCACATGGCAGCAGCGTCTGGCCGGTGCCGCATGGAGCGCCGCTGGCGCAAACAATGCCGGAAGCGATTACCTCAGTATCGCTGATGGACAGGGTAGCGTCGGATGGAATAGTGGATGGCTGGACATCGATGTCAGCGTGGGGGTACAGCAAATGGCACAAGGTAAGCCCAATTTCGGCTGGCGCCTGATCGGGGTCAGCGGCAACAACAATCTCAAACGCTTTTATACCCGAGAGTCGGCCTCCGATCCCAACCTTAGACCCAAACTCACGATCATCTACAATAGCGCACAATGATGCCTGTATCGGAAAACTCAAGGGCTTCCCCATCATTGATTCGGTGACAGAATACGAACAATCGTTGATGCGGCTGAACTGGCTTGGCTTGGCTTGGCTTGGCTTGGCTTGGCTTGGCTCGGATTGCGGTCTAATTCTTCCTAGTAAGTGCTCATGATGGGACGCGATACGTGATCAAATTACTGCAGACAGTTAGGGACCGTGCTTCGAGGCAGTTGCTTCATGCCGCAAGGCGTTTGGCGACCGACGCAGGCTGGGCCCAGATCTGCTATGACCTGGGGGCACCAGGCATGCTTGCAGGGCTCCTGGCGCTACGCGCACGCGGCGTATTGCTGCAATCGGTGATTGACGCCGGTGCGTGTCTTGGCGATTGGACTCGGCTATTGCGAAGGGTATTCCCGGACGCCAAGGTATTAATGATCGAACCACAGCAGCGGCACATGGCTACCCTGGAACGGTTCTGCGGGCGGGAACTAGGAATAAGCTTCGCAAGCTCGTTGCTAGGGCCGCCAGAATTGAAAGAGACGGCATTCGTCATCCTGGACGACACTGCGGGGGGTACAGGTTCGTCGGTATTTCCGGAGAACTCAAACGTGCCACGGCATGTCGTGACCTTGCCGGTAACGACTCTGGATGAACTGATCCAAAAGTACTCGATGCAGCCACCGGATCTGATCAAGCTTGATGTGCAGGGCTACGAACTGGAAGTGCTGAAAGGCGCGACTTCAGCGCTGACCACCGCCGGCTTCGTGCTAATGGAGGTGAGTCTCTGGCCGTACAACCAAGGCAGTCCCTTGCTGGCCGAAGTAGTGGGTTGGATGGACGAGCATGGATTTCGTGCCTATGAGATCTTCGACATTTCTCGTCGTGGTGACGGTGTCCTGGTACAGATCGATATCCTTTTCATTCGCAAGAACTCTGCGTTGGTCAGCAACGCTATGACCCTCTTTTCGGTTTCGGAAAGAGGTTGAGCTGGAACCGTCCAGATTCAGTTCTCCCCTGCGGGATGTGCCCAAGCCTTATCGTGAGCATGACCGCAAAGGCCAGCCCGACGCACAGCACCATCTTGTCCATGCCGCGGATGAAGAGATGCCCAAAGCCAAAGCGGTTGTCTATCCAGGGGGGATTCGTTCGAGTGCGGTGCGTCGGTGGTTGCCCCGATGCCAGCTCGGGTTGCCATGGGGCGTCGGAACGAAGATGCGGCTTTTCCTGAGAGAGAAGTGCGGGATGAAACGCCTGAAGACCGGCACCGTGCCAGCCAAGATGGAACCGGAGATCCAGGAAGTGTGTGTAATAAAACACCTCTAACCGCGCCTGCTTCAAGCGCAGGAGGGCCAACATGCCGTGTTCTTCGTAGACGCGGCGCACCTTGTCCTGGGAGCTTTCCTGTCGATGGTATTGTGGTGCCTGCTGGCCCGAGTCTGGATCAGGGCGCCTTGGGGCCGGCAGCGTTTCAACGTACTGGGTGCGCTCGATGCCGCCACACAGGAGGTCATACCGAGGGAACCCCAACTTCGGAATTCCCGACCGGCTGATTGGGCCGACCAGTCAGTTCGATAGCGTGCCCGGTGTCCGGGCAGCCAGCACTCATAATTATGTATTTCGCCAAAAACGCCAAGGCGTTCTGGTGTAAAATTCCTTGCCAGCTACGAAGCCTTGTCATGCTCGCAAATCCCCAGGACCATCGATGCCGTTGCCACCACCCTTTGCCCAACGCACCCGCATGCACGTCCGCAGGGTGCAACTCGATGGTTACAAGCGTGAAGATGGGCGCTGGGACATTGAGGCGCGTCTGGTAGACACCAAGGACCACGACTATCCACTTTCGTCGGGTTTGCGGCAGCGCGGCGAAGCGGTGCACGACATGTGGGTGCGGGTGACCATCGACCATCAGATGAATGTTCTTGACGCAGTGGCCTGTGCCGATGCGATGCCCTACGTCGGTTATTGTGACCGGATTACCCCGGATTACACGCAACTGGTCGGTCTCAATCTCTTTCACGGTTTTCGCACGGCAGTCAAGAATCTGTTCCGTGGCACGCGCGGTTGCTCGCATCTCAGCGAGCTGTTGATGTTTTTGCCTACCGCGGCGCTGCAGACTTTTGCCAGTGACGTACTCGATAACGACGATAGCGTGCACAAGCCCTATCAGCTCGACCGTTGCCACGCGCTGGAATCGCATTCGGACGCAGTACGGCGCTATTACCCGCGCTGGTACCGTGGCCAGAAGCCCGGGTAGGACGTCCTGCCTGTGGTTCGTTACGTTTCGCAACCTTAACTCAAGCAAGGAAAGCGCATGAAAATTCACGAATATCAGGGCAAGGAACTCCTGAAGAAATTCGGCGTCGTGGTTCCGCGCGGGGTGTTCTGTCCGACCGTCGATGATGCGGTCAAGGCAGCCGAAACCCTGGGAGGCAAGATCTGGGTGGTGAAGGCCCAGATCCATGCGGGTGGTCGTGGCAAGGGCGGTGGCGTCAAGGTGGCCAAGTCGCTGGACGAAGTTCGCGAGTATGCCAGCCAGATCCTCGGCATGCAGCTCGTCACGCACCAGACCGGTCCGGCAGGCCAGAAGGTCCGCCGGCTGCTGATCGAAGAGGGCGCCGACATCCGCAAGGAGTACTACGTTGCTGCGCTTACCGACCGGGCGTCGCAAAAGGTCGTGATGATGGCCTCTTCGGAAGGCGGCATGAATATCGAGGAAGTTGCCCACGCTACGCCGGAGAAAATTCTCAAGGCATTCATTGACCCTGAGGATGGGCTGAGCGACGCACAGGCGGCCGAACTGGCTACTGGCATCGGTGTCCCGGCCGAGTCTGTGGACCGCGCAGTTGCGACGCTCAAGGGCCTCTACAATTGCTACATGCAGACCGACGCCTCGCTGGCGGAGATTAACCCACTGATTCTCGAAGGCAACGGCGACATCAAGGCGATCGACGCCAAGTTCAACTTCGACTCCAACGCCCTCTACCGGCAGCCCGAGATCATGGCCTACCGGGACCTCGACGAGGAGGACCCCGACGAACTCGAGGCCTCCAAGTTTGACCTCTCGTACATCTCGCTCGACGGCAACATCGGCTGCTTGGTCAATGGCGCGGGCCTGGCGATGGCGACCATGGACACCATCAAGCTTTTCGGTGCCGAACCGGCCAACTTTCTCGACGTCGGCGGCGGTGCGACCACCGAGAAAGTGACCGAAGCCTTCCAGATCATGCTCAGGAATCCAAAGGTCAAGGGAATTCTGGTGAACATCTTCGGCGGCATCATGCGCTGTGACACGATCGCCACCGGCGTCGTGGCAGCCGCCAGGGAGACGCATCTTTCGGTGCCGCTGGTGGTCCGCATGAAGGGGACAAACGAGGACATCGGCAAGCAGATCCTCAGTGATTCGGGTCTGCCGATCATCACTGCGGATTCAATGGCTGATGCCGCCACCAAGATCGTTGCTGCGGTCAGTTAAGGAGCCACCATGTCGATTCTGATTAACAAAGATACCAAGATCATCACCCAGGGCATCACCGGCAAGACCGGGCAGTTCCATACCGAAAAGTGCCAGGAGTACGCCAACGGCAAGAACTGCTTTGTTGCCGGCGTGAACCCCAAGAAAGCCGGCGAGAGTATTTTCGGCATTCCAATCTATGGGTCGGTCAAGGAAGCTGCCGTCCAGACCGGTGCGACCGTCTCGGTGATCTACGTGCCGCCGCCAGGTGCTGCCGCAGCGATCTGGGAAGCGGTCGAAGCCGACCTCGATCTGGTCGTATGTATTACCGAAGGTATCCCGGTGCGCGACATGCTGGTCGTGCGCAACAAGATGCTCAGGAAGGAAGCCGCTGGCGGCAAGAAGACGTTGCTGCTCGGGCCGAACTGCCCGGGACTGATCACCCCGGATGAAGTCAAGATCGGTATCATGCCCGGTCACATTCATCGCAAGGGTCGCATCGGCGTGGTTTCGCGCTCAGGTACTCTGACCTACGAGGCGGTTGCACAGTTGACCGAAATCGGTCTTGGCCAGTCGTCTGCGGTGGGTACCGGCGGCGATCCGATCAACGGCCTCAAGCACATCGATATCATGCGCCTGTTCAACGACGATCCGGATACCGACGCGGTGATCATGATCGGTGAAATCGGTGGTCCTGATGAAGCCGACGCCGCCGTGTGGTGCAAGGCGAACATGCAGAAGCCGATCGTTGGGTTCATTGCCGGTGTGACCGCCCCGGCTGGCAAGCGCATGGGCCATGCCGGGGCCCTGATTTCAGGCGGTGCGGATACTGCGGATGCCAAGCTGGCGATCATGGAAGAGTGTGGATTCAAGGTCACACGTGATCCTTCGGTCATGGGCAAGATGATCCAGGCCCTGATTTAGGGCGCCTGTGGTCGCTTGCTATGGTTGCCTGAGTTCCTGGCAAAAAAGGGCAGACTCCGGTCTGCCTTTTTTGTTTGCCCTTGATCTGTGACATTTGCCATTAAAATCGCCGCTGCAAGCTGCAAACTGTGAAGTTGGAAAGATCGTGCTGATCGTTTGATTCCGATATGCTGAACTGGGGGCAACGATGCCACTGTTTCTGAGTGAAAAAGAGGTTGAAGAACTGCTGACCATGCCGCTGGCGCTCGCGGCAGTCGAGGCTGCGCACCGTGATCTCGCATCGATGCAGGCCTGCGATGTGCCCCGGCAACGGACGCGCCTGCCGCAGACGACGCTGCATATCCTGCAGGGGGCATTGCCGAAACTCGACGTCATCGGGTACAAGGCCTACACCAGTAACCGCTCGGGTGTGCGTTTCCTGGTTCACCTGTATTGCGCCTCAAGTGGCAGTCTGCGCGCCGTGCTGGAGGCCGATCGCCTAGGCATGATGCGTACTGGTGCGGCAGCCGGCGTCGCGACGCGCTGGCTGGCCAGGTCCGATGCCCGCGTGGCAGGCGTGTTTGGCGCTGGCTGGCAGGCCGAAGGGCATCTCGAAGCGATCGCGGCGGTGCGCTCGCTGCAACGGGTAAAGGTCTACGCACGCCATACAGAGCGTCTAGCAGCCTTTTGTACAAGAATGTCCGAACGACTTGCGCTCGAGGTGGTCGCCGTGGCTTCGCCCGAAGAGGTGGTGCGTGGCAGTGATATCGTCAGCACGGTAACTACGTCGGCGACGCCTCTTTTCAATGCAGAATGGCTTGCGCCAGGAACACACATCAATGCCGCCGGATCGAATTCTCTGATCCGCAGGGAGCTTGGCGAGGATGTCATCAAACGTTGCTCGCCGATCGTCGTCGATAGCGTGGCAACGGCCCTGTGTGAAGCGGGTGATCTGCTGCTGCCGCTGGAAAAAGGGCGCCTTCATGCGCGACAGCTCATCGAACTTGGCGACGTCATTTGCGGTCGGCAAGCAGGGCGTTCGACACCTGACGAGATCACCCTGTTCGAGTCGCAGGGCATGGCCATCCAGGATCTGGCCGTCGCCGTAACCCTTGAGAATTTGGCACGTGAGCGCGGTTTCGGTGTCGAACTGCCCTATGGCGAATAGACTTTGGCAGAGGATGTCGAAACTGACGCCATGCTTGAGATAGGGAATGCCTGGTCGTCTGGATTTGCTGATCAGTGATGGGAGTGGACGTGGCAAACAGTCTATTGGGAGCGCTCGAAATCGCCGCCCGTACCGACCCCGGATTGGTCAGGGGGAAAAATGAAGATTCGGTATTTGCTGATGCCAATCAAGGGCTGGTGATTCTGGCTGATGGAATGGGCGGGTACAATGCCGGAGAAATCGCCAGCAACATGGCTACAAAGCTCCTCTCGGCCAGACTGGTCGCAGCTTTCAAGGCGACTGCCGCGTACCGGACCGACAGCGGTAGCGGGCTACTGTTCGCGCATCGTTGCCTCAAGGAGCAGATCGCGGCGGTGAATTTGGCGATCTATCAGGCGTCGGAGAGTCAATCGAAGTTTGGCGGGATGGGCACCACGCTTGTCGCTGCCGTATTTTGCGATGATCAGGTGGTGGTCGCCCATATTGGCGATTCGCGTCTGTATCGACTGCGGGGGAATGAGTTCACGGCCATGACCCACGACCACTCGGTCCTGCAGGAGCAGATAGACAGCGGCCTGATTTCGGCAGCAGAGGCGCGTTACTCATTGCAGAGGAACTTGGTGACACGCGCCGTCGGCATTGAGGCAGAGGTCGAAGCGGAGATCCATGTTCACCCGGTGCGTCCAGGGGATGTTTACCTGCTATGTTCCGATGGCCTTTACGACTTGGTCGAAGAGGTGGAAATCCATTACGCACTGGAAATGCATGCAGTCAATCTCGAGTGTTCGGCAGCGAAACTGATCCAGATGGCCAACGACAATGGTGGGAACGACAATATTTCGGTGGTGGTGATCAAGGTTTTGCATGCATTTCCGGCCGCCAAGAGAGGCTGGTCCAAACTCTGGTCATGGCTCAATTAAGGACGAAGAAGGCGATGGCAAAGCTCATACTCAGCATGGATGGTCTGGTTCTCAAGGAAATCCCGCTGCTCAAGGAGCGGGTGAGCATCGGCCGCAAGGTACATAACGACATTCAGATCGACAATATGGCGATCAGCGGCGAACATGCGGCGGTGGTCACCATACTCAACGACTCCTTCCTCGAGGATCTGAACAGCACCAATGGAACGTTGGTCAACGGCCAGCCGGTCAAGAAGCATTTCCTGAAGGACGGTGACGTCATCGAGCTCGGCAAGTACAAAATGAAGTACATTGTCGAAACGGTGACCCAGCACGAGGTTTCACCTTATGAGCAGACAACGCAACCGCCGCGGCCAGCAGCCTTGCACAATGTTCCGGGTGCTGCTGGTGTGACGCCGGCCAGTGCATCGCAGCCCGCGGGGTCGGCGCCAGCCCTTGGCGCGGCTGCGATCCGCTTGCTCAGTGGTTCCAATGCAGGCCATCAGTTGCAACTGACCAAGACCTTGACCACACTCGGCAAGCCTGGGCAGGTGGCGGTGATCGCCAGAAGGCCGCACGGTTACTTCTTGACCCACGTCGAAGGAGCATTCCCGTTCTTGAACGGCCGGGTCATCGACGCGCAGGCGCGTCTTCTGGAGAACCATGACCTGATCGAGATTGCCGGGGTGAAGATGGAATTTCTCCTCAAGCGGTGATGGACAATCGTGTTCTCTGCGGGCGAGGCCGTACGGCTTTGTTTCGTATCACGAAGAGCAGATTCGGTAAGCAGATGAATCCGGCTGCACCGCCATGAGAGTCAGGGTTCTTGGCTGTAGTGGAGGTATTGGCGGGCGTCATCGACGAACCACTGCGATGCTCGTCGATCATGATCTGCTCATTGACGCAGGGACGGGTGTCGCTGATTTATCGCTTTCCGAACTGGCGCTCATCGACCATGTGTTCCTGACCCACTCACACCTTGATCACATCGCCTTGCTGCCCCTGCTGATCGATTCGGTCAGCGATTTACGCGACAAGCCCCTCACGGTCTATGCAACGGCTGCGACACTCGAAATCATCGGCAAACATATCTTCAACTGGGCGATCTGGCCTGATTTCAGTGTGATCCCGAGCCGCGAGAATGCCATCATGCGCTACCAGTCCATCAGCCTCGGCCAGTCGGTGCGGCTCGGTGAGCGAACGATTACGGCACTTCCTGCCGAGCACACGGTACCAGCCGTGGGCTATCAGCTCGACTCAGGGGTGGGCAGCCTGGTCTTTACCGGCGATACCACCGCCAATGATGTCTTCTGGCCGGTGGTCAATGGCATTGCCAACCTGCGCTATTTGCTGATTGAAACGGCTTTTCCGAACCGCGAACAGGGGCTTGCCGAGATCTCGAAGCACCTCTGTCCGAAGATGCTGAAGAACGAGTTGAAGAAGCTGTCAACTGTTCCAGAAATCTATATCAGTCATCTTAAGCCCAGCCAGATCGAGTTGACGATGGCTGAAATCCAGGCCTGCGCAGGCGAATTCAAACCGAGGATGCTACAGAGCAATCAGGTCTTCGAGTTTTGATGGACTGCGCTCAGTAACATCACTCGGAGTCCTCGTATTGGTGACGCCGGACCGCTTCTCACTGCGCTTCAAGCAACCTCCACACTCACGGTTACGCGGCATGGTAGGCGTCACCCTGGGTTTGCTATCGATCGTTCCCTTGCTGGATGTGGGAATTGTGTACCTTGAGAATCCACGCTTGAAGCAGCAGGCATTCGCGGATCTAAACGCCATCGCTGCCCTGAAGGCAGGTCAGATCGAAGCATGGCTGGACGAGCGACGTGCCGATGCAATCGTACTGGGCGCCAGTCCGGGTTTCATTGAAGATGCGGTACGGGTGGCGCGTGACGAGGATGCCGATGCACGACGGCGTCTAGTGGAACGTCTCGAAACGCTCAAGCGGGTGTACGCTTACGACGGATTCATGGTGGTGGATGGTCGTGCCCAACAAATCTATGCCTTGGGCTTGCACGACCTCATTGCCGAGGCTCCTGTCCGGAAAGCGCTTCAGAGCGCATTTCTGACCAATCGAGTGACGATGACCGATCTGTATCGGAGTGAGCCGGGCCGCGTTCACCTGGACTGGGTGGTGCCGTTGGTGAAGGAAATCGAAGGTGAGCGGAAAGTGGTTGGCGCGGTGATCCTTGATGCTCCGGTCGAACGCATCGTTTTCCCGTTGATCCAGAGCTGGCCGACGCCTAGCCCAAGCGCCGAGACGCTGCTGGTGCGCAAGGAGGGAGACACCGTCCTGTATCTCAATGAATTGCGCCATCGTATGGCAACGGCGCTGGAATTCAGTCAGTATCTCGATACTCCAGAGCTGCCGGCTGCCCGCGCCGTCCTGACCGATGCGGTGCAGGTCATGGAGGGGATGGACTACCGCGGGGTCGTGGTATTGGCTGCGACCCGCCCAGTCAAAGGTACGCCGTGGCATCTGGTGGCAAAAGTCGACCGTGACGAAGTATTGTCTCCGTTGCGGAACCTGTTGTTCTGGGTCAGCCTGGTCGCAAGCGCAACACTTGTGGTCGTTGCGCTCCTGATCATCCTGCTGTGGCGTCAGGAACTACGAACCCATGATCTCGAGCTGGCCAGCCAGGAGGTCGAGAAGGATCGCCTGCTCAGGTTCTTTTTTGATCTTCCCTTCGTCGGCATGACCATCCTTTCGACGGACAAGCTGCACTGGCTGCGCTGCAACAATCGTCTTTGCGAAATACTGGGTTATTCCCGCGAGGAACTGGTCGACCTGACCTGGACGCAGCTCATACATCGTGACGACTTCGCTACCGACTTGAGTCAGTTCGAGCGCGTCTCGAGCGGCGCGGCAAACGGCTTTCAGACGGACAGGCGCTTCCTGCGTAAAGATGGCAAAGTCATCAATGCGACGATCGATGTGCGGGCGGTTCGCCAGGAAGACGGCCACGTTGACTTCTACGTCGCGACCGTCCAGGATATTACCGCACGCCTGCAGGCCGAGGGTCTCGCACAGGAGGTGTTGGACAATGTCAATCAGGGATTTGTCGTCTATGATTATGCTGCCAGGGTGGTAATCTGGAACCGATTCCTTGAGCGCGCTCTCGGGGTGCCGCGCGAGGCGGCGATCGGCAAGCATCTCCACGAGTTGTTCCCGCAGGCGCGCCAGCACGGCCTGGAAGCTTACCTGATGCGCGCGTTGGCAGGCGAAATGTGCATGGCCGACGAGTTTCTGCCGCGCCTGCGTGGCACGACGGAACTTCTGGATGCCGAGGAAGCGAGGGCGCGTAGAGACGATCCACTTCTTCTCTGGACCCTATCCACCTATGCGCCGCACCGGAACGCCAATGGTGACATCGATGGCGTCCTTGTGAACGTGGTCGATATGACTGCGCTCAAACACAGCCAGGATTCTCTAGTCGAATCCAACGAAAAGCTACGGCAGCTCACCCAGTACCTGGAGCGGGTACGGGAAGAAGAGCGGGTACGGATTGCGCGGGAGCTGCACGATGACCTCGGCAGTACGCTGACGGGTGTCAAATGGGCGGTTGCGATGGCCATCGATCGCGCTCAGGAGGCCGCACTGCCGAGTGACGAACAGTTGGTGTACGCGTCGCAATTGCTGGATTCGGCTGTGGATACGATGCGCCGCATCATCAGCGATTTGCGGCCGAGTGTCCTCGACCAGCTCGGGGTGTGGACAGCGATCGAGTGGTACGCTGGGCAGATTCAAGAGCGGACCGGACTACAATGCAAGGTTTCGATTGCTGACGAGGTTGCGGCAAGCAATGTCGATTCCGAGCGTGCCACGGCGTTGTTTCGCATCGTCCAGGAAGCGTTGACCAACGTCGTCCGCCATGCCCAGGCGTCGTCCGTCGAGATCGTTATCCATCGTGAAGCCAGCACCGTGATGATCCTCGTGGAGGATGACGGAGTAGGTATGGGCAACGAGGATCTGATCAAGGCCGAATCCTGGGGCCTGCTGGGTATCCGGGAACGTGCTGCCCGCTTTGGTGGCGACATCACGCTGTCGCGCGGCGTGAAGAAAGGAACGGTCATTGTTCTGCGCATGCCGGTTTGAAGGGCGATGAACGGGCGCAAGCTCCAGATCGTGCTGGTTGATGACCACGCCGTGGTCCGCGGCGGTTTGCGGCTGCTGTTGGCGCAGGCGGGCGACATGGAGGTGGTGGGCGAAGCTGAGGACGCCGAACAGGCGATCCAACTGATCCGCCAGAGCGAATTCGATGTCGCGCTGGTCGATATCGGCTTACCCGGCAAGGGCGGCCTGGACCTATTGAAACAGATCAAGTCGGAGCGGCCGCGGATTGCCGTGCTGATGCTCAGCATGTACGCTGAAGAGGTATATGCCGTGCGTGCGCTGAAAGCCGGCGCATCCGGCTACCTGACCAAGAACAGCCCTCCGGCCACGCTGCTTGCCGCGATACGCAAAGTCGCTGGCGGTGGCAAGCATGTGAGCCCGGCGCTGCTGGAGCGGTTGGCAGTCGAGGTGGGACGAGGCCGAAAATCCGCTTCTGAAGCACTCTCTGACCGGGAGATCGAAGTGCTACGGCGGATTGCCTCCGGCGAGAGTTTGAACCAGATTGCCGAGGCGTTGCACCTCAGTCCCAAGACGGTGACTACGTATCGAGCCAGAATTGTCGAAAAGACCGGCCTGCCCAGCAATGCGGAACTCACGCGTTATGCCCTGGAAAAGGGCATGCTATCCTGATCTGGTGTGGCCGAAAGCCAGCGCCAGAAGAGTCCTTGGCAGGTCGGAACCGACGATGCGACGCGTGCCCATCGTCGGTTCGCGCGTGCAGGGCGATGGTATGTTGGCAATGTAGGGATTCCCCGACGGGTGCAGTATTGGCCATTGCTTACATGAAAATTACACTTGGTGCTGCTAGTCGATAGTTGATATGTGCGGGATGATACGGTTTGGGAATCGATTCGCGGGCAAGGGCGTTTCCTCTTGGCGCGGCTCGATCACCTCGGAGATTCTCGCCATGGATGCCTGCGCATTGACCGCCCTGCAGGACGGCCGCACCCGATTTCTTCTGGTGGACACGGACAATCTGTTTCTCGACGGTGTGGGAAGAGCGTTGCGAACGGACGACAAAATCGAGGTTGTGGCGATTGCCCGATCCATTGAAGACGCCTACGATTGCACTGCGAAGCACCAGCCCGATGTGATCGTCGTCAGTTGGGGAAAGGCGTCGCGGGCTTTTGTGCATGCCGTGCTGGCGAACCCTTGCTCTGCCCACAGCAAGCCGCTGATCGTCATCGTGCTGCCCCGGGGAATGACCAGCATCCCCGGTTTGACGTCACTCAGTCTATTGCCCAACGTCGCGCTGCTGGTACATGAGCAGGTCGAGAAGTTGCTGTTCCGGCACAGCTTGCCGAAAACCTTTGGGTTACTGACTGACACGTATTCCGGCAAAGGAAGTCCTGCCTGAGTTGTGGGAAATCCCACGCTGTATGTGGGCCAGGCGCACGCTGCCCGGGAGGGTTTCTTTCAGCGCAGCCCCTTCGTCTTGTTTGTGACCGACCTTGATGTTAACCCTGATCGTCGATGACTCAGCTCTTGTACGCCGCATGTTGCGCGAGATACTCGTGCAGATCGAAGGTACGGAGGTGGTGGGTGAATTCGACAGTCCCGCTCCAGCCATCGAAAGCATTCGAAGTCGTCCGCCGGACATCGTACTGCTCGATATTCAGCTTGCCAATGGCAGTGGTCTGGAGGTTCTACGCATCGTGAGAATGGAACATCCGAGTGTCAAAGTCATGGTATTCACGAACTTCTCGGAGTCCGTGTACCGCAAGCGATGCTTGGAAGCCGGAGCCTATGCCTTTTACGATAAGAAGAGCGATCTGCAGGTGCTCCGGCAGTCTCTGCATGGTCTTGCGTCGGCCGCTCGGGTCGAGTCAGGAGATGTTGATGTAAATCATCAGCATTCTTGGTGGGAAACCCGCAACATGGGCTAACGGTTATGACACATGGGCTAACGGTTATAACTTTTCCAGGCATCTCCGATCATGAAGTTCATGAACGTTTCCCTCTCCCCCGCAAGTGGAGAGGGGATATTCGTGAGTTGCTGACGTGTCTTTCACATTAAACAAGCCTACGTTGCTAACTTGGCTAGAAGGTTGTCGTCGACCCATCCGGGTGCCCATCCTGCCGAGATCATTCCTGCGTCGCCCAATATTCAGGCGGCAGAAAGTTTCCCTTAGCAAAGAATGCCTTGCGGCAGCTCTCCACGCTCGACCCACAGCTTGCACACAGTGTTGTCCGTGCGTTTTCGGGATAACGAAAAGCGGCTTCCGACTTATCCACAGCCTCATGGGAAAGGCCGTCAAGCCTACGGCCTTTTCTCGCGCCGCGGAGAAAGGAGGCTACAGTGCCGCGAGTTCGCGCAGATAGCGCTGCCAGTTGGCTACGTAGTGATCGGCGCTATGCTGCAGCCGAGCGACTTCTTCATCACTGAGCCGTCGGATCACCTTGCCGGGTGAGCCGACGATCAGCGAATGGTCTGCAAAGACCTTGCCTTCCGGGATCAGCGTGTTGGCGCCAACGATGCAGCCCTGGCCGATCACCGAACGGTTGAGCAGCACCGAACCGATACCGATCAGCGATCCATCGCCGACGGTGCAGCCGTGCAGCATCACCAGGTGGCCGACGGTGACGTTGCGGCCGATCGTCAGTGGTACGCCTTCGTCAGTGTGGAGGACGGACTGGTCCTGGATATTGCTGTTTTCGCCGATCGTGATCGGGTCGTTGTCGCCACGCGCCGTTGCGTTCCACCAGATCGAGGCGTTTCTGGCCAGGCGGACGTCGCCGATCACGGTGGCATTGGGGGCGACCCAGCTTTGCGGGTCGATCTGGGGGCGCCGGGCGCCGAGGGTGTAGATGGGCATGGGAGAGAGTCTCGCTGAGTGGGCTGAAGAAAGATTGTAGCCTGTCGCGCTACTGATGGCGCAGCGCTTCGATCGGATCGAGGGCGGCGGCGCGGTGCGCCGGGTAATAACCGAAGAATATGCCGACTCCTGCGGCGACAGCGAAGGCCACCAGGATCGAGGCACCGGAGATGACGATCACCATGTCGGTCAGCGCATTGGTCAGCAGCGCGCCGCCGATGCCGAGAACAAGCCCGATCAGGCAGCCGGCGACCGAGATCATCAACGCTTCGAGCAAAAACTGCGCGAGGATGTCCCGCTGGCGCGCGCCGATTGCCATGCGGATGCCGATCTCGCGCGTGCGTTCGGTCACCGAGACGAGCATGATGTTCATGATCCCGATGCCCCCAACGAGCAGCGAAACCGATGCGATCGCGCCGAGCAGCACCGACATCACGCGTGTCGTCTCGGCCGCTGAGTCGGCCGCCGCGGCGAGGTTGCGCAGATAGAAATCGTTGTCCTGTCCTTCACGAATGCGATGGCGCTGGCGGAGCAGCGCGGTCATGCTCTTTTCGACCGCCGGCATCGCCTCGGCCGAAGTCGCCTGTACCATGATCAGGCGCACCGAGCCCGGAAAGGGATTGCCGAAGACCTTGCGCTGCGCGGTGGTCAGCGGAATGATCACGGTGTCGTCCTGATCGCGGCCGTCGAGGTTCTGCCCTTTCTTGCCGAGCACGCCGACGATCACGAAAGGGCTCTGTCGGATGCGGATGGTCTTGCCGAGCGGGTCGTCGCTTCCGAACAGATTGTCGACGGCGGTCTGGCCGATCAGCGCTACCCGTGTCGCCGCGCGCACATCCGAGTCGCCGAAGGGGTAACCGCTGACGATCGTCCACGCGCGCGCATCGAGATACGGCGGCGTCGTGCCGACCACCGTCGCACTCCAGTTGTTCGCGCCATAGACCAGTTGCTGCGTGCCCTGTTGTACCGGTGCAACATTGCTGACACCGTCCAGTTCGGCGATCGCTTCGGCGTCGGCGACAGTCAGTGTCGGGCCGCCCCCGCCCCCGCTGCGCAGTCCTCCGGCACTCGTCGAGCCGGAAATCAGGATGTACAGATTGCTGCCCATGCTGCTGATGGTCTGCGCTACGGCGTACTGCGCACCTTGGCCGATGGCCATCATCAGCACTACCGAACCAACGCCGATGACCATTCCGAGCATCGTCAGCATGCTGCGCATGCGGTTCGCGCCCATCGCCTGCCAGGCTTCGCCGAGCATTGCTTTCAGCATGCGGAGAGCACTCTGGGGGGCGTCGGCTGGTCACTGACCAGGTGTCCATCACGAAAACGCACTTGTCGCGCGGCGTATGCGGCAATGTCCGGCTCGTGGGTCACCAGCACGATGCTGATCCCTTCACGGTTGAGGGCCGTGAACAGCGCCATGATCTCTTCGCTGGTATGGCTGTCGAGGTTGCCGGTCGGTTCGTCGGCCAGAATCAGTTGCGGCGAGTTGATCAGCGCGCGTGCAATTGCCACGCGCTGCTGTTGTCCGCCCGAGATGCGGCTCGGCAACGCCTCGGCGTAATCGCCGAGGCCAACCCGGGCCAGCTCGTGCTGCGCACGCTGTCGCCGCTGCTCGCGCTCGATGCCGGTATAGACCAGCGGCAGGGCGACATTGTCGGCCAGGGTCATCCGCGGCAGCAGGTTGAAACCCTGGAAGACGAAGCCGATACTTCGGTTCCGGAGTTGCGCGAGTTCGTCCTTGCTCAACTGCGCGACCTTGCGGCCGACCAGGAAGTAGTCGCCGCTGCTCGGCGTATCGAGGCAGCCGAGCAGGTTCATGAAGGTCGACTTGCCCGACCCCGAGGGGCCCATGATCGCCACGAATTCACCCGCCTCGATGCAAAGATCGACTTCCCGCAACGCCGGGAAGAGTCCGGCCGCGGTTTTGTAGGACTTGCCGAGACCGACGACGCGAATGACCGCCTCGGTCATCAGAACAGTCTCATCCCTACACTGCTCGGCTTGCCGTTGCTGCTGGCGACATTCTCGCCGGTGACGACGATGTCGCCGACCTTGAGATCGCCGCCGAGCACTTCGGTGTTGCGATTGTCGGTGATCCCGAGCGATACGCTAAGCGCTTTGAGTTCGCCATTCTCGACGCGGTATACCGTGCCGCTGGCCGTGTCGCGTTTCCTGCCCTTGCCCTTGCTCTCCCCGCTGCTTTCGCTCGCCGTTTTCTGTTTGGCGGGCGTGCGCTCGCTGTCGCTGCTCTCGCTGGGTTTGAAACGCAGCGCCGCGTTGGGTACCAGCAGGACATCCTGGCGGCTGGCGACACCGATGCTGACGTAGGCGGTCATGCCGGGCAGCAGGATCTGTTCGGGATTGGAGAGCGAAACACGCACATTGTAGGTGACGACGTTCTGCTGCGTCGTCGGATTGAGACGAATCTGCTGCACTTCGCCCTGGAAACTGCGGTTCGGGAAGGCGTCGACGGTGAAACGCACCTTCTGTCCTTCGCGGATCTTGCCGATGTCGGCCTCGGCAAAACTCGAGTCGATGCGCATTTCCGAGAGGTCCTGCGCGATCTTGATCAAGGTGGGCGTCTGCAGGCTGGCAGCGACCGTCTGCCCGAGGTCGACAACGCGGTCGACGACGATGCCCGACACCGGCGAGCGGATCGTCGTGTAATGGAGGTTGACCTGATCCTTGTCGGCGGCGGCTTTCGCCTGGGCGAGTTGCGCCTCGCTCGAGCGTCGCGTCTGGATGGCCTGTTCGAGTTCCTGCCGGGAGACATATTCCTGTTCGAACAGGGCTTTCATCCGTGCTTCGCTGGCGCGCGCCAGGTCGAGCGCGGCGGCGACATTCTGCACGTTGGCCGCCGATTGACGGGCCTGAGCTGCGAGCAGCGAGTCGTCGAGTTCGAGCAATGCCTGGCCTTTCTCGACCTTGTCGTTGAAGTCGACATAGAGCTTGGTGACCGTCCCGGAGACCTGCGTGCCGACACTGACCAGTACGATCGGGTTGAGCGTGCCGTTAGCCGAGACGGTCTGGGTGACATCTCCTCTTTCGATGGCCTGCAGTTTGTAGCGCTGTTCGAGCGACTGGCTGTTACTCTGGCGATACCAGTACATACCGCCAGCAGCGAGTGCAAAGAGGAGAAGGGCGAAGAGGCGGCGCGAGTGCTTCATGGATTGCTGGCTTTCTGCTGGCTGATCGAGAGCAGCAGCGTGCTGTCGAGGGAGCCGATGGCCCTGGCCAGCGCGGCGCGCGACACGTGCCAGTCGAGCATCGCCTGGATGCGTTGCAGGCGGGCGTTGGCGAGCGCACTCTGGGCATTGAGGACATCGAGGATGTTGCCGACGCCGGCCTTGTAGCGTCCGAGGGCGACACGCTCGGAATGCTCGGCGCTGGCCAGCAGATCGGCAGTGGTACGAATGGTCTGGGTAGCCGTGCTGAGGCTCTGATAGGCTTCCCATACATCGAGCGCGACCTGCTGGCGGACGTTGTCGCGGCGGGCGCTCTGGACCTCGGTCTGGGCAGCGGCGGCGCGAACCCGGTAGGTGGTGTTGAAGCCGGAGAAGATCGGCAGGTTGACCGTCAGCCCAATCGAGTTGCCGTTGGCCGAAGCACTGCCAAGGTCTGTCCACTGCGGGCCGGCGCTCAGCGAGAGCGTTGGCAGGCCGGTGGCGCGGGCGTAATCGACGCCAGCTTCAGCGGCCCGGAGTTCGGCTTCAGCGGCCTTGAGTTCGGGGCGGCGTGCGCGTGCTTCGTCGATCAGCGCGGCGACGTCGCCGGTGAAACTGGCGTCGGGGGTGACTGAGGGAATCTCGTCGAGCAACAGCCTCTGGTTAGCGTCGAGCCCCATGACATTGGCCAGGCGACCGAAGGCGTTTCTGAGCACACCTTCGGCGCGGATGCGGGTGAGCGTTGCCTGCGACCAGGCGGTCTGTGCCTGCAGGCGGTCGGCGGGGGTGCCGGTGCCGACGCGGTAGCGGACTTCGGCGGCGGTAAGGCTCTCGCGGCTGGCTTTTTCTGATTCACGGGCGGCGGTGACTGCCGCGCGCGCGGCCTGGGTGTTGTAATAAGCCTGCACAGCATTGAGAAAGACGCTCTGGACGGTTGCGTCGAGCGTCGAGCTTGCGGCGCTCAACACTTGCCGCGCGATTTCAAGATTCGCCGAACGTGCGCCGAAGTCATACAACAGCCAGGAGAGCGTCAGTGAGGCATTGCGCTGGCTGGCAGTCTGTGAGTCGATCCGGGCCCTGCTGGCGCTCACCTGGCCATCGAGCCCCGGCAGGAAGTCGGACTGCGCGAGGCCGACCTGGGCGGCCTGGACGCGTGCGTACGACCAGGCCTCACGGGTAGTCGGGTTGCGGCACAGCGCGAGATCGACCACATCGAGAATGCCATAGGCGGCGTCGGCTGGCCGCGGCTGACAGGACAGGGAGCTGCCAGCCAGGGCTGGGCGCGGCGGGGTGATGGTGTGTGTGGCGAAGGGATCGCTGATTTCGAGGGCCGGCAGCTCGGCTGCCAGCGCCGCCAGCAGGGTGGCGATGGCGAGGCGGCAGCACTTGGCGGTAGGTCTGGCGGACTGGGTGCGGGACGGCTGCGGAGTCGGTCGAGATGTGGGGTAGGCCATTTTTCGCTAGTATAGCCACCCTGGCTGCGGTTTCGTGCGCGCTTGCGGGCTGGTGGGGGGTATTGCTGGGATGGATGTGTGAGCAGATGTTTCCAGCCAGGACGGTAAGCGTCGTGCGTCGCTGACGCAACTTTTACATTCACAGGATCCGGACAATGCCCTGGACGGAGATGATCAGCCTGTTTGTTCTGCTGGCCGCGGGCTGGTTCTGGTACGACAGCTTCCAGGCGCGCGAGGCCGGCATGTGTGCCGCGCGTGCGGCATGTGCGGCAGAAGACTTGCTCCTGCTCGACGACACGGTCGCGCTCGCATCACTGCGCCCGGCGCGCGATGACGAAGGTCGGCTGCGCTTGCGCCGGGTCTACCATTTCGAGTACAGCGATACCGGCGACAATCGCCGGGAGGGGCGGGTCACCTTGCTCGGCAGCGAGTTGCTGATGCTGCATTTGCCGCAGGCGCAACGGCACTGGCGGCATCTGATGGCGAACGCCAGCGAGGACGAGTAGATCCGGTCTTGCCGTTGACCGTATGATCTGATCCGGGCCAACGTTCAGAAATCTCGCTCAACTCGCTCGATACGAGAGGAAACCAGCATGCGCAGCAAGATCGTGACTGCCGATGAAGCCATCGCACTGATCCGGGATGGCGATACCCTGGCCAGCACCGGGTTTGTCCAGACCGGTTTTGCCGAAGCCCTGTTGTCGGCACTGGAGCGTCGCTTCCTCGCCTCTGGCAGCCCGAAGAACCTGACCTTGTTCGCCGCCGCCGGCCAGGGCGACGGCAAGAGCCTGGGGCTCAATCATCTGGGCCACGCAGGCCTGTTGCGCCGGGTGGTGGCGGGCCACTGGGCGCGCATGCCGAAGGTGGCGCAACTGGCACTTGGCAACCGCATCCAGGCCTATAACCTGCCCCAGGGAATCATCTGTCAGTTGTTCCGGGATCTGGCCGCCGGCAAACCGGGGTCGTTCTCCAAGGTCGGACTGCACACCTTCGTCGATCCCCGCTACGGCGGCGGCCGGATCAATGCCGCCACCACCCGGGACATCGTCAGTCTCGTCGAAGTCGCCGACGAGGAGTGGTTGTTCTACAAGGTCGGCAGAGTCAACGTCGCCTTCGTGCGCGGGACCACCGCCGATACCTTCGGCAACATCACGATGGAGCGTGAAGCATTGACCCTCAACAACCTCGCCATGGCGATGGCGGCCAAGAACAGTAACGGCATCGTGATCGCCCAGGTCGAAAGGATCGCCGAGCGCAGCGGGTTACCGCCGCGGCAGGTAAAGATTCCAGGGATTCTGGTCGATTGCGTGGTCGTGGCCGAACCCGCCCAGCACATGCAGACACTGGTGACCCCTTACAACGCGGCTTACGCCGGCGAGTTCCGGGTTCCCCAGGCCAGTCTGGTGTCGACGCCACTGACCGATCGCAAGATCATCGCCCGCCGTGCCGCTTTCGAACTGCCGCCCAACGGCATCATCAATCTCGGCGTCGGCATGCCCGAAGGCGTAGCGACGGTCGCCAAGGAGGAGCGCATCTCGCACCTGCTGACCATGACCGTTGAATCCGGCCTGATCGGCGGCATTCCCGCCACCGGGGGTGACTTCGGGACCGGCGTCAACATGGATGCGGTCATCGACGAGAATCAGCAGTTCGACTTTTACGACGGGGGCGGCCTGGACATGGCGTGTCTTGGCATGGCCGAATGCGATGCTGCCGGCAACGTCAACGTCAGCCGTTTCGGCGGCCGCCTGACCGGCGCCGGCGGTTTCATCAACATCAGCCAGAACGCCCGCCTGGTGGTGTTCGCCGGCACCTTCACCGGCAATGGTCTGAAGGTCGAGGTCAATGACGGCAAGCTGCGAATCGTCCAGGAGGGCCGGCAGCGGAAATTCCTCAAGAAAGTCGAGCAGATCACCTTCAATGGCCAGTACGCCTATGATCGCGACAAGCCGGTCTATTACGTCACCGAACGTTGCGTCTTCCGTCGGGTCAGGGGCGGGCTGGCCCTGATCGAGGTGGCGCCCGGCATCGACGTCGACCGGGACATTCTGCCGAACATGGATTTCGAGCCGATCGTCGGTGAATACGGAGAAATGGACGCCCGCATCTTCAATGCCAACCCGATGGGTCTGGAGGCTGAACTGCTCAACCTGTCCCTGCCGGAGCGGGTCATTTACGATCCCGAGCGCAACATCCTGTTTCTCAATTTCGAGGGCATGCATGTCAGGGTGGTCGAGGATGTGCAGGCGATCTGGGACATTTGCGAGCTGCGCTGCCGGGCGGCCGGCAAACGGGTCGGCGTGATCATCAACTACGATCGCTTTCGCATCAACCAGGACATGTACGACACCTATGCCGAAATGGACCGCTACTTCCTGGCCAACTATTTCAGTCAGATCACTCGCTACGCCACCAGCGCCTTCCTGCGCGCCAAGCTGGGCGAGGCTTTCTCGGCACGCAGCATCGCGCCGCACATCTTCGAACGCCGCGAGGAAGCGCAGGCCTTCCTGGCCGGACGTAGCGGTGACGCCAGCAGCCCGATTTGAATCCGCTCGGCACCCCGGCGCGGCCGGAAAACTGCTCAAGCGGAGCAGCACGCGTAGTAAGATGGCGACCCACCAACCTTCGACTTGTCAGGAAGTGACCATGCTCAAGCTGTTCATCGGCAACAAAAATTACTCTTCGTGGTCGATGCGCGCCGGGGTGCTCATCAGGCAGGCCGGCATCGCCTGTGAAGAAGTCGTCGTGCGCTTCGATTCCTTCGCTGCCGGTTCAAACTTCAGACAAACCATGGCGGCCATCAGTCCCACGGGCAAGGTACCGGTCCTGATGGACTGCGGGGTCGGTAACGGACTAGTCGTCTGGGATACCCTGGCGATTGCCGAATATCTGGCCGAGAAGTTCCCGGAGAAAGCCTTGTGGCCGCGAGACTGGGCGGCGCGGGCGCAGGCCCGCAGCATCTGTGCCGAGATGCATTCCGGCTTTACGGGTTTGCGCTCCCATTGCCCGATGAACATCGAGGCGTCACTTCCCGAAACGGGCCAGCTCGTCTGGCGCGACCAGCCGGCGGTGCGCGCCGATGTCGAACGAATCGTCGGCATGTGGTGTGACCTGCTGCGCACAGGAAGCGGGCCAATGCTCTTTGGCGAGTTTTCGATTGCCGACGCCTACTTCGCTCCGGTGGTGATGCGGCTGAAAACCTATGCCTTGCCCGTCCCGGCGGAGGTGAGCGCGTACATGGCACGCGTGTGTACCTTGCCGGGTGTGCAGGCGTGGGTCGAAGGTGCGCTGTCCGAAAAAGACTTCCTCGATTTCGAAGAGCCCTATCGCTTGCAGCGCTGAGCTTTACGGTTACGCTGCGCCGTTCGCGCTACCCGCCGTTTGAGCTATCATTTCCCGCCCCGCGCCGGGGTAAACTGAGCGTGCGTGGCATCCCGCCCTCTGCCACGGTCAGGGTCAAGCCTGGACGGTTCCTCAGAGTTTCGGTGGAGTCGGGCTGACCGGTGGTCTGGTCTCGGAGCGGTGTACGGTGCCTGGCGGTGTTGCCGGACGCGCCGTGACGTTGGCAAAACTCGCCTTGCACTTGATCCCCGCCGGAATCTTCAAGCCTGGATTCGGCAACTCGAGGCGCACGCCGAAGGTCCCGCTCGCCGGATCATGCACACGGTCGATGACCTTCACCGTCGCCTTGTGACGGCCGCCCACGGGTACTTCCGGAAGGACGTCAGCCGTTTGCCCCACGGCCAATTTGCCAAACGCATCCAGAGGCATGAGAACTTCGACAGACAGCGTCGCCACGTCGGCCAGGCGCAAGATCGGTTTGCGCAAATCGCGATTGTCCGCCAGTTCGCCGGCGTGTAGCGGCCGATCGACCACCACGCCGTTGATCGGACTCTTCAAGGTGCGCAGACGAAGTTGCTCCGATAGGCGCCGATGCTCGATCTCGGCCAGCCGGCGATCGTCACGCGCTTCCACCAGTTCGGCTTCGGCAAGGCGCTTCTCGGTCAGCGCCTCGTCCCGATCGTGAAGCGAAATGAATGACTGCCCCGCGAGCTTTTCCCGGCGGAGATACTTCGTGGTCGAAAACTCAACCCGGCTTTCACCGGTCTTGATGCGCCCCTGCATGGTCGAACGATAACGCGCGGCGTCTGTCGCTGCGCGCTCGACTCCGGAATCCAGCGTCACCAGCACCTGCCCGCTTCTCACCACGTCGCCACGATCAACCCACACCTTTTCGATCAGTCCTTCGCTTGCTGCCCGCACGTCAACCGACCTGCTCGGTTCGATGATGCAGTCAAATTCGCCGGCAATCACCTTTCCTGTCAGCAACAGCAGAACAAGAACCGCCTTCTGTCGATCGCCAAGCCCATTGCCCCCCTTCATTCCGTTTCCTTTCTTCCCTTCACCTTTTCGTCTACTCGTCTTGCCATCCACCACTATTCGCCCGTGCCCGCAAAAGCCAGTGCCCTCTCCGCGCGCAGGTCGGCGATTACTGTTTGTCTGCGCATGTGCGAATGCTGTCGTTCGGCGGCCGACTGCGCGAGGTGGCGCAGGAAGCGGCCGGCTGCGTCGGGCAAGACCTCGCATGCAGAGAAGTGGCGCCGCAGCAAGGACTGCTAGCGAGGAGCATGGGCGGTGAACAGTTCGTCATCGAGCGCGGCCAGCGCCTCGCAGGATCCCGGATCTCCCTGGCGACCGGCCCGCCCAAACAATTGGCGATCGATGCGGGCCGCTTCGTGGTACTCCGACAGGATCACGTGCAATCCTCCCACCGCCCGCACTTCCGGACTGAGGACGATGTCGGTTCCTCGTCCCGCCATGTTGGTGGCTACGGTGATCCGACCGCTCTGGCCGGCGTGCCTGACGATCTCTGCTTCCGACAGATCCTGCCGGGCATTCAACACGACGTGTTCCAGGCCGGCGGCATCGAGTCGCGCCGATACCAGTTCCGAAGTCTTGACCGAGCGGGTGCCTGGCAGCTATGTCACGGAAGACTTTAGCACTCGGGCCGACGACATTATCTGGCGGGTCAAGGTGGGCGGGGAGTGGGTGTATCTGTACCTGCTCATCGAGTTCCAGAGCCGCGTCGACCAGTACATGGCCCTGCGCATGATGGTCTATGGCGGGCTGCTCTATCAGGACCTGATCAAGCGCGGTAAAGTTCTGGCCGACGGCCGCCTGCCGCCGGTCCTGCCCATCGTTCTCTACAACTGGAGCCCGCGCTGGTCGGCGGTGACCGACGTGTTTGACCTGATCCCGCCGGTACCGGGTCTGGTCGAGCAGTTCAAGCCGCGGCTGAAATACCTGTTGATCGACGAGAATGCCTGGACCGACAGCGAGTTGGCCCCACTCAAGAATCTGGTGGCAGCGGTTTTCCGGATCGAACACCCGGCGTCGCCGGAAGCCATTGGCGGATTGCTGAGCCTGCTCGACGAGTGGCTGACCGAGCGGCCTGACCTGCGCCGGATGTTCGCGCTCTGGATCCGGGCGACATTGATGCGCAAGGCGGAATACCGTATCGTCTTGCCTCAGATAGAGGACTGACAGGAGCTGAATGTCATGTTGGCGGAACGACTCGAGGAATGGGCGCAGGCCTACAAGGCCGAGGGAAAGGCTGAGGGGGAAAGCTGAGGGTGAGGCGCTGGCGCTGCAGAAGCTGCTCAAGAAGCGTTTTGGTGCCGTCCCTTCTGATGTCCTGGCGAAGATCTCTGCCGCTTCCCTTGAGCAGATCGATGCGTGGCTGGACCTGGTGCTCGATGCCCGGAGTCTGGATGACATCTTCGGGCCAACCACGTGCTGAAGTCGCCCGTATCTCGGCTGGCGTGAGAGTTTCGTGCCCTCCGTTCAGCCGTCATCCCAGCAAGCGGCAACGTCTTCGACGATCCGGGATTTCCCCCAGAGGAGTCAGGCGCTACGCAAGCGGACCCGGCGCCGGATCGATTTATCCCAAGCAGGGCGTGCGTATCGAGAACGATCGTGCCAGCGCCTCCCACGCAATATCGGCCAAGGGCTCGATGATGTCAGCGCATATTTCCAGTTTGGGGCGCAAGCCAAATGGCGGACCAGAACGTTCACTGGCATAAGGATGCCACGCAGGCATCGGGAGACCATTCTTGGTCACAACCCGGACTTCTCCCTTGCTGACGACGCTGTCCATCGTGGCAAGGCACCTAGCCTTGAATTCCGAAGCGTGAATCGTTGGCATGGCAGCCCCCACATTGACAATTCCAGTGAGCATGGTCAGTTGACCGGTCTCCGTGAAGGCCCGAACAAATCCCTTCACCTTCTGCCGCAGTGGCGAGGATTGAGGATTCTGAAAGACTGGCCGTGGGCTACCGCCACATCCAAAATTGGCTTGAAGAACTATTAGAATCAGTGCGTTGGCTTCTCCATTTCGAGTGGCAAGGCCCTGTCGACCAGTTGCCCCGGCTTCTGCATCAGCGTGCCCGAGTGCGCTTCAAGTTCCAGGATCAATTCCTGTTGCACTACGTTTCAGCCAGCCATGATCCGGAAGGGTATGCTATCGTTTGCCATGGTCGGCGTCATCAGGCTTTTGGCGCTCCGGTCATGCCAGAAATGGCCGTCTGCCATCCCGCTGCCCAAACGCTTGTGCTAACGGCCATGACCTTTCCAGGCCCCCCCGATCATGAAAGTCATGACCGTTTCCTCTCCCTCGGCCCGCGCTGCAGCGCGGGCCGGCTACGGCAGCGCGGAGCAGTGCTCCACGAACCCTCTCGTTTGCCCCCGCTAAGGGAAGGGGAGATTTATCTTTGCTCTGGGCTCTCGGCGGATCCGCGGTGTAGGTCCTCAAGGCATCGAGACGGGCGCTGCCTCTGCCGCGCCTCCTCCCCGTCGCGTGTCAACCGCGAACAGTGCGCCATAGGCCAGCGTCAGACTGCACGGACCATTGCTCGCGGCCTGTGCAAGCCGGAAGTGGGCAAAGCGTGGGGCCGGACCCTGTTCCTGCCGAAAACGCTGCTGCGGATCCCAGGTTCCACGGTTTTCGAGCGACCAGCGGACGATGATCCGCTGATCGTCAAGGTTGTTCCAGGCCACGGCGAATGACTCTCCCGTGTTCTCGCAGACATGGACTCCGGCTCCGGAAAGAATCTCGAGCAGGGCACGCAACTGACTGTCGGACAGCGCCGTACGGTAGGCGCCCAGCACGTCAAAGTCGGCAAGAATCTCGTGCATCCGCACGTACAGTCCGCGTTTCGCTTCGCTGCCGCAGCGGAAGGCCTTGAGCAGTTTCATCAGGGTCGGGATTCTGGCATCGTCGTGATTCTGAAGATTTCCCTGCCGGGCTTCCAGCGTGACCTCTAGGACACTGAGTGGCGCCGTTGGTGGCAGGCTGAGGGTCAAGCGGCCACTCTTCTGATCCTGAAGCGAATCTATCCGCAGGAGCTTGCCATCGCAGGTTACCAGGGCTTGCACCGGCACGCTGAGGGCATGGAAGATCAAGGTGTAGCTGCGGGCGGCGGGAATCACGCCGAGGTCGCCGCACGAGGGTCCGACGCGCAGTCGCGGCGTGGCACCCGAGCACTGTTGCAACAGTGCCGTCACCACCCTGGCCCCGTGCTGATAGCCGTGGCTCTCCCCGTCGTCTTCATACAACTCGAAACGGTTATCTGCTCCCGGAAAGACGTGCACGGTGAGGGCGCGCGGGTTGTTGACTCCGCTGGCCGCTGGCTCATCAGCCAGCACGACGATGGCGCCCGCGCGCGCAAAGACGGGGATTTCATCGAGTCCGCCATAAAAGCTGTGCCATACCCCTCCTGAGTAGTGCTGACCGGTGAAGAAATGGTACCAGTCGCCGGCCGGTAGCCAGATGACCTGTCGGCCAAGACGCGTATCCCGGTCACACGGGGAGGTGAACGGCGCAGCAATCAGCTCGCTGCCGAATGCGTACTGGCCTGGACAGCGGTACGCCTCGGGCGCTTGCGGGTACAGGTGATACATTGGCCGCAGCAGGGCGGGGCCGCCCTGGTGTTCCTGCCAGGCGATGCTGTACAGATAGGGAATCAAGGCATGACGCAACTGCATGGCCGAGCGGGCAAGTGCCAAGGTCTGCGCGTCCCAGCCCCAGGGCCGGCGCTCGTGGAACGGATTCTGGGTGCTGTGCAGGCGCAGGATCGGGCTGAATACGCCAAACTGCAGCCAGCGCACATAGAGCTCGGCGTCTTCGATGCCTTCCATGTGCCCGCCGATGTCATGGCTCCACCAGCCGAAGGCGACGTTGGCCGCCGTCGCCGTGAAATGAACCTGGAAGGCCAGCGAGTGCCACGAAACCACGGTGTCTCCCGAAAAGCCGATCGGGTAGCGATGACTGCCGAGTCCGCCCCAGCGCGAGAATGCGAATGAACGCCTTGCGGGATTGCGGCCCAGGTCCAGGAAGTGCAGGTGGTTGAGCCACCACAGCGGATCGAGGTCGGAGCAGGCCGTTCGCCTGCCCTGTTGCCAGTCCATCCACCAGAAATCGACACCCTCCGCTTCCAGGGGATGGTGCAGGATTTCGAAGTAGGCTTGCGTGAAGGCAGGATCGGTGATGTCGAAGACGACCGGTTCGCCGGTTACCGGATCGCCGCCAAGCTGCCGAGCCATGACCGGATAAGCCGCCTCGTGCGGCCAGACGCCGTCCGCGGGATGCAGATTGAGTGCAGTCTTCAGTCCCAGTGCATGCAGGTCGGCGAGCAGTGCACGGGGGGTGGGGAAGAGATCCTGGTTCCAGGTGTAGCCGGTCCATCCACGAGAGGCATTGCCGGTATGGGTGATATGCCAGTCCATGTCGATGACGCATACCGACAAGGGAAGCTCGTGCGCTCGAAAGTCGCACATCAGGTCAAGCAGTTCGTCCTGGCGATAGGGCCAGTAACGGCTCCACCAATTGCCCAGCGCCCAGCGCGGAAGCAGTGGAACGGCACCGCTCAAACGCCGATAATCGTGCAGGCATGCGGTGAAATCTCGGCCATAACCGAAGAAATAGAGATCGATACGACCGGCCCGCTGGTCGCGAGCGGCAATCCACCCATCTTCCAGCAGCGGTGCATCCGAGTCGTCAACGACGGTCCAGCCGCTGCTCGATAGCAGCCCCGGGTCGATGGGAATCGGGCCGTCAGTCTTGTCCAGAGTGCGCGTCGTCCCCCCCAGATTGCCAACATCGTGATCGCCGTAGTGCCAGGTCAGGCCTGATTCAAGCAGCGTCACCTGCAGTCCGTGGGCAGTCAAGCCCAAACGCGGATCGTAACGCAGGTGCAAATGCTCGGTCATGATCTCGACGGCTTCGCCGTCGTGCAACACCTCGAAACAGGGCACCGCTTGGCGGCGATGCCAGAAGGTGCGGCTGGGTCGATCTTCGAAGTGTCCGTCTGCCGCGAACTCGAGGCGCAACAGTCGAGAGGTCAACACCGTGAAGCGGGCTCGGGTCGCGGCCACCACGGCTTTTGGGTCAGCCACCGGGTCGAGCTGAACGCGCAAGTGTTTGGCGGGTTTCATCGTTTTTCGCAGACTGGACTGGCAAGCAGAAAGGCAGGCAGTACTGGATTGTGGAAGAAGGCTTTCCTCATGAAGGTCTGGAAAAGTTGTTAAACTCTGGTTGTTGAATGTTTCTGACCGCATTCAACGTATCTTCGCTTTTCCAACTGATGGTGCATTGCCGATGTCGTTTCCTGTTCATCCATGCCGTTGCTGTCTGTCGATCCTCCTGCTCCTTGCGGCTTGCGCGACTGTCGAGCCTCCCCCTGCGTCGGGCGATTCCGGGAAAACCCACGTGGCGCAAGAGCAGCCCGCGCGACCACCGACGTCTTCCGTTCGCCAGGAGAATGCGAAACCCACTCCTTTCCTTGATGAAGAGGCACGCAGGACAGTCTATTTCTCCTTCGACGGCACGACGATCGACAGCGAAGGGGATGAAGTGCTGCGCCAGAACGCCCTGAAACTCAAAGAGAATCCGCAACTGGTCGTCATCCTGGTCGGCCATACCGACAATCTGGGCAGCGCAGCTTACAACCTCGCGGTAGCGGACAGGCGGACTGAGGCAGTGAGCGACCGGCTGCGCGCGCTTGGCGTCGCCAGGAACCAGATTCGCCGTCAGCCGGTCGGCAGCGAAAAAAGCAGCAAACAGAAATGTGACAGCGAGGCCTGCCGTCGTACGATGCGGCGAGTCGAACTGGTCTATGAGTGGCGCTGAGGATGAATTGCCGGGAGTCTCCGGGGCAGCGGTCTTGCCCGGAGTCTGGCAACGGGAATGCCGGTCGGAAGTGGGCGTTGACCTCATGCACGGGTTCTGCTGCTCAGGCCGGCGCATGCCAGACGTTTCGGCAGTGGGTTTCCCGAATCCGCCAGGTTGCCAGTGCACCGAAGCTGGCTGTTCCGGCCAGCAGGAGCAGGCTGGCCTGGAAATTCTCTGGCGTGTAAAGGCGTGCCCCGGTCGCAGTCAGGCCACCTTGCCATCCCCAATCCATGACCCAGCCGACCAGCGGCTGCAGGATGGCGGCTGCCAGGAACCCCCCCATATTGGTGACGCTGGTGGACATTCCGGAGAGCAGTGGTGGATTGACTTCCTTGGCACAGGTCCAGGTCAGCGTGAAGCTGGCAGAAACCAGACCCATCAGCGCAAACAGCGCGTAGCTCAGGCTCAGGGGCAAGGGGCTGCCAGCAAGCCAGACTAGCCAGATCAAGGCATACAGGTGACTACTTGCCACCAGCACCGGTTTGCGCCGACCCAGTCGGTCGGAGAGCGTGCCGACAAACACACTGCCCAGGGCAAAAGCAGCGAACAGGAGACTTACGTGATTGGCCGCAACGACGCGGGGCAGATGGTGCACCTGAGTCAGAAAAGGGGTGGCCCACAAGCCGGCAAAAGCCAGGAAGCT